>CAZVLN010000048.1:0-14878 GCA_964627995.1 uncultured Saprospiraceae bacterium
ATACCCTCTAAGAAGGAATTGCAAGATACCCCAAATTTGGCTTCGCTCCAAAGTGGACCTTTGATCGATTCCTAATGAGGGGAGAGAGGCTTGAGCAAGCGCTGGCTTAGTAATAAAGGTAGTAAGTTTATTAGTTGCTGTTTTCGACCCAATACTTTCTAGCTTTCCCGCCTCAAATAGTAAAACAATAGGAATACTAAATTTAAGATGTTTTTTAGCATAAGAAAATTTCCAAAATCTATCAACTTCCTATAATCAAAGTCATATTTATTTCTGTATTCATTTCGAATCATCTGGTCCCGAGCCTGCATAAATTTCAATTCTTTTACCAGAAACGCATCTGGGTTTGGAGTATCAACTTCAATTTCCGCCAACTTAGAACTGTCAATCATAAATTCGAACTTGGAATGTCGTTTTACAAAGTCATAAATGCCGTCTATACTTGTTCCCGATTTACGGGCAGAGTATATTAGATTTTCCGCATATTCTAATTCACCAATGCGAATTACTTTATCAGCAGCATTAAAAAGCTTCGCAATATTATCAAATACTGAATTCGAAAAAGCTTTTTTATAATAATAAACAGTGAAATCCTGATTATTGGAGAAGTAAGCCTTTTCAGCTTTTAAATAATATTTGTGACAGTCGCATAAGTCAGTCTGGGAATAGGTGTTGACGCCAGAGAATAATGTTAAAATCAAAATGAGTTGCCGGATAGCTTAACATTTAAATGGTTGAATAAAGCACTTCACGATGAAACCTTTTCAAGTTCTCCTCAAAAGTTACTCACTTCAAATACTCAATAGACTCTATCTCTATGGCGCAGGCTTGATGCTCTACGATGATTGAGGCCACCATGAATATCTCCTCCAGTTGGATCGGAGCAAAACTAGAGAGAGGTATTTCATAATCTTTCCATTCGTTGGTCAAGTTTAGGGGAACTTTTGTTTCTGAACCATCCGTGGGGTTCGATTTATCTTTTAAGCTAACTTTTATTTGCTCACCCCCTTCTACTCCCCGCATTCTGAGACGCAATGTCGTAAATTTTGAAAAGTCTTTGACACGGTTGGCATCCACCACCCCATTTCCCACAAACCAATATATAACGGCCCAGGCGACAGAGTCAAACTGGACAGTGCTATGTGCTCCTAAATATTGCAAGTTTACCGCTTGGTTTTGGTTTGGGCTGGCTACAGCATAGCTGTAATCCTGTGTGCGATATCCATGCTGCATGACAGTAGGGTAGGGGCTGTTGGCATATTGGTCGAAAACCCGGGCGAGTTGATTCTCAATTTCACGCGTGTAATCCTCCTCCCCACTTAGTATCATTTCCCGCAAGGCTTCTCCCATGATCAATAAATTTTCATATTTCACAATGAGATGTTCGGGATAAAAATAAATGGGTGTTAGACTGGGATGAAAGGCGATTTCATCCACTAGTCTCGGTAGTTTTTCCACTAAATCAGCTCCCCAGGTTTGAGTTGCTGAGTTAAAAAAAGTATAGGTGCCCTCAAGGTCGGCACTAACAAAGTCATCAAAAGAGTTTTGAAGAGTTTGGTTATAGTTACTCTCTTGTATGGTTAACTCTTCCAGTAAATTGTAGTAATTAAAAAGGAGCTCCTCAACGTCTGTTCCTTGAAGTTGGCTTAAAAAGCCTGAATTGGTCAAGGATTCAAATCCGCTGACATTGGGGGTTAGGTACTTTACACCCCATGCGTCATTAATCGCCCGAGACATAAAATCTATGTTTTCTCTGCTGTATCGGTACGCCGCTGTCAGGCTATCCCCGTACACTTCCTGACGTATTTGATAATAGGCCGGGTACATCCGTCTTCTGCTCAGGGCTAAGCGGGGAACGAGATCAAGCCAAAACTCTTTGATAGTTTCGGCCTTTTTAAGATCACTTTCGATATTTTGAGCAATGCTATTGAGGTAACCATTCAAAGCTTCCCTATTCAAGTTTTTTTGGTTGGCATTGTTGATTTGTAAGGCGATCAGAATACCGATAACAACAAGAATGATTTCTCCCAGAGCATAGAGCAGATATTTTTTAATCCGATTCTCTTCCAGTAAGGTTTTACGTATTTTCCTAAAAATTTTTATCATGAGTCACCGATTCGTGATATAAGGAAGCATCCCGTTTTTGCGGTTATGTCTCCTACTGCTGGTAAGATACGAAGGATTCTGTGATCAGTGAGCGTGCAAAGAATGAACTGGCATATTGTCGGCAATTTTTAGCTCGCCCTCGTCGGAGAGCAAAAGGAGCCTGGAAAGACCACCTGTAAAGCCTATACAAAATTTAATTGCCTAGCTGCCCGGCTTATATTTATTTCCTCAGTATAAGTTAATTTGACAAAAGGCCTTTCCTGCGATGAAAGAAGAAGATTACAAAGCCAACTAAAACAGCGGCAAGAATAGCTATAGCTGCAGCGGCACCGGGATTGCCAACCTCATCCTGCGTGTAAGGAAGAAGAGACC
Organism: uncultured Saprospiraceae bacterium; assembly: GCA_964627995.1. Classification (GTDB taxonomy): domain Bacteria; phylum Bacteroidota; class Bacteroidia; order Chitinophagales; family Saprospiraceae; genus JAWLFI01. The sequence goes on from CAZVLN010000048.1 coordinate 2,479, forward strand.
CGTAGTAAATGGAAAAGTGAACTACCACCGCTACAACAGAAGCCGCAACGGGAGCCAAGAGCGGTACATTTTTGAAGAAAATCCCCATAATTACCGGAACAAAAGCTGCTGAGAAAAAAGCATAAACACCATTTAGGGCGAGAATGCTAACACTCAATCTTGGATGTTGAATCTGCTGCCAGGAAATAACTATGGTGGCAATAGCTAAAATTACTATAATCCCTCGATTGAGCCAAATCATCAATTGAGGCTCTAATCCCGATGGGCTTAGAGGCTCTATGATATCAGACGTGATCGTGGTAGACATGGACTGGATTAAGCCCTCCAGAGTGGACAGTCCTGCAGAAATCAACCCAATAATCAAGATCAACGCTACCCATACAGGAAATTCGGAAACTACGAATTGGGGAATGATATCATCCATGCTGAGAGGAGCTCCATCTACCTCGAGGTCAGGAAAGGACAAACGGGCGTAAAACCCCGCAGCTACAACCAAGAAAAATAAAATCTGAACCAAAATACCGGTCGTCAGATAGGCTCGGATGTCTTTTTTACTTTTAAGCAAAAGGGACTTAGTTATAATATGCGGTTGACAAACAATAGCAGCCCCTACCACGATCTGAAAGAAAATTATTTCCCAATAGTCTCGAAACATCGGGCTGTTTGCAAAAGTGGATTGAGTGAGGCGAGGATCAACAGCGTTGAGTTGGTCAATAAATCCGTGGATACCCTCTGAAAAGTACGAATAGCCGGACGTCAGTAAAATAATCGCTACGATGCTCATCAAAACAGCCTGAATGGTATTTGTATAAACCATTGAGTTCGCCCCGCCAAACATCATATAACCGAAAATAAAGCTAACTACGCAAGTGAGCACCCAAAACTCATCAGCATCAAGAGCTTTGGAGATCACCTTCGTAAGTCCGACACAAATGAGTACAATAAAAGTGATTAAAAGCAGGGACAAAAAAGCAAAAAAGAGGGAAAACCATTTATTATGATATTTCTTACCGATCCATTGGGCCAATGTTAGAGCCTTTACTTGCCCACCAAAATTTTGAAAGCTCTTTGTGAGCACGATTAGTGATACGAAAGCAGCCAATGGCAAAAATACGCCAAAGCTGAGAAAAGCGCTCCAGCCGTATAGGCTAACATAGCCCGGGTTAATAATAAAAGTTGCAGCACTTGTCATACTCGCAGCCAAAGAAAGACCCACAGCATAGGGAGAAAACTGAATACTTCCAAGGGCGTAGTCCCCAATAGATTTAATCTTCAGTGAGCCGCGAATAACGAAAAAGAGGATCGCTAAAGCATATAAGGTAAGTGTGATGGCGGTTGCCGTAACGATGTCCATAATCGGTTATTGAGTATTAGGTTGTAAATAGGTGTGTGAAAACTGGGAAAAAACTGCTGGAGCAAAAGATTGCAGCTCTTGGCAGAGCGAGTTAATGTGGTTTCGCTTCGCAGAGCTGCTCAAATACTCGCCGCATGATTGATATAATTGATTTAAAAAATGTTCTTTGTCCAAGTGCCCAAGCTTGAAAGAAGCGAGAAAGTGGAACCAGGGTAAGGTCGGTAAATAATTTGCTTTCTGCTGGTACTTTTTATCAAGCTCTAACAAATCATAATTATCAAAAACGATCAAAAGCTGTTCCCAATTTTTCAAAGAAATCAGGGCTTTTAGATAAAATGAAAAAAAAGTGTGCCAGCGGTGTTCGAATATTTCCTTCCTATATAGCCGAAGAAAACTTTCCGCATATTTTTTAGCTTGCTTCGGCCGTTGGTTCAACTGGAGCGTGTGAATATAGAAGGAGGCGAAGCCGGATCGATTATGAGAACTGTTTGATTCTTTGAGTCTAGGCAGGCTCTTTTGCATGAGTTGCAGTGCTTTTGGGTATTTTTTCTTGCGCAGTAGAATGCCCGTGAGAGTATTAACATACTGCAAGTAATCTTTATTTATATGAGTGATGCTGAGATAACCGTAATTCTCGGCAAGATTCCACTCTTCCCGTTTGGAGTGGATGATTACTCTGTTGGAATAGTAGTTAGCAAGGATGTTACGGGAATAAAACTTGCCTTCCTTAAGGAGTTCATCTAAGTGTTGGTATAGAGGGAATAGCTCTTCAAAATCTCGGTAGTTGATATGAATAAAGGTCAGGCGAACTAGAGCGGTATACCGGTTCAATCCATCCAGGTCGTCGTCTAGAAAATAAGACTTGAGCAAAGGTTCCCATTGTTTCGATTCTCTTTTTCCCGTGCGATACTGCTCAACAATGTCATGAGTGACCTGATATAAATCACGATTTATTCTTTTCGCTTTTTGATACTCGACGCGGTGCTGATCAATAAATTTTAGAGTGGCGTCGTGAGCGCGATAGCGCATTCGCACTAATAAATATTGCCGGTAGCGGTCCACTAATTCGTAAAACCGAATAAAATGAAAATCTCTGGAGCGGTACTTTTTCATTTGGTCCAAGATATAGCCTTCAACTTCAGGTGAGATATCGTCCGTCAGAATCTTGTATTCTGTATCTTGAATATTTCGCAGTTCACGATCTACATTGATTGTTGCGAGCTGTTTTTCTATCCACCCTTTAATTTTGGAATACTTGCGTTTGTCAATACTGAGATCGTAGGCCTGTTTGCATTCAGCTGAAGAGGCATTTAATAATAACCTCTCGAGAATAGCTTTATTTTCAACATCGGCAAACTGTTCTATACGCTTCAAATAGGCTAGCTCATGTGGAAAAAGCTTAGCGGCGAAGGCAGCAAACTTTTTTAAGGGTGTTTTTCCCATTATTTAAGCGAATTGACAAATTCAATAATTAAAGCGTTTGTTTTCTCTGGCTGGTCAAGGGGAATATAATGCCCAGTATTTTCCCAGAATACGGGCTCAATCTCAGGATATACTCTTAATGCATTAATCATGTATTCTTGTATACTTTCCGGGTGAAAGTATGGATTAGGAATCAACTGGTCATTTTGTCCGAAAACCATGCGGATCGGTAGTGATAGATTTTTAAATAGAGGAAGGGATGGCGCCTCCAGCATGGCTGTCACAGATTGAATAATCGCTGTTTTGAATTGAGGGTACTCCCGAGTTTTTTGGATTGCGATTCGATCCTCCACTAAATAATCTGGAATACGATCCAAATTGTGGAAATTTTTATTGAAATTTTCAACAATGATGCTATCCGTGAGGCTTTGAAAGTAATTGGCTTTGTAATAGCTTTGGAGTAAAACCGCTGCTTCTTTCGAAAATGTCTCAATGCCCGCCGGAGCCAAAAGCACTAGTCCCAAATAATCACCAGGATATAAGGCTGAGGTATGGACCGCGACTTGCGCGCCCATCGAGTGTCCCACCAATATAGGGTTTTTTGCATTAAGTTCTTTTAATAGGGCGTGAACGACCTCTGCATAATAAAACATGCTGATCTTCTCGGTTTGCAATGCTGACTTGCCATAGCCTGGCAAATCTATTGCGATACAGCGATATCTTTTAGATAGCTCAGTGAGTTGACGCTTCCAGGCCTGCGAATAACTTCCCAAACCGTGGATAAATAAAAGTGTCGTGTCTCCATTGCCCATTTCGATATAAGAGCAATGCGTCGAATCCTGCAAAACCACTTCTTTGGCTGGAATAAAATAAGGTCGTTCTTCCATAGAGGTCACTTGAGTAAAGATGGAGTTCAGAGGGCAGAAAATGAACAAGGCAGCAAAAACTGCCTCCCAACTTAAGGGTTGAAAGATAACTTGTAGTGAGTAAAGCCGAAAAGGATTATGAATACTCATTAACATTATTTTTTAAAGCGTGACGGTCAATCTTTCCCGTTGAGGTTTTGGGAATCTCATCCAATAGGGTCCAATGAGCCGGAATTTTAAACTTAGCCAGTCCTTGCAGACAATAAGTTTTTAATTCATCAAGAGATTCCGAACTGGAGTCGGTCAACTGAAGAAAGGCTCGACCCACCTCTCCCCATCTGGCACTGGGGACACCCAAGATAGCCGACTCGCTTACTAGCGGATGGTTGTTGAGAAACCGTTCTACCTCCAAAGGATAAACATTTTCTCCTCCACTAATGAACATATTTTTCTTCCGATCCACCACGTATAAGTATCCTTGCGAATCTTGTTTAACGATATCTCCCGTTTTTAGCCACCCATCAGTAAAAGCAGCTTTTGTCGCCTTCGGATTGTTCCAATATCCGGGGAAACACATTGGCCCTTTCAAGAGGAGTTCTCCATCCTCGTTGGCACCACAAGGAGTCCCGTCTTCCCGCACGACTTTAGTCTTTACGTAAAAATTTGGTCGCCCAATGGACCCAATTTTATCCAAGGCATCATTGTGATGAAGGGAAGTAAGGTTCGGCCCAGCCTCTGTCATGCCATAGCCCTGTCGCACGGGAACTTTTTTATCGTGCCACGTTTCTATTAGAGGAAGGGGCATAGCTTCGCCTCCTACGATTACATATAGTAGCTCCCTAAACTTTGCTTGTGAAAAGTTAGGAAGTTCGGCCAACCTTTTGAGCATAGTCGGAACACCCATAAAAATACTTATGTCTTCTTTGTCCAACAGTTCAAGGAGACTAGTAGCATCGAAATTTTTCATCAAAAGTATACATCCACCCCTATGCAAAAGCGGTGTCAAAAGGACATTCCATCCGCCCGTATGAAAGAGGGGCATGCAATTCACTGTTTTACTTTCGGAATTTATTATTAAGCTGAGAGCTGTATTCACGGAGTTCCAAAATAGCATTTCGTGAGTATAAATTGCTCCTTTGGGAAAGCCCGTGGTTCCCGATGTGTATAAAATAAATATGGGATGGTCATCAGGTATTTCCCGCACTTCATACCTTTGATCTAAAGCGGGTTTAACTTCGTGCAGTTCTTCGAAAGAAATCAATTCAGGCTGAAACTTCTCCCACACAATCTGTTCCAGGGTCGTTTTGAAAGCACTTTGAAAGTAGACAATTTTAGGTTTTGCATCGTGAATTAAGTCGCTCAGCTCTCTGGATGTGTAGCGATAATTCAGTGGCACAATGACGAAACCAATTTTTTGAGCTGCTGAAAAAAGGGTAATGTATTCTAAGCAATTTTCTGCCACTACGGCTATGCGGTCTCCAGGGCTCAAGCCGTGTTCAAATTGAAGATGAGAAGCCAAACGTGTAGCAAGTGTATTAAGTTCTCCGTAATTTAACCCTCTTCCACTCTCAACCTCTTGTGCCACAGGAGATCGAGGAGTAAACGTCGCCCATTTTTGAACCCAATCCTTTTCCAACATTTGCCCTCAATTTAAGTTTTTAATGCGGCCGAAGCAAATGCTAAGCCTCCGCCGGAACCTACAAATACACAGAGCTGTCCGGATTTGACCTTGCCAGATTTTTTAGCGATTGCGAATGCCATCGGAATACAGGCAGAACCTGTATATCCATAGTCATGCATAATAGTCGTCGCCTTTTCTTCAGGCTGGCCTAGAATATCCAGGGTTTCTCTAATGGCGTTGATATTAATCTGCGTCAAAAAGAAATGGTCGATGTCTTCAATCTCCACCGCCATTTTTTTGCAAAGATCCTTGATCATCTGAGACCACATTTTTGGGTTGAGTTCTTTAGGGAATTTTTTTACGAACTGCAATTGGTGTTGATGCTTGGCCAAGGCTTCCTTGGTAACCGGAATGTGCGAACCTCCGCTATATATGCCCATCCAATCCGCGTACTGACCCATGGTGATCAATTCTCCAGGCACATAATTTTGTTCCTTAGATGCAGAAAGCACTACAGCACCTGCTCCATCGGCAAATAGCGTAACAGTTTTTTTATCTTCTATATTTAAATATTTGCTCATTGCATAGGCACCAATCACCAAAACGTGTTGATATTGCGGATCTGAGATAATGTATTTTGCTGCAATGTCTAATGCTGTAACGAAGCCCGCACAAGCAGTATTAACGTCAAATGTTCCGGCCGATAGAGCGCCGAGACGATCTTGAAGAACAGCGGCAGTAGAAGGACTCACATATTCAGGCGTATCTGTTGCCACAATGATTAAGTCCAGATCTTCTGGCTGCCGTCCGGCATCTTTCATGGCATCCTGTGCTGCGTGATAGCATAAATCTGCCGTGGATTGATCTTTTGTACACCACCTGCGCGCAAAAATTTCTACATTTTCTTCCAGCCAAGTGCTGACATCTTCTCCAAGCAGTTGGTCAAAGTAGGCATTTTTAAGTTCTCTTTCAGGGGCGTAAAAACCCGCCCCTGAAAGAGATGCACCTCCCAAATTATTCATTTACTAACGTTTTATTTAATGGGGAGCTTCATTTTGAAATCTACGCTGTACAAACGCCCTGTTGGCGGTGCCGCAGTAAATTCTCTCATTTCTACATCAAACAGATTTGTTACCTGGCCGCTGATAGTAAAGTTTTCATTGACCCGATATCCCAAGTTCACATCCACCGAAGTAAATCCACCCAGAGGTCCATAATTGTATGAATCTGCACTTCTGGCATCTGCAACTACAGGAACTCCTCGATAAACAAGATCTTGGGTTTCTGCTGCAATCTGAAAGCTGGAAAAATAATCAAATGCTTCTACCCAACGCATAAACAAGGTGCAGAAAAATTTATCTCCGTTGTAATTGAAGCTGATGTTTCCTTTATTTCGGGGGGCGTTAACTAAAATATCTAATTTGTTAACAACTCCATCATTATTAAAGTCATTTGATAGATTATTTTCATCGATTTCATATCCAAAGTAGGAATAATTTGCACCGATGCTGAATTGGTTATTGATGTAATAGTTTAGACCGATATCAAACCCATAAGTATCAAACATTCCGAAATTGAGATAGGTCGCTACTAGGCCATTGTAAATTCCAAAGCCCGTCTGTACCTCTTCTATAGGCACCCCTCCTCTCTCTTCAGCCACACCTATAACCTGAACAGGGCTTAGAAAGTCTTCTGAAATGTTGTAATAGGCGTTCGCATCAACAAAGAGTTTTCGCTTAAAATGCTGTCCTTTGTAGCCCACCTCTATCGTTTGAAGTTGCTCAACTCTTTGGGGATCGACCATAGTTCCGTCCGTCAATGTGAAACCTTCAGCATTCCCTAGAATCAACCCTGAAAATAAATCTCCAAACATATTTAAAATGGTTGGTGCTGCAATTCCTTTGCCGTATGTCAGACGAAATGTACCATTATCAAAATCTTTCAATAAGCCTAGTTTGGGAACGAAGTTGAATTCGTAAATCTCATGATAATCAGCCCTGGCAGCTGCCAAAACGCGGAAGCCATAGGGTAGAGATTGTTCCAGGTGGGCATACCCTCCATATTGGGCGACATTGATATAATCGTTATCGTTTTCATCTAATAAATAGGTGCTCAGGCTATTTGCCTGATCCAATTGATATTGAGCACCAACAACAACATCTAGCGTATTATTGAAAAAATTGTCAAAATATTGTGCTTCTCCATTCCATCTTCTGGATGCATCGGCAAACAATGCGCCGCTTGCATACGATTGAGAACCCGCTGCTTGCTGGTGAGACAATCCAGCATCTATTCCTCTCCAATATTGTTTCGTCCGGTCATCGATACTGTAGGTACTATCCGTATTACTCGTAGTCAGATAGCCCTGAACAAAATAATTTTTTCCGGAAAGTCGCAGCTGATAATAGTTAATTCTCCAATCTTTAATTTGATTACGGCCTACATTCGTTGGCGAAAGGTAGGTGCTATTACTGTGTCCATAGTTAAAGATGATATCTGTATTTGCATTTGGACTATAATACAGTGCGGCTTCGGCTTTTGTAAACTCAATACCGCGGTCCAGCTCGAGTTCATCATATGCTTCAACCTTGCCATCTGATCCAGGCTGTCCGTTCTCATCTAATCGGTCGATATAAACGGAGTCTACATATTCAAACTCTTCTGCCTGAGTTCGTTCCAAAGAGAATTTATAAGACCACTTGTCGTTGATCACTTGCGCGTGGCGAAGTCTTCCTGAGATCATACCCTGATTACCTATGGTTGTAGCAAGCGTCGTCCCTTCAGAAGTCCTTGGATCCTTGGTGATTGTGTTTACTAAGCCATTATGTGCATTAGGTCCATACATGGTCGAATTAGGTCCCAGAATAACTTCCACTCTTTCTATATCCTCTTTAATCACAGTGTTTAGGGGGCCAAATGGGAGCCCCGTAGCTACTAGTGTACTATACCGTCCATCAGTTACCTGCAGGTTTTTAGCATTAAAATTCGAGTTGAAACCCCGAATATTGATCCCTGTACCAACGACTCCTGCTCTAAAAAAGTCAATCCCCTTTTGACGGGCAAGCAATTCCCCCGCATTAGGTGAAGCAAACTCCTCTAACTCTCTAGCATATATCGTTTCTATAGTAGCCGGAGACTCAGTAAGTTTTTCTGGGCGTTTTGAGCCAGACACTACAACCTCCTGTCCAGTGATTCCTTGCGGTTCTAAGCGAATATCCAGGGTGGTTGTTGATCCTGATTCAACTGTAACTTTTCGGGTGATTTCCACATATCCCAAGTATTTGAACCCAAGCGTATATGTACCAGGATCCAAACTCAATTCGTAAGCACCTGACTCATCGGTAACTGCTCCAAAGCTTTCTTCTTCTACATAGACAGTTGCACTAATGAGGGGATCATCAGAAAATTCATCTGTAACAACACCCTTAACTGTACCTTGCTGCCCTAGTAATTGCAGACCATAGAGCAGTACAAAGCCTGTGATTAGTAAAAAGTTTTTCATAGTTTTGGTTTTTTTGAAGTTTTCGTTTGGGAACAATAGTTTGATATATGTAGATCTCAAAACAACGTCCTGCCCCCACTTGAAAAACAGAAATTTAATTTCAGCTTAAAGGTATTATTACAAATCGAAGAATTTGATACTTGTGTTTTGATTTAATAATGAGACTTTCCAATTTTTTAAAAGTTTTTGTTGTATTAAAACTCTATTAATCAATATATTATGGTGATTTTATCATGGGTCGACTTTTATCTCTACAGCGGGTCTATCGAGAAAACCACGGTCATTTGTATCAAAGGTAACACAACGCCAACCAAACAATATTTTGTTTGAGCCGGGTTTTCGACCTTTTCTCAGGATAATTATTGCATAGTTTGTGTTCACAAATCCAAAGGGGAGACAGCCCGATATACAAGCGCAATTTTTTTTAGCTGGCCCTTAAAAACAAGGCGAAAGTTCGAATCTGTTTTGCTATGCTCGCGCAGTCTAAAGCGTTAGGCCTCCGTCCACTTGCAGGACCGTTCCAGTGATAAAACCTGCTTGGTCGGAAGACAGGAATAAATATGCATTTGCGATATCTTGTGCTTCTCCCAGTCGTTGTAATGGCGTCCGGCCTATAAACTGGTCTAGAACTTTTTGAGGTACGGTTTCTAGCATTTCAGTAGCTATAAATCCAGGAGCAACGGAATTTACTGTAATGCCTTTTCTACCCAGCTCTTTTGCCCAGGTTTTTGTCAATCCGTTAAGCCCAGCCTTAGTTGCCACGTAGTTAGATTGTCCAAAATTTCCATATACTCCTACAATCGAACTGGCATTACAAATGCGGCCGTAATTGTTTTCAGCCATTTTTAGGGAAACATATTTAGTGCACAGGAATACGCCGGTTAAATTAACATCAATTACCGATTGCCAATCATCAACACTCATTTTTTTTAGCGAAGCGTCCCGTGTGATTCCAGCATTATTTATGAGGATATCAATTTGCCCCTGTTCATCCATGATTTCCTCTGCTGCCATCTGGATTTGCTCCTCCTTGGTTGTATTCACCTTTTGAAAAAAGCAATGTTCCCCTAAAGCGCGTGCAACTTCTTTTCCCTGAGAAGCAATATCCCATATATAGACCTTTGCGCCCGCTTTGAGAAAGGTTTCAGCTGTAATACGACCAATACCTCTGGCACCACCTGTAATGATAGCAATTCGATTCTTCAATGTTTCCATGACTTTTCTTTAAATATATTACACATCGAGACAATTCTACGCGCAGGAACCTTAAAATCGAGGATAGACAATAGATAGTAAATTCAATATAAGCTTCTAAATTAAAGAATATAAAAGGGGTTGACGATCGTGTTGTTGATAACCTATTACGATAATTTTTAAGCGTCCTCTGCATCACCCATTACTTCATAAATACAGTTCGCTTTAAAAACCTATTGTCTAGCTTTGGGTTTTTAATTAATTGTGCTGCGAATAAACCTTTAGCCAAATAAAGCATGAAGTACTTAGGTGCTTACTTAATCCTAAATGTTTTCATTATATCTTCTCCGGCCGTTAGGTAATGATCGTATTGATCTACTTCACAGGTCAATGTCAAGATGTAGGCCTTATTGTTTTCAACCCAGTAGCGCTGTTGCCATTTTAAAGAATACTGGCCCTGCTTTCCTGTATATATAATCTTTTGATACTCGCCATTTTTATCCGTAATTTTTTTGGACTCTATTAAGTTTATATCGGTTATCATCATCTCAATTTGTCCGAGTGAAATCTCAATATACTTTTCAAGATCAATTTGTTTTCCGGGCAAATTTTCCATAATCAGATTCACATTCTCCCTGAATAGGTCATGATCCGAAAGTTGCTTCGACAAAAGCATAAAACTCATGCCCATCTGTCTCGATGTATCTAGCTCAAAAGAATCTGGGTACTGCACGGTATACACGGGCTTATCAATCAGTTTCCAGTTTTTGGGTGTTTCCGTTGTTACCTGTCTCTTTGCATCTTTTGGCGGCGATTGATCACAGGCAACACATGTTATTACCAGAGCGAGAAACCCAACGAGTGATAATTGTTTCATTTTTTTAGTTTTTTTACCGGGCACCTTCAATGGATTCGCGACCCTAATTTATCTTAAAATCTCCTGTCAAAGGTCTTTCCGTTAAATTGATAAACGCCGCCTCCTGCCATTCCAAAGAGTAAGTTTTTGTTTTGATCTTCATAAATAGCCCAAATCATGGGGGACTTGAGCGTAGTGTCAACGGCGTAGTTAGTCATAGATTCACCATCATACTGCCAGGCGCCTGTATCTCTATCGCCAAACCAGATGTTTCCCTGACTATCTTCTGTGATTTCAAATACATGTTCAAGTGTGCCAGGTGGTGATTTATCGCCTTTCCTTCCGCCGATAGGGTATATCAGCTTGTTCTTTTCGGAAAAGTTAATCGTTGAATTTCCTTCTTTTAGTAATACACCAATCCCATTATTTCCCAGCCAAAGTCTGCCTTTCGAATCTTCGAGAATGCTTCTTAAATGAAGCGGTTCAATATTTCTATCTAATCCTAAGGTGTTATCATTGATGATTGTAAAGTCACTCCCATTATAGCCAAAAACGCCTGCATAGGTGCCTATCCAAATCATATTGTTTTTCCCTTTTGAAATACTCGTTACAGCATATAAATTATCGTAAAGGTTAAGGGTCTTATGGGACGGAAAGGCTAAAAAGTGCATGTTCTGACCATCATATCGGTATACGCCTGCATGATTACCACCAGTAAACCATAGGTCTTTGTCCTCTTTTTTCCAATCACTTTGTGCATTCCCGTCTATTTCTGAGGTATGATTCGTAATTGTTTCACCATCATAACGATGCACCCCTTGTGCGGTAGCAATCCAAATGTTTCCCTTTTCATCTTCTTGTATGGTGCGGACTTGATTATCTGACAAGCCATCTTCCGTTGTGAAGTATTGGTATGCATTTCCGTCATATAGACTCAAACCTTCTTGATGACTTCCAAACCAATACCTCCCTTTACTATCGTGAAGGATAGAGCGAACTCCGGAAGTGAAGGTTAAAGTGTCCCCTACTGAAATACTTGCTAATTCAGGTTGATTTACTTCTTTCTTACTTGATTCATTCTCAACGCAAGAAGAATTTAGAATCAATATGAGTATGAAGTAACTCCATTTTAATTTATTGTTCATTTTAGGGTTTTACTTTATGATGTAGACCAACCAGGCATCTTAGCGACCTACCATATAAAGATAATATAAACCGAAAAATGCAAGCATTTTTCGTCCTACTGGCCGAAGCCTTCGCGGTTTAGTATTAGCTTTTTTTACTCCAACTTAGGTGTGTTATATGTTGATACTTAATATCTTTTCATTCCGTCAAGCACAAACCGCTCAGGTTCGAGGATTAAACCTTTAACAAAATGTTGATTTATAGGAAATTACTATTTTATAATCCCATAAATCATGTGAAGTTTATGAATAATTGCGGATAAGTTTCCGGAAAGCAGATGAGGGGTTTGAGCTCATATCATTTCACACCGTCGGGAACGCGCGCGCTGTTGCTTTCTGTTATTTTTTATATAAAAGGATCACTCCATTTTACTTCCGAACTCACGCTGGGGTCTGTGAGT
>CAZVLN010000049.1:0-14760 GCA_964627995.1 uncultured Saprospiraceae bacterium
CAATAGAAGTCGTATCCTGAAATCGGCAACTATCCGGTTCACAGGCATCTTCGGCACAGGGGTTCGGGTTGCAGTCGGGTACGGTTACGATAGGCTCTTCGCATGCGAATTGCATAAGCAACAAAAGTAATATATAAGGTAACATATTTTTCATCATATTTATTTTAGCTGGGAAGGCTTGTTAGCCCTCCCAGTAATTTTTTTATTCAACTTCATTTATTTCGAAAAAGAATCCAAAATCTCCATCAAATAATTTGATCAAGGCATTTTTTCCAATATCGTCGTTTCGTATAGCCATATGAGTGGAGCCGTAATCGACTCTGCTGTTTTCATTGATTTCAGACCAACTCCAAACTCGTGGATTATCTCTAGAAATAATAACCGCATCTTCTGTAGCCTGCGGGATGTTGCTCTGAACTTCTACTGAAAATAAGCCATCTGAGGGTAAAATGGTCCAGTTATTAGTTACTACTTCTTCAATAATTGAATAGCAAAACCCTTGCTGTCCGAACCCTCCTGGCCCGTTAGAAGATTGGGGGATGCAGGTTGTTCCCGGTGGAAAAGGGCCAGTGCGGGTTTCCTCTAAACCTGTACCTGAGAAACAGATGCAGTATTGCTCCTCTTCGATGGTTTGATCTAATTCCCGCAACCCCATGGCAGTTAGATAGTTGTTATTGAAATTATTAAATGCATTGATGCCAAGCTCATATCCATCAACCACTGAATGGTTTTTATCAACTAAGTCGTTTAGGTTAGCTACCTTTGTTCTCATAGACCAACAAATAGGATTTGCCCAACCGAATAAACCCCCACAGGCTCTGTCTCGCTCTAACCGTGCATTACTTCGTTCAATTTCAAGATTATTGAGCTTTTGCTCATAATCAGATTTTTTGGCAATAAACTCGAGTCTAACATTCTCCACCTGAATGGCTGTTTCCGGTTCACTTTTGTCTGCTTCAAACAAATCAAAATCATGTAAATTGTTTATGAAGAAGTTTAGGGTTGCCCAAGAAATAGGAACTGGAAAGTCATTTACAGTATTAGTGCCATTGTCACTTTCTATCTCTACTCCATCAATATAGGTAACTACTGGTCGTTCTGAAGCTATGGCGAGTATGGATGTCATGTCAGACTGATAAGTATTAAGGTCTTCCAATTCTTCTGCATCGGGTGTATACTCTTTTGTTATTTGAGGCAAACTTTCATCAAGATAAAATGAAAAGATGTCTTCAATAATAAACGAGGATAATTTATCTCCTATTTCCTCTCCGGTTGGAAAATCAGGGACGGTATTAATCAGGTACTGTAATCCTTCTGGAATAAGCTCAATAATGAATTCAATTGCTTCAAATATTTTTGCCGCAATCGGACCTGCAATCACGTCACTAGAAAAATCCTCAAGAAAAGCAAGCATTATATCTTGTTGCTCTGAATCTGCAATTATCGCTCCTTGATTCGGTGAATTAAATGTAACTAAGCCACCAAAACGAAGTTCGAATTGTTCATTCGTACTTTGCTGTCTATCTATCTCTCTAGTTACTATTCCTCCTTGACTATGTGCTATAACTATTGATTGTGAGCGATCGTAAGTGTTCCATCCATTAGGGTTTAAAGCTGTATTATTAGCTGCCCTGTCTACCATAAATTCACCCACTGTTTGGGCTACCGAATATAAACCGAAGTCTGAAACAGTGCTGTAATCCATTTCACTATTGCAAACAGCTAGTCTAGGTGCTATTACATCACCTGAACCGGTACGGTCAAAAGCTTTGGCAGGTTTGCGCCAGCTTTTATCATTACCACGAAATCCATGCAGCCAATAAACCATCTTATAATCATCTTGGGTTTGCGGAGGGTGTTGATATGTAGGTCTACTTTGTGGTGGCAATGGGTCTGGTATAGTGCTAACCTGAGATGTCCCTGAAACAACCCTGTAGCTTTCATCGGGAAGGCAGGTTGAGAAGAACTGCTGCATTATTGAATCATTTGCACTAGATGAATTTTGAGTGGATACAGTTTGCGAAAATAGCTGCGGCGCTATCATTATTGAAACGAATATTATTTTTAAAAAGTTCATGATTATAAGTTTATGGTTTTACAAATTTATTTACAAGAGTTTTATTTTCTGAAAGGATCCTTATGACATAGAGTCCGGAGGGCTACCCTGAAATGTTAAGTTGCATAATTTTAGAACTATTGACTTTACGTGTATCAATTATTTGCCCTGTTTGACTAATCACTTCAAGGGTTGCACCATTCAGCTCTTGATCCTTCAAAGAAGAATACTGAATATTTATAAAGTTACTTGCTGGATTAGGGTAAATCATAAGGTCCATGCGTATACTGCGTTCTTCAACTTCTGCAGATCTCAAGTCAACAGTTGAAGAGTCATGAGATTCAGGACGGCAATAATGGCTGTATTTTTTATCTATTACTTGATAAAAGCAGTCGCCATTGCGCTTAGATTGCTTATAATAATGGGTACTGAACAGCGGTACTGACCTCAGGGTGTCATTAGGATCTCGTTGAATAAACTTTACTGATTTTGTTTGTCCATTCGAGTCCACTGCATTAAAAATCTCAAAATTTTGGACCGTATCAATCACATAAATGAGATCACCATAGTCGATCTGAATTAGATCTCCACCTAGTGCCGTAATTGGAAAAGGCGTGCTTTCCCCTTCTACGGAAGGATTAGAGGGCCCGTCTTCTAAATCTACCGAATCCAGACTCCATTGACTTCTCGAGTATGAGCCTATGATAGACTCATTTTGATATATGTAAATATCAGAAGGCTCGACTATGACGTGAGAATAGGGAACCACGTAATCGCTAAAGTACTCACTGGGGTTCGACACTGAGCTAATCATCACTTGATCGCTTTCGCCTGTTATTGCGTGCTGAACCTCCTCAATTAACACGGTTGGCTCCATCCGTGCATATTCGTATGTACTAAAGGTAGCCTCTGAACCACTAGATGGATATACTACTTTTTGTTCTGTAGTTTTAACATAGGATTCTTCTACCGTTATATCTGCCGGCACACCAGGCAGATCTAATAAGTCGCATTGTGCTGATAAAAAGATATTAGAAAAAAGTAGAATGAGACCAGATATAAAGATAGTTGCTGGACTTCCTTTTTTAGGGTAAAGGGAGACTAATAAAAATTTGTTTTTCATGACATTGATTTTAAAATTATAAAATATGTAAAAGTCGACTTGTACACTTCAAATATACTGTAGGTTATATAGCGACGCAATTTGCAAATTGTCTAAAATTGACGTATTATTCCAAAAATGTTAAATTTTCTAATAAAAGCTAGATTTAGAAGAATTGTCTAAAGAACTCAGTTTGATTAAATATCAGGTGGTTAATTCTTTTACTTTATTTCCCTTTAATGAAATAAAGGAATTCTTTTTAGGCAATACATTTTCCTAAGATTTTACGGTGTGAATGTTTTATCCATCAATTTTTGTTAATTTAAGAGTAGCGGACATAAAATTAGGGTATGGATAAAAAAGCTGCATTTACTAAGGATGAAATTCAACAAAAACTCATTGGCCAGATTTTTCAACACATTGGGAAAAGTCCAGAGAAGAAACGCGAGCTAGCTAAGCGTTTAGGTCTCAGTGTACATGCATTATACAAAAGACTGGAAGGTAAGACCTATTTTAAAATGCAAGAAGTTGCCTCTCTTGTAAATATGTTCCAATTGTCTTTTGATGATCTGATCATTGATGATCCTTTTTATGCAAAGGTTTATCTCACTTCTCAAAAGTCGCCGGTACTGAGCATAGAAGATTATCTGTTGAATTTGCAAAATCTGATGCAGTCTTTACAACCGCTTACGGAAACGGAGGTAACATATGTGGCTGCGGAGGTTCCGATTTTTTATTATTTCATGGCACCTCATCTGGGCTGTTTTAAGCTTTTTACTTTTGCCAAACATGTATGGAATATTTCTTCATTACGTGAAGAGGATCTATTCAGAATGACTTTATTTAGCCCAGCACTGATTGAGAAGATGAAAATGCTCTGGGAGGATTATCGAGAAATACATTCTTTGGAAATTTGGACGCCACACATTTGGTTAACAACCCTCACTCAGCTGGAATACTATATCGATAATGATTTGTTTTTCTCTAAGAAAGATGCTAAAAATATACTTTTAGAAATTCAGGAGGTAATCCTTCAGATGCGAAGATTTATCCTGGAAGGTTCCAAAAGCAATGAACCCGATCATACAACAAACCTTCACGTTTTGGACAATAGGCTACTGTACTCCAACAATATGATACGCGTACAAAAAAATGATAAAAGGCTGCTCCTTGTTACCCATGACAATCCCAATTATCTACATGTGGAGGAAGGAGATTTGCTGTACTACACGAATGCCTGGTTTGATAAATTACTACTCGCCTCTGAAAGTCTGAAACGAAAAAAACAGCTGGATGATTTTTTCTCCTTAACGAATTGGCGGATCGATGGGTTAAAGTCCAAATTAAAAATGAAGTAGAATGATGATTGCTTTTCATTCTATGTTAGGTCTTCTGGTCTCATACTCATGAGATGCACCGTATTTTTGGCTTCATATTTTTAGCCTTTCCGCTCAGAAAAGCAGTTCGATAAAGTTTGCACCGAAAAATAGTCCAAAAATCGATGCTTTTACCAACAAAAACAAGGCTTTTGTATAGAAATCAAAGGATGTATACCTATAAAGTACGGAATAAAAATTATATTTGTGGTACATTAAAATCGTAACCAATGAAATTGACACAAAAATTAAACAAGAAATTCTTCGGCATTTTCTTATTCGCTGCCCTAATGAGCTTCGGTATCGTAGCTTGCGGCGGTGAAAAGGATGCAGCAGAAGATGCAGTAGAAAAAACTGAAGAAACTATGGATGAGGCTAAAGAGGAAGCCGACAAGATGATGGATAAAGCGAAAGATAAGGCGGATGAAATGACAGATGACGCCAAAGCTGCCATGGATACGCTTTCTGAAAATGCTAAAGAGAAAATGGATGAGATGAAAGATGGTATGAAGAAGGAAGACCACTCCGGTGGTGATCACCCGAACTAATACCATTCTCTTTTCTTAAAGTTATTAAAAAGGTCTTCTCATTTTGAGAAGGCCTTTTTTTATTACCTCTGCAAAGGATATTGAGGCATGGCTCTTTTATTCCCTCCAGAAAAAAATAGCCAGACCCGATTCTTGATCCTGTCCCTGAAGACTATCTGTATACAGTGACGAGAAACTTATGTCTTTTAAATATCCACCTGATTTTATCTGTGACTACTTAATATTTATTGGAGAATTTTTCCACATACATTCTACCTGATATGGCTACTCCTGTATTATTGTTCCTTGCGTTCGAAACTGAATTTAGTAACAGGAAATAACTCCTTTTCTTGATGCTCCATTACGGGATAGGCGAAAAATGTGAGCGGACCACTTGCAGGCATGGGATCTAATGTGATCTGCCGGCCTTTACTGATTTCAATCCGGTTAGCTGGGTGGTGCCCAAAGTAATAGGTAGAAAGAGCTGCATATTTATTGGCCTCACTTATATCAATAGGCCACCACTTATCCTCAGCATAAAACTCAGCCCAGCAATGATAGCCTGTTATTCCGCCTTCATTTCTGGCTGTGGGGATAGCAGCTCCAACAGCAAATCGAGCGGGAATAGAAATGCTTCGGGCCAACGAAATAAATAAACTGTGAAACTCGGTACAGTTTCCGGATTTGGCATCGCAGGCATATTGTGCATCGGCGGTTCCGTAGGTTCCTTCCTTAGCGTATCGAAGGCTGTCGCTGATGTAATCGTATAGGGCTCGCGCTTTTGTTAGCTCCGATTTTGCTTCCCGATCAGCAATTATTTTTTCTGCCAGCTCCTGAAACTGACCGCCTGTCGGCAGGAAAGGGGTAGCTCCTAGAAATCGCTGCGCCTCCAGGTCGGTTCCTTCGTACGCGCCTTTTTCTTTCCGAGTGAGTTCATATTGGATACGGATAGTATCGCCTGCATATTGATCATCCACCTCAGCAAATAAATATTTATTATTAAATTTATTTTCGGTTTTTTCCTGGAACGGGAATGGCATACTGATGTCGAGGCTATGGATCTCTTGGTACGAATCGCTGCTAGCCAGTGGTAACCAAAGATTAGCCCGTCCCGTCCACTCGGGTAAGATACAGGTATAGGTAAATTGAAATTGATCGCTCCCCTCTATTACCCCGAGCAGTTTTCGGGAGGCTGACTGCATGGGAACCGTAGTCCAGGTTCCGTCTTCTTTTTGTTTCCAGCTGTAGAAAGGCTTGCCGTTGATCTTATGCACGCTTTTTTGGGTAACCACCATGCTATCCCTAGTCCCGCTGAGGAAAAAATCTACATCATAGACATCTCCATCAAGAGTAGCCAGATCTACACATGCAAAAAATTCATTCGGCCCTAATACGGATAAGTACTCTGTATGTACGCGAACCAGTTGCAGATTGAGAGACTGGGAATCTGTTTGTACCTGAAAAGTACCCTCTCGCTCCGTCACATTCAAAATATGAGCTCGGATCTCTCGTTCGATATCGGCTACGGTAGCTGTGGTGGATGGTGAGGAATCAGTCATATTTTTTGCATCTGCAGGTGAAGGAGATGGTTCATTTTGGCAGCCGATAATACCAAACAGGATAAAGGAGAAAAGAATAAGGATGTATTGAGACATAGGGTTGCGATTTATAAGACAAAGATAGGACTCTTATAGATACTATTTGTGGCGGGCGGCTTGCGCGGAACCTAGCGCACTATCCAGTGCGCTACGTGTAAGGGATAGTAGGGGCCCGCCGGCTGGCGGGGTCCCGAGGATCGCCTGCGGCGATCTCGTGGACGGAACCCCCGAATAGCCCGACCCCCGAGGTGAACGCCGGCTGGCGGACGCCTCGAGGGATACACCCAAATCATAAAAAGTCATATTTAAGGAACGGATAAGAGGTTGAGCGGGTTTATTTTTGTGCATGGGAAAGGATAAAGACATACTGAAGCGATGGCGGTTGATGTTGCAATTGCCGGAAACGGAAGCTCCGGATGCAGAACTGTCCAGTGAGCAAGAGGGTATGGCCGCCGTACTGAATGAGCTCTATCATAGACCGTCAGGGAAGGCGGGCTTTTCGAATTCTGCTCCCCAATTACATAGGTGGCTGGGGGATATACAAAAATATTTTCCTGATGCTCAGGTACATATGATGCAACGCGATGCGCTCGATCGTCATGGCATCGAGTCGATGTTGGCTGCTCCGGAGGTTTTGGAGGCGGTGCGTCCTGATGTGCATTTAGTTGCTACTTTGCTTTCATTGAAAGAGTCGCTACCTGACGAAACTCGATCTACTGCAGAGCGAGTCATTAGGTCTGTGGTGACTGAGTTGGAAGAAAAGTTACGTCCGCTCATGTTGCAGGCCTTACAGGGGCGCATTCATCGATCTGAGCGACGGGCACATAAGAATCCCAATGCACTGGACTGGCATCGGATCATTCGGGCTAACCTGAAGCATTACCAGCCACAGGCTGGAGGTATAGTGCCCGAAAAGTGGTATTCTTTTGGTTACCGTCAGCGCGGCCTGAAGCGCATCATGTTACTTGTGGATCAATCGGCTTCAATGGCTGATTCGGTTGTGTATGCTGGGATATATGCTTGTGTATTGGCCCGGGTCCGTTCGTTTT
Organism: uncultured Saprospiraceae bacterium; assembly: GCA_964627995.1. Taxonomy (GTDB): domain Bacteria; phylum Bacteroidota; class Bacteroidia; order Chitinophagales; family Saprospiraceae; genus JAWLFI01. Next base: position 7,709 of record CAZVLN010000049.1, read on the forward strand.
CGACCCATTTCATTCTTTTTGACACCTCCGTGGTAGATTTGAGTGAGGAGTTAGCGGATCCGGTTGGTGTGTTGTTTGCAAGTCAATTAGGAGGCGGTACGAACATTACTAAGGCCTTAAAATATGCCGATGAGCAAATTCAAGACCCGGGAGATACCTATTTGTTTTTGATTAGTGATTTGGACGAAGGAGCTTCCAAGGAAGGGATGCTACAAAATTTAACTCGATTGCGCAATCGAGGCGTTCACATTCAGGTACTTCTCAATTTATCGGATGAGGGGAAACCGCATTTTTCATCTGAGATGGCAGAGGCCGTTGCAGCCTTGGAGATTTCGGCAATGGCTTGCACTCCAGATCAGTTTCCCGAACTGTTCGTCAAGCAATTATATCAGTCGGGGCGATAGCTTTTTTTATCTTTGAATAAATCGTACAAATGGTAAAACGCGTAGAACATATCGGCATAGCCGTGTCAAATGTGCAAGAGGCCAATGCCCTTTTTGAATCTTTACTTGGTCAGGCACCCTATAAGGAAGAATCCGTGGCGTCGGAGGGTGTTCGAACTTCCTTTTTTATAGAAGATCATACAAAAATTGAGCTTCTGGGAGCCACGCGCCCAGATAGTCCGATCGCTAAATTCATTGATCGTAAGGGTGGTGGGATGCACCATATTGCATTTCTGGTAGAGGATATTTATGATGAAATGGAGCGTTTGAAAGCGTCGGGCTTCCAACTCTTGAATGACAGTCCGAAAGTGGGCGCAGATAATAAGCTAATTTGCTTTATTCATCCTAAGAGTGCTGGGGGCGTTCTCGTAGAGTTATGCCAGGAGCGTAAAGCCCAATAAGTTTTGGATGGGTATCAAATATTGATTGCCATAGGAGGAGGTTTTTTGGCCGGCGTAATAAATACATTGGCGGGCAATGGGTCAGCTATTACCTTATCTATACTTACAGAAGTCATGGGACTTCCGGGAAATGTTGCCAATGGAACGAATCGTATAGGAATTGCTTTTCAAACCTTGATATCTTCATATACCTTTCAGAAGGCAGGGGTCTTAAGAGTGGAAAACCAATGGCGCCCGATTAGCTTGGTTACAATGGGAGCGTTGATCGGTATTGGTACGGCATTATATGTGAGCCATGAACAATTCATGTTTGTATTCAAATACTTGATCGTACTCATGTTTCTCTTGTTATTGATCCACCCGAAGCGGTGGATTCAGCCTGAAACGAAGGGGAAGCCATGGCCGAGGCCGGTTTTATACAGTGGACTTTTACTGTTGGGTTTTTACGGGGGATTTATTCAGATGGGTATGGGCTTATTTTTTCTGGCGATTGCAGTGCTTGGTGCGCGTTACACTCTGTTGCAAGCTAACGCCTTGAAGGTGATGGTTGTGGCTTTGTATACACTCTTTGCGATAGTGATTTTTGCCTGGCAGGGCCGGATGGCTTGGACGATAGGGCTTACATTAGGAATAGGACAATTGCTGGGTGGCTGGCTAACCACACGCTACGCCGTTCGCTATCCTGCTATTAATAAATTAGCTTATGGGCTATTAATACTAGCTGTAGGCTTGGCAATTTTAAGTTTATTTGACTTGATATAGTGGCAATAAAAAAAAGCCGACCACAAATTTGCGATCGGCTTTTATATGTTTTTCAAGAGGTAGCTCCTAGTTGTGCCATTTCATTTTGTTGACTTCTCGACCAACCTTACGGCCTAGATCAATACCCGCTTCAGAATCCATTCGAAAATGTACACCCAACGGAATACGAGAATATCCATTCTCTTCTGCCATTTCTTCGAAACTGTTATAGCTTCGAGGCGTCCCTATAAATTCCGAACGTCCCTCATGACAGCGATCTGTGAATGGAAAATAGTTTCCGTAAATATCTCTAAGTACTTCAGCGGCTGCTGCAGCAAAAGTAGCATGCCCTGAAGGGTATGAAGGAAAGTTGGGAGTAAAGTACTGACCAGATCCATCTGGGCACATAATGCTATTCCAGTCTGTTTCACCCATTACTTTGTGGATGTAATCAATGGGCCGCAGGTAATTAATTCGGTACTTTTCATCCCAGCAGCGCACGCCCGCATCGGAAAGTGCAATACCCACTTTCGCATATGAATACAGTGCTTTTGCCAAATTAACCCTATCACTTTCCAGCACCTGAGAGGTAATTCGAATCCAGCGTCCGGCGGGGGTAAAGGTAAGTATGGGGCAATCATCACTCCAAAATTCAGCAATCCATCTGTCTTCAAAACGTCCGCCTTCCTTAATCTCGTTAACCATATTCATGGTTTCTAAAGCTTGGACATATATCTGAGAAGTTGGTTCTTCACTGTACTCTAGTGGAGGATCAACGCGTACGTCTGAGTTAGCAGCAAAGGTTCGAACATCTCCAAAGTGGGGGAATAAAGCGGGACTGAAGTCGGGATAAGTGGGAGACCACATACCTGGACCCTCTGGTGGCTCATAATTGGGATCGGCGTTGCGCAAGTAAGATTCGTGTCCCGCCTCATCGGTTACTGACCACTCGTAAATGATACGTGCCACTTCGCGACCTCGCTCAATAGAGCGCTCTACGACTGCCAGGTCTGTTTCTTTTTCTTCGAGAAGTCGGCGCCAGGCGCGCTCCATTTGAAGGATTGATGATTGCTGAGCTGTGGGGGCCGTGGGATAAAAATAACCTAAACACTCCGAATAACAAGCGTTGAGAACAATTTCCCAATTGTATCTTTCTTCTGTATCAATTTCGGGGATATCTAGCACATCAAACTCCGTTTGGATAGAGCGATAGGAAGGCATGCCCGGAGCAACAGACTCATAGGCGGCTAGGGTGGTATAGGCTAGAGAGCGCGCTGCCGTGGGTGGGCGATATCCGGGTGTAAACCGCTCGACCTCTATTTGAAGGTCCATCCAATCTCTGGCAATATCAAAATCGAGCTCTTCGGCACTCAAATCTTCAGATGGGTCGTCATCTATGGTATCCACTAGCGGAGAGTCCTCTCTACAAGCTTGTAGGAACAAGACAAGAGCAAAAAAAGTAATAAGTAGTTTTGATTTAGTCATGGTCGCTAATTTTTGTACACGCCGTATTTTGAATGTGTTTTATTTTTTCTTTCACCACATCTCTCTGTTCGTCGGAGGGCATATTTATAAGCAGGGTTCGAACGCTATCTATGAGTCTCTTTTGCTTTGTTTGCAGAACGCGCATCGAATCTGCCATGGCAAAGTCCATCTTTTCAGCTAAATCCACTTTTGCCTTAATGGGGTCGCCGAGTTTGTGATAGCTTTCAAACATTCGAATAAGATCAGCATTTCGAACCTTGAGCATATTACTTTTTTCGTACGCCTCTACATCATCAGGCAATGCTTTTTCTAAGGCCGAGTTGGTCTTATCCCATACTTGTTCCGATTGAGCCTCTAGTGCTTCCATTTGGCACTCGATTTTTCGACTCTGTTCGGTTAATAAAAGAACTTCTTCTTTATCTTCTCCCTCTTGTGTCTGACACGAGAACAAAACAAAACTGATAAGCATTAAGCCAAAAACAGTAGGTTTCATGTAGTTTTTTCGCGTTTACACTTAAGTCGAACAGGGCAAAGATAATAACTTTGCTAATAATTGAGAATTATAAGCCGTTAAAAACCGATCGCCTATCTATATTTAATACTCTATTTTTTACTCTGCAAAGAGCCTAAGCGTCAAACACTTACACAATCCCATGCTTTCCAGCAAACAACGTATTCGCTTTATAAAATATATAGACTGTTTTTGTCAATCAAATAAGAAAAATTAATTATACATTAGGAGCTGCATTTTTGATCTCCTCGTCCGCTGCACCTTCAAATTGTTTAAAGTTTTCTATGAATGACCTAGCTAGATTTTTGGCTTTGTCATCGTAGGCATCAGGGTCACTCCAGGTATTTTTAGGATCTAAAAGGTTTTTCGGCACATGGGGGCAACTTGTTGGCATATTTAATCCAAAGATCGGGTCAACCTTATACTCGACCTGGTCGAGCTTCCCGTCAAGGGCAGCAATGACCATGGCACGGGTATATTTTAATTTGATTCGAGAGCCGGTTCCATAAGGGCCACCTGTCCACCCGGTATTGACTAACCAAATATTCACATCATGCGCATCCATTTTATCGCCAAGCATTTCAGCATACCTGGCGGGATGCAGCGGCAAAAAAGGAGCACCAAAACCAGCGCTGAAAGCCAATTGTGGTTCATCAATTCCTTCCTCAGTGCCTGCAACTTTTGCCGTATAGCCTGAAATGAAGTGATACATCGCCTGTCCACGCGTAAGCTTGCTAATGGGAGGCAGTACGCCAAAGGCATCACAAGTCAAAAAGAAAATATTATTAGGATGCTTCCCAACGGATGGAATTTTTGCATTTTCTATGTGATCAATGGGGTAGGATACACGAGTATTTTGAGTGATGCTGTCATCAGTATAATCCGGATCTCGAGTCCCCTCGTGAAAACCGATATTTTCCAATATGGCCCGATGCTTTATCGCACGGTAAATTTCAGGTTCTTTATCTTCAGAAAGATCAATGGCTTTTGCGTAGCAGCCCCCTTCAAAGTTGAACACGCCCTCATCTGACCATCCGTGTTCATCGTCGCCGATTAACAGGCGGTCCGAAGAGGCTGATAAGGTTGTTTTTCCAGTGCCTGATAAACCAAAAAATATAGCTGTGTCGCCAGCCTCGTTGGTGTTGGCAGAACAGTGCATACTCAGCACTTGTTTTTCATGAGGTAGAATACAATTTAAAACAGAGAAAATTCCCTTTTTAATTTCACCTGTATACCCGGTTCCTCCTATCAGAATTCTTTTTTTAGTAAAACTGATGATGGCAAAGTTTTCCTGGCGTGTACCGTCTAATTCTGGGTCGGCTAAAAACTCGGGAGCATTTAAAATAGTCCACTCGGGATCAAAACCGGTAAGTTCTTCGGCCGTAGGACGGAGAAACATATTATAAGCAAACTGATTACTCCAGGGGTATTCTGAAACCAAGCGCAGGCTCAAGGCGTAATTTTTATCTGCACAGGCATAGGCATCGCGCACATATAGCTCTTTGCCGCCCATGTAATCTATCATTTTTCGCTCAAGTTGATCGAATTTTTCGGCGGAGAATGGCATATTGATATCATTCCAGTCTACCGTGCCTTGAGTGTAATCATCTTTTACGATAAAACGGTCTTTGGGTGACCGGCCGGTAAACTTGCCCGTGTTGATAGCTATGGCACCACTTTCAGTGAGCTTTCCTAAGCCCTTTTTTATACTGTGCTCTACTAATTCTTCAGGACTTAGATTCCAATATTCCGTAGCTCTTTCAATACCATATGAAGTCAAAGAGCTAGAGGTGTTTTTATTCGGGTTGCTCATAAATGTGTGTTTTTATAAAGCCATTTTTTAAATAGATGCTCAAAGGTAATAAAGTTCGAGCGTTGTGTAAAGGTGATTTTTTATTTCCCGCAAATAATGGGACAAGAATTTATTTGCCCTGCGAATTCCTGCTTAGGATGTGGCTTTTGGAAGCACAATTGAGAATGTCGTTCCTTCACCGGCCGCAGATTTCTTGACAAAGATTTCACCATTGTGATATTCTTCTACGATGCGCTTTGCTAGCGACAAGCCAAGTCCCCACCCACGCTTCTTGGTCGAGAAGCCAGGTTGGAATACCTTTTGATGCAATTTGGCCGGAATGCCTTTACCGGTGTCTGATAAGTCAATTTGAACTTCGCGGTTGAGTTCGATGACGTCAAGCGTAATCTCTCCTCGACCTTCCAGAGCATCCAGAGCATTCCGTATGATATTTTCAATAACCCACTCAAAAATAGGTGGATTTATGTTTACAGCTATGGGTTCAGGGGGCGGCTCGTAGATAAAATACACTTTTTTTGGTGCTCGTTTATCCATGTAATTGACGATCTTTTGCAAGGAGGGGCGAATGTCGACCTTTTCCAATTCGGGCTGCGAACCCATTTTAGAAAATCGATCAGCAATAAGCTCCAAACGTCCAACGTCATTTTTTAGTTCACCCAATATATCGACGACCTCCTCGTCAGAGATATTCATACCCTTTAAGAGCTCCAGCCAGGCCATAATCGCACTGATGGGAGTGCCCAATTGATGCGCCGTCTCTTTCGCCATACCCACCCAAATCCGATTCTGCTGCTCTTTTCTCGAGGCACGCAGCCCCATATAGCTGATGGCAATAAATACGGTCAGAAGTAGCACCTGGATGATGGGGAAATAAGATAATAACTGTAAGGTGCGCGATTGCGTGTAATAAATGTATTTGGCATAGCCTGCAAACGGATCATTGTTTATTATGGGCTCTGGACCATTTTCCTTGATTTTCTCTAACCAACGCTCCTGTTCTTTTTCTGTCAAACTATCAGAAAAATTATAAGCCCCACTTATGGCACCCGTTTCGTCGACCAGCAACATGGGAATGCCTTCCGCCGCCCGCACGCTCGCTTCGTACTGTAGCCCAATATCTTGATCTAAATTGTCCATGCTGGCCTTCGCAAGGGACTGTATAGAATATTTGAAAATCTCCACCTTATTGCGCTCACTTTCTTCCAGGCGCTCCACGAGAAACGAAGTGTACCAAATGCTAAGCCCTACAATAAGAGCGGCAGCGACCGCCACATACCAGCGCCAGCGGTTATGTTCTCGATAAGGTTTCAATACGACAAATTTTTGCAAAGATATAGGAATGTCGCACATTTTGGTATTTTCAATCCGCAGGACCTTCTAATTGTTTTGCATATCGCTTTCCCTTATTTCAACGATCGCCATCTTACATTGACATATACGTCTCCTCTTATTTTGTTTAGTGACTAATTTTTATTTCTCAAGAGCTCCCCGCCTGTTAGTTTTCCACCTCATCCTCCTGCGACCTTCAACTTTCAACTTTCAACTTTCAACTTTCGACCTGCGACCTTTACCCCCTTCTCCCGAAAACCTGTACCTTTGCACCATGAAACGAGATGCACGAAAGTTATCCCTGACAGACTGGGAGGATCAGATGAAAG
>CAZVLN010000050.1:0-14508 GCA_964627995.1 uncultured Saprospiraceae bacterium
TTACTGGGACTCCCATCTTAATCGATGAGAATACCTATCAGGTATCTGGTTTTGACCCATGTGGTGATGTAACTGCGAGTTATGAAGACGAGATTGTAGAAATTTCTGATTGCGATAGTGAATTTTCAAGTCGAGTATTTAGAAGTTGGACAGTAGTAGACGAAAGTGGGAATACGACCAGCTGTCAAGATACAATCGATGTGATTCGATCTTCGCTTGAGGATATAACGATACCTCCAAATTTTGACGGATTAGATCAGCCTGCATTGGCTTGTGACGGTGGAAACTGGGACCTTAATGGTAATGGTTATCCAGATCCCGAAGAAACAGGGGCTCCAAATGCTGCAATTTGTGATAATCTTTTGACGACTTCAAAGGATCACGTAATTGAAGTTTGTGAAGGAACATTTAAGATCTTAAGAGATTGGACATTTATTGACTGGTGTACGAGTGAGACCTTGGAATTTCAGCAGCTTATTAAGGTTGAAGATACTGAGGGGCCTGAGGTAGTTTGTCCACCGACAGCAACCGTATCTACAGGTTCAAATAGTTGCACAGCCAATTATAGTGTACCTGATATTACGGGTAATATTACAGATGAATGCTCACCTTCAGATGTGAGTTGGACAGTAGAAAGTAGTGCTGGTGAATTGATTTCTTTCCCTAATGGGGTATTCCAAATCATCAATCTTCCTATTGGAACTCATACACTTACATACACAGCTTTTGATGGTTGTGGTAATGAAAATACCTGTGAGCAAACTTTGGTTGTGGTTGATGCAATTCCTCCGGTAGCAGTTTGTGATGAAAACACTAAGGTATCTTTAGGTGCCGATGGAACTGCACGTGTATTCTGGCCAACATTTGAAGACGGTAGCTATGATAACTGTGGAATTTTACGTACCGAAGTACGACGCATGGATAGAGAATTTGATTGTGAGCCTGCTACATTCTTCTTTAAAGAGTTTGTAGAGTTCTGTTGTGCGGACTTAGATCGTAATCCAGTACAAGTATTATTCCGTGTAACAGATGTGAACGGAAATCAAAATACTTGTATGGTGAATGTTACTGTAGAGGATAAATTGCCACCAGCTATCGTTGCTCCACGTGATTTGACGATCAGCTGTGCGTATCCATTCGATGAATGGAATTTAGATGAGTTCGGTACAGTAGCTAACTTGACGAATGGTGAAGTGAGACAGACACGTCAGATTTTCGACGAAAATTTAGAGCGCGAATGTTTGAACAATAATCAGTATGATCCTACAGTACCGACCTATGAGTTCCTGGACGGATTTGCACAGGATAATTGTACACTTGAAGTAACATCAGATTATTCGGATGAGCGCGACGATTGCGGCACTGGCTTGATCATACGTACATTCCGTGCCACTGATGCAGATGGGAATGCTAGTACTGCTTTCCAGCAGCTATTAGTTCGACAATGTTCTCCTTTAACTGAACAGGCAATAGATTGGCCAAGAGACCGAGAGCTAGCTTGCGATGAGAATGGAGACTACAGCACAGATCCAGACGCTACCGGTGAGCCTGAAATTGATAATATAAACGGCTGTTCTCAAATTGCCATTCGTTTTGACGATGAGGTATTTGAGGTGACGCCCGACGCTTGTTTCAAAATATTGAGAACCTGGACGGTACTTGACTGGTGTCAGACAGATGACAATGGTGATAATTTGACGTTCACTTATACGCAGACGATTAAGGTCAATGACGACCAGGCGCCTGAGTTGCTAGCATGTGATGATGTCACTTTTTGCGACACAGCTGCTGTAGGATGTACTGGATTTGCGAATCTCGTACAGGAAGTAGAAGATTGTACACCACAGGACTTCTTAAACGTAACTTGGAGAGTGAAGCCGTTCAATGCGGGTAATAATCCTAATGACGACATCGTAGGTTCTGGACTGGATGCCAGTGGATTTTATCCATTTGGTACTCATAGAATCACATGGATTATTGAAGACATGTGTGGTAATATTGGAACTTGCCAATACTTGTTTACGGTGGAAGACTGTAAACTTCCAACTCCTCTTGTGATCAACGGACTGGCTACAGTTGTTATGCCGTCTGCCGGTTGCATTGATGTCAATGTAGATCTATTCGATGCAGGTAGTTTTGACAATTGTGGTCCTGTTCAGCTTAGTTACTCTGCTGACGTCAACGATACCATTACTACCTTCTGTTGTGAAGATGGTCTCGGTACGAAGGAAGTTGAAGTATGGGCAACGGATGCCGTTGGTAACCAGGATTTTGTAATCACTAGTATTCGTATTCAGGATCCAAGCGGAGTATGTGGCGATCCTTCTTTACCTTCCATTTCTGGAAATGTAGAGAGCAATGCACATAATGGACAAGGAGTACAGCGCGTAGAGATGAGATTAGATGATATGTCTGCCCCTACACCAGTATTCCGTCAGACACAAGCTGACGGTGGATTCTTATTCCATGCTAATGAAGGTCAATCATATACTTTGGCCGCACGCAAGAATGATGATCCATTGAACGGTGTAAATACCTATGACATCTTATTAATGCAACGACACATCTTGGGTCTGGACCCTATAGTGAATCCGTATACATTAATCGCAGCAAATGTGAATGATGATGAGCGGGTGACAGGTGCAGATATCGTAGAGTTACGACGTGTGATATTAGGTATTGAGCCAAACTTCCCGAATAACGAAAGCTGGCGCTTTGTCGATGCCACCGAGCAACTTACGCAAGGCTTATTACCTCGCAATTATGCAGAGCAGATCTCAATCATTGACTTAACAGAAGATGTGACTGATCAAGACTTTGTAGGTGTTAAAGTTGGTGATATAGATGGAAGTTCAGTTCCGAATGAGCTTATGGCGAATGAGGCCGAGGGTAGAAGCAATGCGCTTGTATTCCAGGCAAATGATGTGATTTTAGAAGCTGGACAAACGTTTGACTTGCCAATCCGCAGTGAAATGTTTACGAATGTGTACGGATATCAGTTGACATGGGATCTAGTAGACCTAAGGGTCGAAGGTGTTGAGTCTGGTGCTTTAGATATGAGTAAGTCTAATTATGCGATTTTCGATGAGCATATGACGATGAGCTGGCACGTTGTAAACGGATTGAATGTAGATGCCGATGAGGTGCTATTCACAGTCCGCGTGCGAGCAACAGCAGATGTTAGATTGAGTGATGCCCTTGCGCTTTCTAGCGCCATTACGTCTAAAGAGGCTTATGTGGGTACTTCTACTAGATCGGTTGACTTGCGTTTCGAGTCATCTACTGCAAAAGAGTTTGCGTTATATCAAAATACGCCAAACCCGTTTGAAAGTAAGACTATGATTCGCTTTGATCTTCCTGAGGCTAATCAGGCGACGCTGACAATTTTTGACGGCGCAGGAAAAGTCATCAATGAGATCAGCGGACAATTTGACAAAGGAACGAATCAAATTGAATTGTCTCGTTCTGACCTATCGGGCAGCGGATTATTGTATTACCGTTTAGAAAGTGGCGAATACAGTGCCGTGAAGAAGATGATTTTCATGGAGTAAGAAATTTTAAGTTACTTCTCTTTTAAATAGTAAAGCCCTGCATGATTCATGCAGGGCTTTTTTTTGATATGCCTAAGTGCTGTCCACTTTAGTCCGATGGGATGAATAGTAATGGACATTACTATTTGAGAGCTTTCACCGGAATGACCAAATATCTGCGACTACGAGTAACAGGCCCTTCATTTTGCGATAGCGATGCGACAGGTCCTCCGCCTTTAGGCGGTGGAGTCTCTACCAATACCTTGGGAGAGACCGAACGAATGTGGAGCCTAAAGCGTAGCGCCGTACCCATGGGATTGGGTACGGATCGCCCCTATAAAAAATGAGAATTTCATTGTATTATTGAGGTCTGTAACACTCCTTAAAATAATACTGATATGAGTAATGCAAATAGTCAGGAACAGCAACCGCCATTAATAGATCGCGCCGTTTTTTTTGATAATCCAGAAATGGAAGGAGGGAAGTTAAGTCCAGATGGGACGCTTATTTCATTTTTGAAGCCGTATCAGGGGATTTTAAATGTCTGGGTGAAAGCCTTAGGGGATGATATGGAGACTGCAAAACCTGTTACAGCTTCTGAACGGCCTCTTTCCGGTTACTTTTGGTCCAGAGACGGGAAATATATCGTGTACGCGCTGGACAAAGACGGAGATGAGAATATCAATATTTACGCGGTGGATCCCCATAAGGAAAAGGGGCCCGGAGGAGTTCCTCCTTCAAGGAACCTCACTCCATTTGCGTCTGTCACGGCTCGTATATATCAGGCTGCATGGACAGATCCGGATTTATTTTGGATTGGATTGAATGACAGGGATGCGGCTTGGCATGACCTGTATGCCCTGAGCTTGTCTGATGGTCATTTGACACGACACTATACCAATACGGATCGAATGACGGGGTATATTTTTGACTGGGCGGATACCTTGAGGGGGTTTTATCAAACAGATGAGAAGGGCAATACGGAAATTCTGTACAAAGAGGGCCGTGATCTAAAGTCTATATTTAAAGTGCCGGTTTCGGAATCTGCTTCGGTGGTTGGCTGGACGCCTGAAAATGAAGAAATGTATATGGTAACGAATCAGGGCGAACGCGATTTACTAACCCTGTGTAAGCTGCATCCCGAAAGTGGAGAAGTGAAAGACATCGAGTCAGATCCTGAAAATCGGGTAGACCTGAATGACGTGATGTTTCATCGACACACTAGAGAAATAATTTCTACGATTTACACGGATGAAAAGGAACGGGTCTATTGGAAAGATGAAAAATGGGCGGCCTATGATGAAGAACTTCAAGAAAAATTTCCAGATCGAGAAGTACACTTCCAGAGCAGTGATACAACGTATACTCGATTTCTAATTGGTTTAACCGGGGATAGATTTGCCTCTTCCACCTGGCTGTATATTCCTGCGGAAGATGTACTAGTAAAAGTATATACGCCTCGCCCCAGGCTAGCTGAAGTTGAGTCTTTTTTAGCTCCTATGAAATCGATCCGCTATGCCAGTTCAGATGGAATGGATATTCCAGCCTTTTTGACCTTGCCGAAAGGAGAGGGAAGTAAAAAATTACCTACAGTGGTACTTGTGCATGGAGGGCCGAAAGGCCCCCGGGATTATTGGGGATATCATCCCTTGGTTCAATTCTTAGCAAATCGGGGTTACGCTGTTTTACAACCCAATTTTCGAGCGAGTGGTGGCTATGGAAAATCTTTTTTGAATGCTGGCGATCTGGAATGGGGACGTTTGATGCAAGACGATATCACCTTTGGGGTAAAGTACCTGATTGATGAGGAAATTGCCGATGCCGACCGAATTGGAATCATGGGCGGCAGCTATGGAGGCTACGCTACATTAGCTGGACTTGCTTTCACGCCCGAGCTTTACGCCTGCGGTGTAGATATTGTTGGGCCAAGCAATATCTTTACCTTGTTAGAGTCTATTCCGCCTTATTGGGAGGCTGGAAGAGCATTTTTGTATGGTATGGTTGGCGATCCGAACACGCCTGAGGGTCAGGCTCTCATACGCGAAGCAAGCCCTTTATTTCATGTGGATAAAATCCGAAAACCATTACTGATCGTACAGGGTGCTAATGATCCCCGGGTGAAACAGGCCGAGTCCGATCAAATTGTGAAAGCACTGGTGGAAAAGAATAAACATGTCTCTTATTTATTAGCGGAGGACGAGGGACATGGCTTCCGAAAGCCGGTAAACCGCATGGCGATGTACGCTGAAATCGAACACTTCCTATCGGAAGAGCTAGGCGGCCGTTTTCAAAAGGATAAACCTGAAGAGGTGGACAAGCGGTTGCAGGAGCTTTTGGTAGATGCGAATAAATTAGAACATAAAAATGACAAATAACAAAGGACCGCATATCGCACTGCTTACTGAAGAAAAGTATATCCAACCGGCCGAGACTAACTGGTACATTGATCAAATACTTCTCGAAGACGGATTGCTGGTCAGCGCACTTAAATCGCTGGGAGCGAAGGTGACCAAGGTGGGGTGGACCCAGCAAGATGTAGACTTTTCGCATTTTGATGCGGCAATTTTTTCCTCTATTTGGGATTACTATCGATACCCAGTCGAATTTTCGGAATGGCTTGATCGGGTAGAGGGGCAAACTAGATTTTTTAATTCTATTGCTCAGGTGCGGGACAATATGGATAAGCGGTATTTGATGCGCTATGCAGATGAGGGCCGAGCAGTGGTTCCTACGCGTCTTATAGAGGCAGGTACTTCCTGGTCTGAGAAGGATTGGGCCGGGGAGCTCCATTCGGAGCATCTAGTCATCAAGCCGGTTGTTGGCGGCGCTGCCCTAGATACGTTTCAATGGAATGTGAAAGATAAATACAGGGACCGTCAGCCCATGATAAAGTGCTTAGCCGAAAAGGATATGATCGTCCAACCTTTTGTGCCTAGTATCCAGTCCTTTGGAGAAGTAAGTCATGTTCTCATCGGAGGAACATATACCCACTCGATACTAAAGAGACCAAAAAAGGGGGACTATCGCGTTCAAGATGATCACGGCGGGCGTGTAGACTCTTACCAGGCCTCCTTAGCTGAAATCGAGTTGGCTCTGTCATGGTTAGAACCGCTGGATGAAAAACCGCTATACGCCCGCGTCGACCTGGTGAAGGCGAGCGTTGGAGGTTGGTGGTTGGGGGAATTGGAATTGATTGAGCCGGAACTGTGGTTAAGGAAAAACCCTCCTTCAGCAAATTTGCTCGCCAAAAAATTGCTCAATTCTCTGTAGATTTTGTATCTTTTATCGAATAGTACAAAATTAAGTATATGAAAAACCGATTATTTATATTGTTCGTACCCTTAGCATTACTTCTGGGATGTCAATCCGATAAAGATTCTTCTAAAGCAGAATCCACAGATTCATCAGCTATGATGGAAAAAGGTGAAGAATGGCTTCAAAAAGCAATTACAGCGCATGGTAGTGAGGCTTTAAAAAACGCTGAAGTCGAGTTTGACTTTCGGGGTAAGGACTTTTTTATTAAAAGAGATGGTCACAATTATTATTACCAGCGTCAATATGTTGATAGTTCAGGGGTTCGCGTTATAGATCAAGTATGGCCAGATAGTACATTTCGAACACTTGATGCTGAGCGGCAGTTGCTTACTGAGAAAAAGGCAAATGCTATCTCTGAATCCATTCATTCTGTAGTGTACTTTGCACTCCTACCAGAGGCTTTACAAGATCCGGCAGTTCAAGCTAAATATGTAGATGAAACTACAGTCAATGACGAACCCTATCATCGCATTCGAGTAAGTTTTGCTGAAGAGAATGGAGGGGCAGACTATCAGGATGAATACATGTATTGGATACACGATACAGAACACACCATGGATTATTTAGCCTATAACTTTGAGGTCAATGGTGGTGGAGCTCGTTTTCGCGCCTCTATCAAAGATACTGTAGTTGCGGGCGTTCGATTCCAGGATTATAATAATTATAAACCTGTTTCAGATCGCAAAGCCTTATTGGGCTTAGATAGCTTGTATGAAGCAGGTAAATTGGAACTGCTCTCAAAAATAGAGCTTAATGCTCTGGAGATTGCCTTAGTTAAGGGATAGTTTCTAATTTGATGGTTTCTTATCTATTGAATAAATTATCGGTGTAATTCATTCTTATACATAGATAGTGTTTATTGGTTTTTTCTTATTTTTCCACAAAATATTTGCATGGCACATGAGCTTGGAAAATGGCTAATAGGTATTGGGATGCTAATTTTTATTTGCGGTGTCTTATTATATGTTTTAGGCCGAATTCCACTTCTTGATCAGCTGGGGAATTTACCTGGAGATATTCATATTGATAAGGGGAATACCCAAATTTATATACCTTTGACGACAATGCTGTTATTGAGTTTATTGCTCACAGCATTCATTCGTTTATACACTTATATTCAAAATTATGGCTCATGAATAGTCAACGCGCACATCTGCGGATACTGGATTCTAAAGATTGGGTTTGGATATTTGTATATGCAATCATCTTATTGCTTGATATCTTTTTTATCCATCAGGATCTCGATTCCTACAGGGCGTTCAGTAAGCCTTCTTTAATGGCTACCTTACTCATAGTGTTATGGAATACCGCAAACTACAAGCATAAATACGCTTTCCGATTACACTTTTTAGCGCTCTTTCTATCCTGGGTGGGCGATATCATTCTATTGACGGATCTTTTTTTAACCGGATTGATTGCCTTCTTGTGGGCACATATCTCGTATATGTTTCTCATGGCAAATATTGGGATAAAACTTAAGGGTTTTCACTTTTGGATTCGAGCGATTTTAACCCTCCTTATAGGTGTTGTTGTAGGCTATTATATCGGTCATTTTCACGCAGATTTCCAATGGCCCATTTTGATTTACACGGTCGTCATTCTCATGATGTTGCAGTTCAGCTCACTGGTTCGTCCGTATTCTGGGCTTATTATTGGAGGGGCAATATTTTTTGTGATTTCTGATTTCTTGTTGGCTTACGGACGATTTATCCCGCCCTTAGATTGGCACATATTGGCTACCTGGAAACCCGAACTCGTAATGTTGACCTATGGCATTGCTCAACTGCTCTTGTTATTGGGGTTTCGAGCAGCGGGTCGTAGATATTTATTTTCTAAATTCTCCTGATCTACCAATTTGTCTTTATGGATAAAGGAGTCAAGCTACTCCAATATTAAGTTAGCTAAGTCCTGAATTGATTATAAATCAGCTCGAATAGCTAAGGCAAGTACTTTTGAACCTTGTCCATTTTTTCTTCTTTTATGCCGCCCCCCGCTAAATGGCGGGGTCGGGCTATTCGCTTGTAGTGCCGGGCCGCCCGGTCGGCATCCGTATGTATGAAAATTCGTGTATATCATTAATCATCGGTAAAAATAAAACTGATTTTTTATCTAAAGGTGACGCGTTCCGCGGCCCCTCAATTCGCTACAGCGGATTTGAAGCTGCGTAGGGCTTCCATGGGTCGCCTCCTCGCTTTACGGCTGCATCGTCCGCCCGTCCCGTCCCTATCGCTGCTATCCCTGGCGGATATAGCATGGAGAATTCCCTTATCTTTGAAAAAAAATATGGTAGGACAACCACAATTTAAAAAGCAACTTTTCTTTACCGGCGGTACATCTGGATTAGGTAAAGCGGCCGTCATAGACTTGATCAAAAGTGGGTTTCGTGTGATCGTGGCAAGCCGTTCTGATAAAAAATCTGATCTATTGCGGGAAGCGGTTTCCAAAGAAGCAGGTGACTTACTTCCACGGCTGGAAATCGTTTTTTGCGATTTGGCTTCTATGGAATCTATCGTTCAAGCCTGCGAGAAAATAGAACGGGAATATGGAAAGTTGGATGCGATCATTAATAATGCAGGCCTGTGGTCTTTTTCCAGAGAAGAAACCGAGGACGAAATAGAAAAAACCCTACAAGTTAATTTATTGGCTCCCTACATTATTGCACATCGATTAAAAGATCGGTTAAAATCGGGCGGCAAACTCATTCAAACGGCTTCTGCGCTACACCAGGGAAAGCTGTATGCAGATGATCCGGAATTCAAAAAATCTTATAGTGGGTTTAGAGCCTATCGTCAATCCAAGTTGGGTATTATTTTACTTACGCGTTGGTGGGCAAAGGAGTTTGCTGATCGCGATATTTATGCCTATTCACAGCACCCCGGACTGGTGAGTACCGAATTAGGTCGAGAAGGAAATTGGATAGTACGGAAATTTTTTGACTGGTTTGGAAAGTCACCAATTCAAGGAGCTCAAACGCTACTTTTCCTGACCAAGTCTCCTAATGATACTCTCGAAAATGGAGCGTATTATAAGAATGAGAAACCAAAATCGACGGATACAGCCGCTAGTAAATCGATGGAGGTGGCTCAAAAAGTAGATGAATTGTGTCGCTCATACACTAAAGAATTTCTTTCTAAAAAGTAAGGAATGCGACTTGAATACGTTAATAACGAAACTATACAGATGAAAAATATACTTTTTATTTTCGGAATGCTTTTTGGCATGGTGTGCAGTGTTCATGCACAGCAGCCCATTACCAAAACGTCTAAGCACGATTTTCAAACCACTGTTGAGGAGTTGAAATCGACCATTCAAGCGATGGATCTCAAAATTATAGCTGAAGTACCCCACAGCAAAGGCGCTGAAATGAGTGGGATGGAGTTAGCTCCTACCCATTTACTGATTTTTGGCAATCCCAAAGTAGGTAGTCAATTGATGCAAAAAGATCAGGGCATTGGATTGGATCTACCCTTGCGAATGCTGGTCTATGAGCAAGAGGGGAAGACGTACCTGTCTTACCACGACCCCAAAAACCTGGCAGATACTTATGAACTTGGCGACAAAGCACGTATACTCAATAAAATGAGTCAGGTCATGGGAAATATTTCAAATTCTGTAGCAGAGTAGAGGAGGTAAAGGCTTTACCCAGTGTACTTTCTTAGGTAGGGCAAGTCGAGCCACTTGATGTGACTTTTAATTTCTTCTGATTTCTATGAAAAATACCGATCCGAATCCTCTCCGACGCCACTCGGCTCTGCAGCCGCTCAGCCGGGCGAACCATAAGGGACTTATGTTTTGCCTTTTATTGGAAAAGGGCCTTCGAAATGAGGTACATCCCGGGAGGATGCATGACTTTATTATTCACTTTTATGATTCTTACTGGCGAGCTCATCGAGAGCGTCTGCATTCGCTCCTTGAAGATCTTCTTCCGGGTTCTGATCCCTGGGCGTTGGAATTTCGTAAGAAATACCAATCTTTATCAAATACATGGGTAAAAGCTAAGTCTACAAAAAGCTCCACCTCGGTACGGAACCTAAAGGATAGCTTACGTGCATTTATTCGCTGGCAGGAGAGGAAACTTTTTATGGAACTTCAAGACCATCATCCCAAAAAGATAGAGGTTTTAGTCTTGCCCGAGTCTGGTGATGATATCTGTGCACTATGGACCGACCCATTTTGGGAATGAGTTAGGGATGCAGAATTGTAGTTTATTTCTGTAGTATAAGTTTTTCGCTTAGGTAATAAGTGTGGTCTACTACGAGAGTGATAAATAAGGAGTCTGACCCTATACTGGGGTCAATCGCAAACTGGATTTGCCCCTCATAAAGCTCCTCCGGTCGAATTTCTCCCCGATCGATCCAGCGGCCATCTGGTGTGGATATGAAATAATGCGCTTGCTCAAATGAAGGTCCGGAAATAGACAAAGTAAAAGCCCCGGCACTGGGATTAGGAAATACTTTTAACTGGTAGAGATGCGGCCGATCCACTACCTGATCTTCGCTTTGCGTCGTAGACTTGGGAATCAAACGCACGAAATACAGCACATCGCGCGCTTCTGTATCTTCTGTGTTGTTCTGCATAAAGGGATTGCGACTTTGACTATAAATACCTCCAAGAATATAACCGAGATCTATGGTGTCTGCTGATTCACTATGAAAAGCTAACACTGAAGACTCACCTAGACCCAAGTTTGGGTTTATCAAAAACTCCGATGAGGCTCCCTCAAGGCCAGGCATTTGTTGGTCCATCACATATTCTGTGTATTCGCCATCCGGACTTAAGGAAACTCGACTGATTGTTTTTACGAAGGGTACTTGTTGGTCTTGAACCAACTGATCTCCTTCATAATAATACTGTGCCATCCCGCCAAAAAAGAGATACTCCATGTGCTGGGTAGCCGAATCATACATGGCTACCTTGGCACTGTGGTAATTACTAAGGAATTGATTGAAGTCTGTTCGTGGCACATAGTCATCTGCATAGATTTCAACCGGATATAAAAAGGGCAAATCCGCCTGACGCTGGAAGACACCAGAGGAAATCACAAAGCTTTGTTGTCCGTTCGGTGTTATTCGATTCAATAAATTGTAATCACGTCGATGGAGATGCATCGGATCGACAGTCTCTTCTAAATTTGAAATTTGCATCTGATTACCACTCCACTCAAGGTTGAATTTGCGAATGGCATCCGTATACTCTTGCACAAACGAGGGCCCGTTCATCGGATTATACCGACCATCAAAGCGATGTCCACCGATGAGATAAAAGGAGTCTCCCAGTTTTCCAAGGTGTCCGCCGGTAACTGCCATTTGCTGATGTTCTATCTGCTGGATATGCGGAGCGATAGGCTCCCCATTCTCGATGGCTCCTATGATTTCCGGGACTTTTATTGCCGTTAAGTATGGAAAGGTGATGTGATCGCCATTCTGTTCTGAATAACCATAGCCCCCAATGATATACAGAATATCACCATCCTGAAAGTAATTCATATTGGTCGACTGCAGTTGTTCAGCTATGTCCACCGGGAGTCCAGTAATAGTAACGCTTTTTAAGGTTTGCGTTTCTGGGGAGATCACAAAAAGCTCCGTATTGTTTTGACTTGCGGGGAAGGAGCGAAATGGTTGTCGGGCATGCAGTCCATCCCT
The DNA here is from genome assembly GCA_964627995.1 of uncultured Saprospiraceae bacterium. Lineage (GTDB taxonomy): Bacteria > Bacteroidota > Bacteroidia > Chitinophagales > Saprospiraceae > JAWLFI01. The sequence continues at coordinate 12,488 of CAZVLN010000050.1, forward strand.
TCGTCCGCCTACAATGAGATACTGTCCCTCGTGCTGACCGTGGGCAAACGAGTGTAAGCCGGGCAAATTTGGAATTGCAACGGGCTGCAATTGGAGGTCGAACGGGAAAGCCGTTTGCCCTACCATCGAATGTGCTAATGCACCAAAGGAAATCAAAGCGAAAATGATGAATTTTTTCATACCTTAAATATAATGCAGACTATCCAAACTTATTTGTGACTTCCAGCACATAAGGAATAGATTAGTTGCGATCTAAATAATGTTCCCTGCATGGAAATCAAAACAAATATTTGTTAAAAAAGAGGAAATGATTAGATTTAGACATGGGTGATTTTGACTTTTGGCGGTTTTTGGCAGGCGTAGGTATTTTCATCTTTGCGATGTATCTGATGGAAGAATCGATTCGCCAATTATCCGGCCGAGCGTTTCGCATATTTTTGCGTCGCTACACAGGTACTCGATTTCGCGCGCTGTTGACCGGAACAGTGTCTACAGCCATACTCCAAAGCAGCTCTGCCATTTCACTCATGTTACTGGCTTTTGTTGGTGCCGGGTTGATGAGTATGCCGAATGCCATTGCGGTTATTCTGGGTTCTAATTTGGGTACGAGTATGACAGCCTGGATCGTAGCTGCATTGGGGTTTAAAGTAGAAATTGAGAGTATTGCGCTTCCTCTGCTGGGAGTAGGTGGTTTGGGTATTATCTTTTTCGGTCAATCGGAGCGGTACGTTCCAATCAGTAAATTGATTGTTGGATTCGGATTTTTATTTCTGGGCCTGGACCACATGAAAGGCAGTATTGAGGATGTGGCCCTGCAAATTGATATTGCGGAATTTGTTGATTTAAGTGGGATTATATTTCTGCTATTAGGTATTGGTCTTACAGCGCTGATGCAGTCCAGCTCCGCCACTTTAGCCGTGGTTCTCACGGCCCTATTTGCTGACATTATAACATTTGAGTTAGCCGCTTTAATGGTCATTGGATCCAATATTGGTACGACTATTACAATTTTACTCGGTGCTTTAGGAGGGGGGCGATTAAAATGGCGGGTTGCATTGAGCCATTTAATTTTTAACTTGATTACGGGCATTATTGCCCTAATTATTCTTCCAGGATTGTTAAAGGTGGTCAACCTTATTATTTCGATTGATCAAGAACCTGTGCTGGCTCTTGCTTTATTTCACACCCTGTTCAATTTTTTCGGAATCCTCATTTTTTTCCCATTTATGGGTGTGCTCGCTCGCTTGATTCTCAAGTGGCTTCCTGACCCTCAAAATCGAGTCACAAAATATATTGGGCAAACTACAGCAGAAGTGGTGGAGCCGGCCGTTACGGCCTTGAGAAAAGAAACGGATCATTTACTCCGTCGATGCATTGGATTTCATTTGGCGTCCCTAAAAATTGATGAGACACTGATATGGCCAAGTAAAGGGGAGAAGTTACACCGGAAAAAGAGAAATTTAAATGAGAGATACGAACGCTTAAAATTACTTCAAGGCCAAATTTTCAAATTTGCTTCTGATATTCAGTCTCACGAAACCACCGAAGAAGAGTCTGAGCGGATTCAGCATTATACCCATGCGTCCAGATTATTGCTTCACGCGTGTAAGACGATGAAAGATATTCAGCACAATCTAACTGAATTTGAAGAGTCCGATTCGGCTTTCCTACGCCGAGCCTACGCGGATTTTCGGAATCGCTTTGTGCAATTGAGTCTGCTCATGAGTCGTGAGATTCATGCTACCCCCGACCTTCCACCAACTCAGGCGTATGGTGAGCTCATGGAAGCCGTCAAGCTAAAAGACGCCGCATTTATTCAGTCGATATCCTCCACAGTTGTTCGCAAAGATTCGTTGAGTGACATGGATATTTCTACTGCAATTATCGTCAATCGTTCCTTCAATACGGCCTGCCAATATTTAGTTAATGGGTGGTACGAGCAACAGGGACAGACCGCTGAAGTTTAGGCTTTTTGGCCGTGTCCGCCCCGAGGCCCCGGTGCGGACCGGGCTATCCGCTTG
>CAZVLN010000051.1:0-14489 GCA_964627995.1 uncultured Saprospiraceae bacterium
AGATCTTTAATTTTTCCGGGTGAGGGATGGTAAGGGCCTCTCGCCGATAGGCGGAGGGGTCCGAGAATCGCGAAAGCGATTTCGAGGACGGAACCCCTGAACAGCCCGACCCCAGCACGATTTTTGATCATGAAGCTTTGAATATATGACTTTAAGGGGCAATTCAGCCCATTATAGTAATTAGGGAAATACTAGATTCGATAAGCGTGCTGGGGGCACCCCCTAAAAACTAATATAATTTATAGGATTGGTTTCAAACTAATGGGGGTAAGGTTTTAAGGTTTTTTCCAACGCTCGTCTTGTTTTTGCTTTATTTTATTCTCTGCAGCATTTGATTGAGGCTGAAACCATTTCAAGTTTTTGAGATCATCGGGTAAGTACTGCTGTTTGGCGAAATTTCCGGGATGATCGTGTGGGTAAATGTACTTAGTCCCGTAATCTAATTCTTTCATGAGCTCCGTCGGGGCGTTTCTAAGATGTAAGGGAACGGGTTTGGGGCCGTTTTTTCGAATGTGATCCAGCACCTGATCGATGGCGAGATAGGCAGAATTGCTTTTTTGGGAGGAGGCGAGGTAGATAGCCACTTCAGACATGACGATGCGTCCCTCAGGCATACCAATTTTGCGGATGCTATCCATAGCGGAATTGGCGAGTAAAAGAGCATTGGGATTTGCGAGGCCGATATCTTCAGCAGCGGAGATGATCATTCTGCGACAAATAAATTCGGGTTTTTCCCCGGCATTAATCATCCGGGCTAACCAGTATAAGGTGGCGTCAATATCCGAGCCCCGAATGCTTTTTATGAAGGCAGAAACGACATCGTAATGGTTTTCTCCTTTTTTATCATAAGCGAAGGACTGTTCCTGGACGCAAGACTCAATAAGTTGATTGGTAATGGCGATGGACTCCTGGTCGGGGGCGGCTTTTACTGCCAGTTCTAGAATATTGTATAATTTTCGCGCATCTCCCCCTGAATGTATAAGCAAAGCATCCCATTCTTGAATTTGAATATCAAGCGATTTCAATTTTTCATCTTCGGCAAGGGCTCGGTGAACGAGGTCTTTAAGTGCTTCTGTCGAAAGGGGGTTGAGGACATATGTCTGGCATCGACTCAAAAGGGCATTATTGATCTCAAATGAGGGGTTCTCCGTCGTCGCACCGATGAGTGCGATAAGCCCTGACTCTACAGCGCCGAGGAGGGCATCCTGTTGGTTTTTGCTAAATCGATGAATTTCATCAATAAATAAGATGGGCGGTGGCTGATCAAAAAAATGTGAACTTTCGGCCGATTCAATAGCACTTCTGATATTTTTTACGCCCGCATTGATCGCGCTGAGCTCTATGGTCTTTCGCTTTGTTTCTCTGGCGATGAGCCGAGCTAGACTAGTCTTCCCTACGCCCGGTGGGCCCCATAAGATCATAGAGGGGATCTCATTTCTTTCTATAGATTGCCGAATGGTAGCTCCAGTACCCATCAACTGAGACTGACCAACGTATTCGTCCAGAACCTTGGGTCTCATGCGATCTGCTAAGGGTCTCAAAATAGTTTTAGTTTCTCACCAACCATTAAGGAGTTGTTGGCGTTATTAATGATATAAGCAAATATATAACTTATTTTGCGTGAACTAATCGAAGTCCTGTATACAATAACAGATGGATGTAACCGATGATTTAATAGCGGCTTGTAGAAGCGAAGACCGCGAAGCTATACATAAGCTTTACAAATATTGCCATGGGCATTTGATAGGTATAGGTATGCGATATCTCAAGAATAGAAATGATGCTGTGTCAGCGTACCACAAGTCTTTTATGAAAATGTTAAATGGCCTGGATAGCTATTCTGAGCAGCAAAATTTTATCGCCTGGGCAAAACGCATTATGGTGAATACTTGTATTGATGTTTTTAGAAAGGATAGCAAGCATACTGAGCGGGAATATCCATTTGATCCTTCGGATTATTTCTATAAAAATGCATCAGTAGATTGGAATTTGGCTGAGATGAATATGAGGACAGATGATATTTTAGAAATGGTTCAGTCGCTTCCTGAAAAGTCTAAGCTTGTCTTCAACCTTTTTGTTTTTGAAGATCTAAAGCATCAAGAAATTGCAGATCTTTTGGATATGAGTGAAGGTACGTCCAAATGGCATCTGTCAAAAGCGCGAAAATTATTACAGCAGAAAATTTTGCTGACACTGGAACAAGAAAATACAAAAATAAATGTCTCGTAAAATCGATAAATTTTTTAAAGGTAAGCTGGGTAAGCATTCCGCTTCCTATCAGCATAAAGACTGGCAGGCTTTTGAAGCTATGCTAGATGATCAAGGCGGTCAGAAAGGTGCCGTTTGGGGCTGGATCGTTCTATTATTTATTGTTATTTCATTTTTACTTTTCGTTCCGAATTCTTTTTTCAATCCTTTTTCCTTCTCAAATAATCAAAGTGGTGTTGAGTCCACGGCTGTTCCCATGAGCTCTAATGAAGAGATAGGAGCGAATGAGAATGATAGCTATCGGATCGATAAAGCAGACATAAGTGCAGGGGAGCTTTCGCTGCATCAATCAAGATTTGGAATTAGGAATAATATTTTACCTGCTTATCGGGATGATCGTGAAGGATTAAATCTATACGGAAATCCTTATTCATTTTCCGCTTCAGCTTTAAATCAATCAAAAAGTGCTACTGGTTTTATTGTAGCAGGCAAAGATGACTCATTCAATAGCCGAACTATAAATACCTATGAGCTGGATTATATGTCCGGCCTCATAAAACAGGAAGTAGCTTCTTTGCCTCAATACCCATTAGCTTTACTTTCTTCTATGCCCTCAGGTAATTATACTACTCAAATAACTCCCGTTTCTTCTCCTCAGGAGTCCTCCTTTGAATTAGGTATAGGTCTTATGGTAGGAAATGCTACAATTCGCGATGTAGGTTTACTATTGGAGATGCAATATTCGTTCAACAAGCGGTTCGGAATTACTTTCCGGCCCGGCTTTTTATATAGTAGTCTATCGGGTTCACAGATGACCTACACGCAAGAAGTTTTTGATTTCGGTCGAAATGAATTACAAATTGAACTCGAATCTACAGCTCGTTTTGAGTTGGATTTGCCCCTTTTTATTTCTATGCAGACCAATCGTCATCAGTTCGGATTCGGAGGGGGACTAACTTTGGCTATGGCCGAGCGTTGGAAGGAAGAAAAAATAGTGATTTCTGATAAAGATCGTCTTAGCGGAAGTTCAAGTGAGCCTGTTGCAACTTCTCGTTCGTTTTGGAGTGAAACAGACCGGAATGCGAGACCATTTGTTGAAGCACATTATCAATATTACATACATCCCCAATGGCGGCTTGGATTGCGTTCTAGATGGGCATTAGTAGATGATCAAATTGAAAATTACAGTTCTAGTCGGTCGGTTCACTATGGTGTGACATTAATGTACTCAATCAAGTAATGAATATGAGCATTCGTTTTTTTCTAGGTTTATTAGGAATGGTTTTGCTTTTTGCCTGTGAGTCAGAGCCTTCGTATCAAGATGTTACTGGAGAGCCAGAAGTTTTTTTCAGAGGAACAGTTGGTGGTGAATTTCATGATTGGGAGGCTGGTGTATCCAATTTCTACAATTATACATATGTAGAGACTAATGAGTTTGATTTTCACAACCTGCACAGCAAGTTATCCCAAATAGATAGTATGAGCCCGACATTGGAGGTAATCCTTCTCGACTCTGATGAAATTGGGGAAAATCTATCTGACGATGAGCGTTTTGAAACGGGAAACCGGTCCTATTTGCGACAGTCTGATGCCATTAAATCTTATACGATTCGTTTAGAATCTAGTCAGTTGAGCGACTATTTATACAATTTCGAGTGGCTAACAGGCCAAGGTGCTTTACAATCCGCAAGTCCTGAGTTGACATTTGACAGTGCGGGTTCGGAATTGATTTGTTTAAAGGGAGAGACGCTTGATGGGGATATCATTCATACCTGTAAGCGTATTAATTTGGATCAGAATAAAGACTTTACGCCCCTTTTAAGAGTTTCAAATGTGACAACAGATAGTGTCACTGTAGTGGCAGAAATGCCTGATGTTCAGTGTGACCGTTGGGATTGGAATGGTTATTTGATAGAAGATTACTCATTCTCTATGGCGAAAGAAAATTGGTCAGAGGATCTCGTTCATCTTAAAATGTATAATAGTTCTGTTTTGCTTTCGGATATCTTATTTACCGGTGAGTTGAATTCTAGTAATGAACCCATAATCGGTCAGGCGGGATTCACTTATGAGTTATTAGAGCGTAAGGTAAAAGATAGATTTCAACATGGGAAGGTGATTATTAATTACGAACATCCTCAAAACGGCTTATACAGTTCAAAGTTTGCGGAAAATTCAGATCAAGAATTCCAAATTCTTGAGATGGAACCCTTCGAAATGAATGAAGCTGGAATTAAGACTGTTCTGCTTACCTTGAGTTTTGAAGCGGTCTTAAAAACAGAATTCGGGCATGAAATGACAGTTAACTCGAATGCGGTAAAAATGGCTTTTCCTATCCCCGAATCGTAACTCCTTAACGGGTAATATCCCAATAATGACGCTTTAGCCAAGTAGCTAATCCATCTAAACCCGGAAAAAGCACTCGTTCATTAATATTTGATTGATCTAATTTGTCCCTCACTTCCCATTTCAATTGAGCGGGTATTTCTATTTTAAAGGAGCGGATATCCTTTTGTTTTACCCAATCTGAAATAAGAGCGGAAGGGTCTGACATCATGCTAAATACGGCATATTGATTGACAATCCGGTCGTCAATTGATGGGGGCTCAAAAAACAGCGCATAAGCTTCCTTTTTCAATTGCATAAGCTCAGCCAAATCCTTAACAGATCGATCTAACATTTCGGCGGTAAAAATATGAGAACCTTCTAGTCTGATGGTTTCTCGCAATACCGTAGGGAGCTGTTTTTTGGTATCCACGTAGTTTATGGCCCATATCGCTCCGTCCTTATGAAAATCATTAAAGTTTGCGGTCGCAAAGTGGAGCGCCACTAAAGGTGAGTATGTCCAATCTAGAAGTCGTGTGGGTAATCCGTGGTGCTGAGCTACAGCCATCAGATACCAGATGGATGAATATCGATGAGTTTTCGATGAATATTTTCTAAAATTCCTGAGTAAGTGTTTCTCCAGATGCGATTCACCTAAACGATTAAGAGTGGTCGATAAATCAAAACCAATACGGTCCAATCCACGATATACATAAGCTGAGCGATTTCGTTTCAGTTGTGGATTATAGGAATCGTAATAAAGCATTTCCTGAAGTTCGCTCCAACTGTTAGGTCGTAAAGTAGGATGCAGTGATTTATCTTCCTTGCGATCGCTCATAATTGTATTTTCAATCAGTCTGCTGTCGAAAATGCTGCAGAGCTGTTGTTAGCTTTTGATAGATTTCATCAGAATGATGTTTTTCTACAGTAGAAATACCATCAACAGCTCGCAATAGAAACTCATCCTGGAATCTACCTTGATCTAAGGCTTTTCTATAGGGTATATCTGGACGAAAAGTAACAAGAGAATACTTGCTGTTATAATCTTTAGTTTCACCTTCCCAGATCATCTCCAGGGCTCTTTTTTTGGCAAAATTTTCGTCATTTACATGATCCTGCATTTCGTAAAAATTATCCAGGGCGAGATCTGCAATAGCGTCTGTATTAACTTTTCGCTCTTTGCTGTAGGCTTTGAATAATTTGTTCCAATCTGATCCATATGTATCCAAATATCGATCGAAAACCAAAACGTCCTCAAATGCACAATTCATACCTTGCCCATAGAAAGGGACAATAGCATGCACGGCATCGCCCATCATGAGCACTTTGTCTCCCATATTCCATGGCGAACATTTGATCGTGCCGAGTGAAGAAGTAGGGTTTTCGTGAAATTCCGATACCAACTCCGGCATGTGTGGGACGGCGTCAGGAAAATATTCATTAAAAAAATGAGTGATGTCGCTGTCATCCTTTAAGGAATCAAATCCATATATCCCTTCGTAGGCTTGAAACAAGGTTACGGTAAAACTTTTATCTAGATTGGGCAGGGCAATCATCATAAAATCATTTCGCGGCCAGATATGCAGTGCCTCAGGAGAAACAGCAAAATCGCCAGAGGAAGTAGGTGGGAAAGATAGTTCTTTATAGCCATGTGTAAGAAAGGACTGAGAAAAATCAAATCTCATTTGATTAGATCGTGCCATAAAACTTTGGCGTATAGCCGAGCCTGCGCCATCAGTTCCGAATACGCGATCAAATGTTTTCGTACTTGTGGTTCCGGACTCAGTTCTAAACTGAAGTTTGGCTGCCTCGGGATCAAAAGACGTGCAAGCATGATTGAAGTATAGCTCAACTTCTGGATGTGCTTCTGCCATATCCAGCAATAGCGCATTTAGGCCAGACCTCGAAATGGAATTAATGTGATGGTTTTCTCTTCCACTGTATGGGCTCAATTTAGTTTGGCCATTTTCGTCGTGCAGTAAACGACCTTTCATGGGGAGCATGAGTTTATCTACTTCTTCTTTAGCGCCTATCATTTCAAGCGCCTTTAGCCCTCGGTCGGAGAGTGCTAAATTTATAGATCGTCCCGCTGACAAATCACTCTTTCGTAGATCAGACCTTCTTTCGTATAGATCTATTTTAAATCCGCGTTGCGCAAGCCTTACAGCAAGCAGCGTTCCACACAAACCGGCTCCTACTATCGCTAAATGTTCTTTTCCCATGAATAACTTTTACATGTAATTCCAGATTATCCAATTAGTTGTCTGCAAGCACCGCTTTTTCGAGTTTTTCTGCAAAAAGCACCCCTTCCTGAAAAGAGTTATACAATGGAACGGGAGCAATACGTATAACATCCGGTTCTCTCCAGTCACTGACTACACCCATATTACTAAGCGCCTCAAAGATTGATTTATCACCTCCCTGAACTCGCAAGCTCAGTTGACAGCCTCTATCTGAAGGTTCCTTTGGCGTGATAATTTGGATTCTTTCCGTAGGGATAGATTGTATGCATGATTCAAAAAAAGAAGTGAGTGCAACTGACTTTTTTCGTAGTTCTTTTATCCCTACCTCATCGAAAATAGATAAACTCGCTCGCAATGCCGCCATTGCTAAAATGGGTGGATTACTTAGTTGCCAGCCTTCGGCACCTTCTTCGGGTTGAAAAGTATCAGGCATCTTAAAACGAGAGGTTTTATCGTGGCCCCACCAACCGGCAAAGCGTGGAAGATCAAAATCTTTTGCATGTCGCTCGTGGATAAATACTCCCGACATGCCTCCAGGACCTGAGTTGAGGTATTTATAGGTGCACCAGGCCGCAAAATCTGCGCCCGACTCATGTAATCTGCAATCAACATTACCAGCGGCGTGCGCGAGATCAAATCCAACGATGCATCCCTTTTTGTGTCCAGCTTCAACGATCTCCTGTAGAGGGAATGATTGTCCCGAATAATAATTTACTCCCGAAAGCAAAATGAGAGCGGTCTCGCTACCATGTTCATCAATATATTTGAGTAGGTCTTCTTTTTTGGTATATGCACAGCCGGAAGAAGGGGGTAGCTCTAACAACCCGGCCTGAGCATCATACCCGTGAAATTCCAGCTGACTTTTTACGGCATATTGATCAGATGGGAAGGCATTTTTCTCGATCATGATTTTAAACCGTTCCTTCGTAGGCCTAAAAAAGGAAACCATTAATAAATGCAAATTGACAGTTAGACTATTCATAACCACGACTTCTTCAGGCTGCCCACCGACAACATCTGCCATTTGCCGGGTGAGGAATTCGTGATAAGGCATCCAAGGTTTACGCGCTTCAAAATGTCCGTCAACGCCTAAGAATTTCCAGTCTTCGAGCTCTTGTTGGATATAATTGGCGGTGCGCTTGGGTTGCAAGCCCAGAGAGTTTCCGCATAAATAGATTCGCTCTTTACCTGTAGGCATTTTTGGTATGTAAAACTCATCCCGCATGGCCTTCAAAGGATCCTGTTGATCCAAGGTAATGGCCTTTTCCCGAAGTGCTTCCATTATTTGTGATTTTGTGTACTTGAATCTATTGAATGGTGAAAATCTGACAATGATTTCCCTAACCACTCTAAAGCGGATCCGTGCATTAATTGATCCTTGACCGCTGAGGATAAATCCATGGAATCAATGAGCTGGCCTGGAACATGCTCACCCAAAGGAAAGGGGTAATCTGAGCCTAGAGCAATTCGATTGGCTCCTACTAAATCAATGATGTATTGCAGCATTTTCTCATCGTGAACCAGCGAATCTAAATAAAAATGCCCGAGATAATCCTTAGGTGCCTTGTGTTCATTAACGGCGCACAAATCCGGTCGGACATCATATCCGTGTTGAACGCGGCTTACCGTTCCTGGAAAAGATCCCCCTCCATGTGCAAAGGCCACGCGCAAATCTGGCAGTCGCTCAAAAACACCTCCAAAGATCATCGAACAAATAGCTCGACTGGTTTCTGCGGGCATACCTACCAGCCACGGTAGCCAGTACTTTTCCATTTGATCCTTACCCATCATATCCCATGGGTGTACGAAAATGGCCGCCCCCAATTCTTCAGCGCGTTGGAAGATTGGAAATAATTCTTCAGCATCTAAATTGAGTTCATTGACGTGTGTTCCTATTTCTACACCACTCAGTCCTAATTCAAGAATACAACGTTCTAATTCTTTAACCGCCAAATCTGGGGCTTGCATAGGTAAGGTGCCCAGTCCTGCGAATCGATCGGGATAAGAATTAACTACTCCTGCAATGTGGTCGTTGAAAAAGCGCGAGGTGTCATAGGCGTGCTGCCCCTCGGCCCAGTAGTGGAATAAAACAGGGATAGGAGATAGCACCTGGACATGGACTCCTGTTTCGTTGCAATCTTTAATTCGAGTTTCCGGTGCCCAGCAATTATCTTGTACTTCTCGAAAAAATTCATCGTCAATCATCATTTTCGCACAGCAAGGTTTATGATGTTCCAAATAGATGAAGCCGCCATATCCAAATGAGTCTGCCCATTTCGGTATGTTTTTGGGCATGATGTGCGTGTGAATATCAATTCTAAAACGGGAAGTATCGGTAATAGTCATATAGAATCGTATTTAATGCAGATGTTCTTAGGTTCAGTAAAGAAATGTAGTGCGTGATAGCCACCTTCTCGGCCCATGCCGCTTTGTTTTGTGCCGCCAAATGGTGTTCTCAGATCTCGGTGTAGCCAGGTATTGACCCACACGATTCCTGCTTCAATTTTTTCAGCTATACGGTGAGCTCGACTCAGATTTTCTGTCCAAATTGTGGCTGATAAGCCATAAATAGTATCATTCGCTAATTCCATAGCCTCAATTTCATCGGAAAAAGCTTGCAGCGTAACAACAGGGCCAAAAATCTCTTCTTGGTTTGTCCGACAGCTTTGTGACAGCCCTTCGATTACCGTAGGCTCTATAAAGTAGCCGCCTTTACAGCGTCCCTGGCCTTCAATAACTTTACCTCCGGTTAGAATATGCCCACCTTCTTCAACGGCTAAATCAATGTAAGTTTGTATTTTTTGAAAATGCTCTTTTGATACAATCGCTCCCATAAAAGTATTTGGATCTGTAGGGTCACCTATCTTAATACCCCTAACTTTTCGAATAAAGTCTTTCTTAAACTGCTCATAGATTTCATCTTGAATGAGAATTCTCGAGCCACATAGACAAATTTCACCCTGGTTGGCAAAGCTGGATCGGACAGTGGTAGCTAGCATCTCCTCGTAGGGAGCGTCAGCAAAAATTATATTGGGATTTTTACCACCCAGCTCCAACGATATTTTCTTGAAAGCCGGGGCAGCGGTTTCAGCTATTTTTTTACCTGTGGCCGTTCCTCCAGTAAAGGAAATAGCCTGGATTTTTTCATGCTCAGTCAATGCCTGGCCTACTTCGTGACCAAATCCTTGAACAATATTTAATACCCCGGGTGGCAGTCCGGCAGCTTGGCAAACCTCTCCAAGCATCCAGGCTGTGTATGGGGTAACTTCAGATGGCTTAGCTACCACTGTATTGCCGGAGGCAAGGGCAGGGGCAATTTTCCAACTTAAGAGATAGATGGGAAGGTTCCAGGGCGATATGCACGCTACAGGTCCTAAGGCCTTGCGATGTGTATAGTTGATTGTGCCGGGAAGTGTATGCGCTTCGGATTCTTCACCAATAATGAGTTGTGCAAAAAACTTAAAGTTGTTTACTGCCCTTGGAATATCTATCTCTCGAGCCAATTGAACCGACTTCCCAGTATCTTTCGATTCGGCCTGGATAAAATCTTCCATCCTGTTATCTAACTCGCGAGCTAAGGCATGTAAATATTCACTGCGGTCGCCGGGGGATAAGGACGACCAAGCCGGGAAAGCAGCTTCAGCAGAACGGATTGCCCGATCTACATCATTTGCATTTCCTCGAGCAAGAGAGGCATAGGGCTTTCCCGTTGCAGGTTCAATTACTGGAATATACTCGTTTAGATCTGGTGAAGTAAACTCTCCAGCAATGAAATGCATCAATTTTTTCATGAAGCTTTCTTTTGATCTGTAAAAAAGAAGCCCAGTTGTCTTTTCAAACGATCAGGCATTTTGGGAAGATTTGAACGCGGTATCAGCAAGGTAGAGATGCGATGAAGGTCGCCGTAAATTTGATGCTTGTCAGCAGTGCTTTTTAAGTATTCGTGACCCGAGGACCCACCTGTTCCGGTTTTTCTTCCCAACATTCGAAGAACCATCTGAGCATGACGGTATCGCCAATTAATGAACATTTCATCAATATCCATCAATTGGGTAAGAAGCAAGTTGGGCATGTGCAAAATAGGCTCCTCATTGTAGAGCCGAATCATCAGCGCTGCCAGAGTGGCTTTATATGACAGTGTCCAATCTCCTTTCTCTTGCATTTTTTTATGAATCTTAGGGTCGAGAATATGTTCAAAGTACTCTTGCGTCTTCTCGATCATCAAAATTCGGTTTTGTCTGGACTCTTCCTCTAGGTATTCACTGTTCTTTATTTCCACCAATTCTTTCTCGTGCATTTCTCGAACGGCTTCTTTAAATTGCTCTACAAAATTAAAGTCTTCAAACTGGAGAAAGGGAGTTCGTTCAAGCCAACTTTCCAAATGGTCTAGCAGGGATCCCTCTGCTTGCATTTGCTGCAGCTCTTCTTTGCTTTCCTCGTCAAATACAACTTGATAGTGTTTGTTGTTGTATTGAATGCGTTGTTTATCGGGCAGCCCCATGAGGATTTCTATCTGTCGGAACTGATGGCTTTGAAACCCGGAAGCTGGAAATAGGTAAGACCTGAAATCTAAGAAATCTAATGGGGTCATGGTTTCCAGTACATCAATTTGTTTGATCAATAAGGATTGGACCTCCACCACACGGCTTAGCCTTTCAACGGCCTTGAATATATTTTTTTCATCAACCCTTTCTCGTTTAAAGGCATCGCGTACCGCCGATAATTCGTGTAAAATTTGCTTAAACCATAGCTCATAAGCTTGATGGACAATGATAAAAAGCATTTCGTCGTGCGCCGGAGTGCCCACCTCCACCGATCTTAAGTCTTGCGCATTTAGAATTTTGTCGAGCTGCAGGTACTCTTTATAATGCACAGAGGTATACTTTCGATCCATGTCTAAGCAGTTTTAGTTTGGGTTTGAAAGTACAAAAAAAATGGGGAAGGAGGAAGAAAAAAAGAGGCCGACTCAATTTGGAAAGTGGAAAACGCTGTATTGAGAATCAACAATTTGAATCGGCCTCTAATATGCAATGTACAGTCTTATCCCATATATAAGAAGCTTGGGCTCAACATATACGGGCTTTTTCTACAACTTGAGTCCTGCGTCATACGAAAAAGGTGTACTGTACTGTATATTAGCAGCATGAAGGAAGCGTATGCTCGATTGGAATGGCTCTTGGAAGATAGAAACCGAGTATGGTTGCATATTCTTTTTTGGATTTTCATTTATTTAGATGAGCTTTTGGGTATAACAGGCATTACGCGCGAAAGTGGATTATCTGTTTTTCTCATTTTCTCCTTGTTCCTCTTGGATGCGCTCACTGTTTATTTTAATCTCTATCTACTAATAGATACCTACCTCATTCGAGGTAAGCTCTGGATGTATCTTGCATTCACTGCCATCACTATTTTTCTCAATATTGAATTTAGCTTTTTACTTCGGTATAGTTTTTTCGAAAATGACTTAGGATCACTTCCTGATATTTCTGTCTTAAGTCAACTCATATCTGACTTTGTATACACAACCTTTATGCTGGGAACAGCCATAGGTGCCCATATGCTTATTCGAAACGTAAGAAATCAACAGCGCATTCGAATCTTAGAAACTGAAAAATTAAGCACAGAGCTCAAGTTCTTAAAGAATCAGATCAATCCTCACTTTCTTTTTAATTCGCTCAATAATATTTATGTGCTCACTAGAAAGCGTCCCAAAGAGGCTAGTGAAACCGTACTATTGCTTTCCGATTTATTGCGGTATCAACTCTATGAATGCGCTCAGGACAAAGTCTTGTTGAAAAATGAAATTCAATACGTCAAAAACTTTCTGAAATTAGAACGGCTCAGACGCTCGGGTGCGCATATTGAATTTGAATATGAAGGAGTAAAGCCCGACCTCATCGAAATTGCACCATTCATATTTATTCCATTTGTAGAAAATGCGGTGAAGCATGGAAGCGTTATACAGGATAAAGTGTTTATAGACATATACTTTAAATTACATGAAGACGGAACCTTATTTTTTAGAATACAAAATAGCTTATCGGCAAATACCCAAAAGTCCGAAAGGCCATCCTCCAAAAAGGAGGGCGGTATCGGTTTGGCAAATGTCAAGCGGCGTCTAGAATTGATTTATCCCCAGCGCTATAATTTAGAGATGGGTAAGACAGCAGAATCGTATATTGTAGAACTTTCCATAAAATTGAAAAAATGATAAAAACAGTAATCGTAGATGACGAACCTTTAGCACGGGAAGGTCTAGAGCTACATGTACAAGAAGTTTCTGATATTGAGCTTGAAGCTCAATTTGGTCATCCCACAGATGCCGTCGCTTTTTTAGAGAAAAACGAGGTCGACCTCCTGTTTCTTGATGTGGAAATGCCGGATATGTCAGGGATCGATCTATTAAAATCACTGCAATCGCCACCACTTACCGTGCTCACAACAGCATATACGGATTACGCCTTGGAAGGTTTTGATCTAGGTGTGATCGATTACCTGGTGAAACCCATTCGGATTGAAAGATTTATGGCTGCCGTGAACAAGGCGCGTGAGTATTTGCGCTTAAAAGAGCTTTCAGACCAAACAGAGCAAATGCCCGATCAGGATCATATTTTCCTTAAAGCCGACAGAAAATACGTAAAAGTATTTTTAGAAGACATTCTATATATAGAGGGAATGAAAGACTATGTGATGGTTTATACAGAGGGCTCACGCATCATTACTGCCATGAATATGAAAACGATAAACAGCCAACTAGATAGTTCTCGATTCGTTCGCGTAAGCAAATCCTACATCATCAACGTCTCTAAAATAGTAGAGGTGAAAAATAATGCCGTTATGATTAAGGACAATGAAATCCCCATTGGCAAAAAATACAAAGAGCACTTCCTCGATAATTACATCAAGAACCGATTGCTGCAGCGTTAGTTAGAAAATAACAACACGTTTAACGGGGAGTCGATAGCTTGCGTCACTCGATTTTATTTCTATAAAATATACGCCGGGCATCAAATGTTCCACAGATAACCTACGCTGTAGGCCTCTTAAGGTTCCCTGCATCATACTTCTACCTTGAATAGTGAAAATTTGAAAACTTAAGCTCCCTGAAAAAGAGTGATCAACTTGGAGCGTAATTTGCGAACGTGCAGGGACGGGGTACACAGAATAGTTTAAATGCACGATGGGCTCAGCTGAAGAACTTACCGGATCACAAAGGTCAAATTCACCACAATACATCCGATGGGCTAAGGTGCAATCCAGGACAAAAGGATTAGCTTTATCTTCTTGGTAGCGCGCTACGGTATGCGTTCGCTCCCATTCGCGAACATCCACCGGATCATCCAGATGCCATGAACAAAGGTCTGAGCGCTGTAAATCAAAAAAGTTGGGATCCGCACTGACCGCTTCAGCTCGATACACAGTATAAAAATACATCATGCCACGAGCGATGTCCCCCTTTACTTCATCACGAGGCTCGAAAAGGTCCGGCCCTAATTTACTGTAAAGACTTTCATCAACAGGGGGCGAGGTCAGTTGTTCGCTCCGGTAATACCATGTATTTACCTCCGACCTAAGTAATTCGGCATAGGGGAAATTGGCTCGATCAGAATTCACAGAGACCTTAGCTGGGCGTAAATGATGCATATCGCGTTCACCTAAATTATTTCGCGAACCTTTCGACCGAGGCCAGGTATGCTCTGCATTGATTCCATC
>CAZVLN010000052.1:0-14133 GCA_964627995.1 uncultured Saprospiraceae bacterium
ATGCTGCTTTTCCCGGACCTAATCAAGCATACTTCGGTGCCTGGGAAATCCCGGAGGAATGGTTTGATTAGAAAGAAGTCATAGATATCCTATTTGGCGATTGACTTCCTGCCTCTCTATAAATCCAATAACAAGGTCATAGGATCTTCCAGAAGCTTTTTGACCTTAACTAAGAAAGTCACGGAGGTACTTCCGTCAATCACCCGGTGATCGTACGACAGCGCCAAATACATCATCGGGCGGATTTTTACCTCCCCATCTATGGCCATAGGTCTTTGCTGTATGGTGTGCATGCCCAAAATAGCACTTTGCGGCTCATTGAGTATAGGCGTACTCATCATACTGCCAAATATACCCCCGTTAGTAATTGTAAATGTGCCCCCTTGCATTTCCTTCAAACTCAAATCATTATTGCGGGCTTTTTCGGCTAGCTCTTTTATACTCCACTCAATTTCAGCTAAGGACATGCTCTCCACATTTTTTACGGGCGGCACAACCAGTCCATTGGGCGTGGAAATAGCAATTGAGATATCGACATAGTCATGATAAACAAGCTCATTTTCTTCCAATCGGGCATTGACTGCGGGCATCTCCATCAGCGCCTTGGCACAGGCCTTGGAAAACAGAGACATGAAGCCGAGCTTGATGTTGTTTTTCTCCACAAAACGCTCCTGGTACTTTTTGCGCATCGCCATGATCTCTGTTAGATCCACTTCATTGAAAGTGGTGAGCATGGCCGTTTCATTTTTTGCTGAGACTAAGCGTTTCGCAATGGTGCGTCGCATGCGACTCATCTTCTCTCGGCGCTCTTCTCTGGAGTTTTCTTTAGACGCGAAATCTGGTTTTTCAACTTTTTTCTCCTCTGACTTCTGTTCCGCCTCTTGCTGAGATGCTTTGGACTGCTTTTTCTCCTCCTGTTCTTTCTGTGCTTCAATTGCTTTTTGTACGTCCTCCTTGATGATGCGGCCCTCTTTCCCTGTGCCCTTAATGTCTGAAGCACTCAAGTCGTTTTCGCGCATCATTTTCGCCGCTGCTGGTGAAGGCTCACCACTAGCCGGCGAAGTTGAATCTTCTTTTTCTTCCTTTTGAGCCGTCCCATCCGATTTCGATGTATCCTCAGCTCTCGGATCCTCAGAAGCATCGGAATCTTTCTTGGCACTGCCTGAACCCGACGGTTTCTCCGCATCGGTGTCGATCTTTGCTACTAAATCACCAATCTCTAGGTCATCGCCTTCACTCGCAACAAACTCAACCACTCCGGCTGCTTCAGCGGGGAACTCTAAGGTCGCTTTGTCGGATTCAAATTCACAAATGGGCTGATCCATTTCTACATAATCACCCTCTTTGACTAACCACTCTGATAACGTAACCTCTGTAACGGATTCTCCAACGGTGGGAACTTTCATTTCAACAACGCTCATCTATGTATGCTTTTTATTTTTCTGTTCGATATACTTTTAACCTACAATTCTCTTGCCAAAGATAAAATATATCCGTTGGATTGCGAGTCTGGACAAAAAATTTAGTTCTGAATCAAATAAATCAGTCCCTCCATTTTAAAAAGCTTCAACAATTTAAATTCTGAATCAGTTGATAATTGTAATCCTATCTAAATAAAAATTTCAAAATAATTAGCTTTGCGGCCATGATGAGGATATCCTTCATATTATTCCTTTTACTGTTCTCCCTGCTACTCCTTAGTCAAAATGAGATTGAGCGGAAACAAGCGGAATTCCTGCAGATTCCGGATAGTGCTAATATTACTATTGATGCGCAGGGAAACGAAAGCTGGTGGCAAAAAATTCCTCCCATAAGCGGATTCACGCAAGAAAGTCCTGAGACATCGAGCCCCGCCACCCAAGTGACCGAAGTTCGGGTGCTTTACGACAATCAAGCCTTATATGTATTGGCAGAAATGCACGATACCAAGCCTGGGGAAATTTTACAGGAACTATCTATTCGCGACAATTTATTTAGTGCTAACACAGACATCTTCGGCATAATCATTGATGCCTACCAGGGAGGAAATAGCGCGATGGGCTATTTAGTAAGTCCGAAAAATATTCAGGCCGACATTTTTTACACAAACTCGGGGGAAGACCGCACATGGGATGTAGTTTGGGAAAGTGAAACGAGAGTACATGATGGAGGCTGGACAGCTGAGTTTAAAATTCCTTATGCCGCCTTGAGGTTTGCTCGTGGCGATAATCAGCAATGGAATGTAAATTTTTTGCGCCGCATTCGACGGAACCGGGAAACAGCCCATTGGAATTTTATTAATCCAAATATCGATGGATTTATCAATCAGTTTGGGTACACCAGTCCGTTGAAAGATATTAAACCTCCAATTCGGTTGTCGGTTAACCCTTACATTGCCGCTGTGGCTCAAAACAACTCGGGCGAAAATTGGGATCAGAGCCTTCGTGGGGGGATGGATATCAAATGGGGAATCAATGAATCTTATACCATGGATATGACATTGATTCCTGACTTCAGTAATGTACGCACTGATCCTCAAGTATTGAACCTAACCCCCTTCGAGATTCAGTTTCAGGAGTTTCGACCCTTTTTTACAGAAGGCATTGATTTATTCGCTCGCGGCGAGCTGTTTTACAGCCGGCGAATAGGCGATATCCCACTCCAGCGAAGGGAGGCGATTAATAGGGCAAACAATAACGAAAACTTACAGCTCATAGAAAACCCGCAAATCAGCCCCTTGTTAAATGCGACTAAAATATCTGGACGCAATAGTAAGGGACTCGGCATGGGCTTAATTAATGGGATCGTAAATCAGACAAATGCCGTCTATCGAAATTCACTTACCGGTGAAAAGGAGCGTTTTCAAACTCAACCGCTTACGAATTATAGTATGATCGTGGCAGATCAAAACCTTCCCAACAATTCTAGTGTAGCATTAATTAACACCAATGTGTGGCGCAGCGGATCGACTTACGATGCCAATGTAACATCTGTACAAGCCCGACTGCGAAACCAAAAGCAAACTTATCAATTCAGCGGACAAGGTGTGCTTTCACAAAAATATTTTTCAAATGACACCGATATCGGTCACAAGTTCAATGTCTCGTCTGGCAAAATCAGTGGACTTTGGAGATGGAATGCCGCCTATAGTGAAATGAGTGAAAATTACGATCCGAATGATATGGGCTTCCTCCTATTTGCCAATAATCGAGAAATACAAACATCGGCAAGCTATAATAAAAACCGACCTTTTGGTCGTTTTGTGCGCGGAAGCGTTTCTATTTTTTCTAGTTATCGGGAGTTATATCAACCCAGCCGTTTTGCATCATGGGAAACGGGAATAAGCAGCTTTATACTCAGTAAAAATTTTTGGGGTTATGGTGTAAATATGAATGTGAGACCCGTAGAAACAAGGGACTATTTTGAACCCCGCACATCTGATTTCTCAGAATATTTGCCCTTACCTGCAAATGGGAGACTAGAGGCCTTTTTGTCTAGCAATTACGCCCGTACACTGGCTGTAAACTTACGTGGTGAATATACTTATTGGGATACAGAAGGACGTTCGGAATATTTCGTGCGATTCCAACCCAGGATACGCTTTTCAGATCGACTTTTCATGATATGGACCGCCAACTACACTAATTTATATGGCGATCAAGGCTGGGTTTCTCCAGCTACACCCGATCTCAAATCTACACTTATCGGGACTCGTGATCAGGTGATAATCAGTAACGAGGTGACGGCGAAGTATACGTTTACAAATCGAATAAATCTCGATCTTCGTTTACGCCATTACTGGAGTCAGGTAGAGTATACCCAATTTCAAATATTAGATGAAAAAAGTCGCCTGGAGAATATAGCATATTTTGAAAATTATGAAGTTGAACGAGGTGTACACGATATCAACTTTAATACAGTCAATATAGATGCAACTCTCACTTGGCGATTTGCCCCCGGAAGTGATCTGATCCTGTCTTTAAATAGCCAGCTCGTCGCGCTGGAACCTATTCTATACCGAACCTACTTTAATCAGTTTCAAAACTTATTTGACCGCGACCAGCAAACTACGATCTCCCTTCGCGCATTGTATTGGTTAGATTACCAAATGATCCAAAAGCCAGGTTAATTCATACTCCTGCCTTGAGCCGATACTGAAAGCCCTATGAAGGTTGTAAAACTTTTCATGGATGCCCACACACTTTAATTGTTTGCTTCTTCAAAACTTTGTATCTTTTGAACATGAATGCAAAAGGAAAGGCGATTTTAGCCCACGTAACGATTATAGGATGGATTATTGCTCTGTCACTCAATCAAAATGAAAATCGCGAAGAGTTTACTTCGTTTTATCTCCGCCAGGTAATTGGTATTAGTCTTATGGGACTTGTGCTATCGTGGATACCGGGCTTGAGTTTTTTCGTGGGTATTTTAGTGGTAGTGCTTTGGGTTATTAGTATCGTCAATGCAATCTCAGATGAAAAATACGTCATCCCTGTTGTAGGTGAGTATTTCCAGGACTGGTTTAAAATGATATGATTAGAATTCGACGTGCCCCGGATATCTTGGGAAACCTATCACATCACGAATATTTGTCATTCCTGTAGCAAATTGTACAAGACGCTCAAATCCGAGTCCAAACCCGGCATGAGGAGCCGTACCAAACTTGCGCAATTCTAAATACCACCATAAATCTTCCTCAGGCACATCCATCTCAGCCATTCTTTGCGTGAGTACGGAAAGTCGCTCCTCGCGTTGCGCGCCGCCAACTATCTCCCCAATGCCCGGGAATAGAATATCCATGGCAGCTACTGTTTTATCATCGTCGTTCTGCCGCATGTAAAAGGCCTTAATATCTTTGGGGTAATCACGCAAAATAACAGGCTTCTTAAAATGCTTCTCAACTAAATATCGCTCGTGTTCAGATTGGAGGTCGGCTCCCCAGTCCTCTATAACAAAATCAAACTTCTTCTTTTTGTTCGGCTTGCTGCGCAGTAAAATTTTAATGGCTTCAGAATAAGTAAGCCGTTCAAAATCATTTTCTGAACAAAAACGCAATTTCTCCCGCAATGCCATAGGTTGTCGATCCTGCTTTGGCTTTTGTTTATCCTCTTGAATGATTCGATTTTCTAAAAACTCTAAATCTTCATTACAGTTCTTCAAAATGTATTGAAGTATAAATTTGAGCATATCCTCGGCAACATCCATATTGTCGTGAATATCAGCAAATGCAATTTCGGGTTCTACCATCCAAAATTCAGCAAGATGTCGAGAAGTGTTTGAGTTTTCAGCTCGGAATGTAGGCCCAAAAGTATATACTTTACTCAGAGCCATCGCTCCCACCTCAGCTTCGAGCTGACCAGAGACCGTAAGGTGAGTCTTTTGTTTGAAAAAATCGCGGCTGTAGTCTACTTTTCCCTCTTCTGTTTGTGGCGTATTTGTCAAAGGCAAGTTCGTAACCTGAAACATTTCACCGGCACCCTCTGCATCCGAGGCCGTAATCACCGGCGTATGCAAATAAAAGTATCCATTTTGGTGAAAGAATTGGTGAATCGCAAATGCAATGTGATGCCGAACACGAAATACTGCACTAAATGTATTTGTGCGCATACGCAAATGTGCTTTTTCGCGCAAGAATTCTAAACTGTGCTTTTTGGGTTGTAAGGGATAGACTTCCGGATCACTTTCCCCTAAAATTTGTAGCTCTTTTACTTTTATTTCGACCTTCTGTCCACGGCCTTGAGACTCTGTTAACATACCGGAAGCTTTCAAGGCTGCCCCCGGGTTAATTTTTTTAATGGTCTCATCATCGACATCATCCCGATCTAACACTAATTGTAAACTAGATAGGCAAGAACCATCTGAAAGGGCGATAAATTGATTATTTCGAAAGGTTTTAACCCACCCGCAAACTGTTACGGTATCCCCAACGGGCATCTTTGCTAAAACCTGCTTAATTTCTATTCGTGCACTCATAAGCTATACTTTAAGAAACCGAAGGTACACCATCCCCAGCTTTTAGACAAGTCAAAACCAATCTCGAAATACCGTCTCGATTAGCTTTGGCTCTCACTTTCCAACATCACCTCCATAAGGGTACGAAAGGCTACAAATTTCCCCTTGAATTGTGTGGAATGGTCAGCTTGGAGAGCTGCAGCGTGCTGACTTTGATACTTGTGCATATCCTTCATTGAGGATAAAATATACTGTACAGTATAGGTGGGCTCTTCTTCTCTGGATTGTATTAATTTGGACAACCGGCAGTGTTGGAATAGGCCCGTATCCATGACTTCTTGAATATGCTTTGACTTCATGTAAGCTAACCACTCTTCTTCGACATCGGGTTCAAGCTTGATCGTCACATTATATTGAATCATAGTAGCGTATTGTTAAGAAAAGGAAGCGAACATCAAATAGAATCACCGCGCAACGCTCGGTATCGCTTTCGAGCTTCTTCTGCAAACGTACTATTCGTGTACTCCAGAAATAAAGTCTCGTACAATTCTTTAGCCTTTTCAGGTTGATTAAATCGATTTTCCTCTAGTTCTGCCCACTCAAAAAGTGCATTATCTGCTTTAAGTCCCTCTGGATATTCAATGGTGATTTGCTTTAGCAATTCACGAACAGCATTGAAGTTTTGCTTTTTACGTTGAATTTGTGCCTTTGCATACAAAATTTCTTCTTCTAAAGTATGCCCGGGAAATAAGAGCGTTACGCTATCCATTTTCTTTTCGGCCTTCTCAAATTCATTCTGAAAAATAAGTAATTCCGCTTGAGAAAAGAGATCCAACGATTTGGTCGTTGTATCCAGATTTAAATGCTCCATTATGAATACAGATCGATCTATCGCGTCATTCGATATGACCCGAGAGGTTGCCGTTTTTAAAATATCCAACTGGTCCTGCGCCCACTCGAAATCTCCAGTGTAATAGGATAACATCGCATTCTTATAGCGGGCCTGCTCTCCAATGGCTGCCTCGGGCATTGCCTTATCTACCTGAGCATATAAAAGTGTAGCATCCCATTTTTTCCCATCCATCAAATAATAATCAGCTAATCGAACCTTAGCCCGAGACTGAACCAAAGGGTTCATGCCAGGAATTTCAATCATTTGCTCCAGGATGTTAATAGCAGCTGGAATATCATTGAGATACAAGGCTGCCACACGTGCCTGATCCTCCATTATGGATGCAGTCCGTGGGTTTCTTCCCTTCTCATCCAATAGTTTGTTATAATCATTGAAAAGAACTTGTATATCGGCAGTTTCAAAATCAAAGCCCAACGTCAATCGCTTTAGGCGAACATTCAATGATTTTTGCTGCGCAGCAAAATAATACGGTGACTCCTCTCCTTTTTGCTCAATGATATAGTCGTAACCTTTCTGG
Organism: uncultured Saprospiraceae bacterium; assembly: GCA_964627995.1. Classification (GTDB taxonomy): domain Bacteria; phylum Bacteroidota; class Bacteroidia; order Chitinophagales; family Saprospiraceae; genus JAWLFI01. The sequence continues at coordinate 7,362 of CAZVLN010000052.1, forward strand.
GCCGTGGCAAAATCGCCCGCATTTTCTGCAGATTGAGCTAAATTGTAAACCCGGCGACCATTTTCAAAATTTCTACGATCCAAAGCTTGCATTTGGCGAAGTGCTGATCTAAAGTTTTCCGACTGAATCGCTGCCCACGCTAAAAGCTCAGGGTATTGCTCGGCATCTCCATCTTCCTGAATTAGGGCATACACTTGATTTTCCAAGGTTTCAAAATGCTCGGGTTCGGTCAAATAACGTTGAAAGAGGGTTTTTACTTGATTCAAACGTTGGGGCTGATCTTTAAGAGTAGTCAGGAAGGCTGCAATCATATTCGGGACATCACCCTTCTTTTGGTATAGCCCTCCTAAGTTATTGGCAAAAACGTTCTCATCATCAAGTAGTTCCCCCCCTCGCTGATAGGTTTTGATGGCATAGTCGATTTTGCCGTCTCGATAAAATCGCTGCGCGAGACGCAAGACATGTGACCGATTGACTTCCATATACTGAATCGCATCTTCATAGGCCTCTTCGCTGCGCTCCATTTCGCCTTTTTGACTGAAAACTTCGCCCAGCATATAGTGATACATAGACTCTTTATTATTCTGTTTGAGCCTACTCTCTAATGTTTGTTCAGCTTGATCGTATTCGCGAAGCTGAATCAAACAGTCTACATATTTTTCTGTAAAAGTTGTTGTGTTTTGGTGCCGCTGAGCCAACTGCTTATAAAGCTGAGCAGCCTTCTCAAACTCTCCATCTTTGTAATATTTTTGCGCAAGTTGGGCAGACTGTGAAAACACCAGGGTGCTACATAGTAATAAGAAAACGATACCATATCCAATACGTAAATTCATAATCAACTTCTATTGTACGATCAACGATAATAAACCATAAAAAGTTGTCTTCTCAATAAAGCAACCGCTGATTCCTCAGCTCAAGATGAACACTGCCAACACAAAGGTAAACTTATTCCAGAGCTTGGAAAACCCGTTAAAATTACTCAAATTGAGCATAAAAAATGGATGACCCGCGGATCTCTGACCTTATAAACACAGCAAGCGGTGTGGGTATAGACTTAATTGGCTTTCCGTCCGATGAAGGCGTTCGAAGAAATGGTGGACGAACAGGTGCCTCAAAAGCCCCGCAAAGCATTGCCGAAGCCTTTTATAAGCTGACACCCCACCCTGAATATTACCACATTCATGCTCCTTTCATCCAATCCAGTCAAGCCCTTCAGCTTATTCCGCAGAATAGCTCCATGGAAGCCCACCAAATTGCACTTGGAAAAGAGGTGGCTAAATCCTTAAAAAAAGGACGCTATCCCGTCATTCTCGGAGGTGGTCATGAAACAGCATATGGACACTTTTTGGCCTACACCCATCAATCTGATATGGTCAGCATTGTAAATATCGACGCCCATGCCGACGTAAGACAACTAAAAAAAGGAAAATCACACTCGGGTTCCCCATTTCGACAGGCCTGGGAACATCGCAAAAACATACTAGAAAGCTACCAAGTTCTGGGATTAAACCCGGCGTCTTGTGCTGCAAAACACTTGGAATACGTAAACTCCTGCGGTGCATATTCTTTTGAAAACCGACTTTCTTCGAAGCTTTTGGAAAATACTCTTAATACCATACAAAGCCCACAAATTATGGCAACCATGGACATGGACGTGGTTCATCAAGCTGAAGCGCCAGGGGTTAGTGCCACCAACCCCAGTGGAATATCCGCTTCACTGTGGATTGACTTGGCTTTTATTTTCGGCCAACACCCTCGAGTCAGCTCGCTCGATATTTCTGAGGTCAATCCTAAATACGATCGCGATCAGGCGACCATAAAGTTAGCTGCTCTTACTATTTGGAAGTTTTCTTTGGGGCTTGCTCTGCGGACAGCATCCGTATCCTTATAATTGGGCAAGGAGCTCTACTTTCTCATCATATTCTTCAATAATATTAGTCCAATAGTACTTTGAAATATGAGACCTCAGCTCTTGAGAAACGGAACGGGGAGCCTGAAGATAATGACTTAGTTTCTCCTCTAACTCACGCATGCCTTTGTAGAGGTGCTGTCCCTTTAATTGTTCTGGAATGTGCTCCGGAAAGGCTAGGCGATCTGGTAGAAGGGGAAATGTGTTCCTCGCTATAGCCTCAACAGTCGATATACCAAAAAAATCCTGCCTTGAGGTTACCGGTAACACATCTGCCTGACCCAAGAGTTTATTGTATTCAGATTTATCTTGCAGATAGCCCCAATGCATAATATGCGAACGAATACGTTTCTCTGCCTGCTCAATGAAACTCGAGTCGTAATTTCCACTATTCGCTCCAACAGCTATCAAACGAAAAGGAATACTACGATCAGACAACCGGAATAGCATTTTAAAAAAGGCAATGGGATCCTTATCAAAATCCCACCGATGGTTCCATAATATGATGGGCGGTTTGTCTTTCTCAAAGGAAACCTCCGGTGACTTAGGTTCCGGTGCTTCTATCCCTACATACAAAACTTCACTTTTCTGCTCAATACTTTCCACTCGATCCAACCAGCGATAATCTGGGAAACGATGTAAAAAATCAGGAATCGCAGACAAAAAACTCCTCTTGTGAAAATAGGAGTTAAACCAAACCCGATCAACAGCCAAGGTGGATAGTATTTGAATGATTTCGAGTTCAGGGACACTTTTGGGTCTTTTACCGGAATCGATATACTGTGGATAAACCAGTTGATTTTCGTGCATGTAAAGGGCAGACGGAATGGATTGCCATTTTTGCGGCAAAAGTCCACGTATCACGGCCACATTTGCCATACTCGTATAAATAATAACATCCGGAGTTGCGGCCGACTGCATTTTTTGAACTAATACCGGCGCGCTACCCATTAGACGCCATTTCCAGTTTCTTCCAGGCAAACCTACTATAGTTAGGGTATGACGAGAATGCTTTTTCCACCCCTCCGCCCATTGCTTGTGGCTGCCACCGAGAAAGGGATCAACCAATAATACATTCATGGTTTACAAAGGGTTTTTGCTCATCTTTCTGATTGCCATTGCTTCCAGTCCGACAAATAGTCGACATCATACAACTCAGGCAGAAGGTATATTGAAAGACCTTGCTTCGATGCTAAATCTACAGTTTTTTCAAATACTTCCGAATGGCTCCAACTTCTATTTTGAAGTAACTGTGGGTGAACCTCCTTACTTCCCAACAAATAGAATCCTCCATCTGCTGAAGGACCTATAACCAAATCAACTTGCGTTAAAGCGGAAAAAGCTTCTTCTATAATTTCTGGATGTAATCCTGGACAATCCGCCCCCAAAAGTACGACTCGCTCATGTTGAGAAAGGGCCTCCGTCAAAGCGGCATGCATGCGGTCTCCCAAGTTTCCTTTTGATTGCAAGCGTGAAGTTATTTGGGAATTAGGTATCCAGCGTCGATCGACTTTGGGCGACTGATACACGTAGGCATGTGTTTTCGGTACGCTTTCGACCGTTTTTAGTGTCTGGTGATATAGAATCTTATAAATTTCTAACGCACGCTCATCGCCAAGGTCTTGGGCCAATCGGGTTTTTACCTGCCCCAGCGCCGGATTCTTGGCTAATACGACAATAGCCCGCTCTCTAGTCATTTCCTGACTTCTTTTCCTCAACGCGAACCTGATCGCCTTCTTTGAGTCGCTGAAACACAGCGCTGTATGGTCCAGAAGCTACTTTGTCACCTTTTGAAAGTCCGGATTTAATTTCAATCCATTCTGCATCTTGAAGGCCGGTTTCAACCTCGACTTGACGCACAGTATCAGACTCTATGATAAAAGCAACCTCCTTATATTGATCCTGAAGGACAGAGGATTGGGAAGATTTCTCACCTTCTTTTTCCTCCTTATCTCTTGTGGTTATGGCGCCGATAGGAGCTGCAACAACATCCACGGATTGCCGAGTTTTTATTTCCACATTCGCATTCATACCCGGCCGAAACGGAAACTGCTGTCCATCTTCTAGCAGATCGCTATAAGATGCTGAATCTATTCGAATTTTGACAATGAAGTTAGTTGCCTGCTCGGTATTAATCCCGCTTCCTGCAGTAGCAGACCCAATGTCAGCAGCTGAACTTGCGATCTCCGTTACATACCCAATAAAAATACGCGAAATATAAGCATCAACTTCAATATTTACCTCGTCACCTTCTTCCAGTCGAATAATGTCATTCTCACTGACTTCCACCCGAACTTCCATAGAGTTGAAATTTGCAATCCGCATGAGTTCAGTTCCGGTCATTTGTATGGTTCCCACCACGCGTTCACCTTCCTCCACATTAAGTTTAGAAACAATTCCATCGGTAGGAGCTAAAATAGTCGTGCGATCCAAACTGGTCAATAGTTCTTTTAAGCTGGCGCGAGCACTTTGTATGTTATATCCTGCAGCTTCGACGGCCTTCGCCGCAGAGCGCAATTGAGCCTCAGCAGACTTTACATTAGCGATGGCGTTGTCCAGGTTTAATTGTGACTGCTCGAGCTCCTGACTGGAAATCACCTCCTGCTCAAATAAACTGGTGTTTCGTTTGTGTATAACACGCTGGGTGTTCAATTGGGCTTGAGCTTGCTCCAGCTGTGCTTCTGCCTGTGCTTCCCCGGCCTCATTTTGAGCCAGCTGTGCTTGAGCGCTATTCACACTAGCGCGTGCCCGCTGGACTTGCGATTCGATCACTTCGGGGTCGATTTGAGCAATAAATTGCCCTTCCTTTACTGAATCCCCCTCCCGAACGGATAAGTCAAATATCGCACCACTTACATCCGAGCTAATTTTTACTTCTTTCTCAGGGTAAATTCGTCCGGAGGCTTGCACGGTCTCGATGATGTCGCGCACCTCAACTGTACTCTGTTCTACCAGAATGCCCTCCTCTGTAGACCGGCTGAAATAGGCTGCGAGCATAAGAATAATGATCGCAATAATGCCAATGATCCAGTACTGCCTTGTATTTTTTCGAGCCATATCTATAATGTTATTGGGTTTCCTAAATAAAAATCAACAATTTTCTGTCGGAAAATGTAATCGTATTTGGCCACATTCTTTTGCAACTGGGCTGATTGCAACCGCTGCTGACTTTGAAAGAATTCGAACGAGCTGGAACTTCCCAGATTATATTGTTTTTCTGTGTTGTCATATGCCACTTGAGCCGCCTCGTAAGCCGATTGCGCAGCATCATAACTCTTTGAAGCTGCCCGCAAATCAGCCACAGCGCGCTCTACGTCGATTCTGATAGTTTGCTCCTGTAAATCTAATTGTTTTTCGGCACGTATGCGTTGGATCTTGGCTTGCTGAAGGTTTGCGCGATTATTATAATTATTGTAGATCGGAACCTGAAGTTGAAAAGCAAAACCGAAGCCCAGGTTATTATCAATTTGGTCTAGCCAACCCGGCGAGGAAAATATGGGGTTGGATGTGAGAAAGGTTAGATTGCCCATCTCTCCCTGAAATTGTGCCGGCACACTCTGACTAACCAGCTCTGTACCTTCTAAAAAGCGTCCTTGTGTTGAGTAATTTGAATTTACGTTTAAGCCGAGTGTAAGACTGGGATAAAAAGCAGATTGAGCAATTTTACGACCCAGGCTCGCTGATCTTACGTTCATTTCGGCAGCGCGATACTCCGGTTGCGTTGCTAGAGATCGCTGAAATATTTCAGTTGCACTTTTTACCTCTGAGGGCTCAACAGAAATCTCTGATGGCGGATCAGCAATATTAAAGTCGGTCTCAATACCCAGCTGCAAGGCTTGCTTTAATTGCAAAAGAGCAATGTAAGCATTGTTCTCGGCGTCAACCCACAACTGACGCTGTGCTGCTAATTCAGCTTTTAATTCAAACTCTGCAGCTTTAGGTTGCGCACCGGATTGAACTAAACGGCTCGTTCGGTCCAATTGGTTTTCGATGTTCTTAAATTGGGCTTCTGCGATTTTCTCATTCTCCTTTGCCAGCAGTGCATTTAAGTAAAGGTTAGCAATTTGGAGCGATAAATCGAGTTCAACTTGCTCGTAATTCAGCTGGGCTACTTGTTGATCTATACCCGCTTGACGAATGCTGTTATTGATTCTATTGTAATTGAAAACCGTGAGCCCGGAGTTTATAGAAATGCTATTAAACCCCAAACTTGTCGTGAGAAATTCATTTGAGGTAGGATCAATAGTACGACCGAAATTGTACCCAAAATTGGAAGATGCCGATAAACTCGGCCAACGACTATGGCGACTTCGTCGGGCTTCAGTATTGGCGGCGCGCTGATCTAATTGAGAAAGGGCCAAATTCAAATTGTTCTCTTGCGCATAATTAACGCACTCCCTCAATGTCCAGACCGATCCATCCGATTGGCCCTGGGCCACAACCGCCAAACTCACACTTAAAAAGAATATCAATAGTCTCATAGTCATCTTCTTTAATCATAAATGTATAATTTCATTAGTCATTTAAAGGGTCTATGCGATAAACGAAGCTATAAAATCGACAAAAAGCGCTTTATACCTCCGATTGACGAGCGCTAAGAGTTCGCCCGATAGGGTTGAGTGTAAACAAGTAATGGATTTGCGACGGGTTAGCGATGGAAGGGAGCGAAGCGCCCGAAGCCTCTAATTTTTTACTTTAGGCTACCTCCAAAAACTATCCTTTTGCGCGAACGACCATTTCATGCGAAATGGTTTAAATGAAAAACAGTTTCCGGAGGTACCCTTAAAATTCCTAAATTTTTATTGAGCCATTCGCAGCACTTAATCGCCGAATGGGGGCTGAAGGGCCGTGTCCCGGACGTAG
>CAZVLN010000053.1:0-13758 GCA_964627995.1 uncultured Saprospiraceae bacterium
CTTTATCCTTTAACCTTGAGTCCCTTTATCCTTTAACCTTGAAACCTTTAACCTTGAAACCTTTAACCTTGAATCCCTTGCCCCACCTTCGCGTCAGTGATGAGAGGGTGGCCCCGAGCGCTGGTGCCGGTAGGCCGCAGCATGCGACGGGGAGATCCCGCAAGCCTTTCAGGCGAGTGGGAGCCGAGCGAATAGAGAGCACCCGATCGTAGCGCCGCCGGGCGACCTCTAGGAAGCTCGGCGGGACGCCCAAAAAACGAATGAAGGGCGCCCAAATCATGTTTTTTAAGGATTTATGCGGTAAATACTGAAGAGCATCTATGTCGACGGAAATTAAAGAGGGCTTGAGAGGGCTTCAAACCACATCTTTTCCCTAGCGTCTAATACAACTCATACGATCGAAAATCACATTCTATGGGGCCGTTGTATAAGATGAGTTTTTTTGAAGGCTTTAATCCCAATCTTTTTATAGCATCTACATTCCCGGATAGCACCCAAGCTGTCCATCCCGAGTAGTCTTGTTTAAGTTTATCTCCAATCTGCATGTAAAACGCTTTTTCATCGGCCAGTTCCATACGCTCACTATATGGAGGGTTCATTATAAGTACTCCTTTTTCAGCAGGGGGAGGGGCATGAAAAAAATCGGACTTTAACCATTGAATCTCATCACCAAGTCGGGCGCGCATAGCGTTCTTTTTACTCAGACGCATGGCTTCAGGGTGGTCGTCGGCACCAAATATGGGCGAGGCAACAGATTGACTTTGGCGGGCACATTCTCGTTTAAGTTTTCGAAAACTGCCGATGTCCAGACTGTAATAGGATTCAAACGCAAAAGATTCCCGAAACCGCTGAGCGGGAATGTTTTTCGCCCATAAGGCAGCTTCTATCGGCAAGGTGCCGGTTCCGCACATCGGATCAAAAAATGCTTGATCGGGTGTCCATCCACTGAGTCGAATCATGCCGTAGGCCAACACCTCGTTTATAGTTGCTATACCCTTACCTATTTTATATCCTCGCTGATACAAAGGGTCCCCACTGGTATTGAGCGAAAGGGTGGCTCGATCGTCAAAAATGTGAATGTTTATGGGTACATCAGGCGACTCTTTATCCACACTTGGACGTCGCCCAAATCGATCGCGGAAATGATCTGCTATGGCATCCTTCACTTTGAGGGCAGCAAAACCCGTATGGGCAAAACGACCGGAAGATATCGTGGGATAAATGGCAAAAGTTTGATCGACTTTCATGTGCTCGTGCCAATCTGCTGTCCGCGTCAGATCATAAAGTTCTTGCTCGTTGGCGGCAGTACCTTCTTTCAAGATCCATAAAACATGGGTCGCCAGGCGTGATAGATAATTGATCTTGAAAATATCCTCAGCATCCGCATTATCCAGCCTTACGGCGCGTTGTATGGCCTCACCCTGCTTAGCTGTCAATTCTTTTATCTCTGACAGGAGCAACTCCTCGAGTCCTGCCTGCGTCTTAATGATTAAATCCATAAATTATGTTTGTAAAACCCCGGGGTTGAATGTTTCAATAGTGCCATGGTCTGCTGCTGCCAGGCCTTGTGATAGAATATCGCGTGTGGATAGAGGATCTATAATTGCATCCACCCATAAGCGCGCAGCAGCATAATATGGTGTCGTTTGCTCTTCGTATCGAGCACTGATTTTGTCTAATAGCTTTTTTTCTTCCTCTGGACTTATAGTTTGCCCCTTTGCCTTCATAGAAGCCGTTTGAATTTGCAAAAGTACTTTTGCAGCCTGACTGCCGCCCATTACAGCGATTTTTGCTGTCGGCCAGGCCACGATGAGCCTAGGATCGTAGGCCTTGCCACACATCGCATAGTTGCCGGCACCATAACTGTTCCCCATCACCACTGAAAATTTAGGCACTGTTGAGTTAGATACCGCGTTAACCATCTTTGCACCGTCCTTGATAATGCCTCCGTGCTCAGATCGCGTACCTACCATAAACCCCGTAACATCGTGAAAAAATACCAGTGGAATCTTCTTTTGATTGCAGTTCATAATAAAACGAGCCGCTTTATCGGCTGAGTCGGAATATATGACCCCTCCAAACTGCATCTCACCTTTTTTAGTTTTTACGACCTCGCGGTTATTAGCCACAATTCCTACCGACCACCCATCGATACGGGCATATGCGCAAATAATCGTTTGACCATAGCCATCTTTATAATAAGTAAGCTCAGAATCATCTACGATTCGTTTTAATATCTCTTTGGTATCGTAGGGTTTTCCGCCACCCTCCGGATAGAGGCCCAATATCTCTTTCGGATCCTCCTTCGGCGGTTTAGGCGTTTCTCGGTTGAGTCCAACAGTGTCTCGAGGACCCATTTTACTCATGAGGTCGCGAATGGTATCCAGACACTCCTTATCATCTTTCATTTTATAGTCCGTAACACCCGATATTTCGCTTTGAGTAGTTGCTCCACCAAGCGTTTCCTTATCCGTATCCTCACCAATAGCCGCTTTCACTAAATAAGGACCAGCAAGAAATATGGAGCCGGTCTTGTCTACAATTAAGGCCTCATCAGACATGATTGGCAAATAGGCACCACCCGCGACACAGCTGCCCATTATTGCAGCAATTTGCGGGATTCCCATACTCGACATTTTTGCGTTATTTCTGAAAATTCGACCAAAGTGCTCTTTATCGGGAAATATTTCATCTTGCATCGGTAAATACACACCGGCACTATCCACTAAATATATAATTGGTATATGGTTTTCCATCGCAATTTCCTGCGCACGCAAATTCTTCTTTCCCGTAATCGGGAACCAAGCCCCAGCCTTCACAGTCGCGTCATTGGCCACAACAATACACTGTCTATCAGACACATAACCCATTACGACCACTACACCACCTGCCGGGCATCCACCTTCTTCTTCATACATCTCATATCCGGCAAAAGCACCAATTTCAAAAGCCGGCTTCCCCTCATCCAATAACCCATCCACCCGCTCCCGAGCAGTCATTTTACCCTTAGCATGCTGCTTTTTCAACTTCTTTTTACCCCCGCCAAGATGTACTTTCTCCAGGCGTCGCTCAAACCGAGAAACAGCCAGTTTCATCGCATCTTCGTTCTGATTAAACTCCAGATCTATATCCCTTTTTTTTGCCATAGCTCATGTTTTTTGCTTTGATAAAGATAGCCAGATACCTACACATTTTGTAATCAGCACCCTCATTTCACGCTTCTATTTTTTATCTCAATCTTTTGGGCGTGCCCCTCGAGGGTCCGCCAGAGGTCGGACACCTCGGGGTCGGGCCCCTCCGGGGTTCGCTATACGCTCCGTGCGTAGCCATGACTGAGTCATGGCTACGCACCACCTGTCGGCGCCCTCCAGACCCCTCACGCTTCCGCGCTCCGCGCGGTAATATTCTACCTTTCGAGAAATCTCACGCTATGTCTGGACAGACAGGGCTACCTGACTCTCCTGAAATCACGTTGAAACATGGCTGTGATTCAGTCCCCCCAATATCTCCCTGGGAAGGGCGCATCTCCAGCTGCGCCCCCAAAGCCCTGAAAGGGGGATATAAAATAGCCCGGGCTGTAGCCCCGGGAATCGACAACAGCCAATTTTTAGCGCTGAAAGTGCGGGCTAGCATTCCCGAACCAACCCCTATCAAGAACCCCAAAAGAAATCTGTGTAATCCTATTAATCCGGGTAATACCGCTAAAGCGCCAGTGTAGCCTGCGGTGCATAGGTCTTTTTTTCTGGAAATGTATTGACATGGAATAGCCCCGATAGAAAGGCAACGGGAGTTCGAAGGGATTGCAGTGGAATCGCACTCATATTTTTGTGATTTTTGGAAGTAGCACTGCTCTTTTGCCCTACGAAGTTGATCAGAAAAGAAGACAATAGAGGTCATAATCGCAGGAAAACGAATCGGTTGAATCTTTGAAATCCCGTGGAATCGGTGATTCAAATTTCAGCGGTTACCGTGATTTAGACACAAATGATCTGTGATAACATCCAAACTATAATCTAGACAACTTTTTGTGGCCAATAACTTTTACCAACTTTTTTTCTATAAACCAGATTGCCAAATTTGTTTGATATCCTCCATCATCTCTGTAGGCTTCACTTTATAGATTTTTATGAATACCTTTGAGAAATACGAAGCATTGCTGTATCCTACGGCAGTCGCCACCTCTCCGACCCGAAGATCAATATTTTTAATCACCATTTCCTTTGCTTTTTGCATCTTTATAAACACAAAGTACTTATTCGGAGTTAATCCTGTCAATTCTATCAATTTACGATGGAGCTGTCTAGAACTCAAATTGACTTCCACTGCCACTTGATCTACTGAAAAATCCTTGGAACTCATTTCTCTGATGACGATTTCTGTTACTTGTTCTAAAAGCATACTGGATAGGTTGTATGGAATGATGCAGACTTCGTTTTCTCTCTCTTTTAGTTGCGCTAAATAACTTTCCAAAAGGTCCTCTTGCGTTGCTCGCGGAAGAGGTTCTGTTTTACTTCCCACCTGCTCGTCTGGTGAAGCTGCCACCTTCTCTTCTTGCAAGCTTATTCTCTCGATATTGTTAGTTTTTTTAGTTGTTGAGTATTGCCTAGAGTTCAAAAAGAATATGAGCGCGAAGATGAGTATAAATGGGATACCTAGAGCTGGATAATATAGGTCATAACCGGACGATATTTTATATTTGAATGCCGAATAATGCCTGCTGCCGTCAGGTGATTCCCATAGAACAGACATTTCTTTATGGCCCTTAAGCTTATCTAAGGGTATGGCACCATTCTTGGCTTCCTGCCAAAAAACGTAGGATTTATTTGTAGGTTTATAAAATAATTTAAAAGCACCATCGAATAGGGAATACTGGGCTATGGGTTTGACTCCTTCTATACCATAGTCAACTTTGAATTTCTCATTTTGACGGTAGAAATCCCAGCTAGAACGGCCCTTCCCATATGAATGGAAACCTTTTATTTCGACAGTATCCCACTCATTATACTCGAGTGCAGGCATAGTTTTAGGATCGACAAAGGTTACACCATCGACACCCCCAAAAGCAAGTAATCCGGCTGAATTTTTAGCACTTGATAGGTGGTTGAATTCTTGTTCTGAAAGTTCAGGTATATCTTTGAAATCAAAGACTCGTTGAGCACTCAAATCAATGAGGTATAAACCGGAATTGGTACTAATCCATACTCTGCCACTGTCATCACTCAAGATATTGTTTGCGACCATAGAAGAAAAATGGTTGGTGAGGTTGAACGCATACCTGAGCGTAAAATTCGGAGCAGAATCCAACCACAGCATTCCACGGTGCCGTGTGGCTATCATTATGCTTTTATCTGGCAGTATGAGTGCGTCATTTACATTTGCTTCGGTATATTTATGTATCAGGTCCAAATATGTTCCAGATGAATCCCAGCGACATAAATAAAGCCCTTCTAGCGCACAAATAACGAGGATGTCCGAATCTTCAGTTTTCTTGATTCGGTTAACAGAGAGTGATTGAATAGTATCTTTTCCTTCTTTTATTACTACTTTCACCGTGACTGATGTATTGGAAAGTTTGCTCATGTAAAGCCCTAGCTTACCACCTACTAAATAGTGATGAAGTCCAATGGGCTGAAACCCGTATAATTCAGTACGGTAAGGAAGAGGGCTCTCTAAAAAAGAACAGCTGTCTGTATGGATAGGCGCATAATGCCCCCCCTTGCCATTAATAGCTATTTCTATAATGGAATCCCGATAATAATAAACTGGATATCCGGTGATACATTCTGTAATTTTAGAATTTAATGTATTGACGTCCAAGCTATCTGGGAGGTGGGATAAGTTTATTTCTTTAAGACCATCGTAGCTCGATGCGATAAGTTGGCTATCGCCGATAAAACTCAGGTTGCGACTTGAAAATCCTTGAATTTGTTTACAGAACAGCTTACTTTTTTTCTTCCCGGCTGGTACTTTCCGCACGGAAACTAAGCTTTTAGGTGTAACGTACCAATGTTGAGAAGTGGAGGCCACGTACAAGAGTGCTTTATGTAACTCTTCAGGACGAATTGAGTTTTCGAGTATTGATAAATAGTTAGACTGGTAAAAACTATCTTTATGTATAACAGCAAATGTCTTGTCTACGGCACGATAAAAAACAAGACCTCTCTGGCTTTTAAATTTGAAGGAAAAATCAACTGGAACCTGAACACCTTTTCCCCATGGCTTCTTAAAAACTCCATTTTTAATGGGAAAGCAATAAACCGTTTTATCTTTTTTACGAGTAAGATAAAGGTATTCTTGGGTGAGTGCAATTTTTTGTAAATCTGGTGATTCCAAGGTCAGGGAAGAAACCGTCACCCCCTTCCTATTCATGATACATAAGCGTTCAAATCCCTTTCCTGCCCTTTTTCCAGCCACTAATAATGTATCTGAAACGCCCATTAGGTAAAAGTCTTTTGTACGAGGTATTTTTGAGATTTCGTAATGATCCAGGGTATAGATGCCCTGATTGTCTGCCCCGATATGAAGAATACCATCAGTAGTGGAAAAGTAGTGACTTATTTTTTTATCGGCTAATGGTGTATGTTGAAAAATCTTTTGGTGGGACATATATTTACCACTCGCTATATCTAACAGGTGAAGCTCTCGCTCTGAGCCTATCATACCTGCTTTCTTCTTCACGATTCCTATAAGGTTTTTTCTCAAAGGCAATAGGTCCACCGTTAGCTCAGAAATGTGCTGCTTTTCGATCGGTATGTTGCGCACGGAGACCCCATCAAAAGCTATCAACCCATTTTTATATAGATGGAACGACTCAGCCCTTTCGTTTAAATAATGACTCGATGCAATATGCCGCTCAAGAGTATCAGGTACCTTGAATTGGCTAACATGATAAATAGTATCCTCGATCTCAAAACTGTAGTTGTTTTTCTCAAGCTGTGATGGTAAATACTGCCCAACAACAGAATCATCATATTGCGTGCAGCAACTTAGTGATAAGATACTTAAGAGGATTAGCGCTTGCTTAAAAATTGAGGGATACGAAAGAAACCTATTGTCTTCAAGGATAAATATGCGTAATAGCCGTAATAAAGAGTAAAAGTTTCTTGAATACATATTTTTATGATCAGCTATTTAGAGGACAATCTGAATCAAAAACAAACCGAGATAAGAATTAATAGCGAATATCAATTGTCTCATTTGCTCTATGACTTAACAATTGTTCTAAAAAAGTATTTCATTTCAGAATTGGTTTTTTAGTTAGGTCTAACAAAAAATTGATCTTACTGAAAAAACATACCTTTTAATGATAGGCCGACCGTTTACGACTATTACTCTCGTCATACAAATGCTTCCGTACCATATTTCAGTCATTATTAAGACGGAATTGATATTGTAGTAACGCCAATTTTATCTCCAAATTTACACTTTTCTAAAAAATTATGGCAGAATAGTTCATGATACTGGGTTTTACAAAAAACTAGCTTTTGGAAATTTAGCCGAGGAGCTAAGGCTATGCACTTAAATTTATCCGGCCATGCCTCAAGCGATTCTTTGAAGAGATTAAGATTGGAACAAATACTCTGAAATCAGTTCAATATATAAAAATCGAGCTGTCAGTTTTTGTTTTTCTCGTAAACCTAAAGCAATGACCCTACATTTAAGACATTAAATATACGTATATAAAATTTTGGAAAAACAGAATAAAACACATTTTTTCATCTGCTGAGAAATAAACTGTCACTCCAAAAAAAAGGGGGTACATGTGTTATTGACACATCATGAGTGATTTAAAATTTAAGTAATATATTAATGTCTTTTTAGTGTTGATAAAATAGACGGTACAATGTCAGTTTTGAGTTAATTGGAATGCTCTGCTATGACGTAATTTTACGGTACATAATTATAACTGCAGGAAATATGTTTTCATTTATAGAATTACTAAAGCCTGCTGGTTAAAAATGGTTTTTCGAGACCGAAATATTTAGAATCAAGTTCTGTTTCAATTCTATCAGAACTTGAATGATTAGAAGTATTAACCTATGAGTGTTCCATCCCAATCAGATTCAAGCGAGTATCGAAAGACCGAAACATTAACTTTTGAGTTTCCGCCATTTCATTATCACCATCTTAAAGTAAAAACAAAGACAATGAATTATTATTATCAGTTTTTGAAAAGCTGTGGCAAACAGGTTGTTTTTACTGTTTTGTCCTTTATTATTAGCTTATTAATTTCACTTCCCCTCTTTGCAGGACATTATTTGTATGAAAATAGTGGTCTCAATGTGAATCCAATTATCGGACAGTCGGCCTCTATGAGTAAATGTATAGGCTTCACCTCTCCCGATAAATGTGATCTAAAAGCATTAGATGTTTTAGGTCCGGGTTTTATTTCCCAACAGACGAACGTTAATAAGGCCTATCCTCGACAAATGGGGGCAATAGGAGATAGTCTTTTGCCTTTTTCAACTTGTCATGAACATCATAATTGTAATCACGATCATCAATCCTCTTGGGATTTTGAATTTACAGAGCTGGCAGCTCCCATGATGATGACTGAAACCTTACCGGCAGGTACGTATATCATTGGTATGGATCAGTCATCACAAGGGAATGATACTAGACTTCGTCAAGCTTACGGGCTAGCCGTCCATTTATTGCACGCTGGTGTGCCTCTGAAATGGATTATCGATCCCAACAAAACTAATCGAACGAATATCGACTTTAGCGCTTCTGCTCGGCGCGCATTCCCTAATACTACCGGATATACGAATCGGGATTTTCGCACAGGGCCAATTGCTATTTTTCCAGGTTTTGAAGCTCAGGCAGCAACTGTTATTAATAGTTTTGGTAATAATATTCGCGTATTTGAGCTTCAAAACGCCACAACTGTACCGGTACACAGCAATCTAACGCACAAGCCTTTTGTAATTGTTGACGAAGAGGAAAATACAGATATTCATACCGGGATTCTTGCCGCTGCTGGCCTCGTTGACAACACACACTATGAAGATGCAAATCTTTCGACCATCAATAATGCAACCTGCGCTACACTTGTTACAGTTCCACACAATGATAACATTACCGTAGCGGAAAGAAACGGAGTAAAAGCTTTTGTCCGTCGAGGAGGTAATTTTTTAGCTCAATGTGCAGCTGTTCGTGGTTTTCAGGAAGACGCACCAAGAGTTTTTACTAATGCGGGATTTGTTGATGAACCAGGTTTGGGAAATTTTTTGTACGATAATCCGCAAGAGCCCTCTGCTCAATTCGAAGGAAACTTACCTGACGAAGGTGGGTCTCTTGAAAACTTTGCTTTTGTTACGAATCCTCCAGGTGGCACTCGGATTGTGCATGATAGTGGTGATGACTTTAAAGCATATACAGGTCTCATCGATGGTCATACTGGAACGGCAGGTGGATACGTCCATTATTTAGGAGGACATGATTATGACGGTGACATTGATGCTGACCGTTATTACTTAAACGCAGTACTGCGCTCTGCAGAGCCCCCAGAGGGTTGTGACTTGAGTCTAGGTCCTGTCGCAATGGATGATTCTGGTCAAATTGATTGTGGAAACAATACAGTTACTATTGATGTATTGGCCAATGATACAGACCCGCTAGGAAGTGGATTGACTGTCAACCTTCTCGGTACAGGTAGTAATGGAACCTTTGTCAACAATAATGACGGCACAGTAACTTATACAGGCAATGTCACTGGATTTTGGGAAGGAGATGCTATAGATTACGAGGCTTGTAGCGGATCCGTTTGTAGTATGGCAACCATCACAATAACAGGTTCAAATCCAACAGAAAATACAATTTCAGGTACAGTATTCGAAGATCCCAATTCCAATATGAATCAGGATGGTGGTGAGACTGGTCAAGCAGGAATAACTGTAGATCTATATGAAGATTTAAATGCTAATGGTGTACTTGATGTAGGAGAACCTCTTTTAGAGTCAACTAATACTTCAGCTAGTGGTGATTATAGTTTCAGTATAAATACTGTGCCTACAACAACCACATCTGAAATGATAGCTACAACTAAAGCCACAGGTAACTATGAGGATAATGATGATGAAGGCTATGGATCATGTGATGAAATTTTTATAGAAGAAGATAGTGATTTTAGAGGGCATGTTTTTGTTGAGTTTGATTTGAGTAGTCTTCCTATGGGCTGCACGGTGAATTCTGCCAACTTACGTCTGGTTTTAGCAACTGGTCATAGTGGAGATAATTTTGATGTTGAGGTAAGACGTGTAACTAACCCATGGGTAGAGGGTAATGGCGACTGTGATGATAATGGAACAAATACGTCTGGGGTTACATGGTTAAACAGATCTACAGGCACTCCTTGGAATACTCAAGGAGGAGACTTTGCTTCTACAGTTTATGGTACTTTTAATGGTGGTGATGATGATCCAAATGGGACAGTTTACAATATAGACGTAGCGGCATTAGTAAACGACTGGTTGAATGGCACACCAAATCATGGTTTGGTATTGATACCGGCCACCGTAGACCAGTCTGGAGGAGACGACTGGTTTTATATTTATTCGGATGATGCGACGGCAGGGGATAGACCTCGATTGGATGTTTCAGTCGAGTGTGTAAACGTAACCTCTTATGTCATGACTGTAGATGCAAGCACTTTACCCGCAGGAGCATCATTTACCACTGATAATATCGAAGCTGCTAGTTTTACAGATTTAGGTCAGTTAGATTGTGATAATGATTTTGGATATTTTTTAAATTGTGTAAATGACCCGACTTTAACGCTAAGCGCTAATTCAGGAAGTACTTGTGTGTCTGATGCAATCACTGTGTCCGGAAATATCTTTGGTGGCAGTGCGACAGCAGTTACCATCACGGAGAATGGGGCAGGCTCTGTTACTCCAGGCTCTACATCTTCGTCTCCATTTAGTTTTACCTATACGCCTGCAGCAGGTGATGCAGGGAATGTAGTAACCATTACGGTAACAACAAATAATCCTTTAGGCTCACCATGTGTGCCGGTTACAGAAACTTATGATTTAACGGTGAATCCATTACCGACGGTTTCTTTTACTGCCCCAGCCGATCGATGCATAGATGTAGGTATACAGATTGCACTTGGCGGCGGTACGCCAACCGGTGGCACGTATAGTGGCCCTGGCGTCACAGATGATGGTAATGGTAGTACCTATAGCTTTGATCCGTCAGTAGCAGGAGTAGGAGTACATACGATTACATATACCTTTACAGATGGCAATGGCTGTGAGAATAGTGCCTCTGACAATATAGAAGTATTTGACTTACCGAATGTGAGTTTGACTTTAGGGAATAATGAAGCATGTTTAGATGAGACGAGTGTGGCGTTGACTGGAGGTAGCCCTATTGGAGGGACCTATAGCGGTCTGGGTGTTACGGGCTCGACATTTAATCCATCCGCAGTAGGGGTAGGCAGCTATACCATTACGTATACATTTACGGATGGTACTGGCTGTGAGGATTCAGCGACAGATGACATAACAGTATTTGACTTACCTGTAGTTAGCTTTAGCGCTCCGGCGGATTTATGTATTGATGCGGGTGTGCAAGCGGGTTTAGGCGGTGGCACTCCAGTAGGGGGTGTATACAGTGGTCCGGGTGTTACAGATGATGGCAACGGCACTACGTACAGCTTTGATCCTGTAGCGGCAGGTGTTGGCGTGCATACGATTACGTATACGTTTACGGACGCGAATGGCTGTGAGAATTCAGCGACAGATAATTTGGAGGTATTTGACTTACCGAGTGTGAGTTTGACTTTAGGCGATAATGAAGCATGTGTAGATGAGACGAGTGTGTCGTTGACTGGGGGCAGTCCTGTGGGAGGGACCTATAGCGGTCCGGGTGTTACGGGCTCGACCTTCAATCCATCATTAGTAGGTGCAGGCACCTACACCATTACATATACATTTGCGGATGGGAATGGCTGTGAGAATTCAGCGACAGATGATATAACAGTATTTGACTTGCCTGTGGTTAGCTTTAGCGCTCCGGCGGATCTATGTATTGATGCAGGTGTACAAGCAGGCTTAGGTGGTGGCACTCCAGTAGGGGGTGTATACAGCGGTCCGGGTATTACAGATGATGGCAACGGAAGTACGTATAGCTTTGATCCCTCAGTAGCAGGAGTAGGTGTACATACGATTACATATACATTTACGGATGTAAATGGTTGTGAGAATTCAGCGACAGATGTTGTTGAAGTATTTGATTTACCACCTGCTCCTGTAGTGGTGGACATAGACTGTAGTGGTGGTCCAGGTAATGGAGAGGTTACGGTAACATCTCCAGTAGGTGCTCAGTACGAGTATCAACTGGATGGTGGTACAGCGCAAGTATCTCCCGTCTTTAGCGGCGTGTCGCAAGGCTCACATACAATTACCGTGATCAATATTAATACAAGTTGTGAGAGGACAGGAACACCATTTGAAGTAGATTGTAATTGTCCCAACCCACCGACGGTTTTCTTAAATGGCACTGGTGGAAGCACATGTGATGTGACTCCAATTACAGTTTCAGGTAATTTTTTTGGCGGCAGTGCTACTGAAGTTACACTCAGCCATGATGGAGCCGGTACATTAGTACCAGTATCGACAATGATGTCACCATTCAGCTTTACCTATACTCCAGATGCATCGGATGTGGGCACATTGGTGACAATCACAGTGACTACGGATAACCCGCTTGGACCGCCATGTATGGCAGCGAGTAGTACTTATGAGTTGACAGTTAATCCCTTACCGACAGTCACATTTACTGCCCCGGCTGATCTATGTATAGATGCGGGCGTACAATCAGGCTTAGGCGGCGGTACGCCGGTAGGAGGAGAGTATAGTGGTCCTGGCGTTACAGATAATGGCAACGGAACAGACTATGACTTTGATCCCGCAGCAGCAGGGGTAGGAGTACATGCGGTTACGTATACCTATACGGATGGCAATGGTTGTGAGAATAGTGCCTCTGATAATGTGGAAGTATTTGAATTGCCCAGTGCCCCGGTTGTGGATATCGATTGCAGTGGTGGGCCAGGCAATGCAGTAGTAACGGTGACATCTCCTTTAGGTGCTCAGTATGAGTATCAACTGGATGGTGGGGTGGCGCAAGCGTCTCCAGTCTTTAACAGCGTATCGCAAGGCTCACATACAATTGCTGTGATTAATGTTATTACAGGTTGTGAGGTTTTAGGAGTAACGTTTGATGTGGATTGTTGTGAATTTACGACGAGTGTAGTGAGTACGGAGGTAGACTGTAATGTAAATAACGGAGAGGCGACAGTCACTCCGATGGGAGGTGTTTCTCCTTATAGCTATGTTTGGAGTACGGGAGCGATGACGAGTTCGATTAGTGGTTTGAGTGCGGGTACCTATACGGTTACGGTAACGGATGCAGAGGGTTGCACGAATGTAGGAGTAGCGAATGTAGTAGAGCGTCCGGAATGTAATGACCTATGTGAGTTGACGGTAAGTGGAAGTGGTAGTGATGTGAGCTGTTCGGGATCGGATGGATCGGCGAGTGCCATGGTATTGAGTGGAAGTGGCACGTACAGTTATGCGTGGAGTACGGGAGCGACGACGAGTTCGATTAGTGGCTTGATTGCGGGTACATACACAGTGACGGTCACGGATGATGGAGTAGCTGACTGTAGTCAGGTGTTGACGATAGTGATTGGAGATGGATGCGGTGATCCATGTGATATCAACTTGAGTGTGACGTCTACGAGTGAGACGT
>CAZVLN010000054.1:0-12753 GCA_964627995.1 uncultured Saprospiraceae bacterium
GCAGCGGCATGTTGTACTACCGTTTAGAGAGCGGAGATTACACTGCTGCGAAGAAGATGGTAATCATTGACTAATTTTAAAGTCAATTTATAATAACCTAAAAAGGGTGGGGATTTTCCCCACCCTTTTTTTATTTTAGGGTTCTATGAAAGCACTAGTTATTCAAGAAAAGCAAGAATATCCCTCCCTGCAAGACCTTCCTGACCTTAATGAAGCTCCTGCTAATGAAGAAATAGTAGACTTAAAGTATTCTGCTTTAAATCGAAGGGATTATTGGATCACTCAAGGACAATATCCAGGTATTAAGAATGGGGTAATTATGGGATCTGATGGCATGGGCATGATAAAGAATAGAAGGGTTTTGATTAATCCCGGTTTGGACTGGGGTGATAATGAAAGAGTGCAATCCGATGCATTCAATGTTCTTGGATTACCTAGGAATGGAACCTTCGCATCTCAGGTAGTTGTTCCCACTGAGAATATTTTTAATGTTCCTGGTCATCTTACCGATGCTGAAGCAGCAGCTTTACCCTTAGCCGGATTAACAGCATATCGAGTGCTATTTAGCCGTTGCTCCCTTCAAGCGGGCGATAAAGTTTTAATTTCTGGTGTAGGTGGAGGAGTTGCTCATATTGCTTTGCTTTTTGCAGTTGCAGCAGGAGCTCAAGTAACCGTTACGTCGAGTTCTAAATCTAAAATAGAACAAGCTATGGATTTAGGAGCTACTCACGGTGTTAATTATACAAATAAGGATTGGGCCGCAGATTGCAAGAATCACGTTACCAAGGGCTTTGATGTTATTATCGATAGTGCTGCTGGTGATAATTTCTCCCGTTTTATTTACTTATCTGCGCCTGGAGGTCGGATCGGCATTTATGGAGGAACAAGAGGTAAAATCAAATCTATTAATCCTCAAATTTTATTCTGGCGGCAGGTATCTATTTTGGGTTCTACCATGGGATCCCCGTCTGATTTTTCACAAATGTTAAAATTTGTATCTAAACATAAAATCCGGCCGATTATCGACAAAATATATCCCTTATCTAAATTTCAACTTGCATTCCAACGGATGGCAGTTTCGAATCAGTACGGAAAGATTGTATTAGATAATGAACAGTAAGAAGATATTGCTGATTTCTGATACTCATGGCTTTTTTGATGAGTCTCTTTGGAGTTATGTTAATGAGGCTGATGAGGTTTGGCATGCTGGGGATGTTGGTGATATGAAAATTATAGATTCATTACAGTCTTTTCCTGGGAAACTAAGAGGTGTATTTGGGAATATTGATGGGGGAGATATGCGTTTGGAACTTCCAGAATATCAATTTCTGCAATACGGAGCGCTTAGGGTTCTTAT
Source organism: uncultured Saprospiraceae bacterium (assembly GCA_964627995.1). Classification (GTDB taxonomy): domain Bacteria; phylum Bacteroidota; class Bacteroidia; order Chitinophagales; family Saprospiraceae; genus JAWLFI01. Next base: position 1,358 of record CAZVLN010000054.1, read on the forward strand.
AATTCACATTGCCGGTCGGCTGGGAACCTATAACATGCGTGTTAGAAGCTTAATCTCTGAATGTCGACCAGATGTTTTAGTGTGTGGGCATAGCCATATTCTCAAGGTAGGCTATGATAAACGATTCAATTTACTATACATGAATCCTGGTGCATGCGGGCATCACGGTTTTCACAAAATTAGGACGGTATTGTCTTTTTCTATAGTTAATGATAAAGTACATGATATAAATGCCATAGAGCTTGGAAGACGGGGAAGAAGGTGATATTTAGCAGGTATAATTTTGATATATGAGATTTTTTGGTTGGATTATTATTTGTGTTATTTTTTTCTCTGTGTCTATATCCTATGGCCAAACGGATAGTACGCAGTGGCCTGATCGAATTTCTATTTCAATGGCTTTAGGTGCTAGTAAGCCCCTAAACGCCTTTGATCGGAAATATAGTGGTACTCCTTGGTCAGTATCAGTTCAAATGGGTATTAAACCCAATCAGGATAGATTTCAATTTATTGAATTTGATTTTAATTACCAGCGACTTACTGAATATCAAAACATATTTCCTATACAATCACCGCAAGGTGGACTTATTGATATAAACCATTCTACTCGATCTAATTTATTGTTTCTTGGAGCTGGTTATAGATATGAATTTGACCAATTTTGGTATATTATTCCTAAGGTAAGTCTTTCTTTCGGTGGTTGCAATGCCTATGTTTTCACAAGTTTGCGGGATAATTTTACAGATGAGGTTATTGAAAACTACAGGCAAGCTAGTGATTGGTCTTACTATTCAAGTCTTCAGATGGGGTGCAGTATTCCAGTATATCCTGGAGTACAAATATCTTTTTGTATGAACTATCTGAATTCGGGCTCTTTGAATATATTTTTACCTCGACAGGATGTCCTTAATCCGCCGCCTGTAGATCCCTTTAATAACTTTGAACTTAGGCGATCTGTTATCAATTTGTTAGCCATAGAAATTGGGGTAACTTTGTACCTAAGAAATTTTAATTGATCTTTCACCATTAGCTTTATGCCTATTGTGCCACATTCTATTGTAGTAGATCCTAAGCAGGAACCTTTGCGTATCGATATGTTTCTAATGGATCGCTTAGCCAGAATTTCTCGTAGCCGCCTTCAAAAGGCGATTAAGGAAGGCTTTATCTCTGTCAACGAGGAAGAGGTCAAACCAAACTATAAAGTTAGCCCAGGAGATGTTATACGTTTAGAATTACCCCATGTTAAGCAGCCAGGATCTCCAGTTGAAGGTGAGAACATTCCATTAGATATCTTATTCGAAGATGATTCTCTACTTATCGTCAATAAAGTGGCTGGTATGGTCGTTCACCCTGGCATAGGCAATATGGAGGGAACCTTAGTTCATGCACTCGTCCATCATTTATCAAATAGCGATCTTCCCGTTCTAGAGGGAAATTTAGCTGATAGGCCAGGTCTTGTTCACCGGATTGATAAAGATACTAGCGGAATTCTCGTAATTGCAAAGACCGCAGAGGCCATGACTCATTTAGCTAAACAGTTTGCTGATCATACGATAGAACGCACATATCAAGCCTTGGTATGGGGACAGCCCGATCCAGAGGAAGGTACGATTACAGACCGTATCGGTCGTCATCCTAGAAACCGCATTATTTATACAACGACTGATGATATCGATGAAGGCAAGGAAGCTATAACTCACTATAAGGTTCTTCAAGGGCTTTACTACGTGAGCTTAGTTGAATGCCGCTTAGAAACTGGCCGTACTCATCAGATTCGTGTTCATATGCAGAGTAGGGGCCACGCTATTTTTAATGATCATCGGTACGGCGGTGATCGGATTTTAAAGGGTACTGTGTTTAATAAATATCGCCAGTTTGTTGAAAATTGTTTTGAATATTGTCCCAGGCAGGCTCTGCATGCTGCGTCTTTAGCTTTCATTCATCCCACAACTAATGAGTATATGAAATTTGAAGCTCCATTACCGACAGATATGGAGCAGGTTTTAGAAAAGTGGACATCGTATGTAGCGTACAAAAGAGATATTATTGATGGAGAATAAGTTATTGCAGGACTTAACAGCTTTGAGCGATTGGATCCAATCTAAGCCTGATGAACTTGAACTTGCCAAGCTAAAATCCCAAAGAGACAATCATTGGTTTACGCAGGAGTTCATGAATCTGGCTTTAGATAATATATGCAATCAGTTTTTAAACGGTGATAAACTTCGTTCCTGGAACGCTAATTATTCGAAAAAATCATCCTCAAAGAAGCGAGTGGGCCTTATAATGGCAGGTAATCTGCCTTTAGTGGGATTTCACGATTGGCTTTCAGTTATGAATAGCCAACATTTTGCAAAAGTGAAACTCTCTTCTAAGGATAAACACTTGTTCCCGGCCTTATTGTCATTTTTAAACACACTTGATCCCAAATGGCGAGATCGAACAGAAATTGTTGATCGATTGACGGATATTGATGCCATCATTGCTACGGGGTCTAATAATTCCAATCGTTACTTTTCATATTATTTTGGCCATTTACCTCATATTTTCCGCAGTCATCGCAATGCTGCCGCTGTTATTACATCTGATATATCTGACGAAGAATTAGAAAATTTAGGAGAGGACGTTTTTGCTTATTTTGGTTTAGGGTGTCGTTCAGTATCGCTTTGTTTTATTCCAGAAGGTTTTGATGAGGATCGTTTATTTACAGCCTGGACTAAATTTAATCATTTACGAGAACATTCGAAATGGGATAATAACTTTAGATATAATTATGCTACCTATTTGATGAATAATGAACCATTTCGTACCAATGATGTAATTATTTTAAGGGACGCGGATCAATTATCTTCTAGAATAGCTTGTCTTCACATGAAAACCTATAGGAATGCCGAGGAAGTCGATGATTATGTCCAACAACATATTCGCCAAATACAAACTTTGGTTGGGCGGTCGAATATAGTAGGTGTGCCCGTGGTAGGTTTTGGTAAAAGTCAACAGCCGAGTTTGTCAGATTATGCCGATCGCGTTGACACAATGGAGTTTTTAACTAAACTATAATATGAATAAAGCGGAACGAGTCAAAGATATTATGGAAACCCTGGAAGACTTATATCCGGAAACTCCTGTGCCTTTAGACCATAAAAATCCGTATACCTTTTTGATTGCGGTACTTCTTAGCGCTCAATGCACAGATGTAAGAGTTAATAAAACTACCCCCGCCTTATTTTCTCTAGCTGATCATCCTAAGGATATGATTCGGTTAGAAGTTAATGAAATTGAAGATATTATTCGACCCTGCGGGCTAGCTCCCAGAAAGGCCTCTGCTATTTCCGAATTGTCAAAAATACTGCTTGAAAAGTATAGGGGAAAAATTCCTCAATCTATGAGTGATTTGGAATCTCTTCCTGGAGTGGGCCACAAAACAGCTTCTGTGGTTATGGCTCAAATTTTTAACGAACCAGCTTTTCCAGTTGATACACATATCCATCGATTAGCCTATCGGTGGAAGCTCAGCACGGGAAAAAATGTAACCAAAACAGAAAAAGATCTGAAGCGCTTATTCCCTAAATCTGCATGGAATAAGCTTCACTTACAAATTATATTTTTCGGTCGTGAATATTGTCCGGCAAGAGGACACAACCCTTATGCATGTCCGATTTGTAGTAGGCATGGTCGCAAAATTATGTTTCACGAGTACGATAAACGTAATACCTAATTTTCTAAATTGGTACTGCGTCAGAGCGTTTATTTAATGTGCTTTTTAGTAGCAGACACAGACCAATCAGAAGGGATATCCAATAGCAAAGTTTAATTGGATGGGCCCAAATAGCGACTCTTCCGGATCACTAAAATCCTGTTGAAACACCCATTGGCTACCCCTTATGTTATAGGGATATCGTAGGGGATAACCCAGGTCGATTCTAAGCGTTACATCATAAGGGAATTTGAATCGAAATCCATAACCTGTGCCTATTGCTATTTGTTTATATGAATCCCATTGAAGATTGTAGTCTGGATTCTCATCCGTAAGATTCCAGACGTTTCCCATGTCTAAAAACAATGCTCCCTCTAAAATCCACGCCATTTTAAAGCGGTACTCTACATTCATCTCTAATTTAAAGTCACCCGTTTGATAAAAGGGTAGGCGCTGCTCGCGGAAGCTAGGGTCCACCTGAAAATTGCCTGGACCCAAGGCACGCATAGGGAATGCCCGGATACTATATGGCCCACCTAAATGGAACTGTCGGATGTAGGGAAGCCCCTCAGGGTCAAGTCCTATTCCAATTCCTGATGTCATTCGCAAGGAAATGTTATGCTGAGCTGAAAATTCCCGATAATATCGACCATCTACATCGAAGCGTAAAAACTTGGAAAAAGTAATCCGGTTTTCGCCAGTTCGGATTGCAAAATCTTTTTTACCACCTAAGGCTTGATAAATGCTCTTTATACCTAATACTTCCAAACCACTTGTTTCGATTTGACTAATAAACCGATAAGACTCCTGGTGGGAATTTGGCGGCTCAAAGAAATCATACGTGAAATTATTAAAAAGAAGACCCGTAATGAATCTTTGACTAAAACGGCGTCTAAAAAACTCATTATCACCTATAATTTGTTCAAAAGTAGGTTCTATGGTAGGTATCCAATAGTTTACCCCAGCATGGTTAATTTCTATATTCGTGTTTTCATTGGGCTTGTAGGCATAACCTGACTTTAAGGTTATTGAATTGTAGGTGTAAAAGCTCTGTCGTTGGGTGTATTGATAATCTATTGAGAATAAAGTTTGAGCATCTCGCTTGAAGCGTTCCATTCGGGAGGAACTTGGAAATAAGTAATCAATCGCATCGTAGACTAAAGGGAACTCCACATACCTAGGCAGGCGCAATTGAAAACCAATATTGAAATTATAGGAATTTGCACTGGTTTCTGTTCTGTTATTAAGGCCAAGTTCAAAACTTCCCTCCACATTCGCGCTGAACACCTCACCTCCGCCGAGCAAATTCCGGTCTGAAATTCCAGCTTGTCCTGATAAACCTACTAATTGGTTGTTGACATTAGCAATGTTGGAATAGAACAGCTCTATTTGTTCAGAATGAAAGTACCGGGGATTCTCTTGTAAAAATATGCGATAATTTACCTCCTGTTTACTTGTGTCAATGTCGATTTGCGTATCGGGGAACCTGTAAATATCAAAAGTGCTTAAGTTTCTTACACTTTGGTCAAATAAGGTTCGGGAATAAACTTCATTTTCCTTAAATCTAATTTTGTCTAATATGTAATTCGTTTTAACTGTGTAACTATCTAGAGGTTGAGAAAGATGCACCCCTTGTAGAATTGTGTCCGTTTCTGTAGTGCTTTGATTGGGCAATACATCTAGCCTACCAAATTTATACACCTTATGTTTCTCTTTACCGCCAGGATTGAGGATTGTTAAGCGTACACGTGTTTTTTGATCAGTGGTATCTACGTTGAGGATGTCTATAAAAGTAAAATTAAATTGGGGGTAGCCGTGATTTCGGGCAATTTTAACAATTGAATTTGTTTCTTGCTGATAGGCTTCTCGATCCAAAGGGAGTCCTTCATCCAGATACTTTTCTTTTCGGTATTTTTTGATGACAGATAGAAGGGCGGAGTCTCTACTTATGATATCAAACTCATCAATTCGATATAATTTCCCAGGCCTTATTAGATATCTTACATCTGAATAATGTTTTCCAGTATCTATTTGCACTGATACCTGAGCATCTAAATATCCTTTTGTACGCAGATACTCTTGCATCGAATTCTTCGTCCGATTTAAAATAGAGCTTTTGATAATAGCAGGAGTCTCCATCAGATTATTTCGAACAAATCTCCAATACAGATTATCTTTTTGGACCTTCTGATCCCGATAGTAAAACCAATGCCTTGGAATCCATAAAAAACCAGAGTTGGGTTCCTGGATAAGTCGCTGTTGTATACCGTACTCTATGGTTACTCGGTCATCTCTTTCTATCTTTTTTTCGTATTTAACCTTATTTTGATGCAGGTAGGTCTCATTCTCTTCCAAATACTTTGTAGTATTACACCCTGCTAGAATCGCAAGGATTAAGAGGAAAGAGATATATTTGATTTTATTAAGCAACAAACACCTTAGTTTTCCATGACTGACTGGACTCGAGCAAAAGCAAAACAAATTTCCCAACTACAACAAAAAAAATACCGTATACAATACAAACAGTTTTTGGTTGAGGGCCCCAAATTAGTTAAAGAAGCCTTATTACAAAACCGTTTTCCTGTGCGCTCTATTATAGGAACGGAAGATTTCTTGGAGCTTCTTCCCTCAAAGTCCAAAAATATAGATTTTTATTCAGTTTCTGCTCGAGAAGTCAAAAAGATATCTTCTCTTAAAAACCCGCAGGGAGGCTTAGCTGTGTTAGATTTGAGTTCCGATGCAAATTTACCGGAAGGCTCCTTCTTGATATACGTAGATGCTCTGCAGAATCCCGGTAATCTTGGCACTATCTTCAGGTCAGCAGAGTGGTTTGGCGTTGATGGAATTCTGATTGGTGAAGGGACTGTGGACCCCTTTAATTCTAAAGTAGTTCAATCCTCTATGGGGTCTATATTGCGAGTTCCATTTGCAGACTGCTCTTTAGATCAATTAGAGTGCGGGATGTCAGATTATCACTGGGTGGGTGCTGATATGTATGGAACCTCCATCGAAGATATGAAACCAACAGAAAGTACGATTTTAGTGATTGGAAATGAGGGGAGGGGATTAACTGAGCCCATAGAGAACAAAATCCAAGCCCGTGTTTCCATTCCTCAACACCCCAGTGGACAGGCCGAATCATTAAATGCTGCCTTAAGTGCTTCCATAATTATGTACGCCTGGAGTAGACATAAAAATAACCCGCTATCTCAATAGCGAGCTATTTTTCTTCTGGCAGCAGTATAAATTAAGACTTATTCAATAATTTTTTTACCTGCTGCTCTAAATCATTTCCGGGATTGATTACGGCAATTTTACCATCCCGATCAATTAAAAATGTTCGAGGAATACTTCGTACCCCATATAATTTTGCGGCATCACTTTCCCATTTTTTAAGGTCAGAGACGTGATAGTCCCATTTTAGGTTATCTTGCTCAATAGCTTGAATCCATCGTTGGCGCTGTTGTTCCTTCATCTCTTCAATTCGCTCCTCATCATTATTTACCCGGGCCTTCAATCTGGAGTCTACACCATCAAGGGAAACACTAAATACTGTAAATCCATCATCATTGTATTTATCGTATGTAGCCACTACTTTGGGATTAGCAATTCTACACGGTCTGCACCAAGCTGCCCAAAAGTCCAGCAATACGATTTTTCCGCGTAGGTCAGACAATCTATATTCTGTTCCGTCAGGTCCTTCCATGGCTATGTCTGGTGCCATTTCACCGACTTGAATATTCTGATTGGCCATTTTACGCTGTTTGATTTTATCCACATAGCCCTTAAAAAGCTGGTAATCAGTATTATCTGCACCATGCTTTTCCTTGATTCGGTTTAATAATTCTTCATATTGATCGGCATAGGTAGCCTGGTTTCGCGTGACTGCAAAATAGGTGTAAAAGCCTGTAAATACATTTTCAGCTTCTTTAGCAGCTTTGAACATTTCTTCTGGACTGGGCCTTTCGGTTTGAGCCATCTTCATTAAATCCATGATTTCTTGGGTTCCTCCGCTGCCTGTAATCTTGTGCTCGAACCGACCGATTTCCTGCAGACTGCCATTGATTTCAATGAGGTCTTCATTTCCGTCTAAGGCCAAAATCATTCCAGTGGTGCCTATAGATAAAATATAAATCCCGGCTTCCGGCTGTTCATCTAATTCAAATTGGAAATTCCCCTCTGCGTCAAATTCGAAATTAGCCAGTACGTCTTGCTGATTATTAGGCTTATTTCGAACAAAATTGGCAGTTAGATTTCCCGCGTCTGAGATTTGCCCCTTAACGGTTAATCCATCCACAGCCTCTTGTTCAGATGAACTGCACTGCGTGAGGATTATTAGCATGAGGAAAGGCAGAAAGTAAATATTTCTCACAAAGTTTGTCATTTTCATGTATAGTTTAAGATTCGAGAATGTTTGTTAATACTTGAGTATATAGTTTTTTCCATGTCTTAGTCTCGCCCCAGGATTCGTCATCGATGCTGACTGTTCCATGTGTTACACGCCCCAATTTGCAGACGTGCTGGTAGTCCCGTTCATTGAGGAACTCCTGAAATGAGCCTTGCCGCTCCGGACGAATACTCACAACAATGCGACTTTGGGATTCACCAAACCAAAAGGCATCCTTTCGTAAGCCTTTATGTCTTCGTGCCTCAAAGCCGAGGTCATTAGCCATAGCACTTTCCATTAAGTTGATAAATAACCCTCCATCAGAGACATCATGGGCAGATTCAATAAAATCTTCCAATATTAGCTTACGAACTATTTCTTGAACGGCAACTTCCTTATCAATATTGAAAAAAGGAGCCGGTGAATATCTTTTTTTGTGATATTTTCTCAAATATGAGCTGCACGCCATGTCATCGTTTACTGGGCCGAGCAGATAGATTAAGTCTCCGGCCTGAGAAAAATGAGATGTGCATACATTTTCTGTATCTTCCAATAAGCCGAGCATTCCGATTACTGGGGTAGGGAATACGGGTTCAGCTCCGCTAGATCCCTGGGATTCATTGTAGAAGCTGACATTTCCACCGGTTACAGGTGTGTCAAAAGCAGTACACGCTTTTTTCATGCCTGAGATAGCATGAACAAATTGGTAGTATACTTCCTCGTTATAGGGATTGCCAAAATTCAAGCAATTCGTTATGGCCATAGGTCGCGCGCCGCTGCAACTCACGTTCCGTGCAGCCTCACTAACAGCAATCATAGTACCTATTTCGGGATCAGCCTCTATATATGCACTATTGCAATCCACACTCATCGCCAATGCTTTTTTTGTTCCTTTTACGCGCACTAAAGACGCGTCAGAGGGATGAAGTGTATTTATGGTATTGGTGCGCACCGTGTGATCGTATTGTTCGTAGATCCATTTTTTAGAAGCAATACTCGGAAGCTGAATTAAAAACTTTGCTATCGATTGCAGATCTGAAGGCTCTTCAATAGTTGAAGGATCATAGGACTCTACCTCGTCCAGGTATGATGGCCGACGATACGATCTGTCATATACGGGAGCACCCCCGCCCAGCACTAAACTATCAGCGGGAATATGCGCCACGCGTTCTCCCTGAAAAGAAAAGTCAAGCCATCCGTCATCAGTTACCTCTCCAATTTCACTGCATTCCAAATCCCACTTGTCGAAAATATCCAGAATCTCTTGCTCTCGCCCTTTTTTGACTACGACGAGCATGCGTTCCTGACTTTCAGATAACAACATTTCGAAAGGTTCCATGTCCGACTGGCGAGTAGGCACTTTGTCCAGGTTGATTTTCATTCCGGTTTCACTCTTAGCACTCATTTCTGAGGTGGAACACGAAATTCCTGCCGCTCCCATATCTTGCATACCCACTAAAGCACCGCTGCGGATTGCTTCTAGACTAGCTTCCAAAAGCAATTTTTCCTGAAAGGGGTCACCCACCTGTACGGAAGGTAAGTCTTCTGCACTATCTTCCGTCAACTCCGCCGATGCGAAAGTAGCCCCATGAATTCCATCCTTACCCGTAGCTGAACCCACTATAAATACTGGGTTTCCGGGCCCGTCTGCGCGCGCAGAAATTGTCTCTCCTTCGCGCACAATTCCCGCTGACATGGCATTGACCAGAATGTTTTGACGGTAGCAGTCCTCAAAGTACACTTCACCACCGACGGTAGGCACGCCCAGGCAGTTCCCATAGTCACCAATCCCTTTTACGACACCGCGAATGAGGTGTTTCATATGATTGTTGTGCGGGTCGCCAAACCGCAGCGAGTTTAAAGCAGCGATAGGTCTAGCTCCCATGGTGAAAATGTCGCGATGAATACCGCCCACTCCCGTAGCAGCTCCTTGATACGGCTCAATAGCTGAGGGATGATTATGCGATTCAATTTTGAACGCACAGCCCAGCCCATTTCCAATATCAACAAGCCCCGCATTTTCTTCTCCCGCACCGACAAGCAAATGCTCACCCGTGTTCGGCAGGGTTTTTAGATATTTTATAGAATTTTTATAACTGCAGTGTTCTGACCACATAACCGAGTAGATAGACAACTCTGTAAAGTTGGGCGTCCGTCCCAGGTAGTCCTTGATCATTTGGTATTCCTCAGCATTGAGGCCGAGCGTTTCAGCTGTAGACAAAGTCGTAGTTGCCAGGGAAGCTTTCATGTATTGGTGTTAGTTCGTTGTATTGATACCGCAAAGATAAAAGGATTTGATGCAATGGGAAGTCAATGTGCCAGCAATAATTAATTTATTTATATATGTTTTTAGGGGGTTACCCCGAGGCGCCTGCAGCGCTTCGGGGTCGGGCTATGCGGTGCTTCGCGGGCTCGGCCCTACGCCGACTTCGTGTCGGCTGCGGGCGCGCGCCTCAATGGCGCGCCACCTACTATCCCTAACCCAAAGTTTGAATATTCTTGTTCCCTTGAGAAGGATATGCTTTAGCACGGAATAGGAGTTCCCTAAAGGAAATCCCTGTTTTATATATTGGAGTATCGGAGCCTGTGACCTATGATCCAATCTATATATTGGCCGAAAAAAGATGAATGGAGGAGTGGAATGCAGATCCATACTCAACCCCTTTCAGGGTTGGAATTTTCGTTGGCATAATACCCCGAGCTTGCTTTCCGGGCTACTCATATCATAGCCCTATGGACTTGTGGGGGTCGGATGTTGTTATTGGTAGTTAATTCTAGTTATGAATTACCATCAGAATATAGGCAGAAAGGAGCTATAAAAATACGGGTTTATATCCCTGTTTTTTTCAAAGTTCCCGGAAATTAATCAGAAATATCATTCAATAAAAACAGCACCTCCTATGCCCAGTCTTCGGCCCTCCTGCGCCGAGGCTTCGGAGATATGCGGCGGGGTAGTGTCAGCGATTCAGACATGGATAGAATACTCGTACTCTTAACCCGAATAATGAAAAACCGTACCCTTTTTAAAACTATGGTAAGTCGACGAGCAGATTCTGCATAAAATGCCCTGAATCCCCAATAGATAGCTAATGGGTAGATAGAATGAGGAATGTTTATTTATAAATACATCCTCATCCCTTGGCCGCCGAAGCAGGTAGTGCAAAGTCTAGCCCGCATTTTGACGGTGATTTCCTGTTTGTATACCGTTTATCGATTCATTACAATGCACCGCAAAATAAAATAAAGAATTCCTCATCCTGGACTTGATCCAAGATCCCCTTCTCGCAAAACGTTTTTTACTAAGGGATTCCG
>CAZVLN010000055.1:0-12389 GCA_964627995.1 uncultured Saprospiraceae bacterium
GATAAGGGAAAAAGGATAAAGGATAAAGTAATTCAGGGTTAAAGGGTAAAGGAATCCAGGGTTAAAGGGTAAAGGAATACAAGGTTAAAGGAGAAAGTAATACAAGGTTAAAGGGTAAAGTAATACAAGGTTAAAGGAGAAAGTAATACAAGGTTAAAGTGAAAAGGAGAAAGGATAAAGTAATTCAGGGTTAAAGGAAAAATGGAAAAAGAGAAAGGAGAACCGCCTTTGCACTTCGTGCTTTGTCGGTCAAAGAAGGATAAAGGGTCGCTCAGATCAATTACTAAACTCAGTGCATCACTTTACTTATTGACGTACAAAACCCTTTTGCTAATGGCGAATAGCGAAAAGCGAAAAGCTACTTATTCCGCACGTAGATCAACTTATGGCGCCCTTTGTGATGTTCGCGAGAGTCGATCTCAAACTTGCCAATTGAATCGATCATTGGCGTTAGTTTTTCAAACCCGTAATTTCTCGAATCGAAGTTAGGCTGTTTTTTCTGAAGTAGGCTTCCTACATCTCCCAAAAAAGCCCAGCCATCCTCATCCGCACAGTCCTTGATAGTATTCCGAATGAGTCCAATGACTTGTGGCGTGACCCGATCAATATCATCTTTTGCCTCACCTTTTTCTTTTCGATCTTTCTTCGTGCCCGGTTTGGACTGATTCTTTAAAATTTCAATGTAAATAAACTTATCGCAAGCTACGATAAAGGGGCTCGGTGTTTTTCGCTCACCGATACCAATAACATGCATGGCTGCTTCACGTAAACGTGTCGCCAACCGCGTAAAGTCACTATCGCTCGAAACCAGACAAAAACCATGGACTTTTCCTGAATACAAAATATCCATGGCATCGATAATCATCGCGGAATCGGTTGCGTTTTTTCCGGTGGTATAACCATACTGCTGAATGGGCGTAATGGCATTTTCCAGCAACATATTCTTCCATTTAGCTAAGTGCGGCTTAGTCCAATCCCCATAAATCCGCTTAATGGTGGGATTGCCATATTTCGCTATCTCCTCCATCATCTCCTTCACGTAAGCTGAAGGGATGTTATCTCCGTCAATAAGTACCGCCAGGTTTTTACTTGTATCACTCATTATATCAGTATTTGCACTACAAATGTACGTTAATTTTAGGCGATAGGCTTTGTGCTTTTATTAGAGATTAGAAATGACTTGTATTTATAAGCCTTAATACGACAGGTACTTAAGTATTTGTTTTCATTTGACTCCCTCCTACTCATTTAAGCGCGCGAAGCGCGCAAGGGTGAGGGGTATGTAGGGCGCCCCAAGGCGGTGCGAAGCTGCGAAATTCGCAGCGAGTACGGTACCCCGGAGGGACCCGACCCTCGAGATCCGCCATCAGGCGGAACCTCGGGGGGCACCCCCAAAAACATTAAAATGGCCTGCTGAAAGTTGCCAATACTTTATTTATTCACTAAGGCAAAATTAAGGACTTCATCCATGCGTTCGACAAAGGTGAAATCTAGCCCTTTGATGTAATCCTTTTCGATCTCATCCACGTGTTTTTTGTTCTCCTTGCACATCAAAATATGCTTGATTCCTGCACGCTTGGCCGCTAAGACCTTTTCTTTTATGCCTCCCACAGGCAAAACACTACCTCTAAGCGTAATCTCACCTGTCATTGCCAAATGAGAACGCACACGACGCCCTGTGAAAATAGAGGCCAGCGCCGAAAGCATCGTGACACCGGCGGAAGGGCCATCTTTTGGAATAGCTCCCTCGGGAACGTGGATATGAATGTCTTTTTTCTGAAATAAACTCGGATCAATGTCGTAATCCTCTGCATGAGCCTTTAGAAAACTCAATGCGGTGGTGGCCGACTCCTTCATGACATCACCCAAATTGCCCGTCAAAATGAGTTTGCCTTTTCCGCTGCTCAAGCTCGTTTCGATAAATAAAATATCTCCGCCTACCGACGTCCAGGCTAAACCAATCGCCACCCCGGGGAGTTTGGCGTCAGTATAGCTCTCAGGGTCAAATTTAGTGGGCCCTAATATATCGCGAACTTTTTCCTTAGTAATAGAAACTTCGTATTCCCCTTCCATAGCCACTTGTTTGGCCACATAGCGCATAACGGCGCTTATCTGACGGGCGAGTGAACGCACGCCGCTTTCCCGGGTATAATACTGTACCATTTCCATGAGCGCGCGCTTGCCTATGCGAATATCGGAGCTTTTCAAGCCATGCTCTGTGCGAAGTTCCGGAATTAGGTGTCGTTTTCCTATCTCGACTTTTTCCTCTGCCGAATAACCCGACAATTGAATGATCTCCATTCGATCGCGAAGAGCGGGTTGTATGGTATTTAAACTGTTGGCTGTAGCTATAAAAAGCACCTTGGATAAATCGTAATCCAGTTCGAGGTAATTGTCATAAAAGGTAGTGTTTTGTTCGGGATCCAACACTTCCAACAAAGCAGAAGAGGGGTCACCTCGAAAGTCTTTCCCTACCTTATCAATCTCATCGAGAATAAAGACGGGATTCGAAGACTGCGCCTTTTTAATGGATTGTACGATTCGGCCTGGCATGGCTCCAATATAAGTCCGTCGATGACCACGCACCTCACTTTCGTCGTGCAGGCCACCCAAGGACATGCGAATAAATTTTCGATCCAGTGCTTTCGCAATTGATCGTCCTAATGAGGTTTTACCAACACCGGGAGGCCCGACCAAACACAAAATGGGAGCTTTCATGTCACCCTTGAGCTTGAGCACCGCCAAATGCTCCAGAATACGTTCTTTTACTTTTTCGAGGCCAAAATGGTCTTTGTCTAACTGCTCACGGGCATTTTTTAGATCAAAATTATCCTGCGTGTATTCTTCCCAAGGTAATTCGAGTAGCATTTCCAAATAATTAAGCGTTACACTATACTCGGCTACTTGAGGATTCATACGCTTAGCGCGGGTCAATTCTTTTTTGAATGCTTTTTCTACAGCTTCCGGCCATTTCTTGTCCTTACCTTTTTTTGCCAGAATTTCTAAATCCGACCCCTGTGGGCTATCTCCCAACTCCTCCTGAATGGTTTTCAACTGTTGATTTAAGAAATAATCGCGCTGTTGTTTTTCAATATCTCCCTTTACTTTGGTCTCAATTTGACTGCGAACTTCTAGCATCTTATACTCGGACTGCACGAATTCCAACACCTTCTCCCCAATGGAATTGGGGTTGTCGATCTCTAGAAGTTCCTGTTTTTTCTTGACATCGATATTTAGATTCGAGGCAATGAAAAACAGTAGAAAATTGGGATTGTCAATTTCATTAAACATGCCCTCCGCATCATTGGGTATTTGAGGTGACATTTTAATAATTTTACGAGCCTTTTCCTTGATGGCATCGACCAGGCCTTTGAAGTGCATCTCATTTTGAACTTCCTCGAATTCAAGTGGTGTGTAGCGCCCCGATAAAAAAGGCGGTTCTGTGTTCACATCATATACGGAAGCTCGAAACCGCCCCTGCAATATAACCGTGGTGCTTCCATCTGGCATATTGAGCATTTTTACGACTCGCGCTACAGTACCTGTATGGTAGAGGTCGTCGTATTCCGGTTCTTGAATTTCATCGTCAACCTGAGCCGTAACTAAGACGCGCTTATGGGATTTTTTGGCATCCTGAATGGCTTTCAAGGAGGACTGCCGCCCCACGGATATGGGTATAACCACACCGGGGAACAATACTGTATTTTTAAGTGCTAAAAGAGGCAACTCTTCGGGCAAATTACTATCGCTGCCTTCATCATCTCCTGAAACCGTGACGACAGGTGCAAAATCATCAAAATCTTCTTCGGGAGCAAATCTATAATTATCAAACATGTATTTCCTTATTTGAATGATAAACTCCAAGGATTATACCACTCCAGAAACACCGCCGTTTTGACCGAATTTTTAGATTTTAAAACAATTGAGTCTGGAATTTGCGCCATTTCGACAGCCTAAGCAGCCACTTCCTCTTCCTCGAGTAAGCCATCTTCTACTTTCAGATTGTCGATGATAAACTCTTGCCTTGCTTGCGTATTCTTACCCATATAGTATTTGAGTACATCTTCGATACTGGTATCTTCATTGAGGATGACAGGCTCGAGACGAATATTTTCGCTAATGAAGTCTTCAAACTCACCTGGCGATATCTCACCTAAGCCTTTAAAGCGGGTAATTTCCGCCTTTCCTCTAAGCTGTGCTACCGCATTCCTTCGCTCGGCCTCCGAATAGCAGTATAGCGTGGTTTTCTTATCCCGAACACGGAACAAAGGGGTCTCTAAAATATACAAATGTCCTTCGCGCACGAGGTCTGGGAAAAACTGGAGAAAAAAGGTCAGTAAAAGGAGTCGGATATGCATTCCGTCTACATCGGCATCTGTGGCGATAACCACGCGGTTATACCTCAGATCTTCTAGCCCGTCTTCAATATTTAAGGCGTGCTGTAGTAAATTAAACTCTTCATTTTGATACACCACTTTCTTGGTTAATCCGTAAGCATTCAAGGGTTTTCCTCGCAAGGAAAATACGGCCTGAAATTGCACATCGCGCGCTTTTGTTATGGATCCACTAGCGGAATCTCCCTCCGTGATAAAAAGCGTTGTCTTTTTCCGATCTTCTTCAGAGCGTCTTTTATGGTCAAAATGAACCCGACAATCGCGCAATTTTTTATTGTGGACTGAAGCTTTTTTCGCTCGTGCATTAGCCAATTTTTTTACACCGGCCATTTCCTTTCGCTCTTTTTCAGATTGCAGGATACGTTTTTGTAAGGCATCGGCTACATCGGAATGGCGATGCAAATAGTTGTCGAGCTTCGTTCGTAAAAATTCGTTCATGAAGCTGCTAACGGTAGGACCTTCAGGGCCCATATCATTGGATCCCAACTTGGTTTTAGTTTGAGATTCAAAAATGGGATCTTCCACCCTTACGCTAATTGCAGCTGCAATGGAAGACCGGATATCTCTGTAATCGTAATTTTTTCCATAAAAATCACGAATTGTGCGAACAATAGATTCCTTGAAAGCGGATAAATGGGTACCTCCCTGAGTTGTATGCTGGCCGTTTACAAAGGAGTAATATTGCTCACCATATGAAGAGGTGTGCGTCATAGCTAGTTCTACATCATCCGCCTGTAAATGAATAATCGGATATCTCAATTTTTCCTGAGACGTTCGCTTTTCCAATAAATCGTGCAGGCCGCGGCGCGATACATAAGTCTCTCCATTATACTTAATGCGTAATCCCGAATTGAGAAAGGCATAATTCCATAATTGAGCTGAAATAAACTCATCTCGAAAACTAAAGTTTTTGAAAATCTTCGAATCGGGATAAAATCTGATCTCTGTCCCATTTTTCTCACTGGTCGACTTGGGTTTCGGATCTTCAATCAATTCTCCGCGCTCAAATACGGCAGATTTAACTTTTCCTTCTCGAAATGCGCGGACTTCAAATCGCTGAGACAGCGCATTCACTGCTTTGGTTCCTACCCCGTTCAGACCTACAGATTTTTTGAAGGCCTTGGAATCGTACTTTCCACCGGTATTGATTTTCGATACACAATCAACGACTTTCCCCAGGGGAATGCCTCGGCCATAATCACGCACCGTAAGGAAATCATCTCCCTTCTCGATATCAATCAACTTCCCGAATCCCATCACGTGCTCATCAATCGAATTGTCCAGCACCTCTTTTAGCAAAATATAAATCCCATCATCTGCAGCACTGCCATCCCCTAGCTTTCCAATGTACATCCCGGGACGCAGCCTTATGTGCTCCTTCCAATCCAGGGACTTGATTTCCGACTCCGTATATCTTACTTCACTCATGCAACTGTGTTTGATATGCAAATATAGGTAATATATAGCTTTTGTTTTTCCTCGGCCTACGAAGCGGAACGCGTAGGCGGCTGGCTTTTAGCTTTTGGCTATTTACTACTCATAGCTCAGGGGTAGAGGGAAGCCTTGGTTACATTATTCTTTGTCTGCCTTTTGGAAAAAATAAGTATACAAAGGTACTATCTTCCCAATATTACCCCCAAACATTGCTCCTACTTTTTGACCAAGGTTGATTATGGAAACCTCGACTTTCAAGGCTAGAAACGTTTAACTTGACACGGAAAAGTGTGATGTTTTGAGATACCCAGCTTTGAATTGAGAAGTATAGCCATAACCACTTTAGTGGTATAATTAATTATAAAAATGCTTATAATAGGAACGTTTAAATCAAAATCTAACACATAAATATAAGCCGTAAAGACAAGTGAAATATAGAAACCCAATTAATCATATTGTTTAAATAAAATATTACAATTCATTATTTTCTATTAATCAATGGAAAAGTTCCGAGGGAAATATAGCGTTAGCTCACATCGAGCACAATGGTGGGATTATTCAGAAGATGCAGCTTATTTTATTACCATTTGTACCATAAATAAAGAGCTGTACTTTGGAGAAATAGCAAATCAAAATATGTGCTTGTCAGCTGTGGGGAAAATTGCTCGACGGTGTTGGAGAGAAATTCCAAATCATTTTAGCCACGTAAGCCTTGGCGCTTTTATAGTTATGCCTAATCATATTCATGGCATTTTAATTTTAAACGGGGGAAATAAAGGAAGTGAATTGAATAGTATGAAAAATGAAAATATTAATGTAGAGACAAGGCTAGCCTTGTCTCTACAAAATAAAAATGCCAACAATCTGTTACATCCTGGAAACAACCGCTTTCAAAACATGGGTAAAAACAGTGTGTCAGCTATTGTTGGATCCTATAAATCAGCTGTAACAAAGCAAGCTAACCGAAAAAACCTTCCGAATGGCTGGCAACCACTATTTTACGATCGGATTATTCGTTCAAAAACTGAATTCAATAGAATCGAAAGATATATTTTCTTGAATCCCTTAGTCTGGAAAGACGAAGATTTTTATAAATAACTTGACTTTGATCAAGATTTTTACAGTACCACAAAAACAACATAACTCTTATTTTTAAAAAAAAGCGCCGCCAGTTAAGCAGTTTGCCATTTGTCGTTCACTGAGAGCTTTTCAAGTACTGATATTGTCGTACTAAAGTTGACGAGGAATAATAATAAGGAACCTCATTAAATCAGCAAAAATGGAACTAAAAACTAAAGATATTAGTTTTAACACTAGAGGTTTTTAATGCCATTAACCAAATTTTAACTCATGAATCGCTACTCCTTTTCTACCCTCTTTATTTCTTTATTTTTATTCATAAGTCTATCGGCGCAAAACGAGGTTGAAAAACCTACTGCATTTACATACAGCGATAACACTTCCATTTTACAAGAATTAATGGAGTTTTCAGAATCCAACCCAAACCTCAATTCACTTTTCTTACTTGAAAAACAGCCCGAAATTGAGAAAGGGCAGATTACCGTTTCCACAGCTTCTGGATTGCACTCTTTTGCGTATGGTAATATGACTGTAACACAGCTGTATGAACAAATATTAAATCTCCCCGAAAATCAAATATTATCAGCGGACGAGCTCAAAGATCAACGCTACAACATGTACTACCATTTCGGAAACCGAAAATTAACTCAAGAAGTTCGCCAACGATTAGCGTCACTGTTATTAGATGAATTGAATATAAAAGTTAGCCAAGAATCCATTCCGATGAATCGAATGATCATCACTACTAATCCGGCTATCCAACAATCATTAAGCACACAAAAAGAGGTTACGACAAAATCTATGAACTCCAGTCCATTTGAAGTTATAATTCAAAATCACCCTCTTTCTAAAGTCCTTAACGAGATTCGGCCTAGACCCCTCTTTCAGCAATATCAAATCGTAGACCGCACCGAATTGACTGAAGATCAGCTGCTCAATTTGAGTTTAATTACGGGAAACATTAATGACTTTATAGCAACAGCAGCCGAACAGGGGCTGGAAATAAAAATTGAGTCCGGAACGGGAACAAAAATCAAGTTAGAGCCTCAATAAAGACTAGCCTACAGTTCTTCTGGGTATGTTACCGATAAAATTTCCCCTGACCTCGTAGCCAGTATAATGTGTCGCTCTACAATGCTTAGCGCCCTGATATCGTAAGCCTCTGGAATCTTGAGATAATTCAGGTCTTCACCGTCATTTGTGGAATACGCTAGTGTTCCTCGATCGCCAGCCAGCCATAGCACTCCCTGATCGTCTTGTGTAATATCCCGAAAGCTAATGGAAGAAAAAGCGGTCTGGGCTTTTCGCATTTCCGACCAGGTCTTTCCCTCATCATCGCTTCGCCAAAGACCTCCGTACTGGGAGCCCATCCAAACGAAGTCTCCGTCTCCTACATATAAACATGTAAAATATGCCTCTTTCGGATAATTTATATCCCAATCAGCTCCACCATTTTCAGTGCGTAGCACGACCCCGAACCCGGCTGCGATCCAAAGATCATCTCCGAGATGAATTACTGTCGCCAGTCCTTTATCCAATGTATCAAAATGAATAACAGAAAAGTCATTTGTTCGAAACGTTTTAATAACCCCTTTCTTAAATCGTTGCCCTCCAACAGCGACGGCATACTTTGCAGTGGGATGCACATCTAAATCCAATAAAATATTCCAAAAAGGAGTCCTCCATTTTCTCCAATCGCCACCGTTACCACTAGACAGAATTTGACCATCTATACCTACTGCCAATTTCTCAGTCCCCGAAATATCAAGGCCATACATTCCTTTATCAGTAATGGATTGAACCGTCCAGCTTTCCCCGAAATCATTTGTCATGGCCAAATCACCTCGCTGCCAAGTATCCCCTCCAATGGCGTAACCAACACCATCGGCCATTAAAGAAATATCATGCCACGACCCATCATGCTCCAGCACACGCCGCAGCTCCACATCCAGCACTTCCGGCCCACATTGCGTCAGTAAAACTGCCGTCAGACACACCAAAAAATATCTGTAAATCGATGCACTCATACACCAAAGATACCACTTTTCACAGCTCCTCATCTCCTCCCTTTTTTATTCTTAATTTCTGGGCGCATCCCTCGTCCTCGAGAGCGCTCTGCGCTTCTCGGGACGAGGGTCGGGCTATGCGGGGGTTCCGTGCTTAAGGACGCCACAGGCGTTCCTCGGCACCCGCTCGCTCCGCTCCCGGCCCCTCCTATCCCTTGCGCAAAAGGCGGATTTACAAAGCCTAGAGCTTCATACCCTCTATATTTTCAAATTCTTATGAAATCTGTGGGCAAAAATCATGGATTCAATGAGAGCCAACTTGACACTCTTTAATCAAAGACTATAAAAATCATTACAGCCGCAATAGGCCTAAGAACGCCCCACCATATCCTCAGGTCGCACCCATTCGTCAAATTCGTCGGCCGTCAAATAGCCCAGGTCAACTGCAGCTTCTTTCAAGGTGCTGCCTTCGCCATAAGCTTTTTTCGCAATTTCTGCTGCCTTATCATATCCGATCTTAGTGTTTAAAGCCGTGACCAGCATCAGAGAATTATTCAAATTTTCGGTAATTGCAGTTGTATTGGGTTCCAGTCCACTCGCGCAATTGTCGGCAAAACTTCGACAGGCGTCACCAATTAAATCTGCCGACATCAAAAAATTAAAAATCATTTGTGGCTTAAATACATTGAGCTGAAACTGTCCATTCATGCCGCCCACACTGATAGCAACATCATTGCCTATAACTTGAGCCATCGCCATGGTCAAGGCCTCTGCTTGTGTCGGGTTAACTTTCCCAGGCATAATAGAAGATCCCGGTTCGTTCGCAGGAATCGTATACTCTCCAATCCCACAACGCGGACCTGACGCTAGCATACGAATGTCATTCCCTATTTTCATTAGTGATACTGCTAAGGTCTTAAGGGCTCCATGCGTTTCTACAATGGCATCGTGCGCAGAAAGTGCTTCAAATTTATTGGGAGCCGTTCGGAACGGAAGGTTAGTTAAGGTTGATATTTTTTGCGCTACCTTCTCGGGATAACCTTCGGGTGTATTTAAACCGGTACCCACCGCTGTTCCGCCCAAAGCAATTTCACTAAGGTGGTCCAAAGTATTACGCACAGCCTGTATGCCGTGATCCAATTGTGAAACAAAAGCCGACAACTCCTGACCTACTGTAACGGGAGTCGCGTCCATAAAGTGAGTTCGGCCAATCTTTACAACATCTTCAAATGCTTTGGCTTTCTCTGACAGGATATCCCGCAAATGTTTTACTTGAGGTAAAGTATGTTCGTGTATTTTTGTATACGCTGCAATATGCATCGCCGTCGGAAAGGTATCATTAGAAGACTGTGATTTATTGACATCATCATTCGGATGTAGCGCCTTATGTTCATCCGTAAGCTCTCCACCCTTCAAGACATGGCCACGATTCGCAATAACTTCATTTGCGTTCATATTGGATTGCGTTCCAGATCCTGTTTGCCACACCACTAATGGAAACTCATCATCCCATTGGCCTGCAATAATCTCATCACACACCTGGGCAATAAGTTCTGCTTTATCTGCTTCCAAAACTCCTAACTCACTATTTGTCATCGCAGCCGCCTTTTTTAGATAAGCAAATGCACGAATGACTTCTGTTGGCATTTTATGCCCTCCTATTTTGAAGTTTTGAAAAGAGCGCTGTGTTTGTGCGCCCCAATATCGATCGATAGGAACTTCGACGTATCCCAAGCTATCTTTTTCTTTGCGTTTATCTGTGCCCATAAAAGCTGTATTTTTTTTGAGAATTTCGCTTTGCTTATGCAAAATAATTTTCCCTTTCCTTTAATTAAAAACTGACTTTACAAATAAACGGAAATCAATGCGGCCTTTCGTGTATTTTTCCTACAATTTTAAGCCCTTATGAACAAACATTTACCGGGATTAGACCGTTACATTAATAATTAACAAACAAAACTATAAAAATATGGCTTTTGAACTACCAAATTTACCTTATGATAAAAATGCGCTAGAGCCGCATATTGATGCGAAAACAATGGAAATTCATCATGACAAACATCATGCAGGATATACCAAAAAGTTAAACGCAGCTATTGAAGGTACAGACCATGAAGGAAAATCTATTGAAGATATTTTAGCTAATGTTTCCAATGCATCTACTGCCGTAAGAAATAATGGTGGTGGATATTATAATCATAGCCTCTTTTGGGAAGTTATGGGACCAAATGGAGGTGGAACACCTTCCGGTGACTTAGCTAGTGCGATCGACAGTCAATTTGGATCTTTTGACAAATTTAAAGAAGAGTTTAAAAATGCTGGGGGATCTCAGTTCGGTTCAGGATGGGCGTGGCTCATTGTGGACGACAACAATAAATTAGCTGTAACTAACACGCCAAATCAGGATAATCCCCTAATGGATGTGGTTGACGCTAACGGAACACCCATTCTCGGTGTAGATGTATGGGAGCACGCATACTACTTAAATTATCAGAACCGACGTCCAGATTATTTAGAGGCATTTTTCAATGTCATTAACTGGGATGAGGTCAATCGAAGATTTAAAGAGGCCACTTCTTAATCATAGAAGTTTTAGCAATTTAAAGCCCTGCAATTTTGCAGGGCTTTTTTTTTGGCTCGAATTCAATTCACATCCTCTGGAAGGTTGTGCGCCGGATGGCGAAGGGGTGGTCCTTCTTATAACCACTAGCAAAACTTACTCCTAACCAAGTCCACAATAAACCATAACACTAGCTCCCATCTTCTGGAGGGGTCTTGGCTAGTGCAGTGTGGTCATAAAGAAAGTCCATAACCTCATTCATCTCCTGCAGCACGCGTCGGGCAGAAAGGTGAATAACGATTAACCCAAGCGACTCCAAGTAGACATCTCGAGCTGAATCGTATTCAATTTTATGGTTATGACTTCTGCCATCAATTTCAATCACCACCTGACAATTTCCACAGTAAAAATCAACGATATAATTACCAATTATCTTTTGGCGATCAAAGTCAAACCCTTTGAACTGCTTATTTTTCACACGATTCCAAAAAACAACTTCCGGAAGATTACCAGCTTTTCGGAGTTCTCTAGCCCTTTGCTTAAGCTTCGGATTGAAAGGCAGGTTGAAGTAATTTTTGCTCGCTCTTTTTACCACCCCGTCATCAGCTGCAGGCTGATGACACCCCTCCGAGAGAGGGGAATTACTCTCGCCTATTGAAGAAGGCTTCTTTTTATACTTTTTACTTTCCATGAAATAAAAATTATGATTAATAAATAACTACAAACTAAGTAAAATAAAGTGGTGTCGATCTTTCATCAGGTCAACCGTCACACGTATTCATAAACTAACTCCCCTAGAGGTGACTGCCAAAAGACTGACTGGTGACCCTTTAAATCACCACTAGCAAAACTTACTGCTAACCAAATCCACAATAAACCGTACCACCAATTCCCATCCTCTGGAGGGGTGTTCGC
>CAZVLN010000056.1:0-12192 GCA_964627995.1 uncultured Saprospiraceae bacterium
GTGGATTGCCAAACTAGCAGTTTTATTTCACCACCCTCAATAGCTGTTAAATTGTATCCCAATCCGACCTCGCATTTTGTAGTTATCCAACTGGAAGATCAATTAAAAAGACAATACCAAATTAGAAATTTAAGTGGTCAACTACTGCAGGAAAAACCTTTCGTTTCAGGTGAAGAAATTCGACTACCTGATTTAGCCCCGGGATATTATATCGTTCGCATTGAGATAGATGGCCGGGAATGGATTCAAAAGCCATTAGTGGTTCAATAGCTGGAGTAACCTTTTAAGAACTCAATGGCTCTTCACTTGAACTTGAACGTAAGAAACACATCAAACGTAATGTATCGCTAAGGGATAGCAGCGGCAGGCAGGGCCCCGTGCGGTGAGCAGCCGTAGAGCGAGGAAGTGACAGCAGAAACTCACCGCAGCCATACGGATGCCTCCGCAAGGGGTCCTGACTACGAGCGTATAGCCCGACCCGACCGCAGGAGGGTTAGCGCTAAAAAGAAAAGCTAATTATAAAATATATGTTGGACTAAAACCCAGATTTCCTAATCCAGAAATTCTTGCAAAAGATTGCGAAAGGCGGGCGTTTGGTACATGCGGGAACCATCATGAGTGATTCCGGTAGCTACCACTTTCCGATGGTTGTGCTGATTGGGAAATGCTTTATTTAAATATGAAATCATGTTTTCTCCGCGTTGATATCGAGAGGAACCCAATAGTGTGGCGCGGCACTCTGAAGTATTAAGAGATCCATCATTGCCGCTACCATTGCCTAATAAATAAGTGAGATCTCTATCTAAAAACTGCTGATTCACTTTTTGTTGCGAAGTGGAAGATAAGTAAGGGGGGATCGTCCGAAATCCCAGTGGCCAAATATCGTAGCCGGAGCAGGAACTGGGTGTATATAATTCGCCACTTGATTCATTAATTCGCCGTCCATCCGGATAGTAAAAATATTGACTTTCACCGACAACAAAATGGAATTTTAAGTCCGGATACTCCTCCTCTACTGGTGTAGATGCTGCATAGGTATGCACAAATAGTCCCCCGGAAGATTGACCGACAATTATAATGTCTTCCAAAACCGGAAATCGATCTGTTTGGGACAGCTGAGCTATTAAACGATCTATGACAGAAAAGGAGCTTATATTGGTTTCATCACTTGAACGCTGGCCTTCTCGCCAGCTCTTCCCGGACCAGAATATATCTGAACGTCCAGAGCGAGGCTCCTCCCGGAAAAAGGGAGCTATCAGTGCCACTTTTTTTTCAAGACCTTCGGACTGTAAAGTTGACATTAGGTATTGAAAGTAATCATCGGCATTGCGATTGAGTCCGTGCACCATAATTAAAGCAGAAGTGATCTCCTCCCAGGCAGCCTCCGGTTCGTAAATAGGAAAACTGCCATAAAAAGAAAATGCAGATTCTTCGCCTTCATTTACCATCTGAATTTCACGCAAACAGTCTGAGGTGGCTTCAGTGCAGGGTGGCATAGATCGAATCAACCCCAAAGATCGAGTTTGAAAAGAAATTTCATAAGGGGCTGTCAGGGCCTCTCCACTTTGCCCAATAGGTGCCGTAGAAATCGACATGGAATAATTCGTGCTATCCATCAGGTCTCCCTCGATTTGCACACGAGTTGACTGCTGGGTATAGGTAAAAGTGAGAACGACGTCGGGCTGAAGATTCCAGGCTCTTTCGAAGGCGCCCGGATCTATAGACCGAGAAAAAACAAATTCAAAAGAAGCATCCAATGGCACCTCAGTGGCGCCATTGGATAACTCCCCACTATTCAAGGTTACCGATAAAATTTCTACCGCTGCCGGCGTATTCTCTTTTTCCTCACAACCGAAAATGGTTAAAAGAAATAAAGTAAATAGAAAGCTAAACCGGAAGATATTCCATCGCATAAAAGGTGATTTATTGACAGAACAAATAAGGGCAGGCAGAAGTTTGCGTGGTGCTGGAACCGGCTGCACAATCTAAACCTCCATATACGAAGGTTCCACCTACTTTATAGCCCCAAGAACCTGAATATTCCCAAAACTCTCCGGTTCCATCGACATTTGCATCTCCGTAGGTTTCGATGACATCCGCCCCCTCAAAAAGTTCGACGCCGTCATCTCCATTTTGGTTCATAGCATCACTTTGAACAACCAGGTCAAACTGATCGTAGCAAGACCCAAAATACTCTGCTATAGTCCCGGGTTCGCGGGCGACCAATACATGATCACCGGCCTGGAGGGACTGCGCTGAAAACGTCACTTCGATACCATCGGTCCCGCCGCCGTTATTCGTCACGCCTATACCATAGATACTGAGGTCTGCGATGTCGCGATTCGCTCTGATGTGTACCGCTTTTCCACCATTGGTACCAGAGCCGTCCCAAAGAAGTGCTAGGGCGCCTTGAATTTGGACAGGCTGACAAAACGGATATACGCATGCAGAGGTTAAGGTGGTCGTAGAATTTGCCGTGCAGTCGAGTTGACCGTATTCCCAAACTCCTTTCAATTTATAGGCCCAGGTTCCAACAAATTCCCACTCTTCACCCGTTCCATCCAACTCCACATCTCCATAGGATTCAATGACTGTATTATCTTTAAACAATTCAACCGGGTCGTCCCCA
Source organism: uncultured Saprospiraceae bacterium (assembly GCA_964627995.1). GTDB lineage: Bacteria > Bacteroidota > Bacteroidia > Chitinophagales > Saprospiraceae > JAWLFI01. The sequence continues at coordinate 2,630 of CAZVLN010000056.1, forward strand.
TTGAAATTAACGCCACCGGAGGGTATGACTTGTGCGAAATCATTGAAACAGTCGCCAAAATAAGTCGACAAGCCCATTTCATCAATATCGCGCACCAGTAATATATGGTCTCCAGCGGATGCACTTGTGGCCGGGAAATCAATTTCTCTACCGTCACTACCGCCACCATTATTGGCGATACCAACACCATAAACGCTTAGATCTGCAATGTCTTCGAGAACAAGCATGTGAATGGCTCGCCCATTGGTGCTTGTGCCGCCGATCTTAAGTGACATAATTCCTTTCAATTCAATCTCAGGAGGTGTATCACCTAAAGTGAGATCAAGAGACTGAGGCATGGCTTCAACAGCATTATTGAGGTCTGCTAAGGTTATGTTTATAGTTTCCTCACCTTCGACCTCAGCATCTCCAATTCCCGATAATCGAATGACCGCTTGCGTTTCACCAGCGGGAATTACAAATTGATCACTACTTAATGCATAATCTACTCCGGCTCCATCTGCTGATCCTGACGCTACAATGGTAGCTGAGGCATCCTGAAGAATAGGAGCATCAATCGAAAGCGTAAGCGTTATCGTATCCCCTTCAAAAAAGGAAAGGGCCGAACTACTTAGACTTACCGGAGGTGCATTGAAAGCTGCCGTGGTGAAGGAAAAAGAGATGTCTTGTGTGCTCGATTGATCACCCTGACCATAAGTCCCTTGAGGTAAAGAGATGGTATAGCCTGTTTCATAGTCCAGGGGATCATCAAAACTCATCGTTACCAGGGAATTGGTTTCATCATATTCCAGAGAGAAATCCACATCTGGATTGATAGTGAGTGCACTTTCAAATGCTGTCTGATCAACAGGATGAGAAAACACCCATTCCAAATCAGCGATGACAGATACGCCCGTTACACCGTCAATTAAGACATCATCACCAGATTTTACCTGAAGAAGACGAAAGTCATTAGTGATAGGGATTTCATCATCCATTGAGTCGCACCCCCAGGAAAAAATTAAAAGGGAAGCCGCGACAAAAAGAGTCATTTTTTTTAAAAGAATATTATGTTTCATTTGATTTGATTTTTGGTGATAGAACGATTACTGCTTTGCTTTGGGCAGTGCGTATTCGTCCACTAATTGTTGTAAAAATCGCGCGTCAGATTCATGCGTAAATATAAGATACAGTTTTTCATCATTTCGATCGAGGGTCGTTATCCGTTCCGGCAATCCGGCACTTGGTTTTCCCGTAAAAAAGCGGGTAAAGGCCAGGCCTAGCATATAGGTTCCGATTTCAGAGGGATGCTTATCATCAAAAAACAGATTGAGATCTGGACGCAACATCCGTGCGCTTGCAAAAAGCAATCCAGCAGGAAAACAAATCGCATCTGTTTCAGCGGCTAACTTTCGGTAGGCCCGACTAACTTCATCCTGCATCATAGGATTGGATTTATAGGCCCAGGTCATCATGAAAACCGGCGTGGCTCCCTGGTCATGCACCAGGCGAGCAAACTTTTTACCGTACTCCATGAATGCCGCAGAATCTCTTATGGAAGACATACTGTGGTTATTAAAAACCACAAAGTCCCAATCCGCTGAGGGAATCAATTCTCGGGTTCGCGTTCCCCGTTCCTGCTTCCAATGCTGCTCTAAATTTGAGCCGCCAACAGTCGATTGTCTTGCCATTACAGCAAATCCTTTCTCCTGAGCCATCGAAGAAACCACCTGAGGTAGATTGTAGAAATAGGTAAAGCTATTGCCTACAAATAGAACCTTGACCGTATCAGAGGATGCGCCGAGGCACAGCTGCCCAAAAAAGACGAGCAGTGCAACATATATACTAGATCGAATTAAGCCTGTTTGCATGATTTTTTACTGGTTTACAGCTGTTGGCTCAAAAAAGTCAGGAATAGGATTCGGCACATTATTGTTACGATCTATTTCCGTTGTTGGATACAGAAAACGTTGTGGCAACTCACTACCCACATTAGGTGTAATAGGCACTCTTACATTCTCTTCATTCTCCGTACGTCGCGTGTCATTAAAGGACTCAATTTGTCCAAAAAAGGTCACGTATCGCTCCTCCAGTATTTCACGCAATAAAGCATCATCAGCAGATATTCCATCAGCATTTTCCATGCCGCCAGCTTGGAAGTCGGCGGTTTCATAATCTAAATACTGAACATCAGAAGCATCGACATTTGTAAGGTATCCGCCACCGTTTAAGTATTGACGATAGGCATTCAATCTGTTCAAGCCTTCGTCAAAACCAGCAGCTCTGAAGCCAGCTTCGGCTAAAGTCAGCATATTTTCCTCGTAGGTCACAATCTGCGAAGGTGCATCAGCCATCGCCCATCCATCTACCACATTCGGCTGTACCCCGAGATCTGTAGTGCGAAACAGATAGCCATATCGGCCCGCTTCATTGGTTTTGCTATTCCCGCGATAGCGATCAAAATTTGGATTACTTTGCGCATCTGGATTAAGCATACTTGAGAAAAAGTCCGATACAATCAAATCCGACTGTCGGGACTGAATCGCAAAAAACTGATAATTTAGGTTTGAATTATCTATTGCTGTTCCATGCACACCCACCAGACTACTTTCCGGGGAACTAATCCCCATCTGTGCCTCTTGGTAGGCATTCATGTATTCACCCGTCTGTAAATAGTAGCGAGCTTTTAAGGTGTGTGCCACCTCAACCCAACTTGTCGGATCTCCATCAAAATGAATTTCCGAGTTAGCTTGAGGGCGACCCGAACCAGACTCCAGGTTGACAATCGCATCACTTAAGAGCGTTTGCAATTGAGCAAATACATCCAATTGTGCTTCGAAGGTCGGATTATTAATCTCGGGCTTTCCGGCATCTGTAAAGGGTATATCGCCCCAAAGGCTAGTTGCAGTACCTAAAGACAGGGCGCGCAAAACTTGGGTAATACCTAAGGTTACACCCTCAACGCCTTCTTCTCGTGCTGCGGCTTCCGTTTCCAGGGCGTTTATTACGACCTGGACATAAACGGCATTCCAATGCCCGTCAAAATCACTTGTGGTAACGGCATATTGAGAAAACCCTTCATGCTGTCTATCAACACCAATATATTGCCCGGAAAAAATACCCGATTTACGAGCGACCTCTCCGGTATGAAGATTCATGTTACCTACCTCCGTTCCCGTCAATATGTATTGATAGGAAGACGAAGTGGGACTATTGGGATTTTCATTCAGGTCATCAACCAAATTGCTACATGAGGTCAGGACCAAAAGTGTACTGAGAAATATTAATATATGTTTCATATGTTGTTTTATTTAAAAGGTTGCTGAAAGTGAAAAGACGTAAGACTTCGTAGCGGGATTGTTAAAGTAATCAATTCCTCGTGCCTTACTAATTCCTTCTAAATTCGTGTCGGGATCATTGCCTTCAAACGGCGTCCAAATAATCAGGTTCCTACCGGTGAAAGAAAATTGAAGCGCACTTAAGCCGAGATTTCTCTCCAACCAAGGCGACCGCGCTGTATAGCTCAGGATAATTTCTCGAATTCTAGTCCAAGAACCATCTTCAATATAAAGCTCATCATTACCGCCACCGAAGAATCCACCGTCTCCGTTATACCAGCTTTCTGTCAAGGCAACCGGACCATTTCCAAAGTCGTGAATACGACCTCTGAAGGTGTTCCCGGCTAATATGACGTTTCCGTCATAATCCAGCAAATTTTGTGTGGCTGTGGTCTCAACATCCGTTCCACCCCAGGTACCGAGATCAGTCATGACAGACTTGGTCCCTGCGAAGATATCTGCGCCCTGAAAAGTTTCCAATAAAACGGAAAGGGAGAAGTTCTTGTATCGAACCGTACTAAATGCAGATCCCTGCCAATCCGGATTCGGATCACCCAGAACGCCTTCCACTTGATCTTGCACAGGAAATCCGTTTTCATCAAAAACAACATTCCCGTCATCATCCCTTAGACTTCGAGATCCCCAAAGAACACCAATAGGCTGTCCTTCAAGCGCTCTGCTATTTACAGCAGAAAGTCCACCGAGGTTGATGGTAAGACCTTGCTCCAACCGATTTACATTATTCCGGATAGAGGTAAATATAAAGTTCATGTTCCAGGACCAATCCTCCGAATTGATAATCTTAAACCCTAAATCTAACTCCACTCCCTGATTTTCCAACTCAGCTCCATTCGTATAGATCCGGGCTAAGCCTCTAGAGTTGGCAATAGGAAAGTCTAACAACACATCTGTAGTCGTATTGGTGAAATAGGTTCCACTAAACGACACTCGATCTTTAAAAAATCTAAGATCTGTACCCACTTCTGTTTCTCGTTTTCGCTCTGGTCGCAATGTTTGACTTCCACGTTGAGAGCTGGGAACGAAAGATCCGTTGCCATATAAAGAGCTTGCCAAGCTTCCTCCCAAAGGATCAGAAAATTCACGAGCTACGAAAAAATTAGATGTATTGTATCGCGCTGGCTGCACTCCAACTTCTCCATAGGATAGTCGTAATTTACCAAAGCTGAAAAAATCGCTTTTCCAATCTCCCAATTCAGTAAATTGCCATGCAATCGAGGTCGAAGGAAAATAAAAGGTATTATCTCCCATATTGCCAAAGGTCGAGGCCGATTCTGCGCGAAGCGTTCCGTTGATGTAAAGCATATTATACAGCTCTAAATTGGCTGAACTATAAACACCAACTGTTCGTTCCTGACCAAAAGTACTATTGACCACTCTGTTTTCAGGTAATGCATTATCAATATCACGAAGTCCACTCGCTACATCGGCAAACTGAATAAAGTTCGTAATACTACTTCCATCGGTCAAAAGTTGACGATTATTATAGTTGAATCCAAGAAGCATGGAACCCGAGACGTTTTTACTAAATTTAGTAGCCGCCTTCGCAATGTAATCCATATTGAAAATCGTATTTCTCGCCAGCTCTTTATCGAAGCGACCCGTTCTAAAAGCACCTGCTGCCGAACCGGGAGTGAAAAACTGTTGATTCCATTCTGAGAACTGATCTAGCCCTACTCGACCAATTAGATCTAACCATGAGGTTGGAGAAACAGTCAATTCCGCATTAGTAATAAAGCGATCTACATCCACCATATTTTCTTGCTCATTGATGGTCCATAGCGGATTATTGTAAATGGCTGAGGATCGAGAGCCCAAATATCTGCGATACGACCGCTGTCGATTTGAAATGGGAGCAGCCTCGGGGCCTGCAAAGTAGTCTCCTCTATATCCGGATTGATCAAAATCAGCAGGTGTCCGCAATAAACCCAAATGAAGTCCAGAAGAGCTCGCTCCCCGGCGAATTCGATTATTGGATGTCTTTGCATATGTTGAGCGAATATTCAATTTGACTTTATCGCTCAGTCGAAAGCCGGCATTTACTCTAAAAGTAGTTCGCCGATAATCCGAATTATTGCGAATGATACCCTGTTGGTTCATGTCACTCAAACTCGCGAAAATCGTACTGTACTCATTTCCACCACTTACACTAATATTGTTTTCCCAGAAATGACCATTTTGAAAAATTTGATCAAAATTCTGCTCATTGTAGAGTGTCTGCGAGTTTTTCTCAGTGATGGGGTAATAAATATCGCCCGCCTGATCTACAAAAAACTCACCAGAGGTATTCAACTCATCGGGACCCCCTGAACGATCACTGATTCTATCTCCCCAAGAATCTCTTGCAGTCGGACTATATACACCGCCATCGCCTTGTCCAAATCGAGTTTGTTGAGGATATCGTCGGCTAATCTGATCAATGGAAAAGGTGCTTTTATAATTTACCGTTAGATCCTGATTATATTTTCCAGATTTCGTTTTTATTACAATTACACCACCTAAAGCACGCGTTCCCCATAAAGCTGCCGCTGATGCACCTTTAAGTACGTTAATGCTTTCAATATCATTGGGGTTAATGTCATTGAGTCGAGACTGGGCAGCTATGGAGGACTGTTCCCCGCGCGACGCATTACTAATAGGTACACCGTCCACAACGATCAAAGGCTGTGCATCGCGATCAATGGTAGATATACCTCGAATTTGAATATATGCACCGCCACCTGGATCACCAGAATTTCGACTGATGCGAACCCCGGAAGCCTTTCCGGATAATGAATTAATGACAGTAGGCTCCGCAGATTCTGTTATGGTTTTTGCTCCAATCTGTGAATTGGCATAACCCAACTCATCTTTATTTTCTTCAAAACCCAGAGCAGTAACCACCACCTCGTCTAATACCTCGGCATCTTCGTCGAGTATGACATCAATTTCAGTCTGTCCGGCCACCGGTATAGTTTTGGTTTTTAAACCAATGTAGGAAAAGGATAAAACTGCATTTTCGTCAGTAACTACAATCTCGTATATTCCATCAATATCTGTAATAGTCCCACGGTCAGTACCCAATTCCTTTACGGTTGCTCCGATAACGGGTAATCCGCCGTCATCGGTCACAGTTCCCTTTACCGTTTGCTGAGCAAACAGCCCCGTGGAAAAGAACAGGAGGAGTATGACCCCAAATAGTATTCGTTGTTTCATAGTTCGAGCATTTTGTTTAAGAATGAAATCAATCAATTTGATTTAAGTTCTGCCGGAAAAGCATACGGATCAAAGTCCCACAATACCGGCAAGAGAAAATATACCATCAAAAATATGATGGCGATAGATATTAGATTTAGCCAAATTCCTTTTTTTACCATATCGACAATCCGCAAATACCCAGACCCAAAAATAACTGCATTGGGTGGCGTGGCAACCGGAAGCATAAAAGCGCAAGAAGCCGCGAGGGTCGCGGCCACCATCAATACAATGGGATGTATATCGATAACCACCGCCAAAGAAGCTAAAATAGGCAGTAGCATGGCGGTTGTTGCCAAATTCGATGTAATCTCTGTCAGAAAATTAACAGATAAGATCAAAATCAGTAACAGCACGACCAGGGATGCGCCCTCCAGGAGAGACATCTGATTTCCCAACCAGCTAGCCAGACCACTTTCTGTAAATCCTTTGGCCAGGGCCAGACCACCACCGAAAAGAATTAAAACGCCCCAAGGCAACTTAACTGCTTCTTTCCATTGAATGATCTTCCGGTTTTTACCGGCACCTGCAGGCAGAATAAATAAAATGAGCGCGGCCGCAATAGCAATCATGGTGTCGTCCAGAGCCGGAATAAATGGATTAAGCACTGATGAACGAAAAATCCAGGCCATGGCTGTAACAGTAAATACGACTAACACCAATTTTTCTTCAAAACTAATTTTACCAAGTTTCGATAATTGCTCAGAAATCTCTTCCCGACCGCCGGGAAAATGGCGATCACCCAGATCAAAAGCATAGCGAGTCAAATAAAACCAACAAATTGCAAGCAAACATAATGAGACGGGCAAACCAATCATTAACCAACTCGCAAAACTGATTTCTATCCCATAAATATCTTGAACTATACCTGCAAGCACCAGGTTGGGTGGCGTTCCAATTAAGGTGCCTATACCTCCAATTGAAGCACTGTAGGCAATAGACAACATTAAAGCTTTGCCAAATACCTCGCTGTTTGGCTTGTCCGGTGATTTCGAATCCTCAAGTTGCTTCACAATAGCAATGCCAATGGGCAGCATCATAACGGATGTAGCGGTATTCGATATCCACATAGATAGAAAGGCCGTCGCTACCATGAATCCCAACAAAATAAATTTGAGGTTAGAGCCAATCCAGCGAATTATATTCAGCGCGATACGCCGATGCAAATTCCATCGTTCTATTGCAATGGCTAAGACAAATCCGCCGATATATAAAAATATGTAGGGGTGACCATAAGCTGAGGTTGTAGATTTAATATCTAACACACCTAGTAGAGGAAATAAAAGAACAGGTAATAATGCAGTCGCAGCGATAGGTATAACTTCCAGGGTCCACCATATGGCAATCCAGGCTGTGGATGCCAATACGTATTTCCCTTCAGTACTGAGATCATCGGGATGAAACAATAAAACAATCAGCGCGAAAGCCAATGGCCCGAGAAATAATCCCGAACGCTTTGTGGTCTTTTCACTGCTCATTTTCTTAAAGGTCTTCACTCAACCATCATTTTCGACATTTTTTGATTTACAGTTGCTGGAAGATTTCCAGTATATATATACCTAAGGTAAAATTATTGTTAACTTTAGGTATCAAACAGACTATTTCATGAGATTAACCGCCTGTTCAACACCATCAAAGATATACGGAAAATTGGCAGTGCCAAATATTTTAATTTGGCTTAGCGCATTTTTTACATAATTTTACACCCTTTTACACGATTTCACACCAAATGGAGCGAGACTCAAAAGACGAATTTATCAAAGCCCTTGAGGCTCATTACGGGCACTGGGAAGACAACACCTCAAGGTTTGGGAATGCCTCCTTTGGCCGGATAGCGAAAGAATTGTGTATCAGCCCCAGTCAGTTTAGTAAACTCATCTATGGCAATGCAACAGCAGGTATGTATTCGCGTACCATTCGAAATATAGATCGCCTGGCAACAACAAAAGAGCTCCAATCGAAACGTGATCAACATCGGGAAAAACTATTGGCATTGCAGGGCACAATGTCTGGTAGTAGCTCAAAATTAAAACGGTACCTGGCTGCCATTATCGCGCTTTTGATCCTAAGTGTAACTCTGGCCATTTTGCTTTTCTCTAGTCAGCCACAAGAGACCAATCCATGGGCCGATAAATCCCTTCATCCGCTCACTCCATTTTTTGATCGCCAATTTAATGCCGATTTTCACTCGCCCTATTTGCCCGCCTCACGCGTTCAGGACTATTGCCCCTGCAGTGCCTTTGAGGGTAAATGGTCCTTAGATGAGCCCTATAAACTCCCTTTACCGGCAAACCGAAAGCCTGGCATTTACTATCTCGCCCGGGATGCGGAAGTCCGTATGAAGTGCTTTAAAAGTGATACCTCCACCCTCGGACGAGGCCGCGTCCTTATTGCATTCGAATACCTCACCAATGAAATATGGGTAGATACTCGCCAAGAGCCCCTCTCCCCCACCTATTTCAATAAAGAAACAAAATCATTCACGCCCGAATTTGAGGAATTGGAATTTGAGAATAACGAACATTTTCGGCGCGTCGCCACTATTCACTCCTTTTTTATCGACCGCTTTCTTATCTATCCCGACTCTATCGTCAGAAAGGGTGAGCCCGTCGGACGCTATGCAACAGACGTCAATGAGGACCTGATTAAAGCGTACGAAATAAATCTGAAACACGTATTAGATAATGTGTTGGGCGATTTGACGCAAACCAATTGCGAAAGCACCAGAAATCCATTCTGCGACCCCAACGACCTGACCCCCGGCGAAAGTGTGATTTCCTTTGATTGTCTCTACACCATCTCGAACGAGAACCTCGGTATCGGCGGCGGATATCCCTACCGAAAAGGATATAGACTGGAAGAACAAAATTATTCAGATAACCTGACCTGCAATTGCTCCAATGCCTATACCCAATAAAGTGAATTGTAGCTTCTAGGCTTAAGGAATTTTTAATTTTTTGGGCGTACCCCGCGGTTACGCGGGGCGCTACGCTT
>CAZVLN010000057.1:0-12021 GCA_964627995.1 uncultured Saprospiraceae bacterium
GCTCTCAGCAAGAAAAAAACAGAACATTTGAAGCGAAAGAAAATCATATCTATTCTAATCCTAACATTCTTTGGGATATGGTTTTTTCAATACTTTCTGAGTTATATCCCAGGAGCATTCACAATTGGTGTACTTCTAATCGGATTAAGTTTATGGTTTTTAATTTTAGGTGTTGCTCTATATCAAATAGTAAAATTAGCACTCGAAAGTCCAAAACATTATCAACGTTTAATCTATGTGGGAGTAATTTTAGGCTTAAATTTTCTTTCACTTGCAGAACCAATGGGAATGATAGATTGGGATAAATATGAAGGTAAAAATCTATTAGTTGCAGATAGAGAAGGAACGGCAAATTGCAGAACTATTCTAAAGCTTAAAGCTGATAATAAATTCAAGTATACAAGTCGCTGTTTCGGAGTAGATTTTCATTTGGGAACATATAAATTCAGAAATGACACTTTACACCTTCAATTAAAAAGAGATGTAGGCTATATGGATAAATCATCATTTGCAACTCTGGTGAAATCTGAAAAAGATTCAACAAAATATGTTAGATTGATTTTACACGAAAACTATGAATCAAAAAGAAAATTAAGCTTTTTAATTAGAGAAATCGAAATAGAGAAATTACTAACCAAAGAAAAGCCAAGAGATAACAAGTGATATAAGATCAGACTTCCTTCGGTCGTCCGCTCTATATCACCGATCCGTTGATCCTTGACCCCTTCCTCCGATCCCTACGAAAAGAGTTCTTGTGGAGATATGGGACAGATTTCAAGATCCTTCGTATCTTTCCAGTGGATAAACGCACAGCGGCTCGGACGTTATCTGCAAGCCATAAAAATGAAAATCACCGCTAAAAAAAATATCGAAGCTGTAGTACATCTGCTTTTTTGGCTCTTTATTTTTAGTGCTGTCAATGTGGATTGGGCTTCAGACTGGTTTGATAAATCGATTCGACCAAGAAACCCAGCACCGCTCTCCGTTCTTTTATTCCCTGTAATTTTTTATGCCCATTCATTGTGGGCACTTCCAAAATTTCTAAACAGGAGAAAATGGAAAATTTACGGGCTTTCCTTTGCTCTTATTTTCATTGTTCCAGAGTTTATTCGTTCAGGTCTCCTTGCTTTGAGTGATCCGGAAATTATTTTCTGGAAAGAATTTAGCAGCAGGGATAGCTTAATTTTTGGAGAACCTATTGCACTTTGGACGGTATTTATATTCTCCGTTTTGTATCGTTTTACAAGAGATTGGTTTGTCAAGCAATATCAGATTGAGCATCTGGAGAAAGAGCTGTCTGACCGCCTGAAAAGTAAGTCACCCATCATTAAACCCTTACCCGTAAGTGAAGCTGCTGCCCTAAAACAAAATTTGGAGGATGTGTTGCGCCAAAACAGAATTTACCTGAACCAGGAACTTTCCCTTGCCGAATTGGCAAAACATGTAGATACTACCGATAAAAAATTATCCACGCTGCTCAATCAAAATTTACAGACCAATTTTTACGATTACATTAATACATTTCGAATAACAGCCTTTAAAAAAAGTGTAAGTGAAGGGAAATTGGAGCACCTATCTATTGTAGGGCTTGCCTTTCAGTGTGGATTTAAATCCAAAAGTAGCTTTTACCGGGCATTCAAAAAGCAAACAGGAATGTCCCCTTCTCAATTTATACAATAGATATCCTTGTTCAAACCAGTCCCTTAGACCACTTGGGACTTTCCCCTCAATTAAAAAGCCGTCCCACTGCTTCTTTCGGGACGGATATGACAGAGAAATTCACCCATGTGTCCACATAAATCAGGAGTTTTGACCTGTTCAATACTCTTTTAAATAATTTGTTTTTGAGTTTTGAATCAATCACTAATAAAGTCTAAAATTTATGATGTTGACTATTCAAAATCTGACCCAGACGTATCCCAACGGCGTTAAAGCCCTAGAGGAAATAAACCTTGAAATTCAACCGGGAATGTTTGGTCTCTTAGGGCCAAATGGAGCTGGTAAATCATCACTGATGAGGACGATTGCCACCCTTCAAACACCTGATAGCGGGAAAGTGGTATTCAATGGGATTGATATCGGGAAGGATCCCATGAGTCTGCGAAAAACATTGGGCTATTTGCCTCAGGAGTTTGGGGTTTATCCCAAGGAAACAGCGGAAAACCTTTTGGACTATTTCGCAATTCTGAAAGGGTTATCCACCCGAAAGGAGCGTAAAGCCAAAGTGGAAGAAGTGCTTCACCTCACCAATTTATTTGATGTCCGTAAAAAACATGTCAGTTCCTTTTCAGGCGGAATGCGCCAGCGCTTTGGAATTGCACAGCTACTGCTAAACGACCCCCAGTTAATTATTGTGGATGAACCCACAGCAGGATTAGATCCTGAAGAAAGAAACCGGTTTTTGAACGTTTTGCGGGGAATCGGAACCGAAAACATCGTCTTATTTTCTACGCACCTGGTAGAAGATGTGAAAGAACTTTGCACCGATATGGCCATCATGAAACATGGTAAAATTCACCGACACCTTACCCCTTCGCAAGCGATAAAAGAACTGGAATCTAGAATCTGGATCATACGTATTCCTGCTACCGAACTTGACCATTATAAAACTACCTTCAATTATTTATCATCCTCTTATAATGAAGACCATTCATTGACCATCAGAATATTTGCTCAAAACAAACCCAATGATTCATTTGAAAAAGCAGAAAAAGTAACGCTGGAAGATGTGTATTTCCATGCTTTAGAAATAACGGTAGAAGAATATGCTTAAATCTATATATTCCTACGAACTAAAAAGTTTGTTGAAACAGCCTGCTGTCTATTTTTATTTTTTGGTGTTCTTTGGTATCGCCCTGATATCCATGCTTGGAACAGGTGGCTTTTTTGATGGAGTAACTGAAACTGATAAGGAAATACGATTGCTCAACTCTGCCTATGAAATCAACTTTATTTTTCAGTATTTCAACAAGGTTTTCCTTTTTCTGCTGCCAGCGATTATCGGAATGGCGATATACAAGGACTATAAGTTCAATGTTCATCCGATTTTGTACAGTTATCCCATTAAAAAATGGGATTATCTCCTTGGAAAATTTCTGAGTTCATTGACCATCGTTTTTTTGACAACCCTTTCCATAGGGATTGCCTTTTATCTGGGAGAATTTATTCTGGGTATAGATAATCCTATGATTGGCCAAACTAATTATTGGGGCTACGCAAGTGTCTATCTCTTTTTTATATGGCCTAATATGTTTGTATATGGTTTAATGGTATTTATGGTGGTAGCTTCCCTTCGTAATATTTATGCAGGTTTTATTTCGATTATCTTATTGTTTTTCATTCAAAGTATGGTGGATAACCTTTTTGAAGGTGCACCAGTTCTTTTTGCTCTTTTCGACCCTTTCGGACAAAATGCTGTGATTTATCAAACCCGATTTTGGACGATTTCTGAACAAAATGTTCTTCAAATCCCAGTGCTTGGAGTGGTACTGTGGAACAGATTGCTTTGGACTATACTCGGACTTTTATTATTTGGCCTTTTTTACAAAAAATTCCAACTGGAGCAGGAGACCTTCCGCTTTTTCCCGAATATCAGTCAAAGAAAATCAGCCAGGAAAGCATTTACCAAACCAAATCAACCTGTATATCAGCACACCAAGACCACTATTGGTTTTTCCTTTCCCCATCAGGTTAAGGCAATGCTAAAGCTTTCGGCTATCGATTTCAGGTTCATGATTAAAAACTGGCTTTTTTACCTTATGGTGATGTTTGGGGTGTTGGCATTGGTTTTTGCCATGGGTCGAGTAACGAATCGAGCGGATATGACCTTCTTACCCTTGACCCGCATCGTACTCTCCGTGCCCATGCTTTTCTTTTCTACCATTATCATGCTCTCGACTTTTGTTTATGCGGGTATGTTGGTACATCGCTCTCGGATGGCAAAGTCCAATCAACTTATTGACACAACTGCTACCAGTAATTGGGTGCTTTTAGGATCTAAAATACTGGCATTGTTACAGGTACAGATTCTTTTATTGTCGGTAATTATGATCTGTGGTATTGGACTGCAGTTATACAATGGCTACTATCAATTAGAAATTGATTTATACCTTTTTCATTTGTTCATCATTACCCTCCCAACTTTAATTATCTGGGCTGCACTTTCCGTGTTTATTCATACCATTTTACCCAATGTGTATTTGGGTATTTTCCTTTTACTCCTGATATGGATTGGTAAAGACCAATTGCCTCAAATCGGAATAGAGACCTATCTCATGAGGTTCAATTCTGCACCTCAATTAGTGTATAGCGATTTAAATGGATTTGGTCATGGATTATTCGCCAATTTTGTCATCAACGCCTATTGGCTAAGCTTTTCAGCTCTGTTGATTATTTTTACCTATTTATTTTGGGAACGTGGGTATTCGCAGTCACTAAAAGAACGCTTTCAAAGGTCGTTTCAGCAGTTGAAGGGTGTCGTTTTTTTCAATCTCACCCTGTTTTTAGTTCTCTTTTGTTTTTTTGCATTCAATATTTACAAAGAAGAAAACAGCTCATTCAAAACATCGGGAAACAATGAACAAATACTTAAAGATTTCAACGACAATTTCGGGAAATATAAATCCGCTATTCAACTCAAAATAACTTCAGTAAAACTGAATGTTGAGCTTTTCCCGGAAAGTAATTCATTCCTGACAAGTGGTAGTTATATGCTTGTTAATCAAAGCCCCAAACCAATAGATACCTTGTTGATAAAAACTGGCTATGACGAGATCACAGAATATTCTTTTGGTCTTCCTTCTACAGTCATTCAAAAAGATGATGCCTTACAATTCGCAGTTCATGTTTTAGAAAAACCCATTGAATCAGGAGATTCAATCAGAATGGAATTCGAAATTAAGAACAAGCCCAATACGCTATTTTATCAAAATTCCAGTGTCCTTCAGAACGGAACTTTTTTACGAACTGATATTCTTCCTCGTTTAGGGTATTCTTTTGATGATGAATATAATGAGCCAATTGACAGCCTTGCCAGACATACTAATTTTTATTCACCTGATGCCGATTTGGTAGACATAGAAACAGTCATCAGCACAAGTCACTTACAAATAGCAATAGCTCCCGGAACCCTGATAAAACAATGGGTAGAAAACAACAGAAACTATTTTCACTACAAAACAGAAAAGAAAATCAAATTCGCTTTTGCCTTTAACTCTGGTGACTTTTCGGTAAGCAAATCAAACCACAAAGGGGTCAATTTGGAAATCTATCATCATGAAAACCACACTTTCAACCTGACGGATGTGACCGAAGGACTGAAGGCTTCACTTGATTACAATACCCGATTTTTTGGCCCGTATCAACATACTGAAATAAGAACCGTTGAGTTTCCGGTCACGGAAGGAACGTATGCCTCGGTGATGAGCAACACCATTCCCACATCCGAAGTGCGGTTTATTCTGAGAAATGGAGAAGCAATAAATCAAATCAATTTATCCTTTTACGTTCAGGCACATGAGCTAACTCATCAATGGTGGGGCAATCAGGTAGTACCTGCGGACGCCCTGGGTGCTAAAATGCTTACAGAAAGCATCACAGAATACGTTAGTCTGATGATATATAATCAATATTTCGGACAGGAGAAGGCACAGCATTTTCTGAGATTACAACGCCAACGATATTTAGAAGGAAGGACAAAAGATGCAGGTAAGGAAAGTCCTCTATACCTAGTCAGACCAGAGCAAGAATACATAGCCTATGGAAAAGGAGCCATGGCCTTTAACGCATTGCAGTATTATGTAGAAGAAGAAAAACTGAATAAGATTCTAAAGGAATTTTTGGAAAAATATAAATTCAGAACAGATCAATACCCTGCATCAACGGAGTTGATAACGCATTTAAAAAATTATATTCCTATCGAGTTCCACTATATCATCAAAGACATGATGGAAACAATCACCTTCTACGACAACAAAATAATTGACATCAAAGAGCTACCGGGTAACCAACTGGAGATCATATTCTCCATGCGTAAAATGGATAGCACAAAAAAAAATGAATTAGAAGCCGCCAATGTGTTTCTCACGATTGGTCAATATGATAGAGATGGGAACCTGCTCCAAATTGAAGAAGTCAAGGCATCATCAGGTGAAAACAACATTACTATTTACAAAAAGCCAGACGCTACCCATATCCTACTTGACCCCTTTTTGCATTTTATTGAGCTAAATGTCGAGGATAATCGCCAGAATATTGTGATTAAATAATAAGGCCAGCAGAGAACATGGGTATCTAATGCACAACTCTATATATCAGCGCAGGGTGCTCCATGATATTTGTAGTAATCGTCTAACGTTCAGGTTGTTTTTTCCAGCACCTTATACCTCCTGAAGCGTGTGAGAGCTGATAAAGGATAAAAACAGCTGTTTTAACCTATTTATAGTTGGATTTGGACCTTTTTATGTGTATTCCGCACGGACTGCCCCCAACCTAAATAGGTAAAAATGTTAATAACATTGCGGAGTTTTTGGATATTTCGGATCAAATTGTGCCACCCATTTCGGTGTATTAGTGCCAGGTATTTCGGGTTAAACTGTGCCACTTGAATCGGCTTAATTGATTTTGGTGGTATGGGCACTAAAACCTTCGTATCTTTCCAGTGGACCGACGCATAGCCGCTCGAGCGTTGATCCTTCATGCCTCCCTTCGGTCGCCACGAAACGAGTTCTGGTGAGAAGACGCCATCCCCCTTCCCAGTGCCCATACTTTTAAAAGGTTATGAAAAAGGCGCAGCATATTTATATAGACAAGGCGCGCCTTGTCTATACTCTATGATTGAAGAGCAACGAAAAGCAGGACAAAAAGATCAAGATTTGGTTTTAAAGGTCCTTTCTTGAACGATTCATAAACGTTATAGGATAGATTGGCGCAAAGGTGATTATAAGGTGTAAACCAAGGGTTTAACAAAGGTTAATCCTCGAATTTCTTGAAAGCCAATATAAATAAGGGGGTTAAATTCCCGTTTTTGAACCTTCCGCTGGGGTAAGACTCGGAAGTCTAAACAAAAATTGTATCTTGATTGAAAGATAATAACTGGCGATTTGCCGACAACCCTATGAGTCCATTTAATTTTCGCAGTCGCATTGTTTTTTTCCTGGAACGGCAGTTTATTAAAGGACCTCAATATCAATTATTAGCTGTTTTAGCTTTTCTCGGCCTCCTTTCTTTGTTAGGGGGTGCATTGCTATGGCCTGTTGCGGAAGCCGATGAGTCATTCGGTGATGCGGTTTGGTGGGCTTTTCTTAGACTATCTGATCCAGGCTACCTCGGAGACGATGAGGGTATATGGCGACGCATGGTGTCTACCTTTTTTACCATAGCGGGTTATGTGGTTTTTCTAGGTTCTTTAGTAGCTATTATAACTACCTGGCTAAACCGAAGAATTCGGTACCTGGAACAAGGATTATCGCCAGTCCGATTTGAGAACCATATGGTCGTGCTCGGCTGGACAAACCGCACTCTACCTATTGTCGCCGAATTGTTCTTATCGGAAGGACGGGTAAGACGCTTTTTGCGTCTTCGAGGTTCCCGGCGTCTACAGGTTGTGATTTTAGCTGAGGACGTAAGTCCTGACATTGTACAGCAAATAAAAGACCATCCTTTTCTGGCTCGAGAGCTCGACCATATCATTTTGAGATCGGGACAGCCCATCGATTATGATCACCTCTTGCGAGTCAACGCACCAGAAGCAGCTGCCATTATTGTTCCTACCGATACACGGTCTGCACAAGCTTTATTAAGTCCTGATGTTCGCACGCTAAAAGCACTGCTCACACTGCAGGAACAAACGGCCGAGCAGGAAGAATTTGACCGCCCATACGTGGTGGTAGAACTCCAGGATGAAAACAAACGATCTGCAGCACGAGAAGCCTATAATGGCCCGATGGAGATTATTTCGAGTGATGCGGCCGTGGGCCGATTAGTGGCTCAGGTGGTTCGCCATCCGAAGCTCTCCTGGGTGTACCACCAGTTGTTGTCACAAAATACGTTCAGCAATATTTTTGTCCGTCCCATACCTGAAGGACCGTATCGAAACATCCGTGCGTGCCGAAGGGCGCTATCCCGTGCCATCATCATGGGTCGCGTCTCCAACAACGGAACCGAAGACATCATTGAGTTCAATATGTCCGATGATACGCAACTGCACCCCAATGACCGATTAATTTTAATGGCACGTTCGGCCGATGAAGCGGCCGAATGGGGTACAAAACACACCATAAGGCAGGCACAAGGAGCGACAGACTCACCCGTGATGCCAAAGGTAGATCCGCCCGTAAAGTCATCCGACCAAGAGGTGCTCATTTTAGGCTGGAATGATTATATTCCTCAGTTTATTCGAAGCCTGAGCCGCGATAAATCAAGAAAATATACCATACATAATGTAGCCTCGCGATCCATTGAAGAGCGGAAAGAAGAAATTGAGTACATCTTACCGAAAACGGCAGGGATGGAACTGAATTATACAAATGATGATTTTGTTCGTCTGATGGAAAGAGAACAGCTAAATGTAGAAAAGTATGATAAAATTTTACTGGCGGGGACCGAACGCCTATCGAGTCAAGAAGAGAAAGATGCGCGCACGCTGGTTGGATTAGCAGTGTTGACACAAGCTCTTAGCAACAAAAGTACTAAGCCTCAAATCATTGTACAACTTGCCGACCCGGCCAACGGCCCATTGCTGGAGCGTTATCAAACGGATATGATTATATCTCCTGTGGTTTTGAGTCACCTGATGGCGCAAGTCGCCCTGCGTCCTGAGCTTTTCGCAATATATGAGGAATTGTTTTCAGTAACGGGCGCCGAAATTGCCTTGCATCCCCTGACCGCCAGTGAAATCAAGCCGGGAACGTATAAGTACCGAACCCTAAGAAAACAGTCATTGCCCCAGGGCGGCACCCTGCTGGGCATTCTTACGGGATCAAACTACGCCACGAAACACCCTTCTTTTTGGGTACCTCGCTCTTCAGAAGATGAAATTTCTGTGCGCGCCAACCACATGTTAGTGGTGTTGCAAACCTAATTTTAGGAGATAAGCAGAGTGCCCCACGCGTATTTAGGAATACGATTATACAATGAGCCATAAAAAGCGATTACCTAAGAGCGCATGATAAAAGGAAGCAGTCCTTTTACTGCGTTTAAAAAGCTCGATATCCCAGGCCTCTTGGTCTCCACAGTAGCCTCCCTCTCTCTGAATCCCGAAGGGGCTGCATTAAAATACCTTCTAAGGTCCATTCATTTTACGAACAAAAACCATTTCGGGCTCCTTTTCTGGACGGCATAGGCTGAGATGCAACTGGATGGGAAAAGCCCTGAAAGGGCGCTGTATAATAGCACAGGCCAAAGGCCTGTGTAACAAAAGAGCGAATTTTAAGCCCTGAAGGGGCGTAGTAGAGACTGTGCTTGCACTGCTCGACTGCTATAAGATTGCCATACCTACGGCATTATTATACCTTCCCAATCCCATTCATTTTACTTCCCGGAAGAAAAAAGCAGCTCGTACGGGCGGAGAATTTGGCGACGTAAACTTTCAATAGATACCAGCCCGTTGGCGCGCAGGACTTCGCGCCCATCTAGAAAAAGCAGAATGCCGGGGATGCTGAGCATTCGCAACTGTCCGGAAAGCGCGCGGCTACTTGCGGCATCAACGCGAAAAAGGCGGATCTGCGGAAAATGCTCGTTGACCAGGGCTTGAACTTTCGGGTAGAGGTGGCGACAAACACTACAATGCTCGCCATAAAAGTATAGCAGAAAAGCCTGTTCTTCGGCTCGGACATGTTCAAACGCTGTTGGGGTCATATCACTAATATTGTGGAGTAAACATACAAAGTATTATATTGAGTCGGATATGTCTACTGCTGAAAACTCTTTGCCCGTTTTACGTCCGCGCGTTGACACTTTTGTGGATCTCGACCCGCAGGAGATAGAAGAACGCCTCAATGCGGCGTTTAGAGCGAATGATGCTAAAGCCGTAGGTCATATATCACATGGATTCGGTCGCATGCATTTGATTGAAGATCAGCAATATTGGTCGCCAGAATTCACCGTGCGCATAGATGCGGAAGATGGAGGTAGTCGTGTGTCGGGTCTCATGGGGCCCCGGGCTGAAGTGTGGACGCTTTTTATTTTTTGTTACTCCGTACTGGGGTTGGCGACGCTTATTATGTTACTGATTGGCCTGTCAAATTGGTCTTTGGATCAACCGGCGGGCATTTTGTGGGGTGTGCCGGTCGGCGTGCTTTTGTTTAGCACGCTGTATTTTGTTGCGTACACGGGGCAAAGATGGTCGCGCCAACAGATGCGCGAGCTTCTAAATTTTTGTGAAGAAGCAGTAGGACACCAGCTACAGGAATAATAGCCTCTCGTTCAGGGTTCCTGTCTTTTATTTTTTGATAGTAAGCAGGTATTCAATTGATAAAAACATGGGTTAAAAGGACAGCGAATGCAAATAAGAGAGAAAACAACCCAAAACAAACACCAATAAACCATGTATAAACGCTCCGTGTATCAGATAGCAGATGACGCGACCATCAATGCATTTATAGATCAGCACCCTTTCGCAATGCTGATGGGCTGCGATGTGCAGCATCGCCCGGTTGCCACCCAGCTCCCCCTTTTTATGGAGCAAGTCAAAGAGAAAAGAGTGGTGCGAGGCCATATGATGAAACATATGGATCACTATACGGCTTTTCAGGAAAACAAAAACGCTCTGGTCGTCTTTACGGGTCCGTGGGCGTATGTGAGTGCACAATGGTATAAAAACCCAAATCGGGCGTCTACGGTAAACTACATGAGCGTGCATGCGCGGGGCAAACTCCAATTTTTAGGAACAGACGCGCTGGCTGAGATCTTGAGGAAGACAAGCTTATATTTTGAGAACCAAAACACCCATTCGCCGACAGTCTTTGACCAGTTGCCGGCCGATTATACCCGTCAAATGATGCCCCACATCGTTGCATTCGAAATACAAATTACCGATCTAGAGGTCGTTTTTAAACTCAGTCAGGACCAAGATGAGAAAAACTATGAACAAATCATCGAAAAGTTAAGAGTAAAGGATGCACCGGCTCAACAGGTTGCGAAAGAAATGGAGAGCCGCCGCCAAGGCTTGTTTCCGAAATAAAAAGGCTCCTACCCCACTACCGGACAAGTATCAGAAATGAAGGGTTTCAATAACTCTTAAGCGTAAAACCAAAAGTAAGAATGTGATCTTCCTGCCGCTGATCGGCAATAACAATACTTTCAAAGGTATGCAGGTAATTGATTTTAAAGTTGAGGTAAGTCCATAAAGGCAGCTCTATGCCGAGGTCCGCTTGCCATCGGAAGTTGTCCGCACGCTCCAGTGAGGGCTGGATGTAAAACTCATGAGTCAATACCAGCTTGTCTTCAAACACCTTGTACTTACCATTGACCCAAAACGTACCCCGAAAAGTATTGATGACTGAAGTGGCGTTGTACTCCGGCCGATTGAAGGTCGTATTACCAAAGTTCGTTTGCTCGTACTCTGCAGACACGGCCATTTTGAGCCAGGCATTTTTCTTCTCGAGAAGTTGAAAGGTGACGCCTGTGCCCACTAAATACCGCAAGTCAATTTCTCTGCGAAAATTAGTGCTCGCGAAACCGAGGAGTAAAGGATATACTCTTTTCTGCGGATTGAAGTACAGAAAGTTGAGGCTCAAGATGTCCTCATCTGCTTTTTGCCCACCAAACGCCTGATACACATAGGAGTTTTGTGTTTTAAAAACCCATCTTTTGAAAGGAATATATGTCAGATCTGATTTCGCCCTAAAAATTACCGTTTCTACATTTCCACCCTGCCAAATACCCGTCAGCGCTAGCCGTGCCTTCAGTGGTAGGGTGTCACTTTCGTTGATTTGAGCGGAAAGTATGAAGGGAAACCATAAAAGTCCGTACAGGAGTTGCTTCATCTAAGCGGCTTTAGATCCGAAATATAGGAATTCTGAA
>CAZVLN010000058.1:0-12019 GCA_964627995.1 uncultured Saprospiraceae bacterium
AATTTGACATATTGGTTATTCTTTCATATATTTGTAATCAATATGATGACAGTCGCGTTTTAGCGTTCGCGTCTCCATCGTTTTCTTATTGAGACCTTAAGTCGAAAAAGCCTGAATTAGATTTCTAATTTGGGCTTTTCGCATTTCAGTCAGGATTTTTTGTGAGCTTCAGATACCTGAAGCTTCAGACATTTACCCCTAAATTTTGTAGTTGCCTCACTTTAAAATTGCGGTAGCGATGATAGGGGAGCCATGCCGAAGGCGATGGCTGTCCGATGCCCGATCCACGTGTTGGGCGGGTGAGGACGGAACCCCCGGTCGTAGCGCCCTGAGGCGCCCGAAAGGCGTTGCCCTGCGCGAAGCTGAAGGGCCCTCGAGGGACCGCCCATATATATTTAATTAAAGATATTGTTAAGACTAAATGAGACTGGGATAGTGGTGTAAGCCTGTCGTTATTTACCGATTGCCTTGTCCCGCAGTTTTTTGAGGAAAGGCGATGCAAAAATAAAGCGATGTAGCTCTTCATTTTCACTTGTTAGCACTTCACTTTTATGTCCCTGCCACTCGAGGTATCCATCTGCTAAAAGGGCAATATTTTCACCGATTTCCATCACAGAGTTCATATCGTGCGTGTTGATGATGGTCGTGATATTGCGTTCGTGTGTAATGTTAGAGATTAACTGGTCGATAACAATTGACGTCTTAGGGTCCAGGCCGGAATTCGGTTCGTCGCAAAATAAATATTCGGGTTCAAGAACGATTGCCCGGGCAATACCGACCCGCTTTTGCATTCCTCCGCTAGCTTCGGAGGGGAAAAGACCTTCTTTACCGACCAAATCGACCCGTTCGAGGGTTGCAGAGACCTTTAGATTTTTTTCTTTCAGGGTCATAGTAGAAAACATGTCGAGCGGAAAGCGAATATTTTCCTGGATGGTCATACTATCAAATAGTGCGCCCTGCTGAAATAACATGCCCACTTTCATACGAATAGCTCGTAGTTGTTTGGCGTTGAGCGA
This sequence comes from uncultured Saprospiraceae bacterium, assembly GCA_964627995.1. GTDB lineage: Bacteria > Bacteroidota > Bacteroidia > Chitinophagales > Saprospiraceae > JAWLFI01. The sequence continues at coordinate 1,017 of CAZVLN010000058.1, forward strand.
TAGGAAATCAGTATTCCCGTAATAAATCTTTCCTGATGTAGGTGGGTAGAGGCCTACGATGAGTTTTAGTAGGACTGTTTTACCCGCTCCACTTCGGCCGATGATAATATTAGTTTTTCCTTTATAGAATTCGAGGTTGATTCCTTTCAGGACTTCCAGATCGCCAAACGATTTTTTTATGTTTTCTACGCGTATCATATACTATCCGGTTAATATTACGGCGATGACATAATCGGCTAATAAAATTAAGATATTACTGTATACAACGGCATTCGTGCTCGCCCGACCGAGTTCGATACTACCTCCAGTTACATAATAGCCCATATAACAAGATACCGTGGTAAGGATATAACCAAAGACGGTAGCTTTGACAAACATCATGAATACGTTGTACGGGTCAAAAAAAGACCGCAGCCCCTGAATGTATTCCGGTCCGGTAAAATATCCTGTAGGAACAGTAGCTGTATATCCTCCCGCGATACTCACAAAGGCCGCCAGACATACGAGTAAGGGTACGACGAATAAGGCGGCAATAACTTTGGGTAAGATAAGATAAGAAGCCGTATTGACACCCATGATTTCCATAGCGTCAATGTGTTCTTTCTGTCGCATTCCACCCAGCTCAGCGGCAATGTTAGAACCTACTTTCCCGGCTAAGACCAGGCAGGTTATGGTCGGGGCCAGCTCTATGATAGTAATGTCCCGAACGATGTAGCCAACGTAATATCGGGGCACCATGGCCGATCCCAATTGGTAAGAAAATTGCACAGCAGTAACTGCACCAATAAACACAGAAATGAGCATGATGATGGTAAGTGAACCTACTCCAATATCATTCATTTGGCGCATGGTTTCTTTCCAATACATGGTCCAGCTTTCCGGCTTACTGATGGTCTTTTTCATCATGAGGATGTAGCGGCCAAAATGGTGTAGTACGTTCAAAATCAAAAAATTTATTTACTTAGCTGTTAACTATGATACCCTAAATTTATTATAATTTAGAAGAAGTAAAGAAAAAACAAACATGGAGAATATAAAAGTTATTGCGATTACGGGTGCTACGGCGGGTATAGGAAAGGCGATTGCCTACCGATTTGCTCAAGAGGGATGGGCGCTCGCTCTTACTGCGCGTACGATGTCAGACTTGAAGGAGATAGCAAGGGATATTCGGGAGAAGTATCCGAAATCAGAGGTTTTGATTCACTCGGTCGACGTTAGAAAGCGAGAGGAATTAAAGGATTTTATTTCCAGGATTGATGAAAAATGGAGTCGCCTCGATGTTCTTGTGAATAATGCTGGCGTATTTATCCCAGGATCTTTATTGGAGGAAGAGGAAGGAAACCTTGAGCTCATGATGGAAACGAACCTCTATTCAGCCTACTATGGGACTCGTGCCGCTATGGCTTTACTGCAAAAGTCAAAGCCCGCTCATATTTTCAACATGTGCTCGATTGCCAGTATTACAGCCTATCCGAATGGGGGTTCTTATGCCATTTCTAAATGGGCGCAATTGGGTTGGAACAATTGTCTTCGAGCAGAATTGAAAGATAAGGATATCAAAGTGACAGCTATTCTACCTGGCGCTACCTGGAGTCGTTCCTGGGAAGGAGCTGACTTACCAGCTGATCGATTAATGGATCCGGAGCATGTGGCAGAAATGGTTTATGCGGCATGGGATCTACCGCCAAAATCTACGGTAGAGGAAATCATTATCCGCCCACAGGAGGGAGATCTATAGGTAAAGGGGCATTTTAGGTATTTAATGCACCGCAAATAGAAATCGCTTGCCCACTTATGTAAGCAGACTTGTCTGATAGTAAAAAGACACATAAATCAGCTACTTCCTCAGCTGTACCATAGCGTTTCAGCGGGATGTTAGCTAAAAACTGCTCTTTCGTTTTCTCATCCAGTTCTTCAGTCATTTCGGTGGCAATAAAGCCGGGGGCTATGGCATTACAGCGAATATTTCTGGAGCCGACTTCCTTTGCTATGGATTTTGTAAATCCAATTAAGCCCGCTTTTGAGGCAGCGTAGTTTGATTGTCCGGCATTTCCAAACATACCTACTACAGAGCTCATATTGATAATAGATCCTTTACGTTGCTTCATCATTGGACGCATGCAGTGCTTGGTGAGATTGAAGGCTGATTTGAGATTGACATGCATGACTTGATCCCATTGTTCTTCTGACATGCGCAGCAATAAATTATCTTGAGTGATACCGGCATTGTTGATCAGACCATCAATTGCGCCCCAATCGGCAGTCACCTCTTTAATGAGTTCCCCAGCTGCTGAGAAGTCAGCAGCATCACTCTGATAAGCTTTCACTCGATCACCCAATTCGTCCACGAGTTCATCTGCTTTTGTTGAGGATGAACGATAGGTAAACGCCACCTGAGCTCCGGCCGCATGACATCTTTTAACAATGGCAGCTCCGATTCCACGGGACCCGCCGGTAATTAATACTACTTTTCCTTCTAAATCCATAGTTAGTCGTATTTTTTTAGTTGTTCTTTTAAGTGGTCGATGACCTTTACTTCATTTGCATCTTCACCCTTTAGCTGGGCTAAATAATAAGAGACCCAATCGCCAAGGTGAACGAGATATAGAGTTTTTTCGAGGAAACTCCGTCCGCGGGAATAAATTTCCATATAACCTCCTGCCCAATGGTGGAAAACTTCGCTAGAAAGATCCATTCGAAGTTGGTGTCGTGAAGGATCGTCGCGATGCCGCAGAGCCACGACAAGCAGCTGTGCATGATCGCCTTTCCAACCCACAATTTCGTTGTGGTTCAACTCTGGGAAAACGTGATGCCAGGCAAGATGTTTAGCATTTTCGTTCAGCTGTTGTCGCCAGCGCCATAGAGTAGCATTTGTTCGATTCGACCCATAAAGAACAGGGATTCGATCGATCATTAGATTTGCAATTTGTTCTGCATTGGATTTCATATTCTCCTGTTCCAATCCGAGCCGTTCCACGACATCAATGATTCCCTCCTGGAAAAAATTTGGCGTACCTCCCGCTTTGTATAGAGCAAAAAGCTGCGCAACTAGAGAGAATCCTAAGCAGGCACGAGGTGCGGGGTAACCGCCGGGAAGTTGGATAAAGTCGATACCGTCAGCACGTGCCTTTTCAAGGAGTTTACCACCGCTACTGATTACTATAATCGAACAGTTTTGCTCTTGTGCCTTCAGAAAAGCAGAATAAGTTTCTTCCGTGTTCCCGGAATATGAAGAAGCGAGAACTAAAGTGTGTTCATCAGCAAAGGCGGGGATATCGTAGTCTTTATTGATGAGTATAGGTACGTAAGCATGGGGCGCAGCAAGTGTTTTCAAAAAATGAGCGCCCACAGCGGATCCACCCATACCACAAACCAGCACTTCGTGAATTTCCTTTCGCGATTCAATATTCACTTCCTGCCCGATTTGTAGGGCTTCCTTCAGCTGCTGGGGAAAGTCCGTGATTAATTTCTTCATACTATCCTAATTCTCCTCAATATTAACAAATTTACATCCCATAGCGCAGAAATTCTGTAAGTTTACGAGATGTCAAGCCCCTGGTCAGTCGGACAAGAAGGAGAACAGTATGCCGCTCAACGGCTGTATACCACCGGATATCTGATTTTAGAGCGCAATTGGAGAAGCAAACCTTACGAGGTAGATATTATTGCTCGAGTAACTGATGTTTTGGTTTTTATCGAAGTCAAAACGCGTATCGACCCTGGATATGACATTAAACGGTGGGGCATGTCTCAAGCCAAAAAGCGGTCTTTAGTAAATGCTTCCTATATGTACATGGAGGAAGTCTGTTGGGATGGAGAGTTTCGTTTTGACATCATAACGCTGCAAAGATGGGAAGAGGAATGGAAGTTTACTCACTATGCAGATGCGTTCTTTCCAGGATTAAAAGGAATTTGATTAACCCAAACTTTCATCCAAATACGGCTGCTCTACCTCAAAAACAGGGTATTCTTCCATTAGGTACATCCAAAGCCCATTGGTACACAATGCATGCGAATCAATCAAACGCAATTGATAATATAATTCGAATATGTCCTCATTTTGAATTAAATAACTACCTGAGTGCTCTACTAATTGCTCAATAGATTCTAACCACTCACTGTAAACCAGTACGGACCGCATAAGGCAGGACAAACTGCTATTAACAAACTCAATATGGCCATTGGCCCACTGGATATAAACTTTATGATCGTGGTCAAGGAAAATATAATGACGCGTTCTCGGTCCTTCGCAAGTACCTAAGCACAGTAAAAACGAATCCATCGGTAGGTTACGCCATTCGTGGATCTCGGTATCAAAATAGAAATAGGGGACACCTTTTTTCGGCAATCCTGCAGCTCGTAAAAGAAATGACTCCTCATCACTAAGACCTGCGTCAAAGCCTTTAGCATGAGTCATGGCACCTGCATAATGAGAAAAATGAGATTTATAGCTATCTAACGGAAAATTCATGGGGCTAAGAGGATTCGCGTTATTTTGATGACGTTAATGTAGGTATTAATTTCTAACAGAAAAAAAAATGATAGAATAAATTACTATCACAAATACTACCGCTACTGAATCAAATAGGTAAGTAAAACTAGACAATTTAATAATACTACACTAATAGCTACCTTAAAAGCAGGAATCTTGGATGTTTCTGTTTGCATAATAATATAAGCCTTTGTGGACTTCTAAGTAACAAACTATCAGTGAGTTATACAAACATTTGTTTTTGACAAGTAAACCGATTTGATCCTCTAGTATTTATCCATAAATCGAATAGATTATATCATATATATATCCGTAAAAATGGGCAGATTTGAACAAATTGCCCATAATAGTATTACACTGATTAAACTGTAAATTATGGCCTTTTTAGATTGGTTTTCCTCACAAGCGCTACCCGATAATTGGACCGAGCTTTCATCAGCAAAAGATGTGGAGCTTGCCATGAAAAATTCAGATAAGACACCGATCGTTTTTTTTAAGCACAGCACACGATGTGGCACCAGCCATCACATCATGGATCAATTGGTGGAGGCTACCCAAAAAATGCCACAAAGTATTCCATTTTATTATTTGGACCTCATTGCGCATCGCGATTTATCCAGAATGATTGCCGAAGAGCTGGGCGTTGTGCATCAATCGCCACAACTGATCTTTTATTATCAAGGTGAAGTTATTTCCCACGCCTCCCATCACGCTATTGACTGGGTCAAAATGACAGGAAAAATCTCTTCAATTTCACCTATTTAATTTTATTTATTTATTTGGCGTCACCCCATACGCCATCAGCGCATGGGGTCGGGCTATGCGCTGGTTCCGTCCTTCCCAAAGAATAGGGAAGGACCTGCTATACCCAGCACTTATTCACTTATTTTTTGAATGGTGGAAAAATTAAAAGTGTTTACCTCTCTAAATTGATTTTCCTAATCCAAGTGCTGGGCATAGCGCAGCTACTATCCCTGACGCGGGGAAAACCCGATATCTTCGACCTTTGCATTCTGTATCTGTTTTCTTGAGCATTTAGATATAGCTTATACATCAATCACAATTTAAAAAGGAGAAAAACAATACATATTTATTTTTATAAATATATCGCTTTTGTATCTTGCCCTACCTTTCAAATCCTAGATGTTTACCGTTTATTATGACTCAATTCTGCCACCTTCACTGCCACACTCAATATTCACTTCTTGATGGAGCATCTCGCATAGAAGACATGATGCAGAAAGCTGCTAAGGATGGGCAGAAAGGTGTTGCCTTGACGGACCACGGAAATATGTTTGGCGCCTTCAAGTTTGTTAATGAAGCAAAAAAAGCTGGAGTAAAACCGATTTTAGGTTGTGAGTTTTACATGGTGGACGACCGGCGTAAGACGAGTTTTGCCAAGTCGAAAGGCGAGCGCGACAATCGCTATCATCAATTACTACTCGCCAAAAACAGAAAGGGCTACCAAAACTTGACCAAGCTTTGTTCTCTGGGTTTTATTGATGGGTTATATGGGAAGTTTCCGCGCATCGATAAGGAACTCATTGTTCAATATCACGAAGGGCTCATTGCTACTAGCTGTTGCATTGGGGCAGAAATTCCCCAGACAATACTTCGAGGCGAAAGTGAAAAGGCTGAAGAACTGGTCAAGTGGTGGTTAGACCTATTCGGCGAAGATTTCTATATTGAATTACAGCGCCACCGTGGGATGGACAACGTAACCATTCGCAATGAGCACAATCAAATTGTGCCTTCGGGGAAATCTCAGGAAGATGTTAATCAGGAATTAATCGCACTTGCAAAGAAGTACAATATCAAAACCATTTGCACAAATGACTCACATTATGTGGAGGAGGAGGATGCAGATCCGCATGATGTCTTACTTTGTGTAAATACAGGAAACCTTAAAGGTGATCCCAAAGGAGATGGCAAGGGCGAACGCTTTGCTTTTCCGAGTTCAGATTTTTACTTTAAGTCGCAAGATCAAATGGGTCAGTTGTTTAGTGATGTGCCAGAAGCTGCAGATCATACCATGGAAATATGGGATAAGGTTGACACTTTGGATTTGGCAAGGGATGTTGTACTGCCTAAATATCCCCTTCCAAGCAACTTTCATTCTGAAATGGAATATTTGCGCCACCTCACCTATTTAGGAGCGGAAGAGCGCTATGGGGAGATAACCGAAAAAGTTAGAGAGCGATTAGAGTTTGAATTACTCGTTATTGAAGATTCAGGTTATCCCGGGTACTTTCTTATTGTCCAGGACTTTACGACTTCAGCACGAAAAATGGGAGTTTGGGTTGGTCCGGGTCGCGGTTCTGCAGCTGGATCAGCTGTAGCATATTGTTTGGGAATTACGAATGTAGATCCCATTAAATACGACTTGCTTTTTGAGCGGTTCCTTAACCCGGAGCGAATTTCTATGCCGGATATTGATATCGATTTTGACGATGTTGGCCGTCAAAAGGTTATTGACTATGTGGTTGATAAATATGGACACAATCAGGTGGCTCAGATCGTCACCTACGGAACCATGGCCGCCAAATCCTCGATTCGAGATGTAGGACGGGTACTGGACCTGCCGCTCGATCAAGTAAACAGCATCGCAAAGTCCATTCCGACTAATTTCTCACTGAAGGAATTGCTCGAAGGGGACCAGATGGGTAAGGGCTTAAAAGACAAACTTCGAACAGACGACTTCAAAAAGGTTGAGAACCTGCGCGAAATGGCTAAGCGCAATGATATTGTTGGTGATACTATTAAAATGGCACAGCGCCTGGAGGGCTCTGTTCGAAATACAGGCCTTCATGCATGTGCCGTTGTTATTACGCCAGATGAAGTGAGCAATTATGTCCCGGTTGCACGATCGAAGGATTCAGACTTACTTGTATCTCAATTTGATAACTCTGTTGCGGAAGATGCAGGCCTCCTCAAAATGGATTTTTTGGGTTTGAGAACATTATCCATCATAAAAGATGCCATTGCACTGGTTGAGGAAAACCACGACATAAAAATTGATCCCGATACCATTCCGCTCGATGATGAAAAAACCTATGAACTCTTTCAACGTGGAGATACCATTGGAATCTTCCAGTATGAGAGTGAAGGGATGCAAAATGTACTACGCGGACTTAAGCCTACGCGCTTCGAGGATCTCATCGCAGTAAATGCTCTCTATCGACCAGGGCCCATGGAATATATTCCGGATTTTATTGCGCGAAAGCACGGTGAGCAGGAGATTTCCTATGATCTCGATGACATGGAGGAGTTTCTAAAGGAAACCTACGGTATTACTGTCTACCAGGAGCAAGTCATGCTCCTCTCCCAAAAACTGGCCGGGTTTTCTCGAGGCCAGGCCGATATGCTCAGAAAGGGTATGGGAAAAAAGAAAAAAGCCATCATTGATGAGCTCTACCCTAAGTTTATAGAAGGAGGAAAGGAAAAGGGGCACGCCAAAGAAAAATTAGATAAAATTTGGAAGGATTGGGAAGCTTTTGCCTCATATGCTTTTAATAAGTCTCACTCGACTTGTTATGCTTTCGTTGCTTTTCAGACGGCCTATTTGAAAGCCAACTACCCGCACGAATTTTTAGCCTCAGCCTTGACCCATAATAAAAGTGATATTTCGAAAGTCAACCTATTTCTTAGAGAGTGCAAGCGAATGGGTATTGAAGTAGAACCCCCAAATATTAATCGCTCAGGGATGGACTTTTCAGTGGCTTCAGATCAAAATATCGTGATCGGCTTGTCAGCTTTGAAGGGAGTGGGTGAAGGACCGGTAGAATTGATTTTGAAGGAACGACAAGCTGAAGGTCCATTTTTAGATTTACCTGATATGATGCGTCGTATCGATCTCAGCGGGGTCAATAAACGCGTAATGGAAAGCTTGTCAAAGGCTGGCGCTTTCGATTGTTTGGGGGTAAAGCGAGCTCAACTGTTTGCAGCGAGTGGTCCCTACGATTCTTATATTGAAGCGCTTCTTAAGTACGGTCAAAGTTATCAGTCACAAAAACAACAACTTTCAAACTCTCTTTTTGGTGACATTTCAAGCGATTTGGTTCACGAACCCACTTTGCCCGCACATATCAAGTGGCCCCTTATCAAGATGTTGGAAATGGAAAAGGAGGTAGTTGGTATCTACGCTAGCGGGCACCCCTTAGACGATTATACATTTGAATACAATGCGTTTGCGAAATGTCCCCTGCAGGACTTACATGAGCAGGAGAAAGAAGGCAGAAAATTAGCTCTCGGTGGCATTGTAACGGAAGCTTTCCACGGTATTTCTAAGCGAGGAGAGGGCTATGGTCGCTTTACCTTACAAGACTTCACAGGCTCGCAGAACTTTGTGATATTTGGAGAAGAGTATATGCGAAGTAAAGAGCTCCTTCAGCAAGGTCAGGTTTTATATGTAGAGGGGTCATTTCGCAAGCGTTACAGAACCGGAGACCTACAATTCAATATTCAAGAGGTTCGCCAGCTTTCTTCAGTAGGAAAGGATAGAATTAAGAGCTTAACGTTGGATTTTACACTCGATGATTTGGCCGATGAGACCATGCAATCTATTGATCAAATGATAGAAAACCATCCGGGGGAACACATATTGAAATTTAGAGTAGAACATGGCGATGAAACGCTGAAACTGGTAAGTAAAGCTGCTCATGTGGGCGTTGATGGGGTGCTGCTAGATAAAATAAGAGCAAAGGGCTGGCGCTTCTCCGTTCAGTAGGCCCTGATTGAATAGCCTAGGCTATTTTACAACAGTTTTTGAGAAAATAGAGTTATATCTTTATGAAAGCTATCTGGACTTACTTGTCTTTTCTTCTGTTATTTGCATTTGGCAGCAGTCATAGTGCAATCGGCCAACATTCGCGACCACAGGTTCCCGTTATGAACTTTGATCAGCTTCAGGAGCGATTACCTCAAGATCCTGAGCAGTTAGTAATTGTCAATTTTTGGGCTACCTGGTGCAAACCTTGTGTGAAGGAAATGCCCTATTTCAACAACTTAAGCAGACAGTATGCAGACAACACCAATCTGCGAATCATTCTGGTTAGCTTAGATATGGAGACTCAAATGCAATCTCGAGTTCTTCCATTTATTGAAAATCAAAATCTGCATCCAGAAGTATGGTTGTTAGATGATCCGGATGCTAACAGCTGGATTGATTTAGTGGATCCGTCCTGGTCAGGTGCGATCCCAGCGACCCTATTCTATAAAGGCACTAAGAAAAAATTTTTCCAACAGTCTTTCCATTCTGTGAAAGAGCTGGAACGCATTATTCAAACTTTTAAATCAGACTAAACATGAAGACTCTATTTTCAGCATTACTTTTTCTCAGTTTTTTCGCTTCGCTTTCTGCTCAATATGATATTGGAGATCGGGTTGATGATTTTAGCCTTAAGACGACCAGTGGAGATATGGTATCCATGAGTGATTATCCAGATGCTGAAGGATATATTATCATTTTCACTTGTAATCACTGTCCCTATGCAATTGCTTATGAAGACCGGATTATTAAACTCCACAAGGACATGGCTCCCAAGGGATATCCTGTTATTGCGATCAGTCCGAATGATCCAAAAGTACAGGCCGAGGATAGTTTTGAACAGATGAAGATACGTGCAAAGGATAAAGGTTTTCCCTTTCCTTATGCAATTGACGAGGGACAAAAAGTATATCCAAAGTTTGGGGCCGAACGAACGCCGCATGTATTTCTTGTAGATAAGGATCGCGTGCTTCAGTACATAGGGGCTATTGATAATAATTATAAATCAGCTGATGCGGCCGACGAGCATTACCTTAGGGATGCGATTGCAGCCTTAGAGAAAGGAGAAAAGCCCTCCCCGGCAGTGACGAAAGCTATTGGGTGCACGATTAAAACCTCTAAGTAGGTCTGTAAGTATATTTAAACGGTTTCCCTTACTTTTACAAAAACGATAGTGTTATGCTGCGAATTTATTTTGCATTTATCCTGACCGGTCTCTTATTCTCTTGCGCATCTGACCCCTCTGATGATTGGGTCGAACATAATTTAATTGGTGAGGGTGTACCACTTAAAGTGAAAGGTCCGGAAGATCTGGAAGTGAAGGTAAGTACGCTGGGTACAATGGAAGATATCACGCTGAAAGGGAAAGATGATTTTAGCCTTCAGGTATTCGGGATGAATGTCCAAACTACAGATATAGAGAAGTTGGTCAAGGAGCAGCAAGATATGGTTCTGGAGGAGGCTTACTTTGAAGAAGTAGTGGAAGAGTGGGACGAGGGCTTCATATACAGCTACCAAATCGACTCTTCAGAATTGGACTATGATTTCAGGCATCTCCGTCTGAAAGGAGATAAAGTTTATGTCTTTCAGTGTGGGATGTTAGGACGGAACACAAAAGAAAAAGTAGATCGCTTGGTAAAAGCGGTGCGGGAGGAATAGCATAGCCTGAGAGCGGTTATGCATTTTCTTTTACCACCCCGTTCTCCATTTGGCGAACACCCCTCCAGAGGATGGGAGTTAGTGGTA
>CAZVLN010000059.1:0-11960 GCA_964627995.1 uncultured Saprospiraceae bacterium
CATATGCCAAATTGTATTGTGTATCGAGTTCTCCTTAAAAGGGCTTCGGGCGTCCGTAGGAGCCAAGGTGTAAATCTAATTTTGCGGTTGCGAATTTGGTGGGCGAAAGATATTTCGCCCCATAGGCTTTGTTTTTAATTGTTTAATGAACCGCGATGCGGTGACATTATTATAGGAATTAATAAGCAAAAAGGATTCGAATTCTAAAAGGGTTGGCAGTATTGTGCCAGAATTATATGCAGCGCTCCTTCAGGGCTTTTGCGGTGAACATATAGCGTACCTATGGCACGCGATGGTATTTGGTTTATTTGTTTCTACCGATATACCGTACCTACGGCACGGTAATACTGGGTCTGCTCGTCGCGCCGCGTATCACTGGTGATGGATTCGGTCTTTTTCCTTGATGCTGTCCTCCTTTGATCTATAGCTTGGGGTTGATTGATTTCATGATCGATTTCTACCGTTTATGATCAAAATCATCTCCCATCTATTCTGTGTAATTTTTGTAATGCCTGTAATCCTCCTACGCTTCCAGCTGTCGCCCAGGGCTGCGATCTTGAACCCTTTACCTGGGTTCTCATCAGTTGTATTCGACTACCCGTTTTATAAGTAAAATAAGCCGTCTTTATTTGATGCAAAAACCTTATAATGACGGCGAACAAACCCTGTCCTCCTCCAGAGCCTTTCGCGGTAGCGATGTGGCGGGGTGACGACCGCAGGAAGGAAGACCGAGTCCGTTGCCAATAAGTTGGGGACGGACGAAGGGCCGATCCGCCGGGTGGCGGAGAGCCCCAAAACGTAGCGCCGGCCCAAAATCTTGGGCCGGACCGCCCTAAAAACAATCAAGAGAAAGCTTGAAACAGAGCAGCCTTTAAATTATTTGTGCGAAATTTCCACTGTTTATCAGATAGTTATAGGAGTGGTATGATAAAAAAAGGATAAAAAAGCTTGTAAATCGCAAAAACTAAAGCTACATTTGCACTCGCTTTAGGAAATCTACTTTTTCACGAAAAGAAAAGACAGTGAATACATTAAGTTATAAAACCAATTCAACCAAGCCTGCAGATGTAAAGCGGGACTGGTACGTAATCGATGCAGATGGTGAAGTGGTGGGACGTTTGGCGTCTCGAATCGCTCATGTTTTGCGCGGAAAACACAAGCCCGAATTTACTCCCCACGTAGACTGTGGAGACAACATTATCGTGCTAAATGCCGATAAGATACGATTCACGGGAGATAAGATGGCTCAAAAGGAGTACATCACGTACTCTTTGTACCCCGGTGGACAAAAAAGTAAAACGGCCAAGCAGATCATGACGCGAAAGCCTGAAATGATAATAGAAAATGCCGTGCGAGGTATGCTACCGAAAAATAAGCTCGGTGCGGCCATGTTTAAAAAATTATTTGTGTACACAGGAACGAAGCATCCACATGGTGCACAGAAGCCTGAAGCGTTTAAATTTTAACAACCTATGGAAATGATTAACACATCCGGGCGACGGAAATCATCAGTGGCTCGAATTTACATGAAAAAAGGTGATGGTAATATACTCGTTAATGGTAAGACATTTAAAGAGTATTTTCCGCAACAACACGTTCAATTGGAAATTGATCGACCGTTTCGCGTACTTGAAATCGAAAATGGTTTCGATATCAAAGTAAATGTAACGGGAGGTGGTTTTAAAGGACAGGCCGAGGCGATTCGTCTAGCGATTTCGAAAGCACTCGTTGAACTCAACGAAGATTTCAGAAAACCTTTGAAAAGTGAAAAACTACTGACTCGAGATTCCAGAGAAGTAGAGCGTAAGAAATATGGTAAGCCTAAGGCCAGAAAGAGCTTCCAGTTCTCTAAGCGTTAATATCCTTTTATTCATTTTACGAACTGACAATAACCCATATCATGGAAAAAATAAACCAACAATCCCTTTTGGAAGCAGGTGTGCATTTCGGCCACATGAAGAAAAAGTGGAACCCCAAAATGCGTCCCTATATCTTTATGGAAAAGAAAGGGATACACATTATAGATTTGAACCGCACGATCGAATGTATGGAAAGTACGGGTCGCGCACTAAAGCAACTTGCTAAGTCGGGAAAGAGCATATTGTTTGTAGCAACCAAAAAGCAAGCTAGAGATATCGTGAAGGAGGCAGCGCTTTCAGTTGAGATGCCTTTTGTAACCAATCGTTGGTTAGGCGGTATGATGACAAACTTTTCCACCATTCGTCGATCCATCAAAAAAATGCAAAATATCGACCGCATGTTGGCCGATGGTACGTTGGATAATGTTACCAAAAAAGAGCGCCTAACACTAAGTCGCGAACGCGATAAGCTGGAGCGAGACTTAGGAGGTATTGCTAAACTTAATCGATTGCCTCACGCGGTTTTTGTAGTCGATATTGCCCACGAACATTTGGCTATAGCCGAAGCAAAGAAATTGGGCCTTAAGACCTATGCCATGGTGGATACAAATTCCAATCCCAATGAGGTTGATTTTGCGATCCCATCTAACGATGATGCCGCATCTTCTATAGAAGTCGTAATTGACTATGTGACAGAGTGCATTAAAGAAGGTTTGGAGGATCGACGCAGAGAAAAGCAACAGAGTAAGAAGGCTGAGAAAACTGAGAAAGCCTAGCTTACTACTTAACTACTATTTATTTTACCCATTCGATAAACATATATCATGAGTATATCCGCAGCGGAAGTAAAAAAACTAAGAGATCATACCGGGGCAGGTATGATGGACTGCAAAAAAGCATTGAAGGAAGCTAATGGCGATTTTGATAAGGCCATAGAAGTACTTCGTAAAAAGGGCCAGAAATTATCAGCCAAGCGAGCTGACAGAGATGCCAAAGAAGGTGTCGTTATGGCTTTGGTAAATGATGACAAAACTAAAGGTGTAGTCATCAAATTGAGTTGTGAAACTGACTTCGTAGCTAAAAATGATGACTTTGTGCAGTTAGCTGAAAAAATGGCATCCATTGCTTTGGATGCGTTCCCTTCTACAAAGGAAGATCTCCTCAATCAAAAGTTTGAAGAGATCACCATTGGAGAAAAAATCACCGAGCAAATTGGTGTTATCGGAGAAAAATTAGAATTAGCTAAATACGAGCGCATGGAAAGTGAGCAGGTTGTCTCTTACATCCACATGGGGCATAAAGCTGGTGTGATTTTAGGCCTCAACAAAGCCGGTGATGAGGTGGAAAAAGCAGGCCGGGATGTCGCTATGCAAGTCGCTGCTATGCGACCTGTCAGTGTCTCTAAAGATGACGTACCTCAAGAAACAATCGATAAAGAATTAGAGATTGGAAGAGAAATTGCACTCAAAGAAGGAAAACCAGAAAATATTGTCGATAAGATTGCCCAGGGGAAATTGAATAAATTTTTCAAGGAAAATACTTTATTGCATCAAGCATATGTAAAAGATAGCAAAATGACTGTCGAACAGTATTTGAAATCTGTATCACCAGATTTAACAGTAACCGGATTCAAGCACATTGAGCTTGGATAAATTGAGAATTGGAAGAGCGAAATGAAAGTTTCGCTCTTTTTTTTTGTCTATATTTAGCACGCACTTAATTCTAGCATATGGCTTTGCGATACAAACGGGTTCTTTTAAAGCTCAGCGGTGAAACCCTTATGGGTGATCAGGGATTTGGCATTTCTACTGATAAGCTGCAGCATTATGCGGAACAAATTAAAATGGCCTGGGAGCTTGGTGTAGAAGTTGCTATCGTTATTGGAGGTGGAAATATTTACCGCGGACTCAATGCAGATCAATCAGGTATAGAACGCGTTCAGGGTGATTATATGGGTATGATGGCCACCGTTATTAATGGAATGGCATTGCAATCAGCTCTCGAGCTAAAGGGGATGAAAACCAGACTTATATCCGCGATAGAAATGAAACAAATCGCCGAACCTTATATTCGTAGAAAATCAATACGCCACTTAGAAAAAGGGCGAATTGTAATCTTTTCAGCGGGTACTGGAAGTCCATATTTTACGACTGATTCTGCAGCGGCTCTGCGAGCCAATGAGATTAATGCTGAAGTTATTCTGAAGGGAACTCGAGTTGATGGAATTTATTCTTCGGATCCTGAAAAAAATCCAGAGGCTACCAAGTTTGATAAGTTATCTTTTGTTAAAGTCATCAGTCTTGGGTTGAGCATTATGGATATGACTGCGTTTACACTTTGTCAGGAAAATAATCTTCCCATTATCGTATTCAATGTAAACCGAAAAGAAAACCTCAAAGCTGTAGTAGAGGGACAAGAAGTGGGTACTCTGGTTTCAGACTCATAGTATTGCAATAGCAAAGCATTTCAAAATAGCTGTTATCATAGATGCCAAAGCTATCCCAGAGCAATGGATGCCAAGCTTACTTTTGTGTTTGGGTTTTGCAATAAAAGTTGAGATACAGCTTCTAAAGTCGCCCCTGTAGTAATCACATCATCTACAATTAAATAATGTCCTTCGGGAATTTCACCTGGCCGTGGGAAAAACGAAAAGGCTGATTCTACATTCTTCATGCGGTCTTGTCTGCTTTTGCGAGTTTGTGTAGAGGTATTTCCATGACGCTGAATCCAATTAGAGTAAGTAGGTATTTGAGTCAAAGACGAAATTGATTCCGCTATCACTTCACTTTGATTAAATCCACGTAATCGAATCTTTTTGCGATGCAGTGGAACTGGAATTATGCCTGTAATCTCCTTTAACATTTCTCCTTCTATCATATTGTGAGCGAGCCGTTTTCCCAAAAATTCGCCGATGTCTTTACGGCCTTCATATTTGAATTTTTGCAGCAAGGTTTGACTGAGTTCTCCTTTTTTGTAATCTAATAAACTCATTGCTCTTTCAATAGGTACTCGACCATAAAAATGCATCGCTACAGGATTATCACGAATGAGGTGATAATCAGTTTCAACATAGTTCGCTAAACAATTGATACAAAAGTGGTGATCTTTTGCAGCTGACTTTTTCCTGCAATGTAAACACAAGTTCGGAAAAGCAATATTCCATGCCGATTCCAGCCACCTCTGCCAACCCATTCTCTATCTCAATTTGATATTGACAATCTTTTCGCTTCCGTCCCTGAGAATTCGCAATAGTAATATATCGGGCGTTTCTGGGTCATATAAAATAGATTCCATTTCGGCAATGGTCTCTACTGGAATATCATTGATAGACATTATAAGATCATAAGGCTTTAATCCACCATATTTAGCTGCGCTACCCGCTTCAGTCTCGAGAATGAGGACTCCTTCGGTTTCACTCACATTTAAGTAATCGGCTAGTTGCTTGTCCATATTGGTAACTGAAATACCCATATCTTTATTCGTAGACTTTGCCAGGATTTTCTCTACAATATCTTGAACATTTTCTACGGGAATCGCAAAAGAATATCCGGCAAAAACACCTGTGGGTGTTGCAATAGCGGTATTAATCCCCAAAAGTTCTCCTTTGGCATTAACTAATGCGCCCCCGGAATTGCCGGGATTAATTGCTGCATCAGTTTGGATAAAGTTTGAAAACGAATGAGCTCTCTCATCAAATCCAATATCTAAATCTCTACCCTTTGCGCTTACAATACCTGCTGTCACAGTAGATGTCAAATAGTCAAAAGGGTTTCCAATAGCGAGTACCCAATCACCGACATTGATTTTATCTGTATTTGCCCACGGAATAGTTGGCAGATCAAAGGCATCAATTTTAAGGACAGCAATATCCTCTTCCGGAGCGGTGCCGACCTTTTGGGCTTCAAAGGATCTTCCATCATGTAAGGTAATCGTGATTACATCTGCAAATTCTACCACATGATTGTTTGTTACAATAAAGCCATCAGAAGAAAAAACAACTCCACTCCCACTCCCTTCCCTTCGGTAAAAAGGAGACATTCCACCTCTAAAAAAATCCTCAAATGAGAAAGGGCGGCGGTTTTTTCGACTTTGCATTTGCTGTTGACTCTCTTCAGCCTTGATATGAACCACTGCGGGAGTAGCCAACTCTGCAGCTTCAGAAAAAGAAAAAATTACTTCATCCGCTATCTGTTTATTGGCTTGAGATAAAAGGTTAACGGACTGGCCCTCCGGCTTATACTCTGTTTTTAGGTGCCGTTCACCCATAAAAACAGAATCATAGTCAAATACAAAGAGTACTAGCCCTCCCAAACACACAAAGGCAAAAACACCTCCCAAAAAACCCGAAATAAAATGTTTAAACGTCATAGCTGCAAATTATTTATAAAACAACGATATAAGTACCTATTCCCTTGCCTTCAGTCTTTGCAAAAGAATGGAAGATTGTTTCTGGTAAAGGAAGTTCTCGTCCTTAGAAAAACGTTCAAGATTAGCTTGACAGTCTTCAAGACACGTATTTAAGCGAGCTTTTGTCAGGAGAAAGAAATAGGAAGCTGCATCTTTAACGAAAAAGGGCACCTGATCTTGACTTTTCAAAGACTCAAATTCGCGCTGAGCATCTTCAAATTCCTTAGATTGGTACAAGAGTAAGGCTTCAACCAATTTGACCTCCGAGTTTTTACGCAGGCTATCATTTAGGCTTGATATAAATTTCCTGGCTCCAGCATAATTTCCATCCAAGTACAGTTGATTCAAATCTTGAATTTTGGGTAATTCATCTGCTGAGCGCTCAATACCTCTAATATGAGCTTGTGCATAGCTATCCCAATTCATTTCCATCGAAGAAGAAGCAGAATCTGACGCTGGACAGGAAAAATAAACAACAATTATAACAGCAAGTAAGCCTAGTAACAAGCCCCACCTTCTATTTTTATTATTTGGGTCATCCGGCATTTTCCCGGGCTCTACTTCACGGTCCCAGTCTTTCATTTGCGCATGTAAACGAGTAGCTTCTTTAGCTTCAATGGCTTCTTTAGCTAAAACAAACGCATTAAAGTTCATCCTAAATGACTCATCATCATCCAGTTTTTGCTCAAAATCAGCTCTTTCCGCTACCTTCATTTGGCGGAAATAATACTGTTCAAATAACTCTATTTGATCATCTTCCATGCTTCGTGCAAATCATGTCCCAATTTCGGACGTATTTTAATTAATCCTATCAGTTCTTTCATACACCTGAACTTACGCTTACGTGCGTTGGCAGCTTGCCCCAACTCTAATACTGAGGCGATCTGTTCCATAGGGTAACACTGAGCCCATAGGAGCAAAACCTGCCGGCATAACGGTTTTAGTTCGTCTAGAATTCCGGATAAAAGCTGCTGTAATTCTTTTCTATTAAAATATGCGTCTGCTGCATTTTCGGCAAAATCGCCTAAATCCTTTTCCTGCGCATCCTCTATTGGTGACCAATTCCTTTGAACGCGCATATAATTACGGCAGGTATTTTTCCCAATTCCGATTAAATAGGTTTCCCAATGGCTTTCCCCGCGAAACCGCCCTTCCCGAACAAGTCTATCAAAAATGATAATTGTTTCTTGAAAAACAGATGATACATCATAATCCTTTCCTCCATATCCCAACACGAATTGTGCAATGGATCGTTTGACCTTTTCATTAGTGTATAAAAGTTTAAGTGCTGCATTCCGTTTGGATCCCCCCGAACAAATATCAGCTACTATACTTGACTTATCACTATTAGGTGTATTCTTAATTTCCAAACGTTCCTCAATTAAATAAAACATGCAAAATTCCCAAAAACAATGGGTCATCTGAAAAAACGCGCCTCTACATCTAAAATACAAAAATATTATCGACCCAGTTCCCAAAAAAAAGCTCAATTAAAAAAAGGTAAATTGATATTAGATAAAATTAAATATGTTTGAAGCAAAATTAGCAACTATTGATGCGTCCCATTGGCATATATTAGAAGTGTAATTATATTTTATTTATCATTTATGTTTATTGATTAAACGGCCACTTGGGATCCCCCAGCCTCCATGCTGCACAAGTGGCCGCTTTTTTTTATCTTTCCGTTAATCAATATTTTTATGACGCATGTGTGGTCGGGTTCACATTACAAAAACAATAGATGAGATATGTCATGAACATGGACTATTCATGACCGAAGATCAGCGGAAGCTCTTATCTTCACTTCCTCATTTCAATTTGAGTCCGGGTATGCACTTACCTCTAATTCTTCAGGGTAACAGCCGAGAATTATTTGCGCTGCATTGGGGTTTAATCCCTTTTTGGGCCAAGTCCAAACAAATTGGTTATAAAATGATCAACGCGCGAACAGAAACTATTTTGTCAAAAAGTGCATTTAAAAGACCTATAATAAATCAAAGAGCAGTCCTATTTATCAATGGCTTTTATGAATGGAAAAAACAAGAAGGAGGTAGACAACCCTATCGTATTTTTTCAAAAACTACATCCTACCTTATACTTGCCTGCATACACGATCGCTGGGATGCCGGAAATGGAGAAAGCATCCATTCCTTTTCTATTCTAACGCAAGCTGCAGAACCGCCCATCTCAGGACTACATGACAGAATGCCAGTGCTCCTAACCCACGACCAAAAGCAAGATTGGTTAGATCCCAGCTCAAACGCAGAATCGCTACTGGCTGATTTAACAGCGCCTAGTTTATTAGAAGATGTTTCCTTTTATCCTGTATCCAGAGAAGTGAATAAAGCTACCCACAACAGTAAAGAACTATTAAATCGAGTTGAAGCGGGGCCTAACTCAGGAGATCAATTAAAGTTATTCTAGTTTATCTGTACAAATTTTCTGGTGAACGTCATCCATCTGCTGAAACAGGCGTTCTTGCTTTTCCTCAATCATGGCATCAAAAGCAGCTTTTCCATCGGAAAAACTTAAATACGCATAGAACCTCCAAACTTCTCTTACCTCCTCCCAAGGCAATTCATATGAAGCATAAAGAGCATTGTCAGAAACTAACTGAAGTGTATTTTTTTCTGCCGTTAGATATACTCGTTTGTATACTAATCCTTCCTTAGAAGCAACGATATAAGTTAAGCCAGGCTTTATATCCTTTAAATTTTCAACATAAGATGCAATAACTACAGATCCAGGTTCTAAGGGTAACATCGAATCTCCTTGAATCTCAAAAGCCCTGTACGCTCCTCTGGGGATTTGCGGTATATATAATGTTGGTAAATCCCCAATGTATTCTGGGTCATTAAAGCTTTCCATATAACCCGCTTCCGCTTTAGTATCGACGAGCTGTATATAACTTTTTCCATCTACTTCCACTGCAGCTCCCATGTCAATCGACGGACTTTTCTGGCTATCAGTTTTTGTGTAAATCGTTGATAAGCGTTCTGTTAAAAGATCATGTAGGTCCACTTCAAAAAAATGAGCAAACTGAATGATAGTTTCAATATCAGGCTCAGCATAAGACTGTTCATATCCACTCAATGTGGAACGAGGAATAGCTAATTTCTCAGACAAGGCTTGTTGTGATAGTTGCCTATCCTTTCTCAAAAAGGCCAAATTTTGAGCAAATAGAGTCATAACCCTGCTTTTGATTAAATTTACGACAAATATACAGCGTATGCAATTATGACTATAATTTAATCATTAAAACAGTAAATAGATGTATCTTCGATAATTAGATATGAGTATTAGTGACAAAAATAGAACTATCGCGCATATGGATCTCGATGCCTTTTTTGTCTCCGTTGAGATTAAAAAGAATTCTAGTCTCCTAGGGAAGCCCATAATAATAGGTGGCCAAAGCAATCGGGGCGTTGTATCATCCTGCAGTTATGAAGCACGCCGAGCAGGTGTTCACTCAGCCATGCCCATTCGAATGGCAAAACGACTTTGTCCCAATGCTATTCTAATAAAAGGCGACATGGAAAGTTATGCAAAAGAATCCGCCTTAGTAACAGAAGTCATCGCAGATCAGGCACCAAGCTTTGAAAAAGCCTCTGTAGATGAATTTTATCTCGATTTGACTGGTATGGATCGCTATTTTGGTTGCTACCGTTGGACTAAGGATTTACGCAAAAAAATTATTGCTGAAACGGGACTGCCAATTTCATCAGGAGTTTCAGTCAACAAACTCATTTCTAAAGTGAGTACGGATGAGGTGAAACCCAATGGAATTATTCAGATTGAAAAGGGAAAAGAGCGAGCATTTTTACAGCCTCTTTCAGTAAAAAAATTGCCTGGTGTAGGCCAGGTAACCCACAGTCAATTATTGCAAATGGGTGTAAAAACCATAAAAACACTTAGTGAGTTACCAAAGGAGCTTTTGGAGGGCACATTTGGAAGACATGGATTATCATTGTGGAAAAAGTCCAGAGGTATCGACAATAGACCTGTAGTGCCCTATCGCAAACAAAAATCTATGTCAAAAGAAAGTACTTTAAGGGAAGACACTTTAGATACTAATCTATTAAGAGCGAGGCTAATTTCAATGACAGAAAAACTCGCTTACGATTTAAGGAAGCAAAAAAAATTGTGTGGCTGTATCACTGTAAAAGTAAGGTATTCGGATTTTAACACTTACACAAAGCAGAAACACATTGAATTTACATCAATCGACAGGCCATTAATTAACCAGGCGAAAACGTTATTTGACCAATTATTTCAACAACGAAAAATGATCCGATTAATAGGTGTGCGATTCAGTAAATTAGTGGATGGAGCACCACAAGTTAGCCTATTTGACAATTACCAGCAGGAAATTCCTTTGATTAAGACCATGGATCAAATTAGAGATCAGTTTGGAGCTTATGCTATTCAACGAGCTGATGGATACTTTTCTAGTAAATAATTAATTATTTATCAGGACTTCATTAATTAAGGAGTCCCCATCGAGTCCAATTAAGAAAATGAAATAAAACCCGGGCTGTAAAAAACTTAAGTCAACTACGTTTTTTGAAAAAAATCGGGCAGATACCTCGCTTTTAAAATTAAAAATAATACCCGATGAGAAAGTATTAGTAAAAAAATGTATAGTAAAACTGGTCGGATTGAGATAAAATTTAAAACTGGATTTTATCTAATATCACTACCTGTAGTAATATATGATAATCTGTAACTAGCTCTATCACCAAAGGGATTAGTTTCTGATGTAAAGAACCCTTCTCCAAGAGACCCAAAAGCATCACTTTCTACTTGCATAGACCCAGTTTTTTCAATGGTATAGCAGGTAAACTCATTGAATGCCACTTTCCCATTTAAAATAAAAGCAACGAAATAAAAAAAAGATTCTGAAAAATTACATCCTGCCAATCCAATTAATCCAAAAAAATTAATTTCATCTCCGCCCGTCACCATAAATGCATTATAAATACTATTCAAAGCAAGCAGGCTATAATGCCCTCTGCCCTTAGGCTTAGCATAAACTCGCGTTTAAAATTCACCCCACTACTTCGTAAAAACAAGTTAATTATCGCCAAAAGATATAAGAGATTCAGCATCGAAATTAATATGAAAAGAAGCGTAATCATATCTTTATTGATCCTTATACTAAAAAGAAATGACTTGAACAGAAACAGTATCTCATTTTTAAAAGAGTCAATAGAAATCTTAAGTACATGTAAATCTGTACGATTGCCGGCATTATTACCAAAATCTCCTACATAAAGAAAAAAATTACCTGCACAAATATCCTCCCAATCTATGCTATCAAATCATTTAACATAAGCACTATGCTAAATCTCACCAGAATTTAAATCTAATTGATACAGAAAAGGACCATTACCTGAATCATTATGTGAAACGCCTAACCTATTAAAAAAATAAGCCCAGATGATTCACTCAATTTAGTATCAAACATTGAACAAAGGAGGATTTGCATTCTTGGCATTCTCCCACCGAAATACAAAAGACACTAAAAATAAAAGAAAGGATATATAATCTCATATCCTAAAATCAAAAAAGGGAGAAAGAACATTAAAGTTCTTCCTCCCTTTTATCTATTAAGCTAAGCGGGCTAACGTCCGCTCACTACCATCTTCTTCGTGGCTTTGAAGTCGCCACTGCGCAGTTCGTAATAGTACAAGC
>CAZVLN010000060.1:0-11548 GCA_964627995.1 uncultured Saprospiraceae bacterium
AGAAAGAGGGTGTTTGATATTAATCTATGAATCTTCGTTCAACCCCTTCAGGGTTGGAATTTTCTTTGGCTCATAACCCCGAGCTTGCGCTCGGGGCTACTCATATTCAAGCCCTTCGGGCTTGTGTCGATATTAAGTTGAGGATGTAAAAAAGCCACCAAAGAAAAGCTGATGACGAGAAAGCTGTTATTTTAGGATTATATCATATCACCCCTCCACGGATCAATTCCGATCGGCTGTGGGTGGACATGTTATGAACCCCACCAGGGGTTTAATTTGGTTGGCCCCAGGCGTTAGCCCGGGGTAAAAAATGTCCCTATCCAGAAGCCTGAAGGGGTTCAACATCATATCGAGCTAGAAACGCCATGCATGGCGTCTCTACGCTATAAATCTTGGGTTTTTTACGAATTGTTGGCCTAGGCGCGTAGGCCCCGCAAGGGGTGGTAAGGGCGCCGAGTGTAACGATGGCGGTCCCGGGACGCCGTAGGCGTCCTCGAGGACGGCACCCCTGGACGACCCGACCCTCGTCCCGAGGAGCCTAAAGCGCTCTCGAGGGCGAGGGGTGCGGCCAAAAAGTTAAAAGTTGGAAAGGCGAAATGAGTCGGAAATGCTTTTAAAATTTACGGATTCATGGATAGGAGGCAAAAAAGCACATCTTGCGTAAGCATTTTGGGCCCATCTACTGGATATATGAGATGCACTTTGACAACTCGGATAAACCTTTCCGGGCGGTGATGGATACTTGACTTCACCCAAGTGCAGATAAGACCAACTTTATAAATGGCTAAGATGTCTCAAAATTGTATTATGTTCGTCAAAAATCATAGGATATGAAAAGATGGGCCTGGATTTGGATAGGATTAGCCGCGGTCATTGGGTGTTATAGTGTGCCCGAAGAAAAGGAATGGCTTTCCGAAGAGCAACGGACATTGGTTTTTGAAGGGGATAGCACCGAGGCGATGCGGGTATTTCTCATAACAAACCCCTCGGATTCCATCTTGCTCCGAACCTCTTCTGATAGCATATCATTGGCTGATCATGAGGATGAGGTGCGTTATTTTGCCCAGCGCCTCTATAAAACGGTGACCGATAGCATGTCATTGGGCGTGGGTATTGCAGCCCCTCAGGTGGGTCTGTTAAAGCGTATGATCTGGGTTCAGCGATTTGATAAGGACGGCTTGCCCTTCGAATGTTATATCAATCCAAAGATTTTGCAGTACTCGGAGAAAAAGCAAAAGTGTCGGGAAGGCTGTCTTTCGATTCCCAATCGGACGGATACTTTGAATTCGCGAGCTTACGCCATCTTGCTATCGTACGAAACTCTGGAAGGAGAGTCTCATATCGAGATGGTGGAAGGGTTTACGGCGGTGATTTTTCAGCATGAGATTGATCACTTGGACGGTATATTGTACACGGACCATCTGGCTGCCGAAATAGCGGCTGCACGACGACGGGAGGGCTCGAAATAAAAGGCCATAATGAGTCGGAAAGGCATTGGAACAACTACAGGCCTGGCCCTGGTCATTGCGAATATGGTAGGGACGGGCGTCTTCACCAGTTTGGGCTTTCAGCTGATGGATTTGTCGCACACCTACACTATTTTGATCCTGTGGATTTTAGGTGGAATGTTTGCTTTAGCGGGTGCATTTAGCTATGCTGAGGTGGGTACCCACATTCCAGAGTCAGGCGGCGAATATACCTTTCTCTCGCGTTTGTTTCACCCGCTAATGGGGTATTTGGCGGGTTGGGTCTCTATAACGGTGGGTTTTGCAGCGCCTATAGGGATAGCAGCGATTGCTGTGGCGCAATACGCTCCGCTACCGTGGCTGTCCAGCACACTAATGGCTATTGCTTTGGTGACTATAATGCACGGTATACATTCGATAAATCTGCAGGCGAGTGCCGTTTTTCAAAATGTTAGTACGGTCCTGAAATTGATAGTTATTTGCGCTTTTGTAGGAGTGGGAATGATTCTTAGTCCCCGGGAGACAAATGAGTTGGTATATACTCCTTCGATCAGCCAGGAGCTGCTGAGTCCCGCCTTCGCAGTGGCGCTCATCTACGTGACCTATTCGTATTCCGGATGGAATGCCGCTGCTTATATTACCGAAGAGTTTAAAAACCCTAAGCGAAGTTTGCCTCGGGCATTGATCGGAGGAACAGTTATCGTAACTGTATTATATACTGCACTGCAATATGTGTTTTTAAAACACGCTCCCCAGGAAGCTATGGCCGGACAGGTAGAGGTGGCAGCTATAGTCGCCCAATACATCTTTTCTGAAGAAGTAGCGCTTTGGGTAAGTCGCCTCATTGCGCTATTGCTTTTATCGAGTATGAGTGCCATGGTATGGGTAGGACCTCGAGTGGTGGCTAAAATGGGGCAGGACTTCCGTAGTTGGAAAATCTTTAGTGTAACAAGGAGAGGGCTTCCTGTTCGCGCGCTAGGCTTGCAATGGTTTTTGACGATTGTGTTGTTAGTTACTGGCACCTTTGATCAGATTTTAGTGTATTGCGGTATTTTATTGAGCCTTTCCTCCATGCTTACTGTCATGGGTGTTTTTGTCATCCGAAGGCGAAAGAGGCCCGAAAAAAGTCATTTTAAGTCTCCGCTTTTTCCTTTTTTTCAAATCTTCTTTGTGTTGGTGTCGGTATGGATGATTATATTTACCGCTATAGATCGCCCCTGGGAAGTGACATTGGGCTTGTTAAATCTTGCATTGGGCGGCTTTTTTTACTATTTAGATAAAAAGATGAATATATGAAATGGATAAGCTTAGCTACACTTTTTTTAAGTACACTGTTTTTGATTTCGTGTGAAGCGCCACCGGAGGAGCGCAAAAAGGATAAGGCAGAAAAAGTCGAATCTAAAGACGAAAAGCACAAACATGGGGATCACTCACATTCATCGGAAGCTGCTGACCCTGCTGACAAAGCCAATGCACATATGCATAAGAGTTCTGTAGAGGATTTGATCGAACGCTTTGAATCCGAAGAGCGTGACGCTTACCAGCAACCCGAAAAGGTGCTTGATTATCTTGGAGACGTAGCGGGTAAAAGCATCATTGATATTGGCGCAGGAAGTGGATATTTTTCCATTAAGTTGGCGCGTCGGGGTGCTCAGGTGATTGCCGCAGATGTAAATGAAGAATTTCAAGCCTATGTAAGTCTGCGTCGCGCAGAGGAAAACCTGGAAGAGCAGATTGAAACTCGCTTAATCCCCTATGATAGTCCGGGTTTGGACAGTCAGGAAGTGGATATGGCTTTAATTGTCAATACCTATCATCACATCAAAAACCGAGTGGATTACTTTTCGAAGGTCAAAACAGGCTTAAAGAAAGGTGGCGAGCTGGTTGTGGTGGACTTTTTTAAAGTAACCGCACCGACTGGTCCGCCGGTGGATCACAAAATATCGATGGATGTTGTGATTGATGAGCTTAAGAAGGCCGGGTATAAAGATATTCAAGCTGAAGTAGATCTATTACCGCATCAATACATCATTCGCGCTCAGTAAACTAAAATGCAGAAACACGATTTATGCTTCGATCCTGGAAAAAGCCTTTCTTTCCCTTAGTTAAACAATGTGGCCGCTTTAAAGAAAAGCGGAATTTTACTGATCCCCCCATTTTGATTGGTGGCTGCGGTCGGTCGGGTACCACTTTATTACTGTCGATATTATCCGCTCATCCGGAAATATTTGCCTTTCCCCGGGAATTAGGATTATTTAATAGCGTTTATCAGGATGAGTCTGGGCGGTGGCATCCGGGGCGCGAGGATCGACTTTATTTTCATTTACTCAAAAATAAAGTGAAAGAGGGCGCGACGCGTTGGCTGGAAAAATCGCCAAGTAATGTGACGCGTATTATGGAAATAAATGATCACTTTCAGGGCCGATTTAAGATGATTCACATTGTGCGTGACGGCCGTGACGTGGTGCTTTCTAGGCACCCAACGGATCCCTCGCACTATTGGGTCGAGCCCAAGCGATGGGTGCATGATGTCAGTGCCGGCTTAGCATTTGAAGATCACCCTCAGGTACATACCCTGCGGTATGAAGATTTAATTATCGATTTTGAGAACACCATGGCTCAGTTGTTGCAATTTTTAGATGCTCCCTTTTCCGAAGAAGTGAAGAATTGGCACGATCATGCCACGGTGCGGAATAATGCCGCTTATTTTAAACCCGTGCAGGATATTCACTCCAAATCCATAGAAAAATGGAAGCGCACCACGGATGAGGCGCGCGTAAACGCCTTTTTAGAGTATCCGGGGGCTGTTGAATTACTCAAACGCTTTGGATATTCACTATAAACAATGGAATTGAATCTGATGAACTCGACCCGATGGAATTATTAAGTGGAGTTCTTGCGTCCTACCCCTGGCTGCTCCCTGTATTGCAGCTAATCTACTATTTGGCTGTTGGCTTACTCGCCGTGAAAATTATCATGGACACCAAGACAGTCACGAAGACTTTGGCATATCTTTTACTCATTCTTTTTCTTCCGGTGGTAGGTGTGATTATTTATTTGGTTTTCGGGGTAAATTATCGAAAGAATCAATTCTTTTATTTTAAATCAGAGCGGAATGAAGAATTGCGCGAAAAGTTGGAACCTTATTCCTTTCAAACGCACCAGGACGTAAGTGAGACCTATGCTCAAATATCAGAAAAATACCGACACACAGTGGATTTTTTATTTCATTCGATAGGTTCTCCAATAACGGATGGCAATGCATTGGAGTTGCTGGTGAACGGTAAAAATAAATTTTCTCGATTAACAGAAGTCATACGGTCAGCGGAGCATCACATTCATTTAGAATATTACATTTGGGAGAATGACAATATTGGAAATGAACTGGCGGATATGCTCATCGAAAAAGCAAAGGAAGGCATTCAGGTGAAAGTCATTTTTGATGATTTTGGGAGTGGAAATATTAGAGACAGCACTGCCATCCGAATGCAAGTGGCGGGTGTGAACATCGAACCCTTTAATCGAGTGACGTACCGCTTACTGGCCAATCGCATGAACTACCGGGATCATAGAAAGGTAGCCATTATAGACGGTGAGCACGTATTTGTGGGAGGGATTAACGTCGCTGATCGATATATTAATGAAGGTTCTGGCCGATACTGGCGAGACACTCATTTATACATACGCGGTCCGGCAGTTTTTTATTTTCAGTACTTATTTTTTAGTAATTGGCAGTATATCACGGGGCGTTTGCCCAGCTTGGATACGGCGTATTTTACTAATTATCGAATAAACAATGATGATCGCCTGGTGCAGGTTGCAGCTTCAGGTCCCGATACCAGTCCCAATATCATGTTGTCTACTATTTCAGCAATATATGCCGCTCAGGACCGCATTTTTATAACGACCCCATATTTCATCCCCGTGGAAGCCATTTCCGACGCCTTGATGCAGGTGGCAAAATCCGGCCTAGATGTTCGTATTTTAGTTCCTAGAAGGGGAGACTCCAGGCTTGTCGATGCAGCCGGGTATTCTTACTATGGCGAATTACTGCAAGCAGGCATTAAATTGTATTTTTATGAGCGGGGCTTTTTACATACCAAGTCGATGCTGATCGATGAAGATTTTAGTATGATTGGGACGGCCAATTTGGATGTTCGAAGTCAAGAATTGAATTTTGAAGTGAATGCGCTCATTTACGACCGGGAAGTAAACCAAGATTTAGAGCGTCATTTTCATGATGATTTAGAGTATTCCACAGAAATCACTCTTGATTACTGGTGTAATCGGTCCCGTGTAAAAGTATTTTTCGAACATTTAGCTCGATTACTTTCACCATTGCTCTAACTCTAGTCCAGGGAGCGAGAATAGCATGCTATGTGGCTGGAAGGGACGCATTTATTTATTAGTTTTGTAGCAAGATCTTATGAGAAAACTAAAAATTATAGGTTTCTTTTTTTTACTGGGTATTTTCGGATGCGATTCCGGGCAGAAGTCACCCCGGGAAAACCTGGAGCCCAAATCCGACTTACATTTAAGCATTAAGGCTTTAATGGACGTCCATGTATTTGATATTACGAGTCCTCCATTAGCCAGCCGATCCATGGTCTATCCCATTTTGTCGGCCCAGTATGCATATGCATCCATAAATGCTGAATCCGAGGTTATTGTTGAAAAACTGAATGGTTGGGAATATTCACTGGGAGATGCTCCTGAATTACAAGGGGTGGAAGCTGAGTGGGCCGCATTAGCTGCATTTTTGCAAACGGGTAAACAGCATGTCTACTCTGCAGATAAGTGGAAAATCTGGACCGATAGCATGTCCAGGAAATATGAGCAGTATTTAGATTCGGAGGCTTATGATAAAGCATGGGAGTGGGGGCGAAGATGTTCTGAAGCTATGAAGGCCTACGCTGCAGCCGATGGCCTAACCGTGATTCGAACAAAGCCAAAATATAAAATCGGTCTGGCGAGTAAAGGGAAATGGGTGCCCACTCCGCCCAATTATATGGATCCTATAGAGCCATTCTGGGGTGAACTTCGGACCTTTACTCTGGACTCGGCGAGTCAGTTTGTGCCTAAGCCGCCAACAACCTACGATATGACAGAGGGAAGCCCCTTTTACTTGGAGGCGAAGGAAGTGTATAATATAGTGAATAAACTGAGTACTGAACAGCGTCAGATCGCTGCCTTCTGGGATTGTAATCCGTATGTGGTTCTGCATAAGGGCCACTTTATGCAGCCCGTGAAAAAGATAACTCCTGGTGGACACTGGATGGGAATTACCCGGATCGCATGCCTGCAAGCCGATCTGGATTTTGGAAAGTCTCTGAAGACTTACAGCTATGTAGCGGTAGCACTTGCTGATGCGTTTATTTCTTGTTGGGACGAAAAGTATAGATCGGAATATATTCGCCCCGAGACAGTGATTAATACCTATTGGGATGATAAGTGGTTACCCACGCTACAAACCCCACCATTTCCTGAATACACCAGTGGACACAGTGTGATCTCTACCGCTGCTGCACGAGCTCTAACGCATATTTTAGGTGATGATTTTGCTTTTGTTGATACGGTGGAAGAAGAGTATGGTCTGCCTCAACGTAAGTTCACCTCTTTTTTGGAAGCCTCGCAGGAAGCAGCTATTAGTAGGGTATATGGAGGAATTCATTTTCGGCCAGCAGTTGATGAGGGCGTAAATCAAGGACATGAAGTTGCAAATCAGGTCTTACAAACAGTTTCCACCGATGAATAAATACTTCTTTTTTGTTTTCGTTTTAGGACTCAGTTTGTTGGCTTGTCAGTCTGACCAGGAAGAGGGAACCACCTCATTGGATAAAGAGTCCGCCAGTCGACCTGAGCCTTTATTTGAAAAGAAAAGTGCTGAAGAGACCGGCATAAATTTTCAAAACATTCTCATCGAAACTCCGGAATTTAACTACTACTCCTACACTTATTTATACAATGGCAGTGGTGTTGCATCAGCTGATTTTAATAATGATGGATTGTTGGACCTGTTTTTTGTCGGAGCCATGTCTTCTAATAAATTATACATAAACACTGGCAACTTGAAATTTAAAGACATCACGAAAGTCGCTGGGGTGGCCGGCCCGAATGTCCTTAAAACAGGCGTGGCTGTTCACGATGTCAATGAAGATGGATACCTGGATATTTATGTTTGTCATTCGGGACTAAGCGATAAGAAAAGACGAACCAACGCCCTGTATATCAACAATCAAGATGGTACATTTAGTGAAGAAAGCATAGCAAGGGGTTTAGATGATCAATCAAACACCAATCAGGCTCTGTTTTTTGATTACGATAATGACAATGACCTGGATCTGTACTTATTAAACCATCCTACGGATTTTAAACTTATAAATAATATGAGTCTAAAACAGCTAGACGATGGCACCATCATAAGAAATCGAACAGGTGGCGATCCTGCTGAGGTTGATCGGTTATTCGAAAATGTTGGGAAGGGACAGTTCCGTGAAGTTTCAGAGTCCGCCAATGTTAGGCAAAAGGCCTACGGTCTAAGTGTAACTCCCATGGATATCAATTCGGATGGATTTATGGACCTATATGTGGGTAATGATTTTATCGAGCCTGATTTCCTTTACGTAAACCAAAAGAACGGAAAATTTGAAGACCAAATCGACAAATATTTCCCGCACACTTCCAATAATACCATGGGAGCTGATGCAGGAGATGTAAATAATGATGGTCGATTAGACTTTATGAGTTTAGACATGCTCCCCGAGACGCATTATCGCCAAAAGACGTTGATGACAAGTATGCGGTATGACCGATATAAGCAATTGGAAAAATACAATTATGGTCGTCAAGTCATGCGGAATACGCTTTTTATACAAGGCGCCGATAATAAAATGCGCGATGTGGGATGCTTTGCTGGAATTGAAGCTACAGATTGGTCCTGGAGTCCGCTCATTGCTGATTTTGATGGTGATGGCTGGAAGGATGTATTTATTTCAAATGGTTATCGGCGGGATCTCACGGACCTGGATTTCATGACCTATTACGATGATGAGGTGGGCCGCACTTCCTCGCCGGAAGATAATGTGCAGGCATTATTAGCAGAGGTTCCCATTACTCCAGTTCCCAATTACATGTATCGAAATAATGGAAACTATTCCTTTCAATCCCGAGCTAAGGATTGGGGATTGGATGAACCTGTATTTTCCAATGGAGCCCTTACAGCAGACTTGGATAATGATGGGGATCTGGACCTGGTCGTCAATAATTTTGACATGCCTACCTTCATTTATGAGAACAAAGCCCGCCAGATCCTGCAATCAAACTACCTTAAAGTGGATTTGTACGGACCGGCTGGAAATCCGGAAGGCATCGGAGCAGAAATTCGTATCTATCACGGGCCAAACATGCAGCACCAAAATGTACAGCGCAGTAAAGGCTTCATGTCCTATTCTGCATCTACGGCTTATTTTGGTTTGGACTCAATTACACAAGTGGACTCTCTGGTTGTCCAATGGCCTGATGGCCGTGTGCAAGGCATACAGAACATTAATGCAAACCAAAGCATAACGCTCGATTATCCTCAATCATCAACCGGTAACTGGGTTAGCTTACCTCAAGCACTTACATTTTTCAAGTCAGTTACGGAACTGGACTTCATTCACACCGAAGATGATTTTGTTGACCTCAAGCGCGAGCCCTTATTACCTCATGCACTATCGCGTAAAGGTCCGGTTTTGAAGGTATTCGACTTTAACCTGGATGGACGCGAGGATCTTTTTATTGGAGGCGCCCGCGGACAGGCACCCGCTCTTTTTATTCAAGATGAGCAAGGCAATTTCGCATCTTCATTTGAGGCCTTTTTGGAAAAAGAAGCTATGTATGAGGACGTTGATATTGGTATTATGGATACTAACGGCGATGGCTTTCCAGATATATACATAGGTAGTGGTGGCTATTCTGAAGAAAAAAATACGCTTGCATACCGAGATCGCTTGTACCTTAATATGGCAGGAAACGGCTTGGAGCGAAGTATTTTACCTATGAAAAGTAGCCCCACCGGTGCTGTTGCCACGGGCGATTTCAATGGTGATGGCCGAATTGATGTATTTGTGGGCGGTGGAGCCCTACCTAATCAATATCCTGCAGCAGCAGAGTCCTATATTTTACTCAATGAGGGTCAGAAACTGGTAGAAGCACCGACTTCCATATGGACGACGGGACAAGCTCCCAGGGATATGATACATACGGCACTCGCTGAGGACGTAACTGGGGATGGCCGAGTTGATTTGCTCCTTGCCGGAGAATGGATGCCGATCTCCATATACCCGCAAGCCGCAACGGGCTTTGATAGGCCTAATCAGTTGAAAAATAGTGAAGGTTGGTGGAACAAAATCTACCTTTGGCAATCCAAAAGCAACTCAAGTACGCAGCTTCTGGCGGGAAATTTTGGTCAGAATACTCGTTGGCGCGCTAGCCCTGATGGACCGGTAGAAGTTTATGCCGCCGATTTCGACCGAAGTGGTCGCCACACGCCTATAATGACGCACTACATGCAGGGCGAAAAAGTGCCCGTTCCACAGCGCGATGTTTTGATGGAGCTTATGCCCTCTCTGCGTTCTGATTTTGTCAGATTTAGCACCTATGCTGAGGCACGAATCGAAGATCTAGTTGATCTGAAATCTATCGATCACATCTATAAAAAGGCCGTAGAATTTCGTTCAGGTATTGTCAACGGATTCAGCGGAGGGCCCCTTTCTTTTGAACCCTTCCCTCCTGAAGTTCAATGGTCTGGCATACATGCCTTTGAAGTAGCCGATCTCAATGGTGATGGGGTAGCCGAAATTATTTTAGGAGGAAACAACTTTGAATTGGAAATCGAAAGCGCTCGTACTGATGCCGTTTCTCTAGCTGTCTTGGTCAAAAATAGGAACGGAAGCTGGGACTTTGTGCCACAGGGCGGAGTTTTGGAGCGATTCAACCGGGAGCTGCGTAGCCTGGACCAGATTGAGATTCAAGGAGAGTTGCATTTTGTGGTAGGATGGAAGGATCATCCTGTAGAAATCCTGAAGGTGATCTCTCCTTCAGCTGAAAAATAATTTGTATATTTCTTGAAATCAATTCAGGCAAGATGAATATTCTAGTGCGTATTTTACTCAATGGGGCTTTTGTCTACATTGCAAGTTATCTGCTTTCCGGCGTTAATGTCAACGACTTTTGGGTGGCCATTCTAGTGGGCTTAGTCCTCGGGATTATCAATGTCACCATCAAGCCGCTGATCACCGTTCTTACGCTTCCCTTTACCATCATAACTCTGGGCCTGTTTTTACTTGTCATCAATGCCGCCATGGTCATGTTGACGGACTCTATTGTACCGGGCTTTCAGGTCGCCGGCTGGTGGAGCGCGCTCTTTTTCTCTATCATTATGTCACTATTGAATCTCATCGTCGCTGATCTGAAGAAGAAATCTGATTAATATCAGTTATTAGGGCATCACCCTCGTCCCAGAGCCCGCTTCGCGTTCCTCGGGACGCGGGTCGCTACGGTACGCAGCTCTCCGCCAGCCGGCGGATCGGCCCTCGCTGCACTCCGTTCCGCTCGGTCTGGCTCGCCAGCTCGCCACTGCTTCCCATCGCTGATGCGGGGAAGGAGGAATATGTGGCTATTGCTGGAGCAGATGAAGCTGGTAACTAACTTTTCAATTCATTCTTTTTGCTGGAACATATAATTTACGGGAACGCAGGTAGAACCCTTCTCGTTTTTTTCTGTTGAACTTCTATGAATACAATAGCAATACTTCTTCTTATGGTGCAAACAATGGTTTTTGACTTCTCGCCTACATCGGATATGGCGAATTGGCGGATAATTGATGATGGTGTGATGGGCGGACTTTCGCAAGGACATATAAATCTAAATGATGAGGGTCACGCCGTCTACAGCGGTAAAATCTCTCTTCAAAATAACGGAGGGTTTTCCTCTTTGCGGTATCGACCCGAGCCTTTTGAAATGGGCGACGAAACTCATTTAGTCCTGCGGATAAAAGGAGATGGAAAGCGCTATCAATTTCGGATAAAATCTCGCGCCAG
>CAZVLN010000061.1:0-10501 GCA_964627995.1 uncultured Saprospiraceae bacterium
TTGAGTCCCGTGCCAACGAATCCTCCCTTCCGATCGATGTATAGTTTTTCATTACTGGCGACAACTGCTGTTCGCTCAATGGTGTCAAATGAAGTGATTTCTGTTTTTCGCTCACGTCCTTTTCCAAACTTATCGATAAGCATTTGGAAGTAATCGACGGTGAATTGCACCAGA
Source organism: uncultured Saprospiraceae bacterium (assembly GCA_964627995.1). Classification (GTDB taxonomy): domain Bacteria; phylum Bacteroidota; class Bacteroidia; order Chitinophagales; family Saprospiraceae; genus JAWLFI01. Next base: position 175 of record CAZVLN010000061.1, read on the forward strand.
TGCTTTAGATGATACTGGACCTCCTTGAGTTCCTCTTCCAATTGCCGCATTTTCTCATCTGCCTTCTCTGCATTGTACTTAGAAATCCGCTTGATCTTAATTTCAGTCAGTTTAACGATATCATCTTCCGTTATATCTCTGAGCAAGACGAATTCAGCCTTTTTGTTTTCTCGCCCGGGCGTGCTAATATACTCGTGCAGTCCCTCATCTATAATCTCCATGAGTTGCTCCCAGGTTTCAGCGGTTTCTATACGTCTGTAGATGCGTTTTTCGATAAAAATCTTTACCAGCGAATAGAAATGTATCTGCTCCTGCAGCTCTCCCTCTTTAATTTTCAGCTCTTGTCTAAGTAAGTCTTTTGTACGTTCAGTGCTAAGCTCCAAAATTTCCTCTACCGGCAAAAAAACCGGTTTATCATCTTGAATCACACAGGCATTAGGAGAAATACTCTCCTCACAGCGGGTAAAGGCGTAAAGTGCATCCATGGCAATTTCCGGTGAGGTGCCCGGATATAGGCTGACCTCAATTTCTACATTTTTAGCTGTGTTGTCATCGACTTTTTTGACCTTGATTTTGCCTTTATCGTTGGCCTTTAGAATACTATCGATCAAAGTGTCTGTAGTGACACCGTAAGGCAAATCAGTTATGTGAAGGGTATTTTTATCAATAATCTCTATCGTCGCGCGCACCTTCACTCGCCCGCCGCGCTGTCCGTGATTGTATTCACTGACATCGATCTTTCCCCCGAATGGGAAATCTGGATACAGCTTTACCTTTTTACCCTCTAGTATTTTGATTCCGCCCTCCAAAAGCTCGATAAAATTGTGCGGGAGTATTTTAGTGGATAGACCCACAGCGATCCCATCGACCCCTTGGGCCAGAACCATAGGAAACTTCATGGGAAGGCTCACAGGCTCTTCTTTCCGGCCATCATAGGCCAACTGCCATTCCGTAATTTTGGGATTAAATGCAACTTCCAACGCGAAAGGAGTCAATCGAGCCTCAATATATCGAGAGGCTGCTGCAGAGTCACCCGTGCGCACATCGCCCCAGTTTCCCTGCGGATCGATCAACATATCCTTTTGGCCCATATTGACCAAGGCATCACCAATCGCTGCATCGCCATGTGGGTGATATTGCATCGTCTGTCCTATGATATTGGCTACTTTGTGGTAGCGACCGTCATGCATGAGGCGCATGGCATGCAAAATACGTCGTTGCACAGGTTTCAAGCCATCTTCTATGGCTGGAACGGCTCGCTCCAATATGACGTAAGAGGCATAATCCAGAAAATACTCTTCGTACATCTGACTCAGGGCGCCACTCGTCTTTGATCCCTTTGATTCACTCATATCCTTCATCTATTCCATTTCGTTCTTCCAACAGAGGCAAAAATAAACATATATTTATTTATTATACTACTTTCGTATTTTTAGCTTAGAAAGGATACCCTATCTTCACCAAAGGAGATATCCAAAGTACATTTAATAGTTGTAAAAAAAGTCCTTGGAAACTGAAGAAGAAAAAGACGAGAACGCCCGCCAAAAGATTCTTAATCAAACTCGGGAGCAATATCGGCGCCTGTATCGCGTGATACAGATCCAGCCCGATGATAACATCTTCATTATTTTGGGCAAACTCATTTTGACGCTCATCGGCGTAGCTCTCATGATCTTATTTTCTCCCCTCATTATATTCATTCTCATATTTGCCTTTTTGGCTGCATTTTGAAGATCCTGTTGTTCACCATATCGACCCTACTATTTCTCACTCACCAATTTCTACAATGGGGTTTAGGGGTTCACATTCCATTTATAGATAGCTATCTCGACCCATTTCTGGCCATGCCCATCTTATTGCTTATGCTCGACTGGGAAATGGAATTCTTCAGAACCCGTCCAAAGCTGAATGAAATGGAACTTTTGGCCAGTTTTATTATATTTTCTGTAATTTTCGAGTGGTTTTTCCCTTATCTCTCTGCGGATTTCACCGGAGATGTTTGGGATATCATCGCTTACTTTTTGGGTGGTTTATTGTATTATCTGTCCAGGCAATACGACGAGCAGCCCAAATTCACCTAAATAAACCTAGAATGGCTAAATATAAAATAACCCCTCTGGCTCGATTTTTTCTGTTTATGGTCATAGCCGCTCCTCTCTTATTTCTGTTGGCAACCTATATGACAGGCGAGCGAAAATATTTGGATCAAGTCATCGAATGGGTTCAGCCGACTGAAGTCGAGGAAGTGGCTACTCCGATTCTTGACACAGCTGCAACAGCGGAACAGGAATCCTCTCAAGATCTTTCAGCACCCACTGACACTGCCCTAGGCACAGACTCTCTGCGCAAAGAGAGTGACACGCTAAGCCGTACTGAAAAGAATTTGCCGCTGCGGGATAGTCTCAGCTTACTAAAAAAGCAACTCTCGGACTGTAAAAATAATTAATATATATTTTACCGCCACCTCCAATGGATTGTGTATATTTCCCAAAAATCTAACGAATGAAAATACTGATCAATGATGGGATCCATCCCGATGGCAAATTATTATTGGAAGAGGCCGGCTTTGAATTGAGCATGGACAAAGTACCACAAGATAAACTGGAAAAAGAGCTGCCCGCCTACGATGCCGTGGTCGTTCGTTCGGCCACTAAGGTTCGCAAAGAGGTCATTGATCAATGCCCAAAACTTAAAGTCATCGCACGCGGGGGCGTAGGTCTGGACAATATTGACGTAGATTATGCCCGATCTAAGAATATTGCTGTTATAAACACGCCCACGGCCTCCAGTCAATCGGTTGCTGAGTTGGCTCTGGCGCACATGTTAAACTTGAGTAGATCTCTTCATTTATCCAATAAGGATATGCCCGAGCGCGGTGCTACCGAATTCAAGGCCTTGAAAAAAGCTTACAGTGGTGGGACGGAACTTAAAGGAAAAACAATGGGCATCATCGGTTTTGGTAGTATTGGGCAGACTATTACCCAAATGGGACTGGCCCTGGGTATGAAGGTGCTTCCAACAGATCTCATGCTCGATCAAGCTACACTTCAATTTAATTTATACGATCAGGGCCGGGTTGGCGTTTTTGCTGATGTATATACGGTGCCTATGGAAGAGTTGCTAGAAGACAGTGATTACATTACCCTTCATGTTCCTTATTCTGGAGGTAAACCGATTTTGGGTGCGGAAGAAATGGCCAAAATGAAAAAAGGAGTATGTATTATTAATACTGCCCGAGGAGGTGCTGTAGATGAAAAAGCCCTCTTAGAGGGATTGAAAAGTGGTCAAATCGGTGGTGCGGGACTGGATGTATTCGAGAACGAGCCAACTCCACGTCAGGAATTGCTAGATCATGATCGCGTATCTGTCACTCCACATATTGGCGCATCAACAGCAGAAGCGCAACGAAATATTGGTTTGGAGCTGGCGGATCAATTAATTGAATTACTCACTGACTAATTTTGTTTTGTATTCGTTTAGGTGGCCAGAGGCCACCTTCGTGTAAGGGATAGTAGGGGATCCGGCCTCGCCGGATGTCGCGCCCAATTATAACTCTATTTTTGAAGGATCTATTCTTGAAAAGCTCATTAGTTATTAATTTCAGGAAAGGATCTTGACAGGTGGGCGGGACCGATAGCCCCGCATAGCCCGACCCTCGAGGTGCGCCGGTCGGCGGACCTCGGGGATACACCCTAAAAAAAGAAAATTAATAAGCGCGACTAATCCGAACTGTAGTCGTTTCCTGGATCCAACACTCGACGGTAAAGCTATCCCCTTCTTTCAGGAGCCGTTTGCTGATATCTTCACGCGTTGGCATATACTGAAAATACTTATCGATCAGTGACTGAGCTTCAGACCTAGCATCGGGATCTATAGATTTGGCGTAATTCCACATATCGATGGCAGGCCAGACTACAATCTGACTATCCCAACCTCGTCCTGGACCACAAAGCGGTCCACTTGAGGCGTAGAGCTTTCCAATAAGTATATAGGGAGCGCCCCACCCACTTTTGTAGGCTGCAGCTTGTCGAGCATAGGCGCGAGATTGGCTGAAATTTCGGGTATAAGAATAACAAATCTTTGCTTGCATCAGGGCATATTGAGCACGCTGAGGGTCGGAATCTGCAAATTCTATGGCTTCATCAAACTTATCTAATGCTAACTCGTACTTGCCGGTCTTCATCAGCTCTATTGCTTCCTTGGCCAAACCAGAGGCTCCCCCGGGGATGATGCGGCAACTGTCGCGCAAATAATTCCTGAAGGAAGTAAGCAGGGAATCGCTTTCCGGACATCCTGCCCGGCTTAAGCGGCTGGTCACATACAACAAGTTTTCACATTCCATGAGCTCACTTAGCGATTGCCCTTTGACTAGCTTTTCGATAAAGTAAGAGCAGTCATAAAAGCCAGGCACGCGCTCCAAAGTCTCTAGCTGATTTAAAGCGTATTTTTCGACAATATCCCAGTTTTCATCATTTGGGTTCTCTTCGATTTCAGAGGCTATGATAGTTTTAATTTTTTCTGCCCATTCCCGCGTTTGGGTAGTATCTATATCTCCATTTTGAAAGGACTCCACAAGAAGAGCCGTAAAAGGATTGATGATAAAATAAGGCATCTCCTCCTCCAGTAAACTGCCCGCATGCAAGAACATATTTAATTGCTGTTGCTGCGTATAGGTGTCGGGATATTTATAGTAGACGTCATAGGCTTTTCGGGCCATAAGAAAGCCTTCGTAAGACGGATAACACTCAATGGCTTCATCGTATAATGTCAAGAGTTTATCCACAAATTCATGTCGCTGCATCTCTGTGGAGGCTTCCCGAGCCAGATATTCAAAAAGATACACTCCATCGGTAAATACTACGTAGCGCTGGCCGTCTGCTGCCGGTGACATGCGATATACCTTGCGCCAATAGGGTAATGCCTGGTCAAATTGGTTGAGCTTGAAAAAATCTCGGTATAATACGTAAGCTTCCAGTGCCTCTTCTGAATTGGGAATATCCTGGAATTTCACACAGTCGCTTAAACTGTCTTCTAATACCTGTGTGCTGGTGTCTTGTGTTATAGCGGCCTCCCTTTTCTCTTGAAGTTCGGGGGATATTCTTGGACTACACTGGGTCATAAAGATCCCTGCAAACGCCAGAAGACAGATTTTAAATCGAAAACCTTCCATATTTATTATTGGGCTTTGGAAAAGCGAAGACTTACGGTTTCGCCGATCCAACAACCTACCTTGACTCTATCTCCTTTTTCGTAACCACGCATAAATCCTTCGCTTTGGAGGGGCTTTGAATTCGTATACCTAACTATACGGCGATTGGCTGCTTTCGTCGATTCGGGGTCTATACTGCGAGCATATTGATATTTATCTATAGCAGCCAGAATGGTCAAGCGTTGGTTCCACGCATCGCCACATTGGGACGAGGCATACAAATCTCCAATAAGCAAATAAGGTTGTCCCCAATCCGTTCGGTATTGAGCTGCCTTAAGTGCTTTAGCCCGCGCATCACTGAATCGCTTGAGTTTCCGTCCTAAAATAGAGGCCATACTAAAATAGTAGTCGGCTAATTTATCTGATTCATCTGTCTGTTCGACTGCCTCTTGGTATTTGTCGAGCGCTTCCTGATATTTTCCTTCCTCGTATAGGAGTCGCGCGGCAATACCAGGGTTTGTCTTTGCTAATTCTCTTCGCACCATCTCACGATACTCGACCATATAGGCCTCGTAAGGTTCTTGTAAGGCCTGCATTTCCTGCCGACTGGTGTCGCAGCCCTGCTCCAACAGGCTTTCATATACTTCCTTTATTAAGGATGCACTGTCGGGATACTTTTCAAGTTGTGGAAGCAATTTATCTAAAAAGTAATCGCAGTCATATACCTCATCTTCAATTTCACTGATTTTATAATTCACTGAACTGATGGATGATTCATAATACTGACCATAAGTAGGGTCATTTGCAATGTGATCAGCAGCTGTTTGCTTGAGTAATCCGTGCTGAATACGCACTTCATCTGCATCAATTGTTCCATTTTTAAAGCCGGATACCAGGGCTGCTGCCATGGGTTCAAACACGATATACTCCGTATCATTCCCAGCCAGCTCCATAGCTTTTTTGGCGTTTTCAAAAATCAAATTTCTTGGCATGTTATAGGTATAGTACATTTCATACACCTTTCGACCCAGTATATATCCTACTTTTTTATCATAACAACTTTGGTCGCTGCACTTAGCCAAATTTATACTTTGGTTTTTATAACAATAGGCAGCTCCATCAAACATCATCATAGCAGAATCTCTGTATGCTTTCTTTAGTGCAGGATCTTCGGTTTGCTGGTAGAGCCATTTGTAAATTTTAGCCCCATCAGTAAAGTGGTAATCACGTCGCCCGTCAGCTGCTGGCGCAATCTCATAAGCTGTGCGCCAGTTTTCTAGCGCAAGCTTATAATTATCATTTTTTATGGCTTGTCGATAAATGGAGTGTGCACCTTCAGCTTCATCTTTCCGAGGATGTTCGTTCCATGTTTCGCATTGGGCTGATAAAGAGGCATAGAAAGAAGGCAGAGCGATCAAGCTCACCATAATTAAGAATATTCTCATTTTAATTGTATTTCGATTTAACAAACCACTGATTATCGGCAGCTGTAAAGCCAAATCTAAGTGTGTAGAATGTCTCTGAGATGCCGTTGGCTACATTTCGTTCTCCATAAGAGAACGTCAAATTACCGTAAGCTGTTCGCCGGATTCCTATAAAAGGCAAAGTAATGCCAAAATCAAGGCGATACGTTTCCATTTGATTGCCATTAATAACGCGCGGATCCGTTCCAAAATTGCCACCTGCGCGATAGGTCATTCGTTTTAGATAGTTATCAACGTTTCTCGCATCCGGGGTATATCCCAAACCAGCTGAAATGGTATAGGTATTGCGCAGGTCTGCAGGGCGGGCCTCATTCTCGTATTGATCCCAAAACCCATAGTCAAAATCTGCTCCAAACAACCACTTATTATTCGATTGAAACATCATTCCGAGTGAAAACCCACCCGGCAGCACACCGTCTGTTTCAATATCTTCTTCAATTAAAAGTGTATCTATCTGCGGAAATACATTGTGGCGCGCTCGGTAAAAGCGATTTTCGGACACATTCAAATTGGCATTTGATGCAAGGGTAGCACCGAAAGTCAAACTTTTTGTTACGCCACCCTCGGAACCGTCTGACTTAACAGCCCGATTTAATACCCAGCGGTATTGTGATCCAAACTCCCATCTTAAAGCTCCAAGCGTTTGATCGTCACTATATAAGTTTTGGAAGGCATTATTTAATCCGCGAAAGATAATAGTTCGATCCTCTTGCAGATCGCCAAAAATATACTCCGCCCTTACTCCAATACTGAAATTTTTGTATCTAAACCCATTACCCCACATTATTGCATATGCACCGCCTGTACCTGTATATTGCCGACGAATGGGTCCGAGTTCTTCATCTTCAACGTCGGTTACGATGTCATATCCGATTTCTGAAAAGGGCATAAGTCCGAGCATCATACCCAGATTATAGTCGCGCTCCTCTCGGTTGAGCAGGTCATTAATCGGATTGAAAATGGGAAAGCTCAAATTGAGGTGAGAGATATTTCCCGTCCAATAGTCAAAGTTTCCATCACTCACCTCTATATTGTTTTGGTCGGCAAATATCCCTACATCTAAAGAAGCCGATCGCAGCCATCCTAGTGCAGCCGGATTACTCACATTGGTGTATACATTGTCGCGAAAAGCCGTGCTAATTCCACCCATACTATGCTGCACGGGCAGATCATAGGATTTGAGCTGACCCAGGCCAATTCGGCTAGCCGGTGAATAGCTCTTAGGTTGGGCTTGCACCCACACACTTAGACATAAGATTGCAATAAGAAAAACAAGCTGTTTAAGCATAGTGTGTTTTATACATTTCGTGTAAGCCGTACAATACGAGATCCGGCTCAACAAATATCTCTAATTTTAAGTACTTAGCCAACTCGTAAGCATCCCCCCCGGTTAATAATACGTTAAGATTGGGGTACAGGCTGCGAAAATGCCGGACATAGCCCTGAATTTCAAATATGCAACTGTGAAATCCCCCTCCCTGAAGAGCCGTTTTAGTGCTGGTTCCAAGCATATTCTTCAGGGAGCTCCTCTCTATCATAGGAAGATTGGCGGTCCCTTCGTTCATAGCTTTCATTCTCATCTGCCATCCGGGTGATATATTCCCGCCTTGATACACCCCCTCTCCATCCAGGAGGTCTATGGTCAGACAGGTTCCTGCATCAAAAACCAAACTGGCTCCCTCGTAACGTGCATGGGCTCCGCAAACAGCCGCCAGTCGATCTACACCTAAAGTCGGCATTGTTTCGTAATTCGTTTTAATCGGTAAGGACCAATCCGTCTGCGCACCATAAACGTGATGGTTTTCAGGAAAGTGCTTCATCCAGGATGTTCCATTTCCCACCGCTCCTGTTACACAGGGTTCCGCTTTCGGTATGTCCTGGCTAAAGGAAATCCACTCGTCCAGCTCGTGAAAAACTCGTTTATCCGCTAGTACATTCTCTTTGAAAACGCCCCATTTGAGTCGCGTATTGCCTATATCAATTACATGGATAGTCATGGGGACTAGTGCTTAAAATGGCGAATGCCCGTCATATACATAGCCTGATCATGTCCTTCACAGTAGGCAATCGAGTCCTTATCTTTTATCGAACCTCCCGGTTGGACAATAGCCCGTATACCCTCACCATCAGCAATCTCCACACAATCCGGAAAGGGGAAAAAGGCATCTGAGGCCATAACAGCTCCCTGCAGGTCAAAGCCCAATTTGTTGGCTTTATGAATGGCTTGCTGCAAGGCATCGACCCGAGAGGTCTGCCCACAACCCATACCCAATAACTGATCATTCTTGACTAACGCAATGGTATTGGATTTGAGATGCTTCACCACTTTATTGGCAAACATCAAGTCGGACATCTCCTGATCTGAGGCCTGTCGCTCTGTGGCACAAGTCCAATCAGCACGCTGATGGGTTTTCAGATCCATGTCCTGCTCAATGACACCGTTCAGCAAGGATTTGAACTGTCGCGTTTCCGCTGACCAATCCTTACACTTCAGTAAAATTCGTTTTTTCTTCTTTTTTAAGTACTCGAGTGCATCTGAATCAAAATCCGGAGCAATTAGCAATTCGTAAAAGATCTCATCAACAGCCTGGGCGGTCGAGAGGTCTATCGGACGATTACTAATGATGACTCCACCGAAGGCAGAAATAGGATCGCCAGCCAGCGCATCTTCCCAGGCGGATTTAATCGTCTTTCGAGTGGCGACGCCGCAAGGATTGGTATGTTTAAGTACAGCCACCGTCGGATCCTCGGACACAAATTCACGCATCAGGTGAAAGGCCGCATCCAGATCCACCAAATTATTATACGACAAGGCCTTTCCGTTCAACTGCTCAAATTTATCCTCAAAAGGGCCGAAAAAGCGGGCCGATTGATGAGGATTTTCTCCGTAACGCAAACTTTGCACGCCAGCCACCGAAGATTTGAAACTAGATTCTTTCTCTAGGGAAAGTGCAAAGTGTCGATAGATTGCACTATCGTAATGTGAGGATACATCAAAGGCACGAATGGCCTGGCTCTTCCTCAAGTCTAAGTCTGTTTCTCCTCCTTGTTTGATCACAGCTGCTAGCGTCGCGTAATCCGCGCGAGAAGGAATCACCAGGGTGCGTTCAAAGTTTTTAGCAGCAGCTCGGATAAGCGCAATGCCGCCAATATCTATTTTCTCTACAATATCCTGCTCACTAACTCCATCTTGCGCAATGGTTTCCTCAAAGGGGTACAGGTCGACCACCACACAATCAACAGACGGAATATCATAGGTGTCTAGCTGTTGCTGATGATCCTCCGTATCCCGTGCTAGTATGCCTCCAAAAATATTCGGGTGCAGTGTTTTCACTCGACCATCCAGGATGGCCGGATAGTTCGTCAGCGTTTCCACAGCTTGAACCGGAATGCCCAGCGCCTCAATAAAACGTTTGGTACCGCCGGTGGAAATCAGCTCTATGCCTTGTGCGTGCATATCCTCGACAATGGGGGCCAGCCCCTCCTTTGAAAATACAGAAATCAGTGCTTTTTGAATCGGTCTTGTCATGGTTGGGAACGTCAGATTTAGAAAGGCATAAAGGTAAAAGAAATGCCCGCAGTCACAAAACCGAATTGAGCTCAAAAATTTATGTCCCTTTTGGGCCTATTTTCAATGTTCTATTGGGCGTCCCCCCGCCTGTGCCGGCGGGGTCGGGCTATCCGCTATTAGTCA
>CAZVLN010000062.1:0-10189 GCA_964627995.1 uncultured Saprospiraceae bacterium
CAACTTACTTATATGTCCCATTTTATCAGACATATACAACCTTATAGGGGTATTATGTCTACTTTTGTGCGATATATGCCCGCTCCTAAAAATCATCGAAGGGGCTTTTGATCGATTGGGGTTTCAGTCATCATCGCAAATGGATGTGCAACCCCTCTCCATCTAATATACGGTTTTTTCCTTTTTTGGGTGGAGTTCCAATACACTACATCTTTTACAAACAGCAACCGGATGATTGTGCTCCAATCTACCTTGCTCACTCATGGCACGGACTCCCCGGATGAGCGCTGCGCAGCCGGCCTGACCGCAGGGAGGGAGACCGATCCGCCGGCTGGCGGAGAAGGGCCGAGTGAATAACGAGCGGCGAAGCATAGCGACCGCGACCCGCAAACAGCGGGGCGGGGACAGCCCCTAAAAAAAGGAATAAATCGTATCTTCGCTGATCATAATTAGAGAAAATGAATTGGGATCCGGATTTTATTGAAATGATTGGCGATAAGGTGCTGATTGAGCCGCAGTCAGCAGAACAACGAACAGGATCTGGCTTGTATCTGCCGCCGGGCGTAAAGGATAAGGAGCCGGTAAGACAGGGAATTATCGTGAAGGTGGGCCCGGGATATATGATGCCCTCGGATGATATGGATGAGGAATGGAAGCCTGTAGAGCAAAGGCAGCATTTTATCCCCCTACAGGTGGAAGAGGATCAGTGGGCCGTATTTTTAAAAAATGCATCCTGGGAAGTTCGGCTGGATACGAAACCGTTTTATATCGTACCTCAATCGGCGATTTTGATGGTATATTCTGACCTGGGCTTAGATGAGCTGGAGGACGAGTTCGGGGCACCGAAATAGTCTTCCTTTAGTTGATTAGATGTCAAATTTAGGGATTGAGCGAACGCTTTCTACTCTAAAATCGTTATTATTGTGTGTCTCGCAAAAAAGAAATTTATGAATCATACAGCCTTACAAGAAAAGTTTGATCACGCAATCGAACAAGACGAAAAAATCGAGCCTAAGGATTTTATGCCTGATGATTATCGGCAAACGCTCCTGCGCCAAATTTCTCAGCATGCTCATTCGGAAATAGTTGGAATGTTGCCGGAGGGAAACTGGATCACGCGAGCGCCCACTCTCCGCCGAAAAGTGGCTTTGATGGCGAAAGTGCAGGATGAGGCTGGACACGGTTTATATTTATATAGTGCGGCTGAGACTCTGGGAGAAAGTCGGGATCAAATGATTCAGGATTTGCATAGTGGCAAGGCGAAATACTCCAGTATTTTCAATTATCCCACCGTCAGCTGGGCTGATATGGGAGCAATCGGCTGGCTCGTCGATGGAGCTGCCATCATGAATCAAGTGCCGCTTTGCCGGGCCTCTTATGGGCCCTATGCGCGAGCCATGGTGCGCGTTTGTAAGGAAGAAAGTTTTCACCAGCGGCAAGGTTATGAAATTATGATGAAGTTGGCTCAGGGCAGTGAGATGCAGAAAAAAATGGCACAAGATGCACTGGACCGATGGTGGTGGCCTTCGCTGATGATGTTTGGCCCTTCTGATAAAGATTCGAAGCACACGCAACAGTCAATGGACTGGAAAATCAAGCGGTTTACCAATGACGAGTTGCGCCAGCGATTCGTGGATGTGACTGTGCCTCAGGCGGAGTACCTGGGATTGCAAGTGCCCGATGCTGATATGACATGGAATGAAGAGACCCAGCATTATGATTTTGGCGCGATCGACTGGTCGGAATTTTGGCGCGTGGTCAAGGGAAATGGCCCTTGCAATGAAGAACGGATTCAAGCTCGCCAGGATGCCTATGATAATGGACGCTGGGTGCGAGAGGCTGCGACGGCCTTTGCAGAGAAACAAAGTCGCCAAAAGCAACCACAAAAACGAACCGCATAATTTAGTCCTATGTCAAAAGATTGGCCTCTTTACGAAGTTTTTATTCGATCGGCGAATGGCTTGCATCACAAACATGCCGGCAGCCTTCATGCTCCGGATGCAGAAGTAGCGCTGCAAAATGCACGCGATGTGTATTGCAGGCGCCAGGAAGGTGTGAGTCTATGGGTGGTAGAGTCAAAACATATTACAGCGAGCGATCCCGACGATCAGGAAGCCTTATTTGAACCGGCGAAAGACAAAATTTATCGGCACCCTACCTTTTACGATGTGCCGGATGACATAGAACACATGTAAATATGGCTTTTGAAGATTATTCTCAGCATCCCAAATTTGAATATGCGCTCCGACTAGCGGATACGACATTGATTTTAGGTCATCGGCTGTCGGAATGGTGCGGACATGGTCCGGTTTTGGAGCAAGATATTGCGATTACAAATATAGCATTGGATTTGGTCGGACAATCTCGGATGTACTATCAATACGCCGGCGAGTTGGAAGGAAAAGGCCGTTCGGAAGATGATCTGGCCTACCATCGGGATGAAATGGATTTCCGGCATCCGTTTTTGGTAGAACAACCGAATGGACATTGGGGAACAACGCTGATGCGACAGTGTATTTTTGATGCATTCCATCGTTTGTTTCTGATTGAATTGCGCGAGCAAAAGGAAGATGAGCATTTCAGTGCGATCGCTGAAAAATCATTGAAAGAAGTGAATTACCACGCCAAATATAGCGGGGAATGGGTGATTCGTTTAGGACAGGGAACAGAGGAGAGTCACGGTAAAATGCAGGACGCGCTGGATGCCTTGTACAAATATAGCGGTGAGCTGATTACTCCTGATAATCTGGATGAAAAAGCCGCAGCTGAAGGATTTGGCGTAGACTTGACCCAAATTGCCGAGCCCTTTCAGGAGCAGTTCAATCAAATTATGCAAAAAGCCGGCTTAGAGATTCCGAAAGATACCTACATGCACGTAGGTGCTAAAGCCGGCGTACACTCCGAGCATTTGGGATACATCTTAGCAGAAATGCAATCTGTTCAGCGTGCACATCCGGGTTTAGAATGGTAAATTATGACTGAGGTTGCCACATTTGAAGATAATATTCGTTCGATCCTCGCTGAGGTGAAGGACCCGGAAATTCCCGTTTTAACTGTTGAAGATTTGGGAATAATACGTGAGATCAGGCCATTAAATGATGGCAGAGGGGTTCATGTGGTGATCACACCGACCTATAGTGGATGTCCCGCTATGAATATGATTGAAATGCAGGTGCGGGCGGCGCTGGAAGCGGAAGATTACGATCCGGTAGAGGTGACCACTTCTATTTCCCCGGCCTGGACGACCGACTGGATGACAGAAGAAGGCAAGAGCAAATTGAAGGAGTACGGTATCGCCCCGCCCACCACCAAAAAACGCCAGGCGGCCCTTTTGGGTGAAGAGCCGGATGTAGAATGTCCGCATTGCGGATCCCATAATACCGAGGTGAGTTCGCAATACGGATCCACGCCGTGTAAAGCGCTGTATAAGTGCCTGGATTGTTTGGAGCCCTTTGATTACTTTAAGTGTCATTAGGTAAAAGGAACTCATTTTAAAGTGTTACCCTTCATTGATTTAAGCCGAAATTATAAATTGATTTGCTCTACTGAGTAATTGTCGCTGAAGGTCCCTATTGAACCTTCATGTTTTTAAGGAAAGCATAAACTAACCAATCCTTACTCTGCACCCGAGCAATTTATATATCGAGCCGCGTCTTCGCAAGTCGAAAAATATCCCTGGATTCCTTTACTCCGAAATATCAATCTTCAGTTTACCATAAGACATCTTCACCGCGATTAGCGAAACTGCTTTGGGATGCAAATAAAAACCTGAAAAGTTCGAGGAAATCCCCTTGCCAGCATCTTCGTTGAGTTCTATTTCTTTATCCATAGATAAGCGGGTGTATGACTCATCTCCTTGAATTCGGAAAGCTGCATCCGGGTGCACCCCTACGTTAATAGTAACATAGTTGGATTTAGCTTCTAATTTTTCAAAGCCGGGCATAAGAGATTGCACCTCCACGGAGCCATAGTCACCCTTATACATGAATCTATCATATATCTGTCCGATGTCCAGGTCGACATAATCTGCATTCGCTGATATGTCCTTTGCCTGACTCACCTGAAGGTGGCCATAATCACCATTATATTCTAATCGGTCAATCGCTCCTATATTTATAATGCAATAATCAGCATTCACTTCGCCTCGACCCACGGAGTCGACAGTTACTTTACTGTAATCCACATTCATTTCTAATGATTGCACGTAACCTATAGTAGAACCTGGGCGACTGTAATCGAGATTCAATTCCGTTCGTCCCTGAATGTGTCCCAAATGTACATTTCCATAATCGCAATTCAATTCACAACGCCCATGTAAGGTATCAATAGAAATGTCGCCATAATCATTCATGATATCCACATTTCCGTCGACAGGCATAAAAACAGTGTAATGCACCTCTACTTGACTTTCTTGACCCCACAGCCAGCTCCACCAGCCTTCTTCACCAATCTCTGTCCGAGCTTCCACTCGATCCGAGCTGTGGGAAAAATAGAGTTTAACCTCCTTTGCTCGCTTCCGAAGAAAGTCCCGATCGTCTCCCTTTACCCTTACTCGGACCATGATATCGATTTGCGGTTTATCCCAGGTAGAAATTGATACATTTCCTCGTTCGTTTTCCACATGTAAAGTCACTCCCGCATTAACTAAGTAAGATTTATCAATGGTTTTTTCTTCCACATCTTGTGCATAAAGCGATAGCGACCCAAAAGTGAAAACTAAGAATGCTAACATCATGGGACCGATGCGACTATATTTCCTGGTAGTCATTTGATTTTTGTTTTTCATGAGTTTGTATTTTGGTTTGAATATCTGTTAGTAAGTCAATTTGCATTTGATAATTCTGAATCATCACTTGTAGAATACGAGGATCCCTGCCTGAGCGACGATAATCTTTTTGTAACTGTTTCTGGTTTTTTTGTAATTCATCCAATTGGGTTTCCACATCTGCATACCATTTTCCTGCATCGTTCTGATTCATTGAGACCAGGACGCTTCGCTCCTCTTCGACAAGTCCTTCATAGTGTCTCGTCGTTTTTACAAAATCTTGATTACCAAGCGTATTTTGATTACTAAATAAATACCCTCCTGCCATTACAGCCAATAAAATAGAAGCTGCCCATGCCATAGGAAGCCATCCGATTGTGCGCTGCTTGCGATTTCCATTTCGGCGATTTAATTTTTGCCGGAATCTGTCCTCATGCCCTCTCGGCGGGCTGTGACGATTGTATTCTTCCCGGTGCTGGTCAAAAAACTTATCGATGTCGTCTTTCATAATTTTGCGAGTTCATTTCGTAATTCACCCTTCGCTCTGGAAATGAGCGTCCGGCTATTAGCATAAGAAATTTCCATACATTCGCTGATTTCCCGATAGTCATATTCTTCGATTAAGAATAAGGTTAATGCCATTCGGTAATTCTCTTTCAGGTTTGCCAGAGCCTGATCCACTTTTTCAAAAACCATTATTTTTTGCACTTCAGATGCAGTATGCAAATTTGATCTTTCAATTTCGCCCACGTCAAATGGCACATATCGTCTAACTTTACGCTTTCGATGTGCATCTATAGCTTCATTGATCACAATACGACGCAACCAAGCTTCAAAAGGCCCTTCACCGGAATAACTATTTATTTTCGTAAAAGCCTTTAAAAAGGCTTCTTGCATGGCATCTTCGGCTTCCGATTCACTCTTTAGTATCCGTAAAGCCGAGGAAAACACCCGGGGCGCAAAAAAGCGGTATAGCTTCATTTGAGCCTGAGCATTTTCCTGCTGACATTGTTCAACCAAATTTGCAATCTCCGATGTGGATACTTCCATGATTCATCCCTTGGATCTATATACTAGATGCATAATCCCACGATTATGTTACACCAAAAGGGCAAAAAAGTAATATTAATGTAGAATAGAGCTTTAAAAGACCTGTTTGAAACACATTTCAATTATATAATAAAGAAACAGCTAAACTACTTATCAGAATAATGTAGTTCATATTTATATTGCTAGGCTCTGCAGCCCTTACTTTAACTTGTAAGAAAAAAAAGTTATTTAGTAGAAATTATAAAACCACCAACTTAACACTGAACTATCTCATTATTAGCACGTTGTAATTGTGTATGAAAAACAAAACAACTACTGACATGGATTTAAAAGAATTTAAAGAAAAAGCAAAGCAGACATTAGATGAGGTTTTCAATCGGGTAGAAAAATTAGAAAAAAAGCGGTCAGAGGTAGAAGACTCAGCTAAAGAGAAATACGATGAGCAATTGAAAAAAGCTAAAGAACGTCGAGATGAATTAAAAACTCGATACCAAAAGCTTGAAATGGCTGCAGAAGGTAAATGGGAGGAAGCTAAAACAGCCTTCGAAAAAGCATCTGACTCCTTTGAGGATGGATGGAAAGAGATCAAGTCGTTATTCTAACGAAATTACAAAGCGCTCAATTGAGCGCTTTTTTTATTTGCCCATGCGTGTGCTTCTGCGGGGCAAAAAGAAGCGCTGTCGAAATCGCATGCGTTCCATATCCTTGTATTCAGCCACATGTTTGATGTCTTCTATGGAATAAAAAGCCTCCGGGTCGAATGATTCGATAATATGAATCAGTTTCGGTGCTTGCTTGCGTTTAATTACCGTTAAAATTATTTTAACGGGACCTTTACCACCTTGTCCATCGACAAATGTAATTTTAAGATTTTCCGACTTGAGTCTGTCAATTAAAGTTGAACACTCTTTGTGCGTAATTACCCGAAACAATTGGTGTCCGATGCGCAACTGTTCCTCAAACCAAATACCAATGTAATTCCCCATAGCGAATCCGCCTGCGTAAGAAAAGTAATGCAACCAACTATTTGACTGCGCTAAAACCTGTGCGGTAATAGTAATCCACACCATTACTTCTAAAAAACCCAAAATAGAAGCGACGTTCTTCATGTTTCGATTGACGAACATGATACGCACGGTTCCCAAACCCACATCGACAATACGGGCGAGGAAGATAACGAGCGTCAACATTACAGGGTGCAAAGAAAATATGTCCATGGCAGTTCATTTAGGCGCGCAAAAGTAAGGCTTATTGATATACTTATTCAAGAAAATATAGAAAATAAAACCTCGACCCTTCAGCTTCTATTTGAGTCAATAGGCACTAATAAAATGATTATTTCCAGCATAAAGCTAGTCGTCACCATCACCATTTAAAATCATATGCTGAAATGCATAAACCCTGACGGGGCCGAAGTCAAATGATTTTTTTAATTTGGTTGAAAAAGAGACATGGAGAAGCAACGGGGCACCTTTAGCAATCGCCTTGGGTTTATTGCAGCTGCGGCAGGCTCTGCAGTCGGACTCGGAAATATTTGGAAATTCCCCTATGAAGTTGGAGAAAATGGAGGGGCAGCTTTTCTCGTCATCTATTTATTTTTTGCTTTTGTGATTTGTATGCCCATCATGGTTGGAGAAATAGCCATGGGGCGAAATACCCGCAGCAATCCGTATGGCGCCTTTCGAAAGCTTGGAGGCAAAAAATGGGGAATCGTGGGGTTTATTGGCGTCCTCTCCGGAATATTCATACTCTCTTTCTATAATGTAGTCGCCGGCTGGGCATTTGGATATTTTCTTCAAATAACGTTTGGGGATTTACTTGGCCAAAGCGACTATTCGGCTTATTTCGGAGACTATGTTGCTCATGTATCGGACAATTTACTTTACTCATTGGCTTTTATGGTGCTTACCGCTCTAATCGTTATTGCCGGAGTCAAAAAAGGAATTGAGCGCTGGACCAAAATCTTAATGCCCCTTCTTATTGCCTTAATCGTGGGGCTAATTATTTATGCCATAACCCTGCCGAATGCCTCTGCAGGCCTTGAGTTCTACCTTGTTCCTGACTTCAATAATGTTACTGGCAAAACATACTACATGGCCCTGTCACAGGCCTTCTTCTCCCTATCGTTGGGCATGGGTGCCATCATTACATATGGCTCATACATCAGTAAAAGTGATAACATTATTACGTCCGCAGCTCTGGTTACTACCGCAGATGCCCTCATTGCCTTTATGGCCGGTTTATTAATTTTTCCCCTTGTTTTCTTTCAGGGTATAGAACCCACTGAAGGACCAGGCCTCGTCTTCGTCTCACTCCCAGGTATTTTTGAAGCAATGGGGCCAATACTCGGCAAAATTGTTGGTGGTGGGTTTTTCCTTTTGCTGTGTTTTGCGGCTTTGACGTCTACCGTTTCCCTTTTAGAGGTCCCCACTGCCTTTGTAACGGATGAAACAAATTATAGCCGAAAGAAAACAGTGATGGGACTTGCCGCTCTGGTATTTATCCTGGGACTGCCGAGTATGCTGGGCCAGGGAGCTGTTGGCATGTTCACAGAATTCATGACCTATGGCGGAGAAACAAAAAGCTTCATGGGCGTAGTAATAGATATCTTTTCAGATATTGGACTTCCGCTGGGGGGATTCCTCATTTCTATTTTTGTGGCTTATCGCTGGCGCACTCATCGGGCGGCCGATGAGATCGAACAGGGTCACAAACATTTTCGGGGATCCTGGGGAGAAAAGTTTTTTAATGTTGTCATTTCATACATCAGCCCGATTGTAGTGGGTGTTATGGTCATCATCATTTTCCTCAATAAATTTACGGGACTAGATATTTTAGGGGGCTTATAAATTAAAGCCTAATCTTAAAACAAACTGTATTAAACTCGCTGATCCCAAAGCGATAAAAGTCAGTGAAAATCTGTACTTTAGATCATACAAAACCCTACTGCTTGTGAAACGATCTACCGCTCTGTTTTTCATCACCATGGTATCGGCGCTCGGCGGATTACTATTCGGATACGACACCGGCGTAATTAATGGGTCTCAGTTTTTCCTCAGCAAATACTTTATGCTCAGCCCGGCGATGAAGGGTTGGGTGGTAGGAAGTGCATTGCTCGGATGTCTGGCCGGTGCGTTGGCAGCAGGACCGCTCAATGTGCGTTACGGCAGAAAAACAGCTCTTGTTATTTCGGCTCTTCTGTTTTCCATATCAGCCTGGGGCTCGGGACTGCCCGCTATTTTTCCCGAGTCGGTCTCCCTACTCGTATTCTTTCGATTGATTGGGGGCTTAGGAATAGGTATAGCATCCATGACTGCTCCTATGTATATAGCCGAAATTGCTCCCGCTGACCGCCGCGGTCTTATGGTTTCATTTTATCAGCTCGCTATCGTAGTTGGCTTTTTTGTAGTATTCCTCGTTACGTATTACATTGGTCATGGGCTTAGTGAGGAAGAAAATATAGCCTATGGTTGGCGATGGATGTTCTGGTCAGAACTCGTTCCGAGTCTGCTCTTTCTTGTTCTGCTGTTTTTTGTACCTCGCAGCCCGCGCTGGCTGTATATGAACGATCGAGGGGAAGAAGGTTTCCAGACCTTAGCCTATTTTAATGGGAAAGAGCGGGCTGAAGTTGAACAAGCCGCCATTCAAGGTTCGCTGAAAAAAGGAAAACAAAAAGGAAAAATAAATTACTGGGCTCCCGGTGTACTCATGATTATTCTTATTGGTTCCATCTTTTCAGCCAGCCAGCAACTCACAGGCATTAATGCCGTCCTTTACTATGGTTCAGATATTTTTGAAAAAGCCTTGGGATTCGGCAAAGATGATGTCTTATTTCAGCAAGTCCTACTCGCCTTTATCAATATGATTTTCACCTTTGTCGCGATGTATTTTATCGACCGCGTGGGTCGAAAAACATTAGTTTACTGGGGCTGCTCGGGCATGCTCACAGGCTTTTTGATGCTGGCTATCACTTTACAAACACAGACTGTTGGCCTGCTCTCTCTTATTGGCATCTTACTATTTATTGCCTCTTTTGCCATGTCCATGGGGCCCGTCGTTTGGGTGCTACTCTCGGAGATGTTTCCCAATAAAATCCGATCGGTTGCCATATCGATAGCCGTTGCCGCCCAGTGGGCCATGAATTACGTTGTCTCTCAAAGTTTCCCGATCATCGCAGAGAGCCAAACCAATATGAACAGCTTTTGGAATGGATCACTCCCCTATTATATTTTCATTGTTTGCATTGTCTTTATCCTCTTTTTCACATTTCGATTCATTCCAGAAACCAAGAACAGAACGCTAGAAGAATTAGAAAATCTTTGGAATATTTAATCTACTTTTTAGGGGCCTCCACCCAACAAGTTGGGTGGCGCT
>CAZVLN010000063.1:0-1878 GCA_964627995.1 uncultured Saprospiraceae bacterium
TAATAAAATGGAAATAGAAGGGTAGATATGTTGGCTTTAAGAAATTCAAAAAAAGATTACTTTTCCACCAACGCTTAAGCCCGCTCATCTCATCTATATATATGAAAGCGGGTGGGAAACACAGAACGTTTGCCTCCGCAAAAGAATAAAATAGATCGTAAACCGTATATTTAATTAAAATCCAAAGCAATGAGAATCCTACTCTTCTTCTCCGCAATTTTACTATTTGGCGTATCCTGCGTTACAGACAACTGCTCCGAGCAGCGGACCTATGTGCGCTATGATCAGGTATTTGTCACACCCGATGAATATCGATTGGCCTCCGCTACTTTTGAAGAGCCCCGAGAATTGGAACAGCCCGGCAAAATTTACTTTTATAACAATCTGATTTTAATCAATGAGGTTCGGAAAGGGATTCATTGGATCGATAACTCTAACCCGAATAATCCGGTGAATTTAGGCTTTCTTCCCATCCCGGGGAATCACGACATGGCCATTCAAAATGATATTTTGTACGCAGATGCCTATACGGATCTCGTACTTATCGACATAGCCAGTCCCACGAATCCGCAGCTTATGGACCGACGTGAGGATGTTTTTCAATCGCATTACTTTGCTAGTGAAGAGGGGATTAGTTCTCACTTTGTACCTACCGAGGTTACCGAGACCATCGATTGTGATGATCCGTCCTGGGGGCAGACCTGGTTTGGTAGAGGAAACGAGATTTTCTTTGACAACAGTTCATTTAGCGGTGTGGCTGAGGGATCGATTGGAAGCGGACCTACCGGAGGACCAAATCTCAATCAAACCGGACAGGGTGGTTCCATGGCTCGATTTACTATTACCCAAAATCATCTTTATGCCGTCGGAAACGCTGAGATTTTTAGCCTTCCCATCGCATCAGACGGTTCTGTAGAGACGATTACAAAGACAGATCTTCCCTGGGGTATAGAAACGATATTCCCTTACGAAGACCTGTTGTTTTTGGGTGCATCCAACGGCATGCACATCATGTCATTGGAAGACCCCGGCCAACCCCAGCACCGATCTACTTTTTCTCACGCCAATGCCTGTGACCCCGTGGTTGTCCAGGACGACATTGCGTATGTCACTTTGCGCAGCGGTACGCGCTGTGAGGGCTTTAATAATCAACTCGATGTATTAGATGTGTCTGATATTATGAATCCCCAATTACTGCATACCTACCCTATGAGTAACCCGCACGGTCTCGCAGTGCTGGATAACTTGCTATTTATATGCGAGGGCGAACAGGGCCTTAAGGTATTTGATGTGACAGATATCAGTCAGATTGATGAGAATAGATACAGTCATATTACGGGTTTTCATGCGTACGATGCCATCGCTCTGCGGGGAATCAGCTTACTTGTTATAGGTGATGACGGTTTCCGACAGTACGATTATAGCGATCCGTCTAATCTGGAGCTCATGAGCCACATTCACGTAAATCGACCGTAATGAAGAAGATTCAAAGAATAATCACGGCACTCCTGTGTATGTTGATCTTGAGTCCGGTTTGGGGGCAAGAAGAGCCGACTCCCTCTCAGTTTGAATATGGCACCTATTTTAGGATGAATTCCAATATGAGCTTTTACGGCGAATTGATTGATATGCGGGGCGACACCTTGGAGATTGAGTTGGCGAGTGGAAACCGTATTAAACTCCTCAGTCATCAAATCCGGAAGATGGAAGCTTACGACCCCTCAAGCCGCGAAAGGACGGGCGAGCCCGAAGTAAGGCATCACCTTTTTCGGGACAAGGCTACCCCGCACTTTTTTCACATATCCAGTGGCTTGATCTTTGGCGGAAGTTCTGATGTTATATTATCCGGAGCGAATATGTCCACTTCCTATAAAAACC
>CAZVLN010000063.1:1978-10011 GCA_964627995.1 uncultured Saprospiraceae bacterium
GGAAGTTCTGATGTTATATTATCCGGAGCGAATATGTCCACTTCCTATAAAAACCAGTGGCGCCCCGGCCATTTTTTAGTGGGACAAGTCGGAGTTGATATTTTTGACGGTCTTTTTCCGGTCCTCTCTGAGTCTCTGACGGTCGGGTATGAATGGATGAAATTTACAAATCGAGCAAACCCCTTTATTTCTGGTAAGTTGGGGTGGGGAATTGCCCAATATCTCGATGAGGACGAGCCGACGCCCTGGTGGACACCACCGGAGCGATCCATAGAAAGTGGATATCGAGCGATGCTGGGCATGGGCGTGGCACTGACCGGAAAGCGAAATTCTGCCTTTAGTATGAGTGTGGATTTCATCGTGCAGCAACTTACCTATCGCGAAGTATTTCCGGAGGTGCAAACGCGGGTGTTGGACTATACCCATCGGCGGATTCAATTTAATTTGGCTTATACCTTTTGAAATTATTTAAAAAGACATACACCTTAGCCGAATTAATAGAAGGCTGCAAAGACAATGATCGACGATGTCAGGAAAAACTCTATATGAGGTATTTTGACGATATGTATAGAATGTGTGTTCGGCATATAAAAAATGAGGATGAGACCCTTTCCGTATTGAACAGCGGTTTTCTGAAGGTATTTCAGAATATAGATCGTTTCGAGCATAGAGGGAGTTTTGAAGGCTGGGTTCGACGCATTATATATAGAACGATGGTGGAACATTTCAGAGGTCAAAAGTCCTACCAAAACTTTATCGTGCTGGATGAGGAAGACGCTCGTGGGACGCTGGGTAAAACATCCTCGTCCGTGCTGGGGGAACTGTATTACGAGGATTTATTAGAATTGTTAGCGGATATAACGCCCAAGGCTGCCACCGTATTTCGCCTTCATGCGATTGAGGGCTTTACCCATCCTGAGATAGGAACACAGTTAGAGATCAGTGAAAATACCTCAAAATGGTATCTCGCAAAAGCACGGAAAGAACTCCAGGATCTGATTAAAAAAAACAACGAGAATAAAACGATAGCCTAAGTATGAATAACGAATTGAGAAAAAAAGGGTGGACAGATATGAGTCAGCAGCTCGATGCGAAAATGCCTCGAAAGCGCAGACGTGTATTTGCCATTTGGTGGTTATGGGGCCTGGGTTTATTCTTATTACTCGGCATGGGGTGGTGGTTTTTTACCCCGCAGTCATCATCCGATAGTACCGAAGTGGAACCCATCGCGCAAACGCATGAGTCTAGCAATGACCCCGTGAACCGATCTCAAAAAGAAGCGTCCCGTCAAAATTCCATTGCTTCGGTCTCTGGAAATGAATATGCAACCAAGGAATCCCAACTGTCTCAGAGCGATCAAAATGAGTTTTTAACACCAAAGCCCCTTAATAATGATGATGGCCCTTTCCCATCCGACCCTGCTAGCGAAAAAGAAGAGCAAGGAGATGCTTTGCCGCGGGCTTTTGAGTCGGCCTATGAGCATAGTAAAATGAATTCTCAAACAGATCCAGTATCGACGGAAGAAAAAGAACCTTTCACAAATCGTTGGGATGCGATCCCTTTTACGATTCAGAGAGGCGCAACCCCTTTATTTTCTTTACATAAGCCGATACTTACACCTGCTCCTTTACAACAATCCACCCTGGAAGTAGAACCCGAAAAGATTTCTCCTGCCCGGGCCCAGCGGTTTTTTCTGGATTTTTCAGCGGGGGCACGAACTGCACGTCCTTATTCTTATGTGACTCAGCTCGGTATAGGATCCCGACATCCAATGGGTGATAAATTCTCTTTAGATTTTGTGTTCGGAGGCGGTGTGGAAGGCTTACATCAGGAATCCGTTACGAGCTTGAAGGAATGGCAAGCATCCTCATCCCGTCAGGATAGCGAATTTGCAATGGATCCTTCGAATTTCAATTCTGAAGCAGGAAGTTATGGACAGGCCTCTTTGCGATTGCAGCAAAACTACTTTGGATATTTAGGTGCCTCCATGAACTATAGCTTTACCAATCGATGGTCTTTACGTTTCGGTCTAGATTTTGTGTCTCGAATTTACACGAATTACGAGGGCTTTTATGAAATAGAAGAAGCTGACATCGGTAGCGGAACAGATGAATTTTTATTCAACTCACGACAAATTAAGGAGCAGTTCCAAATTTTTAATCGCTGGGATATCAGGCCACACCTTGGACTACATTATGCGATTCATCATGACGTACAGATTTACCTCAACTACCGTCATGGATTTTCGCCGGTCTTAGCGCACCCCACGGCAAACACACCTTCAGGACAGGCCCGATACATGCAAATGGGTATCCAGTATGCGTTTTAAAGACCTCTGTTTATTGAGAATATAAGTCGTCCCTAATCGGAAGCACCCCTCTTTGTCCGTTAAGGGATTTCGCCGTAGATTTAAGGGTGCACATGAAAAAGGAACAGTTTATAAAATTGGGTCTCATACTACTGGTGGTAATCGATTTGGTCTGGGCCTGGTTCCAGTATTCCGGTCGGCCGATCGATGGGGATCTTTATGCCATTGTTTTACCTGCTCCCTGGTATGCGCAAGTGCTGAAAGATCCCCTCGGATATCAGGCCCTTTCGGATGGAATGGAATATAGGGGAGCCGGCCGCTCATCTGCTCATTTTTTTATGTACTATTATTTTAATCACGTACCGCTCCTCTTTCAATATGTAGTTTCTCCTGTAAAAAGTATTTACTACTCCGCTGCGCTAATTCAAATCACTTCACACTTAGGGGTTCTTTTTCTTTTGGGTGCTTATGTTTGTGGCCACCTAAAAGTGTTGCGCAAGGATTTTCTATGGACGATGGTGGCCGCAACTCCTTTTCTTCAATTTTACGGGTTAGAAACGCGCTTTGGTCTGGTTGATAAGTCTATAACTTACACCTGCTTTTATATTTTGCCGGTACTGCTGTTTTTGATTTTACTTTATCCGCTTTATCAGTATGCGCTCGGGCGGCGGCAAGTAGGGAAGGTCTTTTCTCTGGGAATTTGGTCAGGCCCCTGGCTGCTTGGCATGGTAATATTGGCTTTTTGGAGTCCCCAGTTGCAAACGCTCATGGTCCTTGTCGCCGGTCTGGGCTGGATTAGCTTATGGGTGAACGGGAGGCAGCAACACACAGCCCTTAAAAAAATAGTTACTTATCCATTGCGCGGACCCTATACGCAATTGAGCTTGCTATTAGTAGGAACCGGATTGTTGGCTATCTACGGCTATATAGTAGGCCTAAATAATTCGGAGAATGTGGATTCACTACCTCTGGCAGAGGCTGTAATTCAGGCCGCGAAGGGCATAAAGTACCACTTTGTCGAGCCCTGGCCTATCTGGGTCGCGCTTTTCTTTTTTCTCTATCATTTGTATCGACTTAGGGGCAGCGATCTGTCAGAGGCAAAGCGGTGGCGGAGATTGGGTGTGATGTTAGCTATTGGTGTGGGGATTTACATGTTCCTTATTCCCTTTGGCGGGTATCGGCCTTATCGTCCGTTCCTGTACCGTTTCGATTTACTCATACCCGTCACTTTGAGTTGGGTCTTTGGACTCTTATTAACGGGGCGATTGATCATTCAGGGTGGGCTGCTCGGATCTCATCGGCAGAAGTATTTGGCTTTAGCTGCGGTATTTGGCGTGGTATTATATGCACACGACCTAAGAATTAAAAAGGCAAATGTTTGCGAGAAGACCCAGTTGTACACCTTGCAAAATGCCCAACAGGATACAGTGGTACTCTCCGATGAATGTACCGTTTTGGGTTGGGAAATCGATACCGAGACTTATTATACCGAGAAAAAGGTAAAATTGCTTCAACGGTGGAAGATACTGGACCGGCAAATTGTGTACTATCAAAAATAAAAATGCTATGCAGCAAGTAAAAATAAGTAAAGCGGAATACAAGCAGCGTATTGAGCGCAGTCAGCAACAACTCAAGAAGGAGGGCTTGGACAGCCTAATTATTTCAGAAGAGGAGGATATGTATTATCTGACGGGCTTGACTTATAAGAGTTTAGAACGCCTGTTTCTTCTCGTTATTCAAGCAGATAAGGTCACCTTCATTGTTCCAGAAATGGAATGGGCTCACCTGAAGTCTGTGGATCATGTTACAGAAATCAAACGATACTGGGAGTACCCTGCTCAGCAGCCCGAACGATGGGAAGATGTGTTATGGGGAACGGTAAAGGACGGTCGTAGCGTGGGCCTATCCGGAAAAACGCCATTTGAGATCTCATCTTTTTTGCAGTCCATGGATATTGAGGTGCACCAGACTTCGATCATTGAGCAGCAGCGGTGGGTCAAGAGTAAAGCAGAACTGGAGTGTATTCGGCAGTCGGCAAAATACTGTGATTTTGCCATTGAAAAACTGAATCGCATGGCGTATTACGGGATGACTGAACTGGAAGTGTTTTCTATCGGACGGTCCATGCAACAAAAGATAATTAAGGAAACTGATTTTGACTATTTGGCCACACAAATTCTAGTAGCCGCCTGGCCCAGTAGAATTTCTCATCAGCCCCATGGAAATCCCAAAGTATCCGATGTGTTTACGGAGGGGTCTCACATTAGCCTGGCCTTTCTGAAAGTGAACGGATATGCTGCCGAATTGGAGCGAACCTTTTTTACCCACAGGCCCACATCTGAACAAAAGGAAGCTTTTGAAATCATGATGGAAGCTCGCAGAAGAGCCTATGCGGCTTTGCGCCCCGGTGTGAATACAGCTCAAATAGATGCTGTTGTCAAAAACTTTCTCTCTCAGGAGGGTCTTGAAAGCAAACGCATGCACCGAACGGGGCATGGCATTGGACTCGGCAATCACGAGGGGCCTTACCTTGCCCTGGGCGATGAGGCGGTACTTCAAGAAAACATGGTAGTCAGTATAGAGCCGGGTATCTATATAGAAGGTGTGGGTGGTTTCCGCCACTCAGATACGGTTTTGATTACTAAAGATGGGTATGAAGTATTAACGGATGCGCCCGATCAACTAGCAGATTGCAGCTTTACCCGATCGCGGCCTTTCCAAAAGCTAAAAGGGGCAATCATTAAACGGATGTATGGGATATCTTGAGTAAATGTGCCCTAAATTCCAATTTTTAAGCACGCTATCAACGAAATACGGTTATGCGCTTTGCGTTAGTGATGGGAAGGTGGCCCCGAGCTGCGCCGGACCTTTATTAGGGACGGCGTGCCAAGCGAAGGGGCGATACCGCCCGCCCTGCTGCTGGCGGGCGGGAGCCGAGTGCATACGGAGCACCTGACCGTAACGCAGGCTGCTCGAAGAGCAGACTGAACGCCCGAAAACATATAAAAAAGAGAGGTTATTTGGGATCAGGGGCTAATCGGTGGCCATAGGAGAGCAAACCAACGAGCGCGAGCACCCAGAAGAAGAGGCCGCCGATTTTAAAGTGTTCGATCATATCATTCATCACATTGATGACAAGCAGGCCGGAAAAGATGCAAAATAGAGCCCCTAGCAGTTGTCGATCTGCGGGTCTCAGACGTCCGGAATGGTATAATTGCTCCATAAATAAGAGGCTGCCGGCTACCAGAATAATCCAGAAAATCAGTCCGGGCCAGCCCTGATCGGTGAGAATCATGAGATAATAATTATGGACTCCGGAGCGCTCGGGATTGTCGCTCATGTAGGTGGAAAAAGACTTCACGGTGTACCCTTTGTAAGTAGGGTAGAAGGTGCCCGGCCCTGTGCCCATCCAGGGATAGTCTACTGTCATATGACGAGCGGCTACCCAGCGATGTAGGCGTTCCATGGTGGACAGATCCTCCAGTTTATAGGTCGCTTCGAGCAGATTTCCAAATTCGTCCTGGTAAATAGTGCGCTCGTAATTGGGTGCATATTTTAGATAGGTTCGCTCACTCAATAAATAGCTAATGCCCATTACTACCGTAATAGCGGCCAGTATCATGGCGGGACGGAGCAAGCGAAAGTGTAAGATTCCGAAAATAATGGGGTACAGAATCAAAAGGCCAATCGCAATGCGCGTGAACGAAAAATAGATGGCGACGGGAAATAAAAGCAGGCCCGCTCCTAAAACCAACCCCGGTAGAGAAAATCGAGGATACCACCGTTTGGCGACCCAAATCAGCGGGTAAAAAAGGACCATGAGGCAGCCGTAATCTACATGATTTTGGTAAAAGAGGCCAATGGCGGTATTGATTTTGGAAAAGGACAAGTCGAATTGGATGTGTCGTACAAATACGTACACAATACTGATGAGCATGGGTATGTAAAAGAACCACCACAGACGCTCGAAGGCTTTTGGCTTGCGCAAGGTATACCAACTGGCTACGTAAAAGGCGCCAAGGAACCAGAGTTTTGCGGTAAAGAATTTGGCGGAGACAATCGGTTGGGTGGAGGTGAAGCTGGTAAGAAAAATCCAACTCAGGTGAATCAAAATGAGGATCGTAAACGGGTGGTGTATGATTTCCTTTCGAATCTGGCTGTCGCGACCAGGTACTAGCAAGAAAGCGGTGGTTACAATCATGAGGAGCTCAGCAGGCAAGGCCAGCTTTGTGCCCCCTAAAATATTGACTTCAAAAGAAAAGGGAATAAAAAAGAACAGGGCGTAATACAGGCGATGCACAGAAGAACACAGCCAGGTCCCTAAGATGAGAATAGACGGAACCCAAAGCAACCAGCTTTGCTCTGTCAATAGGGCCAGCGATAATATGACCAAGAAGCCGAGTCCGGCTATACGGTCCGCGGCGGGTAGTGATATGTTTTTCCAATTATCCATCGCCTCTCAGTCGTGCCCAATCAAATCCTTTGTAGGATTCCATACCCCAAACCCATAGCACACTGAATATAAAGGCTCCGAGGGTGCTCATAATTACAATCAGGGAACGAACGGGCTCACTTTTCTGGTCAGGAACGTCAGCTTCCTCAATCAGGTGGATGCCTGGTGGGGATGCGGTATAGGCTGATTGGTAGAATTCCAGTCGTCTGATTTCATTGGAAA
Organism: uncultured Saprospiraceae bacterium; assembly: GCA_964627995.1. Lineage (GTDB taxonomy): Bacteria > Bacteroidota > Bacteroidia > Chitinophagales > Saprospiraceae > JAWLFI01. The sequence goes on from CAZVLN010000063.1 coordinate 8,962, forward strand.
TATCTGAGCGCATTCCGCCTTGTAACTGCCGATAATATTCATATCGGGGTAAGCCTTGCGTGAAACGATTGATGTTAGAAAAGGACTTCTCAGCGATGGAGTCACCCGTCAACTGGTTGAGTTTCGCACTAAGCCCTTCGACTTGAGTCTCTGCTTTTCGTAACGAATCACGGGGAATCCCACGTTGGCTTTTTAAGTTTTTAAGGCGACCGCGTGCCTCAGCTAGGTTGGACTCCGCACTGGTGATGGCCGTGGTGATCATTTCCGACTGCACCTCGGGAGCGATGATGCCATAATCCTCGCGCAGTCTACGAAGAGTATCGGTATAGCTTTGAATGAGCTGTCTTTTATCGCCGATGGAGTGTTGAAAGGTCTCTATAATGCGCAGCTGACTTTGTTTTTGGAAGTCCACGACTTCTTTTTCTACAAAATTTCGGGCAGCAACCGCAATGTCATGGGCTGTCTGTGGATCTTTATGCTTCATTTTGATACGAATGGCATCCCGCTCATCCTTTTGAATGGTCAGATCACTAGAAACAGACGCCCGAAGATTTGAACCAATTTCCATATCGCTGGTGTCAACGCCATAGTAGGTTCTCAGGTCAAAACTATCGATCAGGTAATCGATCAATCGGTCAGATTCTGCCAGGCTTAAGAGGCGATCCCGATCATCTTCTGTACCGTAATACTGCATATCGTTTCCCGTCAGGCCAAAGATCTTTTCGGCTTTCCCCAGATCCGGGCTGGCCGCTAAAAAGCGTGTCTCCGATTCGTAATAGACGGGCAGGGAAAGAGAAATAATGACGCTCAGTATCATCGCAATGAGCGTGAGGCCGATGATAAAGCGCCGCTTTTTATAGAGGGGGCGGAGAACCGGCCAGGTATTTTTCGTTGACATCATAGGATCGAGATTGTAGGCCAAAAGTACGAAAATCAGAATGTATAGCTCTAACTTTTCAGGGGCGGGATTTTTAAAAGAGGAATTAGCGTCATTACCACTAAGTATGGAAAATCGCAAAGGGTCCGGATAAGGATTGAGTAGAAAAGTAT
>CAZVLN010000064.1:0-9961 GCA_964627995.1 uncultured Saprospiraceae bacterium
GCTGTAGCGATGAGATTAAATCCCTCGACTGCAGAAATGGACGTATTTAATTCGGGAATAGGCAGGGATTTTTCGGATAGAATCATCAGTAAGGCATCCTGTACATCCGAGGGGATTCGAGTAAGTTCTTCGATGCGCGCGATCTTTCCGTTTTGCATGGCCTTTAGGATAGGGGAGACAACTAAAGCTGTTTCGCTAGGTCCACGAGCCAGTAATTCTGCATAATTCCATGAGTATTTTAACGTATCCTCGTACATACCACTGGTTCCCTGAACAATATGCGTAGAGTCCCCGGAAATAGCTGCTGATAAATGCTCAGCCAAAACAGTTTTGGCCGTACCCGGGACACCCATGAGTAGGAGCGCACGTCCTGAAGCCAGAGTAGCTACGGCCATTTCGATTTTGCTTCGGTCACCAATATATTTGGGTTTGATCTCTCCATCTCCCATTATATAATGGACCACGGAGGCTGGACTCAACTGCCATCCTGGCGGGCAATTTCCCTTGTCTTGCTTTTTTAATTTCTGCAATTCACTTTTGAATTGAATTTCCGCTCTTTGTCGCAGAGTCTTTAATTGTCTTTTTGCCATCTTGCTAAAGTTTGATAAAGTGAGCGTCGTTTTTTTAATTGATCCTCCCATTTTGTGAGACAGGCAGCATCAAAAAAATCAAATGGATCGAAATTTGCGTTGGATATAACTGAGGGATGTATCCGATTAGATAATTTATGTCCCATGCGTTGAAGTTCGGATTGGGGTTCCTCTACTTCGGGCATTTCCGCCCACTTTTCCATCAAACTCCATATTTCCGAACTTTGGTCAGCCGGGACAAATACATCCGACGCGTAAATCCACTTCTGCACCTGATCTATTTGTTCAGGAGGGAAGTTTGTTTCTGCAGAAGCCTCTGCATATTGAGTTAGAAAGAATTTCGGCTCTAATTGTTTAGCTGCTGCCCGATATAAATCAATTGCATTTTCGTCAAACGAGATACGCGGCCAAAGCTGTTTAAGTTGTTGTTTATCTCCATACAGATAAGCGCTATGAATGCTAAGTTCGTGGAGTGCAGCCGTTTCGCCTTCTTTTTGAAATTTTGGAGGTAACCAGGCTATTTGCCGCTCATTTTCAGTTAAGCGCATATTTTTTAGCAGAGGTGGAGTAGGCCAGGAGAACCTTTTTTGTTTCGTTTTGCCCTCAATAGCTTCGCTGGGACTTAACAACCATTCTGAAGCATCGAGTGAAGATGATACTTCAGGGTGTTTCCAGGCTAAAATATGTAGTAGAGATTGTAGTTTTTTACTTCTGGTATGGCCCCAGTTGCGAAGAATTTCAGCTACAGGGGTGTAGGGTCTGTAGATATTTTCTAACAGGATCTCAAATTGTTCCTGGGCTGTGCATTGATTGAGCCAATGGACCCATGATGGATCCTGCTTAGTCATCCATCGAAAACGGCAACTTAGTTTGCGGTCGAGTGGCGTCAGGCTCAAAAATTCATCTTCCTTAAGATTTGTAGCAAATAGACGGGACTGCTCATATCGCATTCCTAGTGATTGCAGCAGATGTTGAGCTTGTTCGAGTAAAACATCAGAAGTATGTTGGCGCTGACGGGGATGAAAAACAGTTTCAGTCAAGTAAAGGGCAGGGAATTCGAATTGATAAGCTTTACACAGCAGAGTTAGTTCTCTGTAGTCCCAGGAATCGGGGTCTTTCGCCCATGTAGCAAATGCCTCTTGTAAAGGGGCAGGTGCTGGCCTATTTAGCTCTTTTGCCTTCGTTTTATAAAGAAACTTTTCGTCTGAAGAGTCTACCCATGCGCAAGCGCCCAGATATGCTTGAATCCAGTAGTCTGAGGGAGAGGGTTGACCAGTGTATGTTTGGTAAATCGACGCTCCTCCCGTCATGAGTCGCTTCATGTCTTCCGTCGATAATTGCATGGAGCAAATGTAACCAATTACACGAACAAAGTGAGCATATCAACCGGCGGTGAGACCTCCATCAACGGGAATGACTGCGCCGGTTATAAAACTACTGTCATCACTTGCCAAAAATAAGACAGTGTTGGCCATATCTTCATTTTTGCCGTACCGACCTAGTGGGATGCTTTGTTCGAAATTCTTTCGGGCTTCCTCTGACTGACCTGGTGCAAAGCCTTCTTCTAATGATCGCATCATGCGATTATCCACCGGAGAGGGATTTATAGTGTTGACCCGAATTTGATGGGGAGCTCCTTCCATGGCAGCAGCCCGCATTATTCCTATGGCGGCGTGTTTACTTGCCACATAGGGAAGTACACGCGGAGTGCCAGTTAATCCAGCTACAGAAGATGTGATAATAATCGATCCGCCATTTTCTTTCATAAGGGGGAAAAGGTAACGCAAACCGTAATACACACCTTTAATGTTAACGTCGATTAGTTTATCAAAGGTGTCAAGTGGATATTCTTCAATGGGGCTTACGGCTCCTTCGATACCTGCATTATTGAAGAAAATATCTACTTGCCCAAATAGTTTTTTCGCTTCTTCTGCATAGGCTTCTACTTCTTCAGCCTTGGTCACATCGGCCTGAAATATATGCAGATCCTCATGATTAATTTCTTTTTGGGCTTGAGAAAGTGCATCTGCGTCAATATCTACGATCAGGACTTTAGCACCTTCTGCGAGCATTTTTTTTGCTGTCGCCTGACCAATACCACCGGAGCCGCCTGTTATGACTGCGTTTTTGTTGGTGAGTTTACTCATAATTTTGAATTTATTTAGTTTTCAATAAAATACGTATTTTCCCATGTCCAGGCAAGTTTTTGTCTGTCAAATCTATAGTTTTCTCTTTGGACGAAAGTCATTTGTTTATGCAATGGCCTAAGGTCTGGAACCTACGAATTGAAAATAATTCCAATATATCCCTGCCGCGGCCAGGTCTAAGGAGCATACTCTTTTTTGTGAGCCAGGCCAATAAGCCCGAACTTCCGCGATAATAAAAAGAGGCACGTAGTCCGGATGCTTTAAAGTAATGTATGTTTTGATCCCAATATTGCTGGCTACTAGCTTTTAGGTAGGAGCGAAGATGGTTATTGTAGACAACTTTAGCCTCGGGATGAGCCCCGTCACCAAAGAACTGCCACAGTAGATTATAATCACCGTATTTAAACAAACTCATTTTTAGGTCCAGGACGGCATTTTGCCTGTAATTGAGATCTACGCAATGCACCGAACGCGGATTGTCGAGTAGGTAATCCAGAGCGTTGCAACCTGCGCTCGTTATCATGAGAATATCTGATTCCGGCGTCAGATTAAGAAGAGCGCGATCGCAGGCAGGGTCTTCCCAGCAACAATTATAGATTAACTTCTTGCTATGAATATTTCGGAATAGCCAATCTTTATAAGACATGAAGTATGTATTCTGAGCTTAATATGGAGGATATATCAATTTCCTTTTTCTTTAGATTCCATTCGTGTATTTCTGTATCAGGAAGCTTTTCTGTATTGAAATCATCGGGAATGAAGTCCTCTTGGTGGCGGTAAATCCGCCATTCATTTTGGGCATATTCAAGCGCACTCAAATTTTCAATCCAATCGCCGCTATTCATATAAACTACAGACCCTTTTTGATTTTGTATGGTTCTGATTTGCGGCTGGTGAATGTGTCCGCATATCACTCGATCATATTTTTGATCAATGGCGTGCTCAGCGGCAATTTTCTCGTAATCTCGGATGAACTTTGCAGCTTGCTTGACGCTTTCCTTGGCCTTTTTTGATAAGGACATTCGTGGCCGATTCATGCGATCTAAAATCGTATTTATGACGTGGTTGATTCGAATAAGCCAGTCATATCCTTTTCCGCCGAGCTTGGCCAGCCATTTTGAGCCCTGAATACTGGCATCGAATACGTCACCATGAAAAAACCAGAGCCGTTCTCCATTTATTTCTAGAATGAGCTTGTTGTCTAAGTAGAATGATTCCATCTGAAGGGGGATATGTCGACGTAAGAATTCATCGTGATTGCCAGCTAGATAAAACACTTTTGTTCCATTCCGTGATAGCTGTAATATATGTTGAACGACAGAGACGTGCGCTTTGGGAAAATACTTTTTTTTGAATTGCCAGGCGTCGATGATATCTCCATTCAAAACAAGAATATCCGTTTCTATTTGATGGAGATAGTCCAGCAGCTCGACAGCATGACAACCGTAAGTGCCCAGGTGTATGTCGGAGATTACACAAATATCCAGTTTACGTTTTGCCATCTTTCGAGTATGATTTGTCAATACTCAAAAGTAGTGGCTTGCTATTGCTGGAATGTTAACCCAAAATTATGGTACTGTAATGTTTTGGAATAGAGATCTAAAGAACTTAATAAATAAGATACCTAAGCCCGAAAAATACAGTTTCTTTCCGGGTAAAGAAAACTTAATAAAGTGAAGGCGAAAGACTACTTATCTCTCATGGCTTTCAGCTGATTTCAATAACGAGAGCGCCTGGGTATATTTTTTTATTCGTTCAGGGTCACCTGGCAGTCTCATTTTTTGTGCGGAATTCAAATTGACATTCAAATCAGCTCGCTTAACTGTCACAGCACGCGGATTGGACGAAAGATCTCGGATATAATCAAAGTAAGGTGTTGTTGGCTTACGGCTAAGGTCCACCACCGATTGGGAGATTGTTTCATCAAATTCTTCGGTAATTTCTTGGGCCTCTACAGAGGTTTTTTCCAAGACGTCGTGAAGCAAGGCTATCATTCCGAGGTCAGCAGGCGCATTTTCGCCACCGGTCTCTTCAAACACCTTCACCACGTGCGAGGTGAAAAGATGATTTTCGTAGCGGTCCTTTTGATCGCCGTGCGCTTCTTTTGCAAATTGGTAAGCTTTTTCGAGTCGCTGGTCAGAAAATGTCATTTTACTTACAATTAGGATTCGGAGAGGGCTTCATCCAGTTGAGCTTTAAAACCGACCTTTTCTACCAATGCGATAATATCTTTTGGATCTGTTCCTGCATAATCAACTCTAAGTCTTCGTTCAGGGTCTTCTAAGTCCAGATTCCAATTCTTTACTTGGGATGATTTATCTAATAAAGGAGCGACTTTTGCACGGCAATTGGTGCACTGTAAATTCGTTTTGAATGTGTAGTTTTTCATTCTTTTTATTTTATAGTGAAACGATATTCTTAGAGTTTTTTGTTCCGCAGTCTTAAACTATTTCCAACGACAGATACCGAACTGAGGGCCATAGCACCTGCTGCAATCATAGGATCCAGTAAAAAACCTGTGAAGGGATAAATGACTCCAGCTGCAATCGGGATTCCAACAATATTATAGACGAAGGCCCAGAACAGATTTTGATAGATGCCCCGCACCGTTAAGTGAGATAGGTTGAGTGCCTTATCGATTGATGTCAAATCTGATGTTACTAGAGTAATATCAGCGACATCCATAGCAATATCACTTCCGTGCCCCATGGCAATACTTAAGTCTGCGTTAGCAAGCGCTTCTGAATCGTTTATTCCGTCCCCCACCATAGCTACAGATTTCCCCTGGTTTTGAAGTCGGGTGATCTCATTTGCTTTATCGTGAGGTAGGAGAGAGGCGCGGTAAGTCTCAATCCCCACGGCTTGACAAACAGCTTGCGCAGTACCTTTTTGATCACCAGTAAGCATTTGGACATCAATTCGTCGGGATTTCAATTTTGATATGGCTGCCGCTGCGTGTTTTTTTACTTGATCGGCTATTGCAAAAACTGCAATTACCTGTGATTTTGTACCAAAGAATACATGGGTTTGGGCTTCATGAGAATGGCTATCCAGATATTCCTGGATGTCATCAGGTATGGATAAGTTTTGCTCATCCATGAGTGCTGCATTTCCGATAAAGAAATCTTCACCTTCAGGTCCATGCGCCTTCAGTCCTCGTCCTGTAATACTTTGGAAACCTGAAATTGTCACAGGTGTGATTCCATCTTCTTTTAATCTGCGGATAAGAGCCTGGGCCAGGGGATGTTCCGATCGTTGCTCCATAGCTAAAGCCACGGCTTTACCTTTAGGTGCTTTACTATTATCCACCCATATTTGTTTCACCACTCGCGGGCGCCCTTCCGTGATGGTTCCTGTTTTATCTAAAATCAGCGTATCAATTTTTCGAGCTCGCTGTAAGCTTTCGGCATCCTGTATTAAAATATTGTTTTCGGCCCCCTTTCCAATACCAACCATGATGGCGGTAGGTGTAGCTAAGCCCAGGGCACAGGGACAAGCTACAACGAGTACACTTATGGAAGTGAGTAAGGCATGCGAAAAGGCATCTGTTCCGCCCCAAATATTCCAGGAAACGAAAGTCAAGATGGAAATAACAATGACAACCGGAACAAAAACCCCGGCAATTCGATCAACGAGTTTCTGAACGGGGGCTTTGCTGCCCTGAGCCCGCCGAACTCGAGTAATGATTTGTGCCAAAAGCGTTTCTGCCCCTACCTTTTTAGCCTTGAATTCGAAACTTCCTTTTTGATTGATAGTCCCGGCATAAACCGAGTCTCCCCTTTCCTTTTTCACCGCTTCGGGTTCCCCACTAATCATACTTTCATCGATATAGCTGACCCCCGAGATGAGTTCACCATCGACGGGAATGCGTTCGCCGGGTCGAACGCGCAGCTGGTCATCCACTTGAACCTCCTCAGTTTTTACTTCCTTTTCTTCTCCGTCGGAGATTAAAAGGACGCGCTCAGGCCTCAAGTTCATTAACTTTTTCAATGCGGTTCCGGTTTGTGACTTCGCGCGTTCTTCTAACAGGCGACCCACCAGGATAAAAGTGATAATAACGGTAGCCGCCTCGTAATACACATGGGGGGCTAAGCCACGACTTGTCCAGAATTCCGGATAAACCGTATTAAAGAGGCTGAAGGTATATGCAATCCCAGTACTCAAAGCCACTAATGTGTCCATATTGGCTTTAAAGCGCCTAGCTTGCTTGATAGCTTGGATAAAAAATTGCCTACCAAAATAAAACAAAACTGGTGTGCTGAGAACCAAAGAGATCCAGCGGCCGGCTTCCCAAGACATAAAAAACATGCCTATGATGAATACGGGAAGCGTAAGTATAGCAGCCCAGAATGTTCGACCTTGTAATTCAATGTAGGACTTTTGTTTTTCTTTTTCCTGCTCTTCCAGCGGGTTGTCTTCCTGAATAATAATGTCGTACCCTACTTCCTGAAGGGCAGCCTTTAAATCCTTTTCCGAGGTGTCATACTCAACCCAGACCGACTGGTCTGCAAAATTGACCTCAGCTTGATCTACACCTTGGGTTTGTTTTAAAACCGACTCTACACTTCCTGCACAAGCTGCACAGCTCATACCACTTACGGGAAATTGTTTGGACTTTTTACTCATGACAGTTTGTAATCTATAAAATTTAGTACAGTTTGGCCTACAAATCTAGCTGATACTTATATCCTTAGGGTGTAATTTTTTTGGATGAATTCGATCTTAGTTGGACCCCAAAAGAGAATTGTCGTCTGTAGTATAAGCTTTCTAATAAAATTCTGTTTATCTAAAAATAGTTCAAGTTATCCTTTGACTTCAGTTTTGTCAAGATGGACTTTGAAATGTAAAGTTCGAAAGATTTAAGGGAAGTAGGCTGAAAAGATTTGTTTTTTTAAAGTATGTGTCATTTTCACAAAAAACAGCATATTGCGAAAGAGAGCAGCGCTCAATCCTTAATATTACCACATTCATATTTGCTGTAGGGAATCCGATTTCTTGTTACTCGTTTGGATTTCTTTTTTTGGGGAATTATTCTCTATGCTATTTTTTGTCTGAACGGGAAAAAGCTTATCTTTGCCCCGATTTTAATAACCTCAGCACGTAATTATAAGGTATGGCAAATAAAGGTATTGTAAAGCAGGTCATTGGTCCTGTAGTCGATGTAAGCTTCTCGGATGAAGGATCACAGGTCCCCAACTTGTATAACGCACTTGAAATTCAGCGTGGCGAAAATAGCACGCTCGTTTTAGAGGTGCAACAACATTTGGGTGAACATACGGTTCGAGCCATCGCAATGGACTCCACAGAGGGATTAACACGAGGAATGGCAGTACAGGATAAAGGACAACCTATCTCCATGCCGATCGGAGATAAAATTAAAGGCCGTTTATTTAATGTGGTAGGGGAAACCATTGATGGCATCCAACCGATTGAATCAAGCACAGATGAATATCCGATTCACAGGAAGCCTCCCAGGTATGAAGATTTGTCTACAGAATCAGAGGTTTTATATACGGGAATAAAAGTTATCGATCTGATTGAGCCTTATTTGAAAGGTGGAAAAATTGGTCTTTTCGGTGGTGCCGGTGTAGGAAAAACCGTTCTTATCCAGGAATTGATTAATAACATCGCCAAGGGATATGACGGAATCTCTGTTTTTGCTGGTGTAGGAGAGCGAACGAGAGAAGGAAATGACTTAATGCGTGAAATGCTAGAAGCAGGGATTATTAATTATGGTGAGGACTTCTCAGAATCAATGGAAAAGGGAGGCTGGGACTTGAGTAAGGTTAGTACCCAAGACTTAGAGTCTTCCAAAGCAACTTTCGTTTTTGGACAGATGAATGAGCCCCCCGGAGCTCGTGCACGCGTTGCCTTATCCGGACTTACAATTGCAGAATATTTTCGCGATGGCGATCTCGATGATCCTCAGGGCGGGAAGGATATTCTTTTCTTTATCGATAATATATTTCGATTTACGCAGGCGGGTTCTGAGGTTTCAGCTTTGTTGGGACGAATGCCTTCAGCTGTGGGTTACCAGCCTACTTTGGCTTCGGAAATGGGTAAAATGCAGGAGCGGATTACTTCTACAAAGCGCGGTTCTATTACCTCTGTGCAGGCCGTATACGTGCCAGCAGATGACTTGACAGACCCCGCTCCGGCTACAACATTTGCTCACTTGGATGCGACTACGGTATTGTCCAGAAAAATAGCCTCACTAGGTATTTATCCGGCTGTGGATCCGCTGGACTCTACTTCTCGAATTCTCGACCCGGCAATCATCGGGGACAAACATTACGAAACAGCTCAGAAAGTCAAAAACCTACTACAGCGCTATAACGAACTTCAAGATATCATTGCCATCTTAGGTATGGAGGAACTTTCCGAGGAAGACCGCAAAGTGGTCTACCGAGCAAGAAAAGTTCAACGATTCCTTTCACAACCGTTCCACGTAGCTGAACAATTTACAGGACTAAAAGGTGTTTTAGTGCCGATCGAGGAAACCATCAAAGGCTTCAACATGATTATGGATGGAGAAATGGATGAGTATCCGGAAGCGGCGTTCAACTTGAAAGGAAATATAGAAGAAGTTATTGAGGCCGGTAAGAAAATGATCGAAGAAAACGCTTAATCATGCTGAACGTTCATATTTTAAGTCCCGAGAAGAAACTGTTTCAAGGTAAGGCGCAAATGATTGGCTTGCCTGGGGAAGATGGTCGATTCCAGATATTACCTCAGCACGCGCCTATTGTGGCCTCACTGGGTGATGGAGACATTATTGTCAAGGATGATAACGGCAATGAAAAGACCTTCCATATTCATTCGGGATTCATTGAGGTGCTTAATAATACCGTGAATATTCTGGTCCAGGGTGCCAAACTTGTTGAGGCAGAATAAGAAAACACATTCACCAAGTACGATATTTAAGAGAGGCTATGTCAAAATGGTCTCTCTTTTTTTATGGTGATGTTTCGGGCGTGCCCCCGGGCTCTGCTGCTGGCACCGCCTCGGGGTCGGGCTATCCGCTCGTAGTCATCCCACCAGCCGCTGGCATCCGTCCGGCTGCGTAGAGCTTCTTGGCGGTCGCTTCCTCGCTCGGCGGCTGCATCGCAGCGCCTGGTGGGGTGCCTGCCGCTTCTATCCCTCACGCAGAAATACGTTAAGTCGTTAAATCGTTTAGTCGTTGAGTTGGTTATTCGTTGAATCGTTGAGTTGTTAGCCATTAGC
>CAZVLN010000065.1:0-9856 GCA_964627995.1 uncultured Saprospiraceae bacterium
TGATCCTATCAGCGCGTAGCGGCGAAATCGTTGTAGAAACTACACGCAACTAAAATTGAGCGCCGTAGGTGCGGCATCTTAAAAAAGGTGGTCTCTTGTATGCGTCAGGGATAGGAGTGGTATGGGCGGTGTGCTGCGTCTGCTGCCGCTCTAGAGCGAGGAGGCGACAACCGAAGCCACCGCAGCCGTAGAGTGGCCAGGCGGACGCGCCGACCATAGGAACGGATAGCCCGACCCCAACTGAAAGGCGGGGGGACGCCCAAAAAATAAATATTAGATTTTACCTGTTATTCACATCGCGCCAGACCGAGACTGTCAGGCGGATCGCTAAGGCAACGGAGGAAATTATGCTGCCCACACCAAAGAAAAGTAACTCGTTCTTAATGTATTTTATCATGCTCATTTGCTCGCGGTATTTGAGCGCGTAGGTAATGGTATTCAGGCCATCTTCATCCATATAGCGATTGAGGCTGCTGAGGTAATTGGCGAGGGAGACCACCAGCAAGAGGCTGAAGGCTATGAAGCCGACTTTTATCCAAAAAAAGTTTTTTAGCCAACTATAACGAAGTAAAAAGGTGTAGCGAAAGGCTGTGATAAACACGATGATGAGCACCGCATTGCCCACCCAAAAGGGATAGTCAATGTCGTAAATATAAATGGGAGCGAGAACGGCCAGGGCGATAACGGCTGTGATCAACAGGCTCACGATCTCAAGGGCTACTTTGTAGGATTGCTCTTTTTGCATAGAGTGCAAAGGTATGAAAATGGTTGAATGATCGCTTACTGGATACTGTCACGAACCCGTTGAATTTAGAACTTATCCCCTATTTCTCTGCCGTGATTTCAAGAAGTTGACAACCGCTGTATTCCTCAAGGACTTTATACTCATATTTTTGATCGATCGGTTTCAGAACATCATTGAGGCAACTCATTAATTTTTGACCAGGCTGTAGATGAATATACCTTTTATACGTGAGTTGATAGGTGGGATCTAATCGATTGTACATCTGGGTATAGAAATAGGCCGAGGTGCCAAAATTATTGTCGAGAATGGTGAATTCCCGGTATGGCGCATTCGATCGGTCCAATTGCTTGAGAAAGAGCCCATACTTTGAGCCTTTTGTGGATGGTTTAGGCTTGTAATTTGAAGCTATGGTATGCCCGTAATTCCAACTGTATATAAAAATACAAATGAGAGATACCGAAACCTGCCAGGATCGGGGCCGATTAACAAAATACCATTGATAGAGGTGCCAAAGCGATACGGCGCTTAACAGGGCAAAACCCGGATAAAGAGGGGCCACATACCAACTCGTCTTGGTTGCTGAAAAACTTATAATCAGTCCGTAGGATAACATGCTCATCCATAAAATACGAATCAAACTTTTCCAGCGGTTTGGCACGTCCGGAACGGATAATAGTAATGGTGAGAAGATAGCAGGCCAAAAGAATACGCCCATACCCCGTATCAGTCTATTCAGGTAATATAACGGACCGCCTTGATGCCCTTCTATGGTTTTTTGGTATCGGCCCATCAACTCGTAGTTCCACATGCGATCGATGAAGCCCGGATGCTGCCATTCAAAGTAGACCAGGCTTCCGGCATAGACGCCAATGATGAGAAATAAGGCTCCATACCACTCCGGCCGACGAAACAACCATCGCCATTTCTTTTGATAGATCACGTAAACTAATAAACCGGGCGCGATAATCCCGGCCAGCAGATTTTTGGTCATCAGCGCTGCTATACATGCCAGGGCAAAACCCCAAACGTATTTTCCTTTAGTGCTGTGCAGATATTGAAAAAAAAGAAGTGTCGCACATAATAGATACATGGCAAAGGGCACATCCTGATCGCCGGTGCGCAACATATGCGGACGGACAAAGCCGGGACTCGCTATGAGAATGAATAGAAAAATAAGCACCGGGACCCAGCTGAGATAATGTTTTTTGAAATGGAAAACCATCCATGTAGTCAAACCCAGGAATATGAAAATGATAGGAAGACGGAGTCCCAGCTCATTTACTCCAAAAAGTTTATACCCCAGGACCTGAAAAAAAGTTGTGAAGGGGAGTTTCGTGTTGGGATGATTAGGTAAGTCGGTGTAGAAATTGAAATTATACAAATAGCTTCCTTCCTCAAACAAATGGAGTGCTCGAAGTGCAAATAAGGACTCATCCCATACAGTAACGGGCAGACTGTCCAGATGCAAAAAGAGGGGGAAATAAAGGACAAGAATAAGAGCCAATCCGGCCAAAATATGGTATCCCTTTATTCTCTTCATGCTCATGATTTCCATCGCCGTTCAAAAGCAAAGCGCTTCATGTAAAAATTATAGAAAAAGATGAGCCCTGTGACGATCGCCTTAGTCACGTACTGATGGTTCTCAAAAAAGGCGTATTGATTTAAAAACCAGATTAATAAGGTACCCAGACCTATGCCGATAATTGAGGTCAATAATGAAATTCCAAAGGCTTCGTACACACGGCGCTTCAGTTGAAAAATAAATCTCTTTTGCAGGACAAAGTTAATGATCATGCCTGTAGTCGCTGAAATTAGGTTGGAGACTACCGGAGACAAAGTCGTGACCAGCAGCAGGTACAAGACATAATCTGCGATAGTAGCCACAGACGAAGAAGCGGCAAAGCGCAACTTCGGGATAATAAAAGACTTCCACCATTCAATAGAAAACATAAAGTAAAGATAATAGAAAGGGATAAAGAAAAAATCTATACCATCCATTCATTTGACGGAATCCCCGGGTCCCATTACCACAAATACTTAATACAGACACCGAGATAATAATTCCGTCCCGGGGCCGGCTGAAAATAGCGCTCACCGAAGGCATTCACATCATTTCCAAAGCTGAATGTCTGGTCCAGGATATTGTCTACTCCACCAAAAATGGATCCCTGCATACTACGCCCCAGCTCGAATTGATACCCCAGCCGACTCGTGGTATAGTGAATCGGGGATTGGGTCACCGCATTATCGTCAGTGAGTGGCAATCGGTCGGTCCAGCGATAGGACAGCGCAACATAAAAGCCTCCTGCAGTCTCTGCATAGAATTGGGTAAATACTTGCCAGGGCGCGACGCCCGGCAGTGCATTACCACTGAAATCGTTTCCGTTGCGCCTGTAATCCCGAAAATGAAAAGATTGATACGTTATCGCTTGTTGGAAATGTATATCCCGAAAAAAGGAATGAGTCCAGGGCAATAATTGGTACTTCCATTCGATCTCTACCCCATACTGATCGGTAGCTCCTGCATTGCGAAAAAGAACGACGCCCTGGGGATCGGTGTAGTTGGTGATGGTTTCCGATAATCGAAAATAATATATAGATGCATTAAGGTAGAGGCGATCGAGAGTCGTGCGACTCCCCAGTTCCACATTTTGTCCGAGCTCGGGCGACAGCGATCGGTTAATGCTGCCTTCATTGGTTCGGACTTCGGACAGTGTAGGTGTGGATGCCCCTCGACTCCATTGGGCAAATATCATACTGTTTTCATTCATTCGATATTGCAGGGCCAAACGCGGGAGAATGTAAGTTGGAAAGGAAGTAATCCCAGATTGATCAGGCTGTCGCCCCTGAGCATCCGATCGATCGATGCTAAACTCTGATCGGTTTTCACTGAGGCCCACATTCAAACTCCACGAATCTGAGGGCCGCCATCGGACCTCCTGATACAGAAAGCCGGTGTGTATGTTAAGCTGATCGAGAAAGCGCAGACTATCCGGTTGTCCATTTTGGTTTCCATAGTTTGATGCCATGGTATGCTGCGATTGGATTTCCAGTCCGGCTGTGAAGTCAAAATGATGGCGCCCCCATCGTGTATGACCTTGTATACCCCATCGGCCACCGACTCCATATCCGGTTTCTTGCTTGTAATCCAAAATGAAAGGATGGTCGAATGCGTGTGTGCGAATATAAGCTACCGCCTGACTCTGCCAATTGTCGGCCCACTGAAAGCTATGCTGTGCAGAGAAATAGGTGGAAGAGCGATCGATAGAACTGTTTTGGGATTCAGCGCCGGCACGGGCGGCACGGGGGTTCCCCATCATTTGCTCCCGCGTCAATCCGCCGGGCAATTCATAAAATAAGTTAGAGTGAAAAATAGAAATAGAGAGCTCCTGACGGTCATCGGGAGTCCATTCCATATGAGCTATGGTGTTTTGACGCTGCATAGCGGAATGGTCCCGGTAGCCATCCCAGGCCTGACGCGCATGGGCCAGCCAAATTCGACCCGACTGAAAGGTATCCCGATAGTGAAGATGGTATCGGTTGAAGCCATAACTTCCCTGGGTAGATCCTACATCCAGTCCTGTATGTTGATGAGCAGGCCGATGGAAAAAAAGTACACCGCCATTACCGGCTCCAAATCTGCTCCCCATAGGACCTTTTAAAATATCCGTTCTTCCGATCATTTCAGGATCTAATAGTTGAAGAGGCGTTACCCCATTAGCTCGAGTGAACGGCATTCCGTTCCAATATACTTTGACGTTTCGAACACCAAAGGGCGATCGCAGAGAACTCCCCCGGATAGAAATTCGATAACTGGCCGGAGCCCGCTCCTGCACCGTTACGCCCGCCCGAGTATTTAGACGGTAGGCTATGGATCGATTTGGAAACCGTTGTCCCATAGACTCGGGAATATGACTGGTGGGCCCATCTCGTTGCAATAGAGGCTGCGAATAGTCAAAGTCACTCACCACGATCTCAGGTATTTGTTGAACCGACAAGCTTAGGGTAGAGTCAGAGGGTATATTGACCGTATCCTGAGCCTGGAGTTGAGAGGCTGCCTCACTTAGAGGCAGAAAAAAAAGAAATAGAAAAGAATACGTCTTCACTCTTCTCGAACTGAGTTCGCACATAGTCCGTGCGATAGTTGTAAAGAAACTGACTGAGATTTTAGCATCCATATTGATACAAAGATGGGGGAAAATCCCGGGGGCTGGGTCCTTATTCATTTGAAAGATTCGGATTCTGTCTCTCGTGCTCCACCCAAATGAGCTCGGACGTGTCATACCCAATTTGTTCCGCCATATCTAAATAATCAGATTTTATAGCTTCGGGGATTGAGGGTGAACGAGAGAGTAGCCAGAGGTAGCCCAAATCATTGCCCGCTACCAGCGCATATTGGTAATTATCATCTAAGGCTAAGATATTATAGCCCGAATAAAAGGGGCCAAAGAAGGAAACCTTCAGTTTGCCCTCAGACTCAGCGCCTCGAAACTTGGCTTTGCCTTCGGCTTTCACCCATTCCTTATCCTCCGTATCGTAGCCGCTATTGATGACCTTAATCGTCCCATCATCTTTCAGGGAATACTGAGCCGAGACATCGGTCAGATTTCGCTCAAAACGATGGTCCAATCTAGCCACTTCATACCAGGTCCCCAGGTATTGATCAATTTCAAAATCGGAAACCGTCTCAGCGCCATCGGGAATATCCTGACAACTGGAAAGTATGATGCACGAGAGGAAAAATAAAAGGTAATATCTAACTTTCATGGGTCTTGTAGTTATTTATTTGAGAAGAAATAATATACGTATTCTGCTTATCATATCCAATTGCTTTTTCATGTGACAGACCAGACCGATGACAGATGTCACTGATTGATTGTTCGACATTCTTGAAATGAGCATCCGCACCACTAAAAGTCGCCGTTAAAGTTAGATGCATGGAGCAGCACATAAAAGAGCAGCGTTAAAACCGTGTAATTGGCTGCAATGTACAAGATCCGCTTCCACCAAACCATCTTAAAGACCCGATTATTCCATACCCCGATAACCAAAAGTAAAAAAGCCGTCCAAAGCTCCTCCACGCCCTCTACATTGAGATAGCCCCAAAGGATGGAGAAGGGTGTGATACAGATGATCCAAATAGATATACTGTAGATATTAAGCACAAAATGCTCATTAAAATTCTTGCCGTATAGATAATATACGCCCCAACTACTCAAACTATAGAGAGAAAGCAATATGAATAGAAACACAAAATGAGGCCCTATACCGTCAGAAACCACGGTGATCGAAAAAAAATCATCTTGAATCAGAAAATTCAAGACCAAAAAAAGAGAGGCAATGGTCAGGAATTTGCCGGGACTAAAATAATAACGTCGATAGCCTTCCCAATAATTGCGTACCAGCTTGGCTGGCCGGAAAAGGCCGAGCTTCATATTCTCATAAAACGACTTGTCCAAAGAATACAATCCATTTACGAGATCCAGTAAAAGACTTTTATTGGTGATGCGTCGCCCGGTATGATACTGCCCACACTGCGGACAATAGTTACGTTCGATTTCAATATCGCAAACAGAGCAGCGAACCATAGCGGACGGGATTTAATCAGGAAATAAATAATCATTGGAAAGATAGGAAGAAATCGGAAATTGGGGTGCGGGAGGATATTGCAGAGAGAGAATGGTTTCGTTGGAGAAGGTCCAGCAGAACGGCCTCTCTCCAACTTGCCTGAGATGAGTAGCAATGTATTGTGAGGTGGTGAGCGAAGAAGGAAACACCCTGAACTAAAACCAACTTCTATCTTTAGCCAGCCTGCTGCCCGAGCGGAGCCCAGGGCGGGGCAATAAAAAAAGCCCAACACCTTACGGTATTGAGCTAATCATAGTTTACTGCCATTATTGAATGGTACGATGTTTATATAACTCAGAAAAGAAATCCTTACAAATACACTCTGCGACCTTCTACTCTACAATAATAGTCTTTGATCGTATGGTACTTCCATCATTTAAGACAACAATGTACTGACCTGAGCGAAGGGGATTCGTAGCAATAGTGTAAGAATGCGTGCCCGGTATAGCCGTCTCTCGCTGCTGGCTTACTTGCACACCATTTACATCATACATGGATAGAGAAATCTTTGTCGGCTTATCAGTGTGATACTCTATGAAAAACTCATTCCCTCTTGTGGGGTTGGGGAAAAGCTCAAAATGAGACTGCTTTTGATTAAACGCATCATCTGCCGAAGATACCATGCCATCGTTGATGTAAAGTTTTGTATCACTGTTGCCATTTAACATCTCTCCTATGATAAACAAATCGGGATAGTTATCGCTATTAACATCTGTAAATACAGCCTCACCCTCTTCAAATGATTTGAAAGAGGTTCCGGCAACTTCACTAAAGTTTGCTTCGCCATCATTAATGTATAGTTTAGAAACGCGCTCAGAATTAAATCCCATGATAAATATGTCCATATGGCCATTTTGATTAACGTCCGCTACAGCGATTGTACCATCATGAACTTCATAAATTTCTTCAAATGGAGTACCTGCTTTTTCTGTAAAATTACCATTCCCGTCATTGATATATAATTTGGTAGCGTCAAAAAAATTGCTGCTTCCATAGACTACGTCCATGTGACCATCCCCATCAAAGTCTGCAAATGCTACTGTTGCTTGGTCACGCGTTGAAAAAGGAGCATCGGGATTCTCGGTATAGTTACCCAAACCATCATTAAGATATAACTTTGTAATAGACGAGAAGCCTCCTATTTCGCCGGAAATAACAACATCCTGGTGTCCATTTCCATTGACATCAGCAAATGCCACATGACTATAAACTACGCCCTCAAAGGGTGTATTTTCCTTTTTCGTAAAATTACCCAAGCCATCGTTTATGTACAGATTTGAAACATATTCACCTGGGGAGATTAAGTCGGCTCCCGTATATCCCGCAGTCAGCAAGTCATTGTCACCATCTCCATCTACATCTTCAAATGCCAAGTAACCAAAAGTTATGCCAACCACCTCTGGCGTTGGCTTTTCAGTAAAATTACCTAAACCATCGTTAATGTAAAGTCTTGATATTGCTTCGGGCCCTAAAATGCTTCCTATTATAAAAGCATCGGGATGGCCATCATTATTCACATCGGCAAAGGCCGCGTCACTAACATAAACCTCTGGAAATGGAGTACCCATTTTTTCGGTATAATTTCCCAAACTATCATTAAGGTATAGTTTTGTAACGCCACCGGTGATTAAAACATCAGAATGACCATCATTATTTACGTCTGCAACATCCACAGAACCATAAGCGCCCTCAAAAGGTGGCATTTGCATAGCTTCCGTAAAGGATTGGGCTGACATAAGTTGAGCGAGAAAAAATAGCATTAGGAATATAATCAATCGCATTTTAAACATTTTTGATTTGGGAAGAAATAAAAGCCCAGCTTTCGATTCGAATGAGGAAAAGTGCAAACATTTTGAAGGTCAGTAAGCTTTTCTAAAAGTTATTGCTTTGTGCAAGTGGCTACGCAATTACCTGTCAAGAATCCATCCCTTAAAACATAATTCAGAGTTAGTGTGGCTTCAGAGATAGACCCATCACCTTCAATTGAAATTGTTTCTTCAGGGGGTGGGGAAGTGAAGGTTTGTAAAGGGATATTGAGGTTGTCGCCACTTACAGTTGCTTCTACATTCATTCCATTAAAATAAAAGTCTTCTATAATTATCCCCCTTATTGATGAAGGTGAATTGACTATGGATATGGTAAAATTAGAAAATCCAATGTCGCAAGCCTCACTAACATTATAATCGCCGATAAATTGGGCTCGATCTTCTATTTCACACGAAGATCCGGAATATCCATTTGGACATTCACATGTACCGTTAACACAAGTACCTCCGTTTTCACATACTACATTTTGAGTGACACATAAATCTTCAATTTGACAATTAGCCCCAGAAAAACCGTCTGGGCAATCGCAAGCGCCGTCTATACACGTGCCGCCATTCTCACATACTACATCCTCACATTCGTCTGAACAGGATTGCGTACTTAGTGCTGTACATATAACCGCCAATAAAAATAAGATTGATTTTAATAACTTCATAGTTACTGTTTTTAGTTTCACTTTGCTGGATAAGAAATTTCAACAAGTTTTATAAAAAGTCAAACCTAAAAAAAAAAACAATTATTCATGCTTCATAACTATTTATTTTTAAATGAAAGGATCTTTTGGACTGCTCCTTCCTTCAACATTCCTTCTGATATAAAAAAGGATCGCCGAGGCTTTCCCAAGCTGCCTGGCGGATTATGTTTAGGCATAAATCTGTATAGATTCGTTGGGGGTAATATATCTGGAAAGGTAAGCATCAACAGCTCGCTTGCGGTTCGAAATATTTCGTACTGTTCCTGGTTTAGCCCTGGACTGAATCCTTTTACGTTTTAAACATAAAGTCTAAAGGGGAGGCCTTCCCGCGAATAAATTTATAAGCCTATGACTAAAAAAGACCATCTACAAATGGAAGGCATGCACTATGGCGCGACGCCCAAGGTGTTTAGAAATGCTGCCAGGCTTCGTAAAAATATGACCGACTCTGAAAGAAAGCTATGGGCTTATTTAAAGACTCAACCCATGAGATATAAATTTAGAAGACAGCATCCCATTTCAAAATATACACTTAATTTTTACTGTCACAAACTCAGATTATCCATTGAAGGAGACGGAGGATATCACCTCACAAAAAAACAAAGGGAAATTGACAATCGGAGAACTGAGTTCCTTAAAAGTGTAGGTATATCAGAATTCCGATTTGCCAATCAGGAAATCCTCAATGCATTTGAGCAATCCATAGAAATGATAACCTCAAAGATCCGTGATGCCTTCCCTTTTAGTGACTGAGGACAATCAAAGGAATACTGCGCGCTGCCTCCCCTTTTGGGGCCGGGGGCGAACGAATACAAAAATAACTTCCTGGCTCCCCTGCTTCCCGATCGGAGCCCAGGGCGGGGCAATAAAAAAAGCCCAACACCTTTCGGTATTGAGCTTTTTGTTATAAAGAGCGGCGGCGACCTACTCTCCCACGTGCTCTGACGCAGTAACATCGGCGC
>CAZVLN010000066.1:0-9850 GCA_964627995.1 uncultured Saprospiraceae bacterium
AGGCAGGAGTGCGAGCGCAGCTCGTACCGATAGCCTGGACCGTAGCGACCCGAAGCGAAGCGGAGGGTAGGCCCCAAAAATTAATACTCACCTAAAACCAGCCCGCATCCTGGCGTTTGCATAGTTGCTGAAATGGGCAATAAGAGCAATGGTTCGTGTGGGACGTTTGAACTATAGGCGTTTCGGGGTCTAGTAACTGCCCGATAATCTGTGTTAAACTTTCCCGAATATCGGAATAGTGCTCCGCCAAATCCAGGGGTTCTTTTGCCTTACCGATGTGGAACCGGTCATCATATTCCGCAGGGTCGTGCATTTCCGGGATCACATAATGACCAATTTGAATACCGCTTCGATCCTGATACTTTCCGGCCTCGTGATTTGCCCAGGCGTATATTCCGAGCTGAATCGCGAGATCATGATAATCTTTTTGGTCGGGTTCCATCATTTTTGAAAAAGGGCCAATCTCAGCGGCAGACTTTTGTGAAAAGCCGGAAACGCCTGTTTTATAATCTGAAAATCGGTAATATCCCTGCACAATATCCACTCGGTCAATTTTTCCAGTGAGAGTGATGTAATCCAAACCTTCAATTTTGATCGGAATACGAAGCCCCCCCATATTGACTTCATGGTCTACCATTTCAAAAGGCAGTAAGCCACGATCGTAATCCAATATTTTCTGGACGGCTTGCCTTACGTATGTGTAAAGTAAAAGCAACTCTCCCCTTTCAATCTGATCAGGGTCGACCTTTAAGTCTTCAATCATCAAGTCGCGCAATTCACCATCTATGCGCTCTTGCATTTCATCGAGGGTGTTTGCCTTGATTTTTTTGCCTTTAAAGGGTTCATATAACTTTTCCAGGAGGTCGTGCAATAGATTTCCAATATTGAGTGGCGAATATGACCGATCATGGATATCCGGCTCCTTAATCTTGGAAATATAGTGCCGATAATAGCGCAAATGACACTGCAGAATCGTGCGCAACTTGGACGGTGACAGCCCAGTCTGTAGATCGGTTCGTATAGCTGAAAGAATAGCGTCGGTTTTCTCAATGACGATGGGTGCTTGCGTTTTGGGCTCGACTTTCTGAACTTGCAGGCTTTGAGACAACTTCCAATTATCCGGTGTAAACAGAGTTAGACTTTGCACAAACCGGCTCTGCTCGCGGGCACCAAGTACGTCCATACTTTCATTATAGAGCAAGTGAATCGTCTGTGCACGTGATAAGGCCATAAAAAAATAATAGGCGGATTCCGCGATCTCATCATCGACGACGGGCATTCCAAAGGCCTTTTTGAGGTGGAACGGAATGAGGGAGTTATCGCCTCCGCGGGGAAACACGCCTTCGTTCAGATTGGGTATAAAAAGATGTTTATAGTCCAAATTTCGAGCCTCTAATGAACCCAGAATCTGTAATCCTTTTAGGGGCTCACCCTGGAAAGGGATTCGGGCATGCCGGAAATAGTCTTGAATGAGCTGACCTAAAGCATCGAGTTCCAGGGCCATGGACTGTGTCCGATAGATATCAGCGAGTTTCTGTATGCGCTGATGGGTGAAAACCAGTACCTCGGAGATATACTCCGCCAATCCCACAGAGGTGTCCTGGCGATTACTGTGGTGGGCATGCAAATTTTTTATGCCCAATAATAAATGATCGAACAACTCAACAGGCTGGGCGGCTGCCAGCGGTTTGAAAAATGGTCTCATGGATTCGGGCAGACCTGCATGCAGATCCTTCAGACGCATCCGAGCATGAGAAAAATCGAGCGCTTTAAGCTCGGGCATATACGGATGGTCCGTCAGGGCCTGCACATCCTGGGTCCGGAAAGCCAAATGATCGGCCGCATAGTTTTGATGCATCTCCAGGTAGGTAGCCAGCAAACTAGCAGCAGGTGTCTCGCTAAGTGATACACCCATAGATACATTGACATGCTCAATTTCCTCGGGTAGCGCGCTCAGCAAAGGCAAAAGCATCTGCTCGTCGGGTAAGATGATCATGGTTTCCTCTGCGGTCTCCGGCACCTGAGCCAACTGCTCGCCAATCCATTTAGCCTGTGCTACTTTTTTCTGAACTCCAAAAGAGGAGACCGTTTTGGAGGCCACTGTCCAATCGGTTGAAAATACAATGTTGTTGTCCTGCCCATCCCGCACTGAGCGCAGATACATGCCGGCATTATGAAAGGAACCTGGCGGCAGAAGATTAGTTTCTACATTCCATATGGCCTGCGCACCATGAGTTTCTTTCATTCGTTCCATGATGCGCTGCTCACAGGAGTTAAGTCGATTAAAACCCACAAAGTAAATATCGTAATCCGACCATTCCTCATCAAATTTTAGGGTCGTAGCTAACTGGCGATACATATGACCGCTGTAGGCCGTTCCCTGTTTTGCTAATCGCTGATCGAGCTGCGCTTTCAATTGAGGCAAAGCGGCCCACATGGTGTGAAATAAGGCAATACCATCATGAGAGTCCTCTTCAATCTCGGGAATGCTCGACCAAAATTGCCGTAGGTAATCAAGCAGTTCTGTTTTCCACCCCGAAAACTGTTCATCGATCTTCTTTTCATCCGATAGATTAGTAAAGAGCTTGTCTATCGGCACCAAGTACTTGTCGATTTGATCAAAATCATCCAGGACCCGCTGCCCCCAGAAATAAAAGTTTTCAAAAGGCTCCTCGGCCGAAAAGTAATCCGTCCATAAATCGTATAAGGCATAAATGGCGCTGAGGCGATCGGCTGGCACATACAGACTGTGATGCTGAACCCACTCATCCATGGTCATCATAACAGGGGCCCAGATGGGCTGGTCTGACAAGGCTTGCAACTCCTTTTGTAAGAACAGACCTGCCCGCCGATTGGGCGTGAGAATCAGAAGTTTTTTATAATCTTGATGATGGGCATCATGAAGATATTGAGCGGTTTGTTGTAAAAAAGTGGTCATGAGGAATATGAGTTTGACGAGGGCGTTACAGAAACGAGCTCACTTTTATCTAAATAAATAAGGTACCCTTCCACGGGCTTTGATTGCATACTTTGTAAAGTGTCTATATAGGTCTGTACCTGGCGTTGGTGGGAAGCGTACTTCTCTCCACTTTTGAAGTCAATAACTTTGACTTTTTGCTCGTCCGAAAGGACACGGTCAGGACGTTGGGTAGACCCATCCGGGAGGAGTATATTCCGCTCGGCCAGAAAATTTGAGCGGTTACTCAGGAGCGGTCCAATCGTAGGATCTTCCAATAAGGCCAAAAGGTCTCTACGCATTTCTCGTTCTTGCTCGCGATCAATTTGTCCACTTTCCAGAGCTTGGGTTAAGTTTTTA
The DNA here is from genome assembly GCA_964627995.1 of uncultured Saprospiraceae bacterium. Taxonomy (GTDB): domain Bacteria; phylum Bacteroidota; class Bacteroidia; order Chitinophagales; family Saprospiraceae; genus JAWLFI01. The sequence goes on from CAZVLN010000066.1 coordinate 3,317, forward strand.
TCTAAATCCGCTGCCGAAAACACCTGTTCCATAATCTGATGTAGTATGCTCCCCCGACTAAGCGGTGAAAGCTCGGCTTCGGATAAATCAGTGCGAGAGAGTCGAGCAGACAAGGACGGAAGTCGAGTACCGGACGGATAGGTCGACAGGGCATGGGTCGCTATCAACGGCTGTTCTTCCTCTTTCTCAGAGGCTTTCTTTTTTCCAAAATGCGTACTAAAATAGCCCAATTCAGGATCTGAGGGTTCTGGAGCCAGCGCCTCCTGTACGAGCTGGCTATGAAAGATGGCGTCACCCACCGTTCGTAGTTTCGTTCCATTAACATAAAGAGGAAAAATATACAGCTCATTTTCGGGCCGGGTGGTCGCTACATAGAGTAAATTGAGCGAGTCTAAGAGTTGTGCTACAATTTCATTTTGGAAGTCGCCTTCAAATGAACTGTTTCCTAATCGCTTGTTGAACTTGACCGGGAAGGTTGGCAATTGGAGGGTGGGCAAGTTCACTTGACTCAACCACAAGGTCGAATTTTGAGACCCCCGGTCGTACAGTGACGTTAGCCCCCACGTCAGAAAGGGCAAAATAACAATGGGAAACTCCTTGCCCTTTGATTTATGAATGGTCATCAGGCGAATGGCATCTTGTTCTTCGGGTAACACAACCGACTCTTTATACACATTGTTTTCCTTCCAATACTGCAGCCACTCCCGAACGTGACCGCCCTGTTGCGCCGCAAACTCCAATATTTGATCCTGAAACTCCTGCAAAAACGGGATTTCCCCTTCATGAGCGGAAAGTTCATACCGCTGAATGAGCGTTTCGGCGATTTCCCACAAAGACTGACTGTGCGCCTGGTTTAGAAGGTCGGTTAGGTCGGGATCTAATTCTGCGGTTTCTAGTCCCGCTTCTAGTCCCTCTTGCAGATAAGATAAGGCTTGATTCCATTCCGCACGGGCTACGCCGTGATGGCGATCCTGCATCAATTGGAAAAAAGCCATGATAAGCTGGACTGAAAAGGATTGGTCCAAACGAACAATCTCCGGAGAAGTGAAAGGGAACTGCCCATCTCCGGACTCCTTTTGCCAAATCAATAACTGCTCGGCCATATCCTTACTTTCGGTGGCCTTACGCACCAAAATGCACATATCCCTGTAGTTGTATCCTCGTTTCCGTGCGTCGATAATCACCGATTTAATTCGCGCGTACATGGCAGTTTCCTGCTCCTCCCGCTCTATCTTGGGCTCAATGCCCCAGGTAGACGCCGTGTCTTTAGTGGCAGCTAAGAAAAAATCCATTTGTACGTAGCCTCCGTTTCGTTGCTCTAGTTGCCCCTTATGAATAGTTTGACTGCCCCCACTGTAAACGTCATTTGCCAGCAGTGGACTGTGTCGACCAGGAGCTTCGGCAAACTGATATTCCTCTTGTATGTGTTGGCCCACCGTTTCTGAAAGCTCCGCATAAAGATCATTATTGAAGGATACGATCTCCTTTTGGCTGCGCCAATTAAACTTGAGCTCATTCTCTTTATACTTCTCCTCCGGCGCATATTTTCGCTGGAGTTCAAATTGCAAAATGGACCAATCGCCATTTCGCCAGCGGTAGATGGCCTGTTTGACATCGCCTACGATCAAAGCAGACCCCCCGACCTGCGCAACGGCATTTTCCACCAGTATTTCCAGGTTTTCCCACTGTGAAGTAGAGGTATCCTGAAATTCATCCAGCAGGATATGATCGAAGCGCTCACCCATGCGTTCATAGAAAAACGGCAACATCTGATGGTCAATAACCTTCCGTAATAATTCTGTTGTCTCAGAAATTAGTACGCATTTGTGCTCTTCGCAATATTGCTGCACATAAACTTCCAACAAACTCAAGAAACCGAAAGACTCAATATTATCGCGCAGACTTCTGTACGACTGATACAAAGGCAGTTGATTGAGAATAAAATCCACCGATTGTTCTATTAAGGGATACAGTTCGTCCAGTGCGCGTAGCATATGGTCGCGCTCCGCCCCTTTCGTCGCTTTGGTGAGCCATTTGTCCGGATCGTGAATGGCCTCGGTAAATTTCCGCAGCACTTCGCTAGAGTCTCCGGCAATTTTATCCAGTTCCGCATAGGTATTTAGCCACGTACAGGCCTTTGACCGACTCTTTCCACTAAACGAATCGGGGCTTAAGTCAAACTTTTCCAGCACCGCCCTGCCCGCTTCCAGAATGCTTTGATAGTTGCGCTCATATTTTGCACATTCAGCATTTATATTTTGGCGAATTTTCAGCAATTGATCCGGATCGACCGTGCTGAGTTTCTCATAAATCCCCTCGTTAAACAGCTCCCTTCCCAGCCCACCTAATTCACTTTGAAACGAATTGCTCTTCCCCTCCTCCCAGCGCTTTTCCAACACAGCCTCTATCCAGTACAGACCGGGGTGGCCCGCATGCATATCTTCCAGGAAAGCATGTATCGCCTGATCGAGCACAGCATCCGTATTGAGCTCCACCGTATAGCCAGCCTTAATGTCCAGCTCTCGGGTAAAAAGCCGTAAAACACTTTGAAAAAAGCTATCGATGGTCGTCACAGAAAAAGACGAATAGCGCTCCATCATTTGTCGGAGAATTTGTTCCGCCAGGGATTGAATCGCAGCTTTGGACCTTTGCGTGCTGTCCGCGAGATAGTCTAAATGTTCAGCTCGTTCCGGCGAAAAGGCCAAATTTTTCAATTCGGCAAGAATCCGAGCCTTCATCTCCGCCGTTGCGGCATTGGTAAAAGTCATCGTCAGAATATGCCTGAAATAGGCCGGATCTTCCGGATGGTCGAAACAAATTTTGAGATAAAATTGAGTGAGCGTATACGTCTTACCCGAGCCGGCAGAGGCTTTATACACATGCAACATAAATACACCTTATAAATGAATCCAAAAGATACGAAAACTCAGCTGTAAATCCCTCCGGCTAGCTGTAATAATAAGCTCATCGGTCCATTTTTAAGGATTTCCGGTATCAGGGCGAGACCGGCCCGGAATCCAGGGCCGGTCGGGCTATCCACTAGTAGTCAGGGGCCCATGCGTCGGTATCCGTATGGCTGCGGGGAGTTTCCGAAGGTCACTTCCTCGCTCTACGGCTACTCGCCGCCTCCCCCCCTGCCTGCCGCTGCTATCCCTCTCGCAAAAGAACCGTAAAAATCCTCATCAAGATCCCTGACACTATTCCAGACATCAAGTCCATCAGCGGGTTAGGCATAATCATATGGCCTTGGGCACTGAAAAAAGATCCATTCATGCCATCGGCAGGTGATGCGATACTTATAGGATGGGGCGAGTGAAGTCGTTTGTTGATAGTATAAGGTATGATTCATCAGACTATCCCGCCCATACATGAGCTATTTTTAGTTCGCCACGGCGGACCTGCATCTATAAGGGCCGCCCTTGCTGCCAAAAACAGTCCATTGTTATTCTCCCGCACTGATCAGATAATGGAAACCTGTAATGAGGAAAAGAGGACCTCAAAAATGACTGTGCAGCATTTTGAAAATTGCCTTAGCTCGAGGATTTTATTGTCATGAATTTGTCAAAACGAATCGAAATTAAAATTTTCTAAGACTATTTTTTTAGAACTTTTTTCTAATGCAGCCTTTTTTTGATGAAATATTCGAATTTAGAATTTTCTTCTAAAGCGCACCCTTGACAGTTTCAAATCTTTGGTATAAATTTGAAATATCAATTAGTTTATTGCAATAATCACATTTATTAATTTAAAATCTTTAATTATGAAATTTTACAAAATTAAACCCAAAAAGAGAAATGTTAAGTTTTCACATTTATTTATTTACTTCTTTAAGACGTTTTTATTTTTATTATTTATTAGCCTTTCCAATCTGTCCTATGGACAAAGCCTGTGTGATGTTCCGGAAATAGCCGGGGTGCCCGAAAACATGACTGTGGAGTCCAAATTTCTCCAGACCACCAAAGTGACGTATTACCTGGCTAACGGGGAGTCACTAGAAACCTCAAACGAGCTGACCACTTATGATTACGTGGCTATGAAGCCAAAGACCGAAGTGGAGCAAATTACGATGGGGTATAATGATGTGGACGACAACATTTATGTTCGGGAGGTCGTAAATGCGGAGGAGTATTTTCCTTCGTATGTGCTACCTTATACACACACCGTTCAGTACGGCGGAGTCTCGACCTTTTATCAAGAGGATCAACCGATCCATACCACCGTGGTCGATAGCTCTTTTATCAATGGCGATGTCAATAATCCCGAGGACGGAGAAGGAGATGAGGTTCCGGTTGAGGGTGACTCTTCCTATGACTTTGTGGAGAACGAAGACGGCCAACTCGTTGCCGAGGGCGAGGGATTCGAAATCATTCTAGACACCGTAGATAAACATCTTACTACGGTAGAGTATGATTCCCTGGGCAACTGGCAGTTCCGTCTAGTTGAACAATTCTCATTGGAAGAAGGCACCCTCAACCTTCCTTTGCACACCTACAGCGTGGAGCGCTTAGAAACCGTCAACGGATTGTGCGCTTTCAAAGTCGTTGAAGTTGACTTTGACCATTTGTGTACGCCACCAGAGGTAGAGCCTCGATCGTCAGAGCCATCGGTTACAGCCCTTGATATCAGCGTATATCCCAACCCGGTGAGAGACAATCTCAACATCGTACCTAACCAGGCTCCGTCTGCCGATGCTCTATTACAGATCTTTGATGTGTCCGGAAAAGAAATGGCACGCCGAGAAGGCTCTCAGGTCAAAAATCTGATCACTGTAGGTTCTTATGTGCCGGGGCTTTATTTTGTTCGCTACGCTGATGACAATCAGGTCATTACTAAGAAAATTATTAAACAATAAATATTTATTATTATGAAAACTTTTAAGCATTTATTCGTCGTTTTTACACTTATGTTAATCACTTTTTCCTCATCTATTCGAGCGCAGCAAGTTCCGTGTGAATTGGATACCAGTCACGCGATTGCAGATCGCAATTTTGAAGTGCTATCTGAATCTTATACCCTGGAACCGCCGACGGATACCTTTTGGATTGATACAACGAACCTGCCAACGGATTCCGTCCTACCGGAATTGGAGGACTCCACTCGACATGTGGTTTGGATTCACGGTTTGGGTGGGAACAGCACGGCATGGTCAAATATGGCGAATGCCTTTAATAGAGCAAGCGTTCATCATCCGGAATTAAGTCGAAAGATCATCTCTACGAGAGTCGATTATGGGATCGATGAAAACAGTAGTACTACCTACAGCATCGGGCAAAACTTGTATGACAATGAAGTGCCCACAGAAATGGAAGAGGACTTAAATCCTGATTATGATCCTGAGCGAACAATTCTTATCGCCCACAGTCAAGGTGGAATTGTCGCACGTCAAATGGACCGATACAAATCTTCGCCGGGGATAGAAAACAATTTCGGGGGTTTTGCCACTTTCGGTGCACCCAATCAAGGCGCACAAATCATCAATAATCAGAATATGGTGAATGCGTTCCTGTTCGATATGGCAGACAATTTGTTGGAAGGACCATTTAGTGACCTGGAGTATCATGAGAATTTTTGGATTCGCATGATTGCCGACTTCGCAAATACCCCCGCCATAAAGGATACAATTGTTGACTTCTTTGCGGATGATATTGGAGAGTATTTAATAAACGAAAGCTATCCAAAAACTACAGAGGATTTTTCTGTTGGAGCGCCGGAATTAACTGAACTAAACAATTATGCTTCCGAGTCGATAGAGATTGTTCCGTTCTTTTCAAGAGCAAAATTGCTAAATTCAGTTGAGCATGAAAGCGTAATTAAAACCTACGAGTTTGAAATAGAAACTCCCTTGTGGTGTCCGTTACCAATCTGCTGGGAAATCGTAATTGAGGAAAAAACAGAATTGGTAAATATGGATATCCCTGTACCTATATCACTTAGAACCTTAAATTATTTTGTTACATCCCCCTCCGAAATGGATGACTTTACGGCACAAGACTCGTTTTATAATTTTGCCATCGACTACCATGAAACATTACTTGATTATCAAGCCAATGTGGATCGAAATGATGGTATACTTAATTGTGCAGATTGCTTATTGGTAGGACCCCCTGGAGTAAATGCGAAGAGAGCTAAAGAGCGCAAGCGTGCATGGCAGAAAGGGGTAGATTTCTTAAATAGCTTTGATCGGAGATATCGTGCATTGACAGGAATTCTAAAGCCTGAATTTGTTGCAGAAACAGAATATTATTGTGATTGTACTGAATTCACAGGAGGTGAAGATATTGAATGGACGTTAGGTCCGTTCGATGAACCTGTGGACTGCACAGAAGAAGAAGGGCCAAACATTATTTGTAGTTCTCGAGAACGACATGTTGGAAGGAATCATTACGAAAATATTCCTTCAGATGGGGTGGTGCTAGAAGAGTCGGCGATGGAAATTCCTCAAGCATCTTATGAGCCAGTTGAAATATTACCTGATTTAGATGATGCACATTTGGGTGGTGCTACCCATATGGAGTTGCGCAATACGAGTTATAC
>CAZVLN010000067.1:0-9333 GCA_964627995.1 uncultured Saprospiraceae bacterium
CGCCTACGCTAACGCTTTGGCGAGACAAGGCAGGGCAATGTCAACGGTTCAGACCCTTTCTTCTCACGAAAGCACCAACTAATGCGATTTTAAGGCCCTTAAAGGGCGATATATAAAAATAGACGAGACAACTCCGGCCTTCCTATTATAAAGCTCATTATAAATAAAAAAGGCCATCTCAAATGGAGATGACCTTTATAAAATAGGGTGTTCTAAACTATTATTCTGCGTTCGACCCGATGTTACCTTGCGATACCACATTTCCTAATGAGGCATTACTTTCGTGGATATTGATATATCCATCAAAGTCAGTTAGAAAATCATAAGATTCTTCTACAATCGCATAACTTACTCCTTCAGCAGCTCCTAATCCATCGACTGGACCTAAAAAGTAAACAATATCGCCTCCTTCAGAAGCTGCATTCATGTGAATATGAGCGGGATGACATACACTTGTTCCTGTAGAACCGTTGGTTAGCTCTAAAGTAACCCATGTCATATTATTAGTCAACTCGGTAAAGGTAGCTGTTGCAGCTACGCCGGCTGATACTGACCCACTATTACTATTTGCATCCAAATCATACACCGTAGAGCGACCATTAGTCATTAAATCTACACTCCGTTCCTCGACCGTCGCATCGGAATTAGCACCAATATTTCCCTGAGATACCACATTGCCTAATGCTGCATTGCTTTCGTGAATGTTAATATATCCGTCAAAAGCTATCAACTCATCAAATCCGGCATTGACCATGTGAAAACTAATGCCTGGTGCTGTTTCTAAACCATCCAGCGGACCTAAAAAATATACAATATCACCACCCTCTTCGGCTGAATTCATATGAATGTGTGCAGGATGACTTAGAGTTGTATTTGTCGACCCACCGAGCAATTCCAAACGAACAATCGTTTGATCATCTGTAAATTCCCAAAAAGTGGCTGTAGCGTTTAATCCATTAGGAGCTATTCCCGAATTTTCATTAGCTGCTAAATCGTAACTGACTTGACGCGCATCAAATTCTATATCATCGTCATCATCGTCGCAGGCCGTACCTATGAGACCAATAGCGAGAAAAAAGAAAATTATAAATCGTTGTTTTTGAATAAATTCTAACATATTAGTACCGTTTATTTTGTTCAAACATTAAACGAGAAGATAGGCCAGGAGTTGTAAACTATGCCTAAAGCACCCCTTGGATGTAAACTGTTAGACATGACCCCAACTTTGTAGCCAATGTATTGAACAATGCAAACGGGCTAAAAATGGACTATTTTTTTGGCTTTTCTTCTTGAAGATTTTCTATACGCTCGCTCAGGGTTGCAATATTGGGGTCTATCTGCTGTGCTCGCATGTAGTCCGCCAGGGCTTGTGTGGTGTCTGACTGGCCTTCAGCCGTCATGCCTCTGTAGTAGTAAGCTTTTGCATACATGGGGTCATTTCCAATAGCTACATCAAACATGTTTTGGGCTTGCTGTAAGGAATCGAGTTCTAAAAAAAGCAAACCGGCATTGTAAAACGATTTTGATGCGCTGGGATCTTTTCGGTGCGCCTCCCTGTACTTTTCAATAGCAGCATCCCACTGCTCATTTTGATGAAGAAAAAGTGCGTGCGCGTGGATCGGCCGCAATTGGTCGGGGGCAGAACGTTCCGCATTTTCATAGAATCGAATCGCCAGGTCCAAATCTTCCTCCGCCATCATCTCTCCCATTATGAGCCAGGCGTCGGTCAGTCCTGCATCGAGCTCCACAGCCGTTTGAAAAGCTTCCATCGCTTTTACCGGAGCCTCCATATCTCGATAAACCATCCCTTTAAATAAATAGGCATCGGCTAAGCCGGGCTGCTTTTCAATGATCTTATTAGTCAAATTCATAGCGGCCAGATACTGCTCTAATATGAGATGGTATTTAGCGAGCTTTAGACCGACCTGTGCACTATCGGGAAAGGTGCCATACGCATCCTTCATCACCTCAAGGGCATCAAAGGACATATTATTCATGAGATAGGCATCAGCTAATGCCTCGTAATAAATAGGGCGTTCGGGCTGTAATTCCAAAGCCAGCGTGAAATCGCGTATAGCTTCGCTGTACACCTCTCTATCCATGTACATCATTCCCCGATCATGATATAGAGAGGCATCACCCGGTCGCTCGTCTATTTTAGCAGAGATACCGTCAATGGCGGGATCGCCGCTGCTTTCATTCAGAATTTGGGTATCTTCCTTGGAAGAACTATCACCATTTTGGCATCCCATACTAAGGCTTAAAACCATACATATATAAAAAAAGGAACGTAATTGAACCATAATCAATGTTTTTCAGAATTCAGACTATGCAACTTTTGATTACTCTAATGAGTCTGGGGGCAAAAGTAAACAATAAAAGTGCATTTCGTTATTATCTCTGGCACACCTATATTTCATTCATGAAGATTGCACTTCTTTGGCTTCTTTTGCGTTACTATACAAACGCAGAGCATGAGGCATTCGTTGCTTTCTATTTTTATTTTTATAACCATCCTGCTGTTTCTGGCCCCCTTGGGAAGTTCTGCACAGCAGGTAGTGCAACAGCTCGGCGGTGCAGAAAGTGATACATGGGATGCGCTATCGCCCGCCCTGGACAGCACATGCACGGTATTTGCTTTGGGCTACCCGCGAGAAACGCAGGTGGACGGTCAATTATATACAGCACCGGGTCGAGGAGTAGTTCTGGGTTGTCTAAGCGACACTGAATCGACAGTCTGGGGGAATCTTACCTCGCGCGGAAACACCCGCGTTCACAATATCTGCCCATCACCTCAAGGCCGGTATGTTTTTGGAAATGCTTTTTCCTTTCTCGTATACCAGGGAGACACCCTCATTTCTACCAATGGGCGCAATAATGCTTTTGTCATGCAGCTCGATACCTTAGGCAATCTGGAAAAATTGATTCACCTCAATAGTGAAGGCGCGGTGCTCGGACAGGCAGCTCTTTGGCATCGCGAATCGAATACCCTGCTTACCTTATTTCAAATTCGAGATACCCTACAATGGGACAATCAAAGCTGGGCACCCCGAGCTACGACAGCCAGTCTGCTCATGCGATGGTCCCCGGAATTAAACCTTCAATGGGCAACGTTGATCGACGGCACAGGTGAAATTGAGGGCACTCATCTCAAAAGTATAGAAGACGAACTCTACATCGCCGGCCGATTCAAAGGACAGATATCCGGACAAACAGATACTATTTTCACCCCAACGGCAGATTTCGATGGCTTTATTTATGCAGCCTCGACGCAAGGCACCGAGCGGTTTATCCGACATCTGCGCGGACAGTTTCAAGACGATGTGTTTGCCCTTGAGGTCAATGCAGCGGCCGTTTTTTTCGGAGGTCAATTCATAGGAAATCTCCGCCTGCAAAACATTGAGATTCTAACGGGTTTACAAGTCGCTGGGTACCTGGGCGCCATGGATCGAGAAGGGAACGCCTTGTGGATGCATCCCGTACGCGGCTCAAGTATTTCTCTTGCCGTTACAGCGATTCACCCCACATCTGATGAAGTGAATTGGGCCATTCGAACGGGAGAAATAACAACATTTCAAGGAGAAACCTTGCAACAGCCGACTTCAGTTGCTCAAGTGCACTCGATTCGATTGCGCACAGATCAACAAGGAGAATTTAAGGCCTGGCAGTTGTGGCCGGGCAATCCCATTATATACATTACCGATTTTTTATGGGTGAACGACAACCTGCGCGTGGCCGGTGAAATGATGGGCCAGTTTGCCGGAACGCAGAGCCGTGGCTTTTTTGATGCCCTACTCATAGATCCGAGCTCATCTACGAGCACATATATAGAATACACAGTCCCGCAAGCCCTCAAGCTGTATCCACAGCCCGCCAGAAACCAGCTATGTGTAAACCTTATTCGCCACAATTGGAAGGCCTATCAGCTGATTTCCCTATCCGGACAGTTAATACAGCAAGGGTCATTTGAAGAGCCTTGCCTGGATATATCGCAACTGCCGCCCGGGCCGTATGTGATTCGACTCATTCCACCCCATAACCAGCCACCCATCCAGCAACTCTGGATTAAGCAATAATTCATAGGGATCCCCTACGATTGATAAAAAAACCACCTCAAAGCATAGAACTTACCTAAAATTTAGGTGGGAAGAGCAAATGCTCCTAGCACCTCGCGGTTCAATTTTTCCGCGAACAACTACATGGATTTATTTTTGTAATTTTAAGAGATATAACAAGATTGATTATGAAACTAAAACACGCAATTCTTCTTCCGGGAGTACTTATCCTGTTCGCATTTATCGGTGCTTGCAGTCGGGCTTACGTTAGTCCGCAGTTTGAGTCGGTCATGAATAAAAACCCCACCGTCGCTGTCTTACCCTATCAAATTGTTTTTCAAGGGAATCCGCCCAAAGGAATGACTTCAGAGGAAATGCAAAAGATTGATACCCGCGAGCAAACCGCTTTTCAAAAGTCCTTTTTTCGGTGGATGGGATCTCGATGGCGCGACGAGCCCGTGCGTCTTCAAAGCACCACGGTCACCAATGCGCGACTCAAAAGCGCGGGCATCGAGTTGGACGAGGTTTCAGACTATTCGCCCGATGAACTCGCTAAAAAAATTGATGTAGATCTGGTTTTTGCTTGCGTGGTGGTAAAGCACCGATACCGCAGTGACTTGGCCTCATTCGGACTCGATGCCGCCAATGTTCTTTTGCGGGGAGAGGGTGTCCGGCTCAATAGTCAAACCAATGATGTAAACATCAGCGCTAACCTCGTTCGAGCCTCGGATGGAGCCACTTTGTGGAGCCACACTCGGGAAGGCGAAGTGCAATGGGACAACCCCGTACAGCAAGTTATGGATCAAGTGCACCGACGCCTCATGCGACAGTTGCCCCGCGATTAGAATTTTAATTTTTTGGCCGCATCCCTCGTCCTCGAGAGCGCGAGGCGCTCCTCGGGACGGGGTCGGGTCATTCGGGGCTATCGGTCACCCCCAGAAACTGGGGGCGACCCATCGCTGATTAGCGATGGCCCCTACTACCCCTTGCGGGGCCTACCCGCCGACCCCGCACAGCTCAATTCGGCTGGCAGAATTTTATTCGGATAATCTATAATAAATCAGACCAAAAGAAATATTGTTTTGCTCTCGTAAAATAGTGAACACAGACTACAATAAATGTTAGACGGTCACGACTTGACTTTCGTATATTAGTCTAACCACTATAATACCCACTTCATGCTCATTAAGACTTTGACTCGACTCCTTTGGATCATTCTATTTTTATCTTCTACCGCTTATATTGCCCAGGCGCAACAGCCATTAACGGCTAAGCAGCAAGCAAAGCTCTCTAATACGATTCAAGCTTTGCAGGCAGATGAGCAAGCCCAGGCCCTGGCGGTCAATACTTTTATTCGTAAAACGGGAGCACCTCGTCGGTTGGTAAATGATCAAGGGACGACCTTTGAATTGCGACGGATTGAGAATGGACGCCCCATTTACGATATGACCTTCAATAGGCAAGCTGCAATTTCAACGGGAACCAATCACGTGCAAGATGGCGGTCGCAGTGGCTTCCAGCTGATGGGTACAGATATGATAGTCGGCGAATGGGACGGGGGAGGTGTATTGACATCTCATATCGAATTTGAAGGTCGGGCGATCCAGCGGGATGATCCGTTTGCACCCTCCAATCACGCGACACATGTCGCTGGTACATTAATTGGTGCTGGCATCAATCCCGAAGCCATAGGTATGGCTCCGGAAGCGACCCTTTGGGCGCACGACTGGAATTCAGATGCCAGTGAAATGGCTCAGGCTGCTGCTGAAGGGCTCCTAATTTCAAACCACTCTTATGGAAACATTGCCGGGTGGGCGCGCGGAGACTGGTCTGAAGAAGGGAATACCCGTTGGCATTGGTGGGGCGATGTCAATATCGATAGTGTTGAAGATTTCAGATTTGGATATTATGATCAGCGCAGCGCCCAATGGGACCAAGTCGCATATGATGCACCATATTACCTTATAGTCAAGTCAGCGGGGAACAACAGAAATGATAATTATAATGGTTCGCATGTGGTGCGGATCAATGGCGAATGGGTAGAATCTGATGCCTTCCGTCGCGTGGGCGATCCCAACGGATTCGATTGCCTGCCCACCTATTCAACAGCAAAAAATATACTTACCATAGGTGCAGTGGGAAATGTAAATGGCGGCTATTCCGGACCTTCATCAGTAAATATTACGGGCTTTAGTAGTTATGGACCTACCGACGATGGACGAATCAAACCTGATATTGTCGGAGATGGCGCCGGACTCCTTTCAGCCAACAACTCCAGCGATGACGCCTACGGACGAAGCAGCGGAACTTCCATGTCGGGGCCCAATGTGGCCGGATCCCTGGTTCTACTCCAGGAGCTGCATCGCCAAATGACTGGCGAATTTATGCTATCGAGTAGTCTCAAGGGCTTAGTAATTCACACCGCAGATGATGCCGGAAATCCAGGGCCCGATTATAGCTTCGGCTGGGGTCTGCTTAATACAGAGTCGGCTGCCGAAGTTTTAGCACAGCCGCTGCGACATCCCTTCCATGAAGAAGAATTGAATCCTGCAGACACTGTAAGGTATAACATCAGTAGTGATGGAAGTACGCCCATCCGAGCCACCCTTTGTTGGACTGACCCGGCAGCACAGCCGCTTGCCCCGGCACTAAACGATCGAACCCCGCGCTTAGTGAATGATTTAGACCTTAGACTGATTGCACAGAATGGGGCTGATTCGGGTACTGTATATTTTCCATTCGCCTTAGATCCCGAAAACCCCGCCGCGGATGCTTTTTTAGACGATAATTTCATAGATAATGTGGAGATGATCAATGCCGGTATCCTACCACTTGGTGATTATGTCATTGAGATCCATCATAAAAACGACTTACAGGATAATCAACCCCAAATTTTTTCTCTGTGGATCTCTGCACCGGTTTCAGACTGCAGCTTTACCCTCGCAGTGGATAGTTTGTTCCCACCCGCTTGTTTGGGCGACCAAGCGTCAGTAGCCATGCGGACGAGCGGCGCTAATGGTCCCGTTACCTTTTTTGTAGATAATGAAAATAGAGGTTTTGATTCCCTTTTACGCCCCATTCGAAATGGTCGTGTATTCATTTCTGCTTTAGATAGTGCGGGTTGTTTTTCGACCACAGATGTGACGATCAATTCACCGGAAGGCTTAAAATTTGGTGACTTTGATCGCCTGCTAGCCCGGATTCATGAGCCACGTGCTCAGCGAAGAGAATTCGTTATTTCGACTTCATTTAGCGGTGGTTGGGGAGCAGATCCCAATGCGAATTGGTGGCGGGCAGCTCCTGTAGTTGCAGACGATGGATCTGCCAACCCCATTCTCGGATGTGGCTCCTATACCAATGACAGTCTGATGCAGGGTAAGATTGCCCTCGTGAGGCGTGGCGATTGCCAATTTGGAACCAAAGCCATGCGCGCACAAGAGGCTGGTGCGGTAGCTTGTATCATTATTAATGATGAACCGGGAGTCTTTGTTATGTCCCCCGGAGAAGACGGTGATAATGTTACCATTCCCGTATTTATGATTCCCCAGTCTCAAGGGAATGATCTGTTAGCACTTATGGCCGACACCACAGTTACGCTTAGCCTGGGAGCCGTGCCAGAGTTGGAGTCCCCGACTTGCGCCGGTGTTGATAATGGCTACATCCAGGTCCATAGCTTGCCGGGCGATGAGAATTTAGATTTTAACTGGAGTACGGGCGACCAAACCGAATCATTGAGCGACCTGGCTCCGGGTACGTATGCATTGACTATCACCGATCAACAAGGATGTACGTACAATCGGGAGTATGTGCTGACGGCACCAGATACAATCGAATTGGCATTTGATCGCGTCGAAGGCGTGAGTTGCCCAGACACCTCAGATGGGCAAGCGGTTGCGGTTGCAACTGGTGGGCAACTGCCGTATCAATTTACATGGTCTTCAGGTGAGCAGACAGCTAGCGCGACTTCTCTGACTGCCGGGTGGAATCAGGTGAGTATTACAGATGCAAGTGGATGTCTCAAAATGGATTCCATTGAGATACCGACAGCTTTGCCACTAGCTATTTTTATTTCAGAAGTATTTCCCGCTTGTGTCGATACAGCAGTAGGTAGTGCGACACTTGTACCCCGTGGAACAGGACCTTTCAGCGTGCTTTGGGACGATAGCCTTACAGCGCTGCAGCGGTCTGACCTCGCCATTGGCCTGCATAAGTTTACCTTGTCAGATGCATGTGGACGGGTGCTAACAGATTCCGTACTCGTAACGCCAGCCAGCGACTCTTTAGGCATAGAATCCAATATTACCACAGCGGACTGTGCCGGCGAAGAAGGACGCATCGGATTCGAAATTTCGGGAGGTCGAGGGCCCTATCAGATCGGTTGGTCGAATGGCGATCAAACTAGCTCGATGGGCGTTGGAGGAAATATGTTTGCTGAAGGATGGCACTCAGCTACAATAACAGATATTTGCGGAACGACGGCTACAATCGATAGTTTTCTTATTACAGCCCCGGAACCTATTGTGGCCACCTGGACCGACATAGAGGGAGAGAGCTGTCCGGGAGCACGAGATGGATCTATAGACCTTCAAGTAAGCGGAGGCACGGGTACCTTAAGCACTGAAATTAATCCCGGCGATTCTTTGACTGCCTTGTCCGGCGGAAACTACATCTTGCTTGTGCAAGATGAAAATCAGTGTACGCTGGATACGAGTTTTACCATTCCGTCGCCCGACACATTGCGGGCAGACTTCGATGTAGAGACCGATGCTTTTTTTGTGATGTTTTTCGATCAGTCGGAAGCTGCACTGGAATATGAGTGGGACTTCGGTGATGGAAACACATCCAATGAGCCCTCACCTACTCACGTCTATGATGACGTGGGCTTGTATGAAGTTTGTTTGACGGTTAAAAATGCCTGTGGAGAAATGCAATCTTGTCAGGAGTTAAACATTGTACTCCTTTCTGCATCCTCTCCGAATGAGTTGTCTATTCAGCTTTTCCCCAATCCGGTTCAGGATCGCCTGACGGTGGCCTTACCTGCAGCAGAGGGTCAACTAGAGATATGGTCGGCCTTGGGCCAGCCCATGTGGCAAGCCCCCGCCTTGCGAAGGCAGGAGATCGAGGTCGCTCAGTGGACTCCCGGCCTGTATATTTTACGTTGGCAGGGACAAACGGTTCGGGTGATTGTGAAGTAGGGGTAGAGGCCCTCTATGGCTTAATTATATAATATGGTATTATGAGAGAAGAGGTGTCTCGTACCAAATAATTTAATCATAAA
>CAZVLN010000068.1:0-5086 GCA_964627995.1 uncultured Saprospiraceae bacterium
ATCCACGGCCTAATTCATCTCATCGGATGGTTCAAGTCCATGGGCTGGGCTGAAAACAGCCCCATTTCTGCGCCCATTTCAAAGTCAGTGGGCGGGCTGTGGGCCCTGGCAGCGATTCTGTTGGTCAGTTACGCGGTGATCTATGGTCTTAAAATGCCCGAATCGTGGATGTTGGGCTTAGCGGCGCTGCTTTTGTCGCAGACACTCATCATCATGTTTTGGGCCGATGCGCGGTACGGCACCATCATCAATGTTCTCCTGCTCATTGCTGTACTCTTTTCCTACGGGGAATGGCAATTTCACCAACAGGCCCGGGAAGATGAAAAAACCTTGCTAGGCGGATTGGGAGTTCCAACCCCAATTGGATCCGATACCTCCGGTTTGCCGTCTCCGGTAAAAAAATGGTTAGCCCGGTCCGGGGCGCTGAAGAAGCCCCGAATGACTCACGGCGAAATCCGGCAGCGGCTGCAATTAAAAACCGCGACGGATCAGAAGAGTTTTTATCCGGCCACCGCTGAGCAGATTACGCGAATAGATACGCCGGGCTTTCTATGGCAGGTAGAGGTGAAGATGAATCCTCTGCTGTGGATGCGCGGTCGCGATAGTTACCAGGAAGGAAAGGGCACCATGAATATTTGGCTGAATAGCTTGATTCCCGTTGTCCGTGAATCGGGTCCAAAGATTGACGAAGGGGCTATGCAGCGGTTTTTGGGCGAGATGGTATGGTTTCCCCACCAGGCCTTGCAGTCTTACATCGAATGGGAAGCCATAGACGAAACCCGGGCCCGGGCGACGATGAATTGGAGGGGAATGCAGGCCAGCGGAACCTTTACTTTTGGAGAAGAGGGAGACTTTACGCGTTTTGAAGCGATGCGCTACTATGGGGCCGACAAAGATGGTGATAGAATACCGTGGATTTTGACGGTTCAGGGCTATGAGGAGTTTGATGGGGTGCGTGTACCTTCGAAACTAGAAGCGACCTGGGAGTTAGATTCAGGCCATTGGACCTGGCTAAAAATGGAGGTGGAGTCAATTCACTTCGGGATGGACTGAGTGTCAGAAACCCTGTAAACTCAGGGGTCTGTTGGTACCAGCCTATGTTTTTAGTAAATTAGGGTAAATAAACCCGTATATCATGTATACAATTAAGCATTTCTCTCTTTTTTTATTCTCCTTTTTTCTACTCCTCACCACCACATCGGCACAAGAGACGACAAACCACGAGCTGGGGCTGAGGATGGCCGGTCTAAACAATTTTGATTTTATTTATAAAAAGCAAACGGCTGAAAATCGATATCTGCGGTATCAGATCGGGAATGTCAATATAAATTACGACAATTCCAATATTCTTAGAGAGGATCCAAATTTTGTCGAGGATGAAGAGATATCGAGATCGAATCTGAATTCATCCATTGGTTTCGGTCTGGGTTTTGAAAAGCGAAGAATCATTGCTGATAAGCTAATGTTTATTCACGGATGGATTCCCAGTATTGGTTTAGATTTTAGTAATAGAACGGAGGATGGTGAAAATGTGGATCAAAGGTTTGGTGTCGGACTGGGTATCGGATACATCATTGGTTTTCAGATGCCTCTATCCGACCGATTTCAGATCAGCATTGAGACCATACCTTCTCTATTCGTAGAATATGAGCATATAGAATTTGAGCGAAGGGACATACTTACTACGCAAGATGATATCCACACCGATCTCGACTTCTATGCCAACCTTGTGTCACTAAGCGTCATGTACCGCTTTACGACCGAGAAATAAGTACACAAACCCACGAAGGAAGCATTACACCCGATTCCCCCCGCGGTAGCGATGCGCAGGGCCCGAAGGGGTCGCCGGCAGGGGACCGATAGCCCGGAGCGTAGCGGCGGCGGCTCGAATGCGAGCCGCCGCACCGCCCAAAAAAAATAAATTCTGTAAGCTGAGGGATAAACAGAACCTTTGTTTACATTGTATACTATATAAAGGAATATATGGAATATGTAATTATCGCCCTTCAGGTCATTGTAGGCTTAAGTATTTTAAATGTGTGGCTGCTGAGAGGTCAGAAATCGACGCAATGGCGCGGTGGAGGTGCCAGCAGTATTTTTGAAGAGTTTAAGGTTTACGGTCTGCCTCAATGGTCGGTCTATGTTGTGGGCACGCTAAAAGTGATTTTGGCGATCTTGCTTATCGTGGGAATTTGGTATCCGGAACTCAGGTCTCCTGCTGCTGGCGGTCTTGCCATATTGCTGGCAGGCTCTGTAAGTATGCATATAAAAATTGGAGACCCGCTCATCAAGTCCTTTCCCGCAGCACTCTTTTTAGCCATGTGTTTGGTTATCGTTTTTGCGGCCTAAAGTCACGGAAAAAGAAACTGGCCGTAGTGCACGCTCAAATACAGATTGAGGACGGCATAGATTAGGGCTGGCGAAGCGGCGTATATATGGTCGCGTATGGCAAGGCGCACATAAAAGCCAAAAATCATCATAGCTGAAAGGCCTGCTGCCGCCAAGAATGCGATCAGGGGATGAATAAAGTACCCCAAAATCAGCCCCAGGGCACCCAAAAGCTGCAAAATACCCGTCAACACGCGTTGTCGGGGGTAACCAAAACGCACAAACTCTTTTCGCATATGGGGCGCAAACAAGCAGCTGGTACCATAGATCAGAAAGGAAATCCCGGAGAAAAAAGTAAAAAGTGTGGGCGCATTCATATCACGCTGTTGAGTGTGCAAAAAGCAAGGAAAAACTATTCACAGACAAATTTAAAAGAGCGTCGTTCTTAAGGGTTCAAACCAAAAGCCGACAGGAAAGTTTAGCTACAGAAAAGCGTATTTTTACATCATTTTTTTCGAACTTTGTGTATGAAGTATTACCACGACCCCGAAACCACGACACCACAGCGTATTTTAGGCTATGCGTTTTCCATTATTGCTTCTTTGATCATAGCCATTTCCGGCGTCTTAAAATGGATTCCGGTGGCCTCGGCGATCGAGCCGCTAGAATTACTGGACTTGGCCGATTACGCCATTTGGGTCGGAGCCGCTGAGCTTGTCTGTGTAATTTTGTATTGGCTGCCTCGCACACAGTCGCTGGGCTTCTTTTTCTTGTGTTCTTACACAGGCGCCATCTTAGTAGCCGAAATCCTTATGGGCGAATTCCCTTTCCCCGCATTGTCCTTAGGCATGTTTTTATATGTGGGCACACTCCTGCGCCGGCCTTCCTTGCTCCATTGACATAAAAGAGCCTTTTCCCGCTTAAGCCTTATGTAATATTTTTAATGTTTTGGGCGATCCCCGCCCGCTGCTTGCACCTCGGGCGTGGCGTTACGCTTTGGGCTGTCGGTCCGGCGCCACAATACATTGTGGCTGGGACGCCCGGCAAACGCCGGGCCCCGCCGCATCACTATCGCGGAGGGGTAATAAAATGATTTGTGCGTAGGGGGATTTGCTAGATGGTTGTTGTGAATAGGTTCCCGGCGATTGTCAAGAAGACCCTTTTTGATCGGTGACTTTTTGCTTGGCGAATGTGGAGTATCATGAAATAGGGGGACTATAGCATAGAAGATACTTTCTTTTTTAGTCGAAGGAATGGTTTTTAGTCTAAGAAGAAAATAGTATTGTCAAAAGAACTACCCAGCAGAAGTAGTTGTACATAGTAAAGCGCTTCTTCAAAAAATAGATGTTTTTCAAGAAACATTCTAAAAAAAAACTGCTACTCATCTTTGAAAATATCTGTGCAGATGAAAAGACATCACCAGCGCTGAAGCAAATTTGGTGCACAACGGTCAAAGACTAATACTGATGCCCTGTTCTGCCTATCAACGACTGATTAAAATCAATAGGTTAAGTGACTGAAGTCACCAAAATTAAAAAAAGGCTTCATTATATTTAGTATTTAATGCAAACTTAAAATTTTAACAGATGGTGAGTCGAATTTTATTAATTGCGTTCTTTTTTACATTATTCGGATGGAACAATCTTTCGGGGCAAAAGGTGGAGCACTTGATTCAAGATGCTCCGGAATTAAATACTTTTTATAGTGCCTTGGGGGGCAGTGTCTGGACTCAAGATGAGAATTGGCCTGTTTCCGAGAATATTGAGGATTCACTGAAAATGCCATTTGGACTTACTTTTATCATAACGGACACTATTGAGGTCAATGATTCCACTTCACGTTATGTGTATGAAACGACTCAAATTATCTTACAGACTAATGGCTTAACAGGCGAAATTCCAGCCGTGACATTACCGGAATTGCGAAAATTATCGGCCTGGGAAAATGAAATAACGGGCGTTAGTCCCGGCCTATCTGCACCGTTATTGGCTGAAGTCAGTTTAGGTCGAAATCAAATTAGTTCCTGGGATGCCCTAGGTCTACCTAGTTTAACACTGTTAGAACTTCCTAAGAATGACTTAACTGAGATTCCGGGTTCAGGCTCATATCCTAGTCTTACTTACCTAAATTTAATAGACAACCCAATAGACCAAATTCCTACAAATTTAGATTTTCCTTCTTTAGAAACGCTATGGCTGTATGATTGCAATATTAAAGGGCCTTTGCCGGATCTGAATCTTCCAAATTTGGAAAAATTGGAGCTTGGAAACAATCAGTTCGAAGGACCTATGCCAGCCTTTTCAAGTTTGAAAAAACTGAAAGAGTTAGATATAACGAGAAGCAATCTCACGGGTCCATTACCGGCTTCATTTGGTTTTAATTCGACCATTGAAATGCTTGAGTTGAGTGGGAATGAGTTTAGTGGAGCCCTTCCTGCTTACAATTTTCCCAATCTAAGAGAGTTACACTTGGCAAGAGACACTTCTTACCTTTCCGGGCCATTGCCCAATTGGAATATGCCCAAAATAGAGTTTCTCACATTAGCTGCTAATGTCAATATAAATCAATTTTCAGGAGGTCTTCCCAATTGGAATATGCCAGAGATAGAGACGCTGAATCTCATGAATTGTCAGCTGTCAGGCCCCCTTCCTCCTATGAATTATCCAAAGCTGAAGGTGATGGCATTAGCAAGGAATCAATTTAGTGGAACCATACCCTCCTTCGATTTCCCCGAATGTACTTACTTTGACCTTAGTTT
>CAZVLN010000068.1:5186-9153 GCA_964627995.1 uncultured Saprospiraceae bacterium
AACCGCCTGGACTTTGATGATTTACTACCCTTTCAGAATATATCATTTTTTAGATATAGTCCGCAGGATAGTATCCCGATGTACGAAGCAAGAAATCAGCAGAATCAACGAGTTTTAAGTGTAGAAGAGGGCGGAGGTACAAACTTTCAGTGGTATCGGAATGGAACAATCTTGAATGGTGAGACTTCAAATCAGATTGTCATAGGAAATCATAATTCTAAAGAGTATACTTGTGCAGTTACAAATCCGGATTTACCGGATCTGACACTTTTTACCAGATTGGTCCAGAAACCCGGCGCACGTTGCTGGGAAAATGACTACTTTAAAATTTGTCTGGAAGATGCGGAAGCAGGGTGGTTGGCTACGGACAACGACCATGAAATACAAAGTTCTGAAGTCATCGTTTTTAATGAATTCCTATACTTTGATGGAAGTTGTACTATAGATACACAACAACTTTCGGTAGTTGTGGATGGTGCTTTTCGCTTGAAAGAAGTGCCTTTGCCGGGCGGAGGTACCGGTAATTTCAAACTGGCGGAAGGGAAATATGACTTGGCACTGGCCGGGGCTTCAGGGACTCTGACCGGATTCATTAACGACCAGCTGTCTACCTTCACCCCTGATATTGGAGGACTAGAGATCAAACTAGATGAGCTGTTGTTACTCGGTGGCAAATCAGCGGATGGGGTGTCGATTTCATTTACGGTGGCATTTGATGCATTATCGCCCGGCTGTGGCAATGGTAGCCCGGCCACCACTCAAATTTCCATATCGGGTTTGGAAATGCGCCGCAGCGGGATTTCGGTTTCAGGTTTACAGGTCGGCGATTTGGGTTTTGCTCCTGGATTTTGTTTGAAAGAATTGGGTGCTTCCTACGATCAGGATAAAGATAAACTCAGCTTTGGATTGACATTGCTGACGCCTTTTATTGAAGTAGGTGGAGGACTGGGCTTTATAGCCGGAGAGGTGGATAGTATTGCGATGCGGGCGGTATTACAGAATGCGATTATTCCCATTGGCGCCACCGGAGTGGGGCTGATTGGATGCGAAGGGCGCATTTCGAGCCTGACCAATCCGCCCTGGAACATGAGATTTGGCGGAATATTCAGTGCGGTGGCCAGCGATGACTTGTTTCGGTTGACGACTAGCGTAGAGTATATTCCACCGTCCACTTTGAAAGTGGAAGCCGGAGATGGAAAGTTTTTCAATCCGCCGGTCTTTGATGACTGGTGGCAAGTGGAAGGAGGTATTTATGGAAGTATCGATCTGAGGGATTACAAGATGAAAGTAGGCGGCATGATCGATATGGCTCCGTTTCTGGATAATGGAGAGAAGAAATTCATTGGGTCGGGCGCGGTGGATCTAACATATCGAAGACTAAATGAACGGGGCACGTTTCTAGGTACATTTGAGGGGATGCTAACCTTACCAAATTTAGGGAGCCATTTCCCGTTTGACTGGCTGAGTGCAAAGGTTGGGTTACCTTACAGCGCTTCAGCAGATGGGTTGTTGATTCATAAATACCAGACTCAATTTATGATGGGTTATTTGGATCTAGGAGGACGCATTGGAAGACTTCAATATCGATTAGAGTATTCAAGAGCCTTTGACAACTTTGATTACTTCACGCTTACCAGAGTAAAAGCTAATGTGAATTCTGGACTCGCAGAAGACGGCAGCCAAGAGTTTGTGATTCCTGCAGAGACGCGTATGGCTGTGGTTCGAGTAGGTACAGGTATAGATGCGCAAGCGACGGATCTGACTGATCCTTCCGGAAATGTGTGGACGGCCACGAATCCCGGTCCGGATGCCACTCTAGATGAAGAGGGAGAAAAATTCTTTTGGACCCTTTATGCACCGGAAGAAGGGACGTGGGTTTTCAGTGGCCCAGAGAATGCCGAGTTGGATGTGTATTTATTTGGCGAGCAAAGCGCGTTTACAGTTGACCAAAATATAGAAGGCGACAGCCTTTACCTAAGTTGGAGTGCCTTTGATTTTATGCCCGGGGACAGTCTGGATTTCTTTGCGGATGAAGATACCTTGGGCAGTAACGGGGGATACTTTGCTACGGTGGATGCTATGGATGGCGGATACCGCATTCATTTATCAGAGTTGAGTACGTTTTGCTCTTTCTATGTTCAGGCTGTCGGTGTAAGACAAGGCCAATTGGTGTCAGATTACGCCGAAGGAATGATCCAGAATCCTATTCAGCCTTTAATGCTGCCTGAAGAGATCGTGGCTAATTATTATGCAGACAGTGGACTTTTAGTACTCGATTGGATTCCGGTGCAGGATCCCGACGTGGTAGGTTATATGATTGAGCTAGTGGAAGGACAGACTCGAACGATGATCGGAAACGTCTATGCCGATGTGTCTTCATTCCGCTACCCGCTGAGTGATTTACAGGGAAAAAGCATTTCAATTGTGTCCTATGGAGCGGATGGCGCGATTTCATGTCCATCAGGGGATATTGCTGTGGTCACTTCGGTAGATCAGGAGTGGATAGAGCGGAGTGCATCTACCATGAGGCTCTATCCGAACCCCAATTATGGTCGGGCTCTATTAGATGTATTTACGGATCAGGCGGCAGAAGGTGTGTTATCGGTTTACTCTATTGAAGGTCGCCTTATGTATCGCGCGGAGCAGAGCTATAGACAGGGCTGGAATCAGCAAGAGTTGCAATTGGCTCATTTACCGAAAGGCTATTATGTGGTGCAATTGATCCTCCCTGAGCAGCAGTTGAGTGTGAAGATGATCCGCCTGAGTGAGTAGATCGCTCTATGTCAAAGCTTTGCAACAGTAGTGCATACCTTCCATTTTTAAGGGATCTTTTTTTGTCATAGAACCACAATTTATTCACGGGAAGCCCCCCTTTAGGAGCCGGTCCCTAAATGCCGGTTCCTCCGGTAGCCGAGTTCTTGACCGTAGCGCACTCGAGATCCGTCTTTTGGCGGACCCTCGGTGGACGCCCTATTCCAAATCCTATACATTGCGTATTTTTAGATGCCAAAGCTCGGGAGAATATTCATTGGAGGTTCTGCCCAGAGCGTATTTTGAATCAGAATAAAGCAACATAGCTCTATGTACCGATACCTTATTGTTTTTGCAGGACTGTGCTTATATGCCTGCTCCCCTTTTACCTCCTATTCGGAAGCGGTGGAGATCGGAAGTGAAGACGGCTATCGGACGATTTATCAACCGGAGTTACAATTGAAAACATTCACTTTTGGTGACATTAAAGTAGCGACTAACCCGAAATCTTTTCGGACACTTACTGACCAAAAACCAGCCTTTCGCGACATTTTGTTTTATGGTCAGGCCCGACTTCCGGACTATCATTACTATGTCCTACGGGATACTCAGATACCGCGTTTCGATGGGGAAGATTATGTTTCCAAAGACACGGTGATCAATGAACAGCCGTATGTTATTCTGATATCTCGATCTGCGCCGGCATCCGATCGCACATTTATTCTTACCCATGTGCAGTCTTTGGAGTAGTCTCGGGCTCCGGCTGTAGAAAGGGTGTGTTACCGGTATTGGGCGAAAAGTATATATCTTAGGGGATGGCGCGAACACGCCATAAAAGGGAACAACCAATGAAAAAACTACTATTTCTATTCGCATTTTGTTTGGGCTGCGCATATGCTGGCCTCAGTCAAACACCCAATCCGGACTATGATTCCACGCTGGCGCAAAAACTGGGTGCCGATGCTTATGGCATGAAATCTTATGTGCTGGTGGTGTTGAAAACGGGTTCTTTCATGCCTGCTGATTCGGCCCGTCGATCGCAGCTGTTTCGCGGGCATTTCGCCAACATGAATCAGATGGCGGCCGAGGGGAAGCTGGTCCTGGCGGGTCCCCTAGAGGCGAATGAAATGAGTTATCGCGGGCTCTTTATCTTAGATACAACGGACTTTGAAACGGCCAGAACCTGGCTGCAAAACGACCCGACCATTAAAGAGGG
>CAZVLN010000069.1:0-8929 GCA_964627995.1 uncultured Saprospiraceae bacterium
TTTTCCTAAGGCTTCTCCGATACCTTCAATTTCTTCAATTTTGTAATTTGCCATATGGTCTTTTTTAGATTTAGGATTAAAAATTTCAATACTATAAATGATTGGTGGTATTGAAATAGGTGAGTAAATATAAAGTATTTTTCTTGTTAAGCCAATCTAAGTAGGAAACATTGCATTATTTTTTAATGCATAAGGAATATTGTGTAGATTTTTACAAACCTCTCACTTAAATATGAAAGATAGAAGGCCTACTTAGTTTTTAAAGAAATTAATGCAAATTCCTTTTTCAAAGAGAATGAAGGATTAGGACAACATTCCACCAGGTAGGAGGTTTTGTATATCAGATCTATAATCTAAGGCGCAATATTATCTTCATGAGCATCGAATTTATTCCTCAACATTCCGAAGTGTCTTTGGAATGGGTTAAAATTAGAGAGATTTGGGCTTCCTATGCAGTAGGAGCCTTAGCTAAGGATGAGATAATCAATTTTCAACCTTCGACTAATAAGAAAACCGTAGACGAATTTTTCCGTCGAGTACAAGCCATATTAGATCTTAGAGCAATGGGTAATCATTTACCCTTGAGTTCATATGACGACATATTGCCTTCTACAAAGCAGTTATCCGTAGAGGGGTATATTTTAGAACAGGAGGAGGTTGTTGCCATTTATAAACAGCTGCGCATCAGTGCTGCGCTTCATTCTGAAACAGCGAAGTGGGAAGGAGAAGAATTTGAAGAAATTATCTCTGAACTTAAGGCAATTCCTTACCCTAGGGATATCATTAAGTCTTTTGATAAAATTTTCGATGAGGCTTTCGATATACGTCGTGATGCAAGTCCTGAATTGGTCCGGATTTATAGATCTATTGATCTTGCCCAGCAGCGGCTCAACGGGGCTTTTAATAAGATTGCCCGCCAGTACAAAGACCAGGGGTACCTAGCCGATACCGAAGAAACGGTGCGTTCGGGCCGGCGTGTTCTCAGTGTAAAGTCAGAGCACAAGCGACAAATTTCAGGTATCATACACGACGAGTCCAGCGGAGGCAAGGTTACCTACATTGAGCCTCAGTCCATCTTAGACATTAATAACGACATCTTTGATCTTCGTCAGGAAGTCAAGCGTGAAATATTTCGACTTGTCAGACAATTATGTGATCAGTTGAGATCGATTCGCGGGGAATTGGTTGAGATTCAGGAAGCTATCGTTCGATGGGATCTTTTGCGGTCACGAGCTCGCTTTGGTGAATCTATTGATGGTATTTGTCCGTCCATTCAAGCAAAACCCTGTATTAAAATCAGAAAGGGCCATCACCCGCTTCTTGTCCGACAGGAAAAGGAAGGTGGCGACCCCGTGGTGCCATTCGACTTGTTTATGGAAAACAATAACCGCTTGCTCATCGTAAGTGGTCCTAATGCTGGAGGAAAAACGGTGCTGATGAAAGCAGTGGGACTCATTCAATTATTAGTGCAGTCTGGCTTACCGGTGCCTGTAGATGAAGAGTCTGTTTTTGGAATCTATCACCATATGATGGTAGACATAGGCGACCAACAGTCGATTGAGGATGATTTAAGTACATACAGTTCGCACCTTCAGAACATGAAACAGTTTCTAAAGAACGCCGATGACAAGACTCTGCTACTGGTAGACGAGTTGGGTAGTGGTACGGATCCGCGCCTGGGTGGAGCTATTGCAGAATCTATACTTCATCAGTTGTTTAAAGAGGGCGCTTTTGGTGTAATAACGACGCACTATAGTAATCTAAAGTCCTACGCACATCGTCAGCAAGGTGTGCTGAATGGAGCGATGACTTTTGATAAGAAGCACTTAACGCCAACCTATCAATTGCGGGTCGGCAAACCGGGAAGTTCATTTGCGTTTGAACTCGCTGAAAAAAGTAAATTGCCTAGTAAAATCTTGAAGCGGGCAAAAAAGAATGCAGGTCAGGCACTTGTAGATGTCGATCAAATTTTGGCCGATATACAAGAGGAGCGCAAGGAGATGGAAGAGAAAATGCGCCAATTGAAGATTAAGGAAGCCCAGGCTGATCAACTCCGATTGACTTATGAAACGATGCAGAAGGATTTGGCGGGGCAGCGGAAAAGACTAAAAATGGTTCAAAAGGAGTATGACGTTGCAAAGGGGGTGAAAGTAGAAAAAGAACTGCATACGCTCATTGAAAAGTTAAAGCGCGAGCAGGATCTCGATAAAGCTAAAAAAGTCGCAAGTCGAGAAAAGAAAAAGCTCGAAACCCATGTAAAAGGCTTACAAAAGATGGAGGAGCAGGAGTGGCGGGAGCGACAAAATAAGAAAGATACGCGTTTAGAGGTCGGTGATCACGTGAAGTTACGTGACTCAGGTACAACAGGTACCATTAAACGAATTGAAAAGGGACGTGCTTTTGTGCAAACGGGTACATTCGAACTAGAGGTGAAACTTAGAGACTTACGCCCCATAGATGAACCTATGGACGTACGAAAGGAAAAGTCGGTAAAGCTGCAATCAGAGAGCTCAAATCGGGGATTAAAACCCAAATTAGATATTCGTGGTATTCCGAGAGAAGAAGCAGCGAAGATTTTAGACCGCTACTTAGATCAAGCTCTCGTGCAGGGTGTACATCAATTAGAAATTGTACACGGTGTAGGCTCTGGAGTGTTGCGCAAACTGGTGAAAGAGAAGGTGCGAGAAATGGGTGTTTTCAAAAAAGCGGAACACCCACCTCGAGAATCGGGAGGCGAGGGAGTCACTCTTATAACTGTCTAAGTTATATTTCAGCGAAATATGCTTTTAAGTCTTTAGCATCCCTGGCATCCATTCTACCCGCCAGAATCAGGCGCAATTCGCGACGTCTTTTGGCTCCTTCATACCTTTTCTCTTCTTCTGAGGAAACCGGATTTAGGTCGGGAATCGGAACGGGAACGGGCTTGCTGGACTCCTGGTCTATAGCCACAAAGGTGAAATATGCATGATTACATTTCACGCTAGGGCCTCCTCGCATGCTGGACGCAAATACTTCAACGAATATCTCTACTGATGTGCTAAAAGCCCTCGTTACATATGCCTTAATGGTAACAACTTCTCCCAGGCGTATGGCGCGCTCAAAGGAAACGTGATCTACAGATGCGGTAACGACATATTGTTCGCAATGCTTTCCACCACAAATCGCGGCTGCCACATCCATCCATTTCATGAGATTTCCTCCCATTAAATTATTTAATGGGTTCGTATCGTTGGGCATGACGAGTTGCGTCATGACTACGCTGCTATCCTGGACTTCTTTTATTTTTCTATTCATGATTTTTTATTGTTTTTAAGTTATTCCCGCCCTCGTGCCAGTCCCAATCAAACAAAGATGCAAATTGAGATCTGACTTTCTCTTTCACTTCATTGGGATCTACCTCTCTTTGGAGTTCTAGGGATAAAGATGTTACTGCTTTATTCTCATCAGATATTCCACAGGGAATAATGCGATTGAAATAAGTGAGGTCAGGCGATACATTAAATGCAAATCCGTGCAGGCTCACCCATCGACTTAGGTGAATGCCAATGGCACAAATCTTTCGGTCTGGCAGGGTGGGAGTGCCCGGTAGCCAAACACCTGTAAAGCCGGTTCTTCGTTCAGCTTGCAAATCATATTCGCCTAACACATTGATAATAGCTTGCTCTATGGTGCGCACCAATTTATGGACGTCGGTAAAGAAAAACTCCAAATCTAAAATGGGATAGCCCACAATTTGTCCAGGTCCGTGATAAGTTATATCGCCACCTCGGTTAATTTTAAAAAAATCTATTCCAGCAGCATCCATTTCTTCCTGTGTCATTAAAAGATGTTCCATCGAGCCACTTTTACCTAGCGTGAATACATGGTCATGCTCACAAAGAATGAAGTAATGATATGGAGCATCCTTTGGGCGCTCTTCTACTTCGCGTTTGTAATCAATGAGTTTCTTTTGGAGAATAGTCTGTCTGTCCCATGCTTCACGATAAGAAATGCGTCCCCAATCTTGTTGCTGAACACTGCGATTTACTCTCATGCTATGATAATTGGGATTTTTCTTCGGGAACCAGTTCATTAATAAAAGGTAATAAATGTTGCTCAAACAAGCTTTTCAATTCTTGATTTGTAAACTCTAATTTTTCTGCGTCAAATATAGAGGTTACTTGGGAGACTGGAATTCGCATAGGGTGCACATGAGTTTGTAAATAGTTGAGCACTGCAGTCAGGTGATCCAGCCCTCGCAAATTTCCAGCCCTTCCCGTAGATATACCAATTAAGAAAGCGCGTTTATTTTGAAAATTTGAGTTGTATTCGCGAATAGAACAGGCGTCGATAAAATATTTTAATATCCCGGGATAGCTTCCATTGTATTCAGGAACAATGAAGATAAACTTGCTTGCAGGTATGATGTATTCATTCTGAAGACGTTGTACTATTGGGTGTTGATGATTGGGGTCAAACATCAGATTTTCAACATTTATACCATCCAATTCGCATAAATCGAGAATTCTGGGGGATCGTTGAGTGTGGGATTCAATGAAATTATATAAAATTTCAGTAAACAAGCGCGTATTGCTGTCTTTGCGGTTGGTTCCAGAAATAAGTGTTATGGTATCTTTTATATTCATGATTTTACTTTCAAAGGTATATAGAGTGCCGTAAAAATGTGGAATTCAGGATTCATTGATGTAACTTTGTAGGCTAGAAATAGTTGCAAAAATAGATACGAAATGAAATTCACCTTCTACGGCCATTCCTGCTTCATGTTAGAATTAAGAGATGTTAAAATCTTATTTGATCCCTTTATTTCTCCGAACGATTTGGCGTCCGACATTGACCTTGATAGCTTAAACCCTGATTACATCATGCTATCACACGGGCATGAGGATCATGTGGCAGATTTGGAAAAAATAGCTAAACAATCAAAGGCGAAGTTAATATCTAACTATGAGTTAGTTTCTTATTACGGGCAAAAGGGTATAGAGGGACATCCATTAAATCATGGGGGACAGGCTTCTTTTCCTTTTGGGACAGTAAAATACGTAACAGCCATACACTCTTCTGTTTTACCTGATGGTACCTATGGAGGGAATCCAGGTGGATTTATATTGCAGGCAGACGGGAAAACCATCTATTTTGCTGGAGACACGGCACTTACATATGATATGAAGCTTATCCCCGAAATGGGATTTAAGTTAGATGCAGCCATCTTACCTATTGGAGACAATTTTACGATGGGCCCTGAGGAAGCTTTGAAGGCTTCGGAGTTTGTGCAGTGCAATATAGTTGTTGGGGTGCATTTTGATACTTTTCCGTATATTGAAATCGATCATGATGAAGTGATAAGTCGATTTAAAGATGCAGGTAAAACACTTCATTTGCCGACCGTAGGCGAAGAGATAGATTTATAATTATGGGAAAAGTAATTGCAATTGCCAATCAGAAAGGTGGCGTAGGAAAAACGACAACCGCAATTAATTTAGCGGCCTCTCTGGCAGTATTAGAGCATAAGGTACTTATAGTCGATGCGGATCCACAGGCCAATGCTACATCTGGAGTTGGGATATTGCCAGAGGATATTGAGTATAGCATATATGACTGCATGCTCAATGAGGTACCCGCAAAGAAAGCTATTCTTAAGTCTAACACGCCCTTTCTATCAGTTCTGCCATCTCATATTGATTTAGTAGGTGCGGAATTAGAACTCGTATCCAAGTTGCGCAGAGAGTTTGTTTTGAAAAATGTTTTGGAATCTATCCGCGACAAGTACGATTATATTTTGATCGATTGTTTGCCGTCTCTTGGACTCATAACCGTAAACGCACTTGCGGCTGCTGACTCTGTACTAATTCCTATCCAGTGTGAAATATTTGCATTGGAAGGACTACAAAAGTTGAAAAATACCATTGAGATGGTAAAATCGGCTATTAATCCCGATCTGGTGGTAGAAGGAATAGTACTGTCGATGTATGATTCCCGTTTGAGATTGGCAAATATTGTAGTAAACGAGGTAAGAGATCATGCTGTTGATCATGTTTTCGATACAGTCATTCATAGAAACTCTAAAGTAGGGGAGGCCCCCTCAGCTCATTGCCCCGTTATACTGTATGATGCAGGATGCAAAGGGACCAATAATTTTTTGAATTTGGCAAAAGAGTTATTAGAAAGGAACTCAGTTTCGAAATCAGCTCCGGCTGTTACCTCTTAAAAGAAAGCTAATACTAAGACATGGCAAAAATGAAGAAAAAGGAATTGGGAAAGGGTATTAGAGCACTATTGTCAAATGCAGAGACAAAAGCCTCTCCATCTGAGCAGCAAGAAATAGTAAAGGAGCTTTCTAATCACATTGCGATGATCCCGCTGGAGCAAATTGAAATCAATCCATTTCAGCCGCGGACTCAATTCGATCCGGCTGAACTTGATGCCCTGGCGCAATCTATACAAACCCATGGCATCATACAGCCATTGACTCTTCGTCGCTTAGGTCCGGATTCTTTCCAGATCATTTCGGGAGAGCGCCGGTTTCGCGCAGCATCAAAATCGGGTTTAGAAGAAGTGCCCGCATATATTCGACTGGCAAATGATCAGGAGATGCTGGAGATGGCCCTGGTCGAAAATATCCAACGACAGGATTTGAACGCCATTGAGGTCGCCATCTCTTATCAAAGGCTGATGGATGAATGTAATTTGACTCATGACACCTTATCGGAGCGCGTAGGTAAAAATCGAAGTACCGTTACGAACTATATTCGGTTGCTAAAATTATCGCCTGAAATTCAACAAGCGATAAAAGATCGCAAAATATCTATGGGACATGCACGGGCTTTGGCCGGAATGAGTAAGGCCGACCAACAAATATTTATATTTAAGTCTATTATCGAAAAGGGCTTAAGTGTTCGAGCTACAGAACAGTTGATTAAGTCTGTTCAAGAGAAGAAAAATAATCCTTCTTCTAAATCAACGCAAACTGTCCATCCAGAAATACGCAAAATACAGGATCGACTTACAGATCGCTTTCATGCTCCTATAAAAATCCAACGCGATAAGAAAGGGAAGGGAAAAATCGTTATTGCCTTTGAGGATGACGATCGGTTGAATGAAATATTAGAAATTCTTGAATCCTAATCGGCTAAGCGATAGTACTTTTTATATTTAACGTACTTTATCCTTACGAGGTCTTTAGTAGATCAAAGAGGAGTTGTTTAAAGCTTTAATAAATGGGTACTGAATAGTAAAAAATGAAAGTCAATTGCAATCTTAGGGTACTTCCCATTTGGATTCTAGTAATGGGTTTTTCGTCTATTTATGGAGCTATTCACGGACAGCAAAAGGATAGCACTTTAATCAACCAAGATTCTATCAATCAGACTCGATCTTTAAACAAGAAGGATGCAGTTGGAGAGGTCGGTTTTTTAGCGTGGTTGCACAATAGAACTCGTGCTGCCCAAGACTATTATTTCGGAACAAAGGTGCCTTATGCGGGACGTTCGGCTTTACTTTCTACCATTCTGCCGGGAGCGGGACAAGTGTACAATAAGCAATCTTGGAAATTAGGTTTGGTCTGGGGTGGAATTGGTTTTACACTTTATAACCTAGATCAAAATCTCTTTGAATACAGAAGGTTCAGAGACGCCTACGAACTATCAGTAATGGGTGAGGATCACCCGCTTTCTTTTTTAAGTGAAAACGCATTGAAGTCATATCGAGATCAGTTCCGTTCCAATTTAGAGTTAAATTATATTGCCTTGGGCGCTGTTTATCTTCTCAATATAGCCGAGGCTTTTATCTCAGGGCACCTTGCCGGTTTCGATGTCTCTGAGAATTTGAGTTTTTATGTTCCGCCGGGAACCCCTGCTGTTCCATTGCAGGTGGGATGGGTTTATTCATTTTAGTTTCCGTATTCCTTTAAAAGTGGATTTTATTCCAATATTTTGGCTGAAGTTTTCATACTTTTGCGGTCTATAAGCGCAAGAATGCCTTAATTTTTCCATTTTAATACTATAGTAATGAAAACGAATAGAACATTTACCATGATCAAGCCTGATGCCGTTAAGAACGGACATATTGGGGCGATTTTGAATCAAATTAATGAAGCTGGCTTCCGTATAGTTGCCATGAAGTATACCAAACTATCCGCTGAGAAAGCAGGAGAGTTTTACGAAGTTCATAAAGAGCGTCCCTTTTACCAGGAACTGGTAGATTTTATGTCTTCTGGCCCTATTGTAGCTGCCATCCTTGAGAAAGATAATGCGGTAGCTGCCTTTAGAAAATTGATTGGAGCTACCAATCCCGCTGATGCTGAGGAAGGAACCATTCGCGCAAACTATGCCACCAGCATTGGCGAGAATGCCGTTCACGGTGCAGATTCTGATGAGAATGCAGCGAGAGAAGGAGGATTCCATTTTGCTGAGACTGAGGTGTTCGCCTAAGTTGAATCGGACGAAAACTTAAAAAGCCCGGCTGAATGTTCAGCTGGGCTTTTTTTATTGTCTTTTTTAAAATATTGTAAAGGCAAAACGAAATATTAGAATTTGTGACTAATATTTAGGCTGAAGGGGCGGCCATGATTTACAGTATGAAACATTTCTGGTCTGACTTCAAGTTATAGGTAATACGATTCTAAGCGCTGGTTTTACACATTCGGGAGCTGAAAATCTAAGCTTATTCTCTAAAATATAAAAAAGGGTAGGCTAAATAGCCCACCCCCAAGTACAATGGAGTCTTCTACTTCTCCATATTACATCTTATATCCAAAACTTAAACTGAAGGTTCGTTCCGGTCTTAGTCTGGTAAAGAGTTCATCCTGCGTTCCAAAGGATTTAAAGACCTCCTCGCGATCATCACCTAATAGGTTTGAAACCTTTGCACCTATACTAAACCGGTTTTTAGACCCGAAAGACTTATTAATACTTGCATTTAAACTATGGAAGGG
>CAZVLN010000070.1:0-8651 GCA_964627995.1 uncultured Saprospiraceae bacterium
CCAGCAAAATAGATGCAAATCCGGTACAATCCACAAAGAGATCTGCCGAAAAGGTTTCATTCTGGTTGGTTTGCAGACTTTCTATTTCACCTTTTTCCGTGAGATTGACATCAGTCACCCGACGATCCAACCACTTGACTCCAGACTCTAATAGCTTATCCTTGAGAAATGCGATAAGCTGTTTGTTTTCTAAATGATAGGCATAACCAACCTGGTCTAAGAGACTCTGAGGCTCGCCTTCCTCAGTCAAAGCAAATAGGCCTTTGCCATCCATCATAAGGGACGTGCCCAGAGTAGCATCTTCCAAAGAATGGTTGATTCCATACGTCTCTAGCAAGTTGTTGATCCCAAATGGATTGTAAAACGGCTTGTGATCTTTTTTCCCCCAGTCAAATTTTATTCCGAGTTTCCACGAGGGTTTAACTTTCTCATAAAACTCCGCCGGGGAGATGCCGAGAACATGATGAATAAACGGTAAAATCACGGGAGTAGTGGCCTCTCCTACGCCTATGATGGGAATATCTGAGCTCTCGATTAAGGTAATATTGAGGTCGGGCCGCTGATTCCTAAAGGCCAAAGCCGTAAAATAGCCCGCCGTTCCTCCTCCCAGGATGATAATCTCTTTATACTTTTCGTCCTCGCTTATGTCGAGGTTCAGGTGAATATTATCAAAATCCCCTGCATACGCTGAGGAGTCCAACTTGACCTCGCCCGTATCACCAGACAATTGGATCCTATCCGAACTCTCAAAGCCCGCAAAAGCTATACCTATTAAATCGGTAGTAAAAGAGATAAGGTCAGTCTGATGGGAAAAATGCCCCAGGGTTCGCTCGAAAAGAGTCTCCATATCAGATTGTCCATCAACTGCATTCCATAAGGCCAAAAACTGAGCTTGGGTTCCGGGCTTCAGCTTTACAGTTTCCCCATCATTCCGAATGAAGGTATCCGACCCGTTGAGGTAAATATCTACTTGCTGAATCTTTTTGGGGACAAAGGCTGAATCAAGGGGTGTTGTCATTTATTGAAAAATTGTTTGTCCTTTAATTTGTCTTTCGTCTCTAAATGCTCTAACTCCTCTAGTTCCTCAAAAATAACACCCAGGGGAAAATCCTTTTCGAGCTTTTCAAAGGAATTCGCCCACTTTCGAATCAGCTGAATTTGATCAGAAGATAAATCCCGACTGATGGGCATATAGCCGGAAGAGGCCCAGTTTTTAGGGTGGGTCTTTTCAACCAAAAGTTGAGCCAAATGCTCATTATCCCAACTTTCCTTATTAAAGCGCATAACAGGCATGATTAATGCATAACAATGGAAGACCTCCTTATATAATTCTTCAAAGGATATGCTTTCCTGATAGTCGGGGTGATCGGGATTCAAGTACTTGCCATAATCATGAGCAGGTAACACTTTTAAGTTGACATAAAACCCTGTCGAAACTACTTCCGTAGGATATTGAGGAGGCAGGGGATCGTGAACCTCTTTATTGGTAAACAGGTAAATAGCATTACTGGGCTCAGCATTGGGGAAAATGAGAACATCCCCGTCTTTGTAGTAGTCTTTTCTAAAGACCTTTTCAGACTTGCGGGACCCGCCGTCAGCCATTTTGCTTTCTATGATAGAAATGGCTGTTGGCTTTTTATATCTTTTCCCTCGTTTGAAAATATTCAAAATACAAAGCTCTTTCTTCGCTGAATTGCTGAGAAAGCCTTTCATGGGGTCATCATTCACATTCGTATACATGCCGCACTGCTCCGTAACATAAATCATGGGAGATTCTGCTAGCAATGGGATTTTCTTCTTCGGAGTTTTTAGGTTAAAGACGAAATCTCCATTTTCTATTTTTTTTGAATCCAGTTCAGGAACGTCTTTTAATGAGAAAAGAAGCATCCCACCCTTCTCATAATACTTTTCTCTGGGCCAGTTGGTATTGTTAATCTCCAAGGTTCCAATAGAAATGAATTTCGGCTCAGCGTCCCTGTTTTCCGAATACCTTAGACTGAATTCAAGCTCTCCCAGATCAAAAGTTTCGTAGGTGTTTTCCTCATCAGGTCTCGGCTCGAGAGGTTCTTCGGTATCTTTAGTCGTATTAATAATCGGAAAATTATTTAGAAAGTCCACTTGCACATAACTATGGTCAGCGGATACTTTAAAAGCAGTGGGAGTAAGCATGGCAATAGGTGCCATATACTTAGAGCTTTTATGGTGTAGAAAAGGAACGACTCCGTTCATTTGCCGGCACTCGGGCCAATTGATCAAGTCTTCCTCATACCAGGGAGATAGGGTGCCTGACACTTTTCCATAGGCGGGATTGGATATTTTACCTACCGTATTATAATCTACCTCTCGAATCTCTTCAACTTCGGAAATGATTTGTTGGACAAAAACTCCTTTAAGCTTTCGATTTTTATCTCGGTGCTCATTAAAAAACTGTAATAATTCATTCTGCTTTTCTGGAAGTAACTCTTCAAGTGGGATGACAGAAAAAAACACGCCCGATGCACCCTGAGGCATATTTTCGTTAACCACTCGAAAGGAGTTAACCAACCTGAGGCTCGCTTTTTTGGGCGTCCCGGAGAAAAGTACTTTTTGATTTTTACTGAGATTGAGTTGATCGCAAAAAATTTGGGAATACATGGCCATGGTAGGAAGCAAGTCGACCATGACTGAGGCATTAGAGGAATCGTCGCCCGGACGTTTATTCATGTCCAATTTGGCTCCTAGTAGATCATTCAGAGGGTCGGAGGCCTCCGCAGTGGTAACAGTTTTCAGCTCATCATTTTCAATACCCGTGGTTGCACTGTGCACGCAAACATCCTGATACCGGTACTGCATCGTACCGTAGTAATTCCAGTATCCGGGGACACAACCAAAAAGATCTGTGGTCCCATTACTGCCGGGACCTGTGATTTTATAAATTGGAGCAAAATCTTTGTCCAATTTATGAGTACCCAGTGGTGTTGATGCCCAATCCCTATACTTTTCATCGGTATCAATGGGTGTTATTTCTATATAGGGGATCTTTTGATGAGCTGCATCTACCTCGATTTTTATGTCCACACCAGGTGGCAACAGTTTTCTTACATCCTCCAGAGTATTGCCATATAGAATATACTGCTGCTCAAGGTATAGCCTGGGTGGGCATACGGCTTCAATTTGAATAGGCTGGAAAATGACGAGCGGCATGTACCAGCCGTTATTCGCAGTAGCGGGGTCAATGGAGCACTTGCCGGAAAAATTTAGTCTTGGAAAGTCAAATTGGGCCATAAGTTCATGTGGTTAGTCTTTTAATCTTTCAACAAAGTACATGTCAACCTCGCCCTTATTTTTGGCTAAGACCTTACCGCGGTGCTCGAAGGAAAATTCGTCCTGGCAGGCCAAATAGGTAGCCTCTGACACATTTACTTTGCCGCTCTCACTCGATGATTCCATTCTGGCGGCCAAATTCACAGCATCACCCCATACATCGTATTGGAACTTGTTCTTTCCTACTACTCCAGAAACGAGTGGGCCTGAATGAATACCAACTCTAACCTCCCAGGTTTTTACACCTCTTTTTTCCTGGTCTTTTCTGAATTCTTTCATAAAATCTATGATTTCTAAAGCAGCAAGTATTGTATCCTTGGGATGAGTTTTATTCGTGGTAGGAATTCCTCCTACCCCCATGTACCCATCACCCATAGTTTTGATTTTCTCAATGTTGTGCTTTTGCATAATATCATCAAACGCACCGAAACAATAGTCCAAATCCTTCACAATATCTTCTGCATCCATTTCCATGGCCCTTTTTGTAAAGGAAACGATGTCTGTAAAAATGACGGTAGCCCAATCGTAGGACCTAGGAGTAGCTTTACCTTTTTGCTTGAGCTCAGCAGCTGTCTCTTTGGGTAGGATGTTCAAGATGAGCTCATCTGACTTTTTCATTTCCAGAGCAATTAAATCATGCTGCTTTTCGATTTCAATTTTTTGTCCCTCAATTTCTTTCGTGCGCGCCCTAACTTTTTCTTCTAATTCTCTATTAACCTTGGTTTGGAGGTCTTTATTTACCCTTAATTGCTCAATAATTTTTTCCTGCTGTTCTTCATTATCCTTTCGCAGGATGTTGATGCGATTCCCCAGGGCCCAGGAAAAGAAAATCATTTCAATACTGGAACCAATATTCATGGGATATAAATCTAAAGTGCCATCCGGCAAAAGGCCTATGTGAGAGAAAAGTAAGACAATAATACCCAGCGAGAAGGCACCATATCCAATAGCAAAATATTTAGCAGAAGGAAGATTTAACCGTTGCGCACGAATAGCAGTAATCATAATAATAACCATGACAAGCGTACCCAAAAAGGCAGAAATAGCCTCATTTATCACGGCATAACCAAAGAAAGAAGGCAGGGGCATTAGAATGACCAAAATCATTAAAACCCGCAAGACCTTCGAAGTTTTCGGAAAGTTAACTTTAAGATTTAAAAATTGTTGGGTGAACAGGATAATATTAACCCCTAATACAGCGCTGAGAATAAATTGAATTTTCGCATTCCAATGGGAATAGGCATCAATATCACCGAATAATTCAAAGGTGTATCCTGAATTGTGAAGCGTAAGAAATAAGAGTGCGAGCAACACCCATAAATAGTGAACGTAAAAATGGTCACGCGTGAACAAATAGATGAAAAAATTATAAGCCAACATGATTAAATAAAAACCAAGGAAAAGACCCAGCAATAGCCGCTTTTGAGTCTGTTTCAATAAAAAGCTATTTTTTTCAAGGGCTTCAAAATTTAAACCCGTAGGCAATGCAAAATGCGTATTCGACTTCTCCAATCGACCTAAAACATGTGTCGTATCTCCCGCTTTAATAGCGACCTCAATCAAGTTGTGGTTGGTATACGGAAAATTTCTATCTGTATAAGGCACTAAATGCCCAGTCCGCCTGGGTGTCTCCGAGCCATTTATGTATAAGGAGACCTCTGTCCACTTGTCAAAATTGAGAAACCAACGCTTATCCTCATCATCTACATTAACCATTTGGAAGGTAACCCAGTAAACGTCGCAAGATGCGCGGAATGAATCAGATTTTCCCGCTATGGAAGACCTTACTTCCTCTAAAGTCAGGCTTTGAGCCGAATCAGCCAGGCTAGCATTCAATTTTATTTCCGTGGCGGTATCGTCCTTAGCCAACGCATTGATCGTAGAGGCGAAGCCAACACCTCCAAGTTGAAGGAGGAGAAACAAACAGAAAAATCGCTTTATCATCATGGTAAACTTGATACCAAAAATAACAAAAACTCACCGCTACACACCAAAATAACCTAAGCTGTTTAAAGAAATATTAGAATATATCATTCAAAATGACAGCTTTCTTGGAATTCTATGAGCTTTAGATTAACTTAGAGAAATAATTCTTAACAAAAAATAGACGCATGAAACAAAACGAGAATATAGGGAAACCCACGGTAAGCGAGTTAAAGAACTTTGACTCCATGAAAAAACAAACCAAAAAAGTAGCGTCGAATAAACAAAGTCCAGGGTGGTACAAGCAAGAAAAAAGCACGCCCGGATGGTACCTTCGCGAACATTCAAGTTAGTATTTAGGTAGGCTTTTTTTTAATGAATATTTGGAAGCGTCACTTCTCCTCACTCTTGGGTCGAATACTTACCGAAGAGGATGCCGAATATCCTCAGTTTTGTAAAGCCTTCAACGGAGACTTTCATAAACAACCACTTTGCGTTATTTTTCCTGTCAACGCAGACGATGTGTCTATAGC
The DNA here is from genome assembly GCA_964627995.1 of uncultured Saprospiraceae bacterium. Lineage (GTDB taxonomy): Bacteria > Bacteroidota > Bacteroidia > Chitinophagales > Saprospiraceae > JAWLFI01. Next base: position 5,760 of record CAZVLN010000070.1, read on the forward strand.
CCTTAGCGTCTCTAGTTCCCAGGGAAAACAAGTCTCTATTTTTAATGGTGGGCACAGCACAGTGGCCGCAGGATTAAATAATGGAAATGTTGTTTTGAACATGAAGGAGATGAAGTCCATCTCCATTTCCAGCAACAAGAAATATATAACAGTAAGCGCGGGGTGTTTGGCTCATGAAGTCGATCAGGCCACAGCCCCCTTTGGCAAAGCTATACCACTTGGCGATTGTCCGGTGGTAGGCATTTGCGGCTTAACCTTGGGAGGCGGTGTTGGTTTTATTTCCCGGTCCAAAGGCTTAACGATCGATCATTTGGTCGAAGTGCAGCTAGTTACACCTGACGGAACAATAAAAACCTGTTCAAAGGAAGAAAACCCCGAGCTTTTTAAGCTGCTAAAAGGGGCGGGACAGGGTAATTTTGGAGTTGTCACGCAATTGAAATTCAAACTGGTTAATATTCCTCATCAAGTCTACGGAGGAAATCTATGCTGGGACCTAGAACACGCTCAACATATTCTTCAAAAATATGACAACCTCATTCATTCAGCACCTTTCGAACTAAATCTGTATTGTCGAATCAATGAAGAAATGGGTCCCATGATAAAAGTATACGGCATGTATTGTGGAGATGTGGATGAAGGAAAGGCGTTTTTTGACGAGATTCGATCATGGAGAGAACCCATGTTTGACAACGCTCAAAAATATTCGTATTTGGAAATGCAAAAAATTAACGAATCTACTATCGTTGACAGTCCACGTTTTCTTTGGAAAAATGGCTTCCTCGATGGAAAAATGAGTAAGCAGTTTATCTCCACGGTTGCTCAAGTCTATTCCAAACGGCCGACACCCTATTGCCGCATCAATATGGACACCGTCAACGGAGCGATTCATAATCAATCAGAACCTAGTGCATTTCCGCACCGTAACTCTGACTACGTGGTAAGCATTATGGGCGTTTGGTTTTCTGAGGACAATAAGGCAGCAGCCTTAAGCTGGGCAAAGCAATCTATGGAAAAGCTGCGGCCCTTTCTGAACGATGGCGTTTATGTAAACTATGCAGATCCCTCAATAGCACATAATTCCAAATCATATTTTGGACATAATGCGTCTGACGTTAAAAGTATGAAAGATACTATGGATCCTAATAATACGCTGATCGGTTCATTAAACCCGGAACCCATAAAACAGCATTATGAAATTTGATTAAATGTAGCTATATTGCAATATTGTCTCGCATTCAGTAATCTCTAACCAAAAAAATTATGTCACAAACAGCAAATTCCAATCATCAGGTATCTCATAACGACGAAGTTATGAAAATTCAACTTTCGGGCAGTGAAGGGGAAGAGCACTTAAAAGCAACCTTTCTTTCTTTTGTAAATGACACGCTTGATAAAGGAGCGAAGAAGGTCATGGTTCACAATCACGATCTGGGCCATCACATCAGCCCCCATTTCCAAAACTGGGCGCAGGTCAATTTAGAATTGCCTTTATTGCAAGGTGGAGTAGACAAAATTGCGATAGTTCATCCGAACAAAAAGGAGTACTTTAATCTTATTTCAGCCAAGGGAGCCGTCAGACGTCAATATTTTAATACAGAAGACGAAGCGATGGCCTGGCTAAACGCATAAGTTTAGAAAGACTCTCCAAAAGATATGTAAAACCCACTTTGGTTCCTGGATCCTATGGCATAATCTATTCTGAAGTTGGTTGTTTCTCTTTTATCTACCATAACGCGTAAGCCCAATCCTACATTGGGGAAAAATGTAGCGCGCGCCCAGGAGAAATTGGGTGACAAAGAGGATATGCCTCCAATGAATGCTAACCCCATGCGATGCCATAATGGTGTGCGGAGTTCAACCTGAAATGAGGATAAGCTTTTGTCTCTAAATCTGCCGTAGAAATATCCCCGAGCTACTTGATCACCTCCCATAATGGGATAATCAAAAAACGGAGGGGTGTTTCCTACCCAGGCTTGATATAAACGGCCGGCAACGGTAAACTCACGGGCTCCGGTATGGTATTTACGTATATCTAATTCAATCTTGGGATAATTCTGCTGTGAAAAGTTGTACCCCGTATGAAGCTTAAAATAAAATCCGCTCTGGGGAGTCAGTATGCTATTCCTCCCATCGTATAGGAGAACAACGCGTGCCGACGCTGCTCTTCTGGATCGTAATTCTTCGTGCAAAGTCAGAGAGTCGCCTTTCACCTTATTATAATGTGTGATTCCACCCCCAACCCCCAAAAAGAGATTTTGTCTGAGTTTCTTGTATAGGTTTACTTGTGTGTTCAGGCGTGAACTGGAAAATCTTACCTCATCCTGTTCTGTAGTCTGCCCTCCAATGCCGTAATAAAAATCCGGATATGCAGAGACATGAAAAACACCATCCAAAAACCACTTTTCTTGTCTAAAAAAATAATTCCAGGAGGTCTCAAATATGGATTGATTTCGTAAGGTGTAATTAAACTCCAAATCTACATTCGAAGTCCGAGTGAAAGAGTCTTGATACAAATCAATAGTAAACAAGGAGACAGCACCAAAGTAAAAGTCGGTCTCCGGGGTATAACCGATAGTTGGGACAGGAAGAACTTTAATTTTTCGAACTCGAGTAGTGTCTAAAGCCTTTACGCTTTGTATAAAGCAGATTGATAGCAAAAAGAAATTGACGACGATCCTAATCATGGGAGCGATTCGATAAAAACGATTTTCCGAAGAGCCAAAATCCGGCAGCTAAAAACATAGATGCGCCAAAAGACCAAAGAAAGGCATTTTCATTTTGCCCGAGACTACCAAAATAGCTAAATAAAAGACAAACGGGCACATAACCAATCAGGTTGGAAATAAGGAAAGTTCTCCATCTCATTTTATTAAAGCCAGCCGTATAGCTTAT
>CAZVLN010000071.1:0-8503 GCA_964627995.1 uncultured Saprospiraceae bacterium
GAATCAAATTTACGGGAAATTTTCGGGCTGTGGGGGTTGTTCATATTTTGTCTTTTCCCTAGCTAACTTTTGATTGCGCGTGCGGTTCGATATGGACCAATACATGTCCCAATCTCGGTATTTTTTCTTTAAGGTGGTCTTTAAGCTGGTGCGATATATCGTGACCTTGTCTCACCGAAATCTCACCATCTATAATGGCGTGAAGATCAACGTGATATTTCATACCCGCTTTTCTTATAAAACACTTCTCTGTAGCTATGACGCCCTTCACTTTTATAGACTCTTCACGGACTTCTTCCAAAAGGTCATCATAGAGATGTTCATCCATGATTTCGCCAAGAGCAGGTCTAAAAATAAGGTAGCTGTTGTATAAAATAAACGCAGCGGCAAATAAGGCGGCCCAATCATCTGCCGTTTCATAGCCCTCTCCAAAGAGTAAGGCAATAGAAATACCGATAAAAGCCATAACAGATGTAATCGCATCACTTCTATGGTGCCAGGCATCGGCTTTTAGGGACGAACTGTGAGTCTCTTTGCTTTTTTTGATTACGATTCTAAATGACAGCTCTTTCCAAACAATGATTCCGGCCAGAACCAGCAAGGTCCAGGGCTTGGGCACCTTATGCGGTGTTTGAATATGTTGAATGCTCTCGTAAGCAATAACTGTGGCGGAGGTCACGAGAAAAGCCACTACTAAAAAGGTAATGAGGGGTTCGATTTTTCCGTGGCCGTAGGGGTGATTTTCATCGGCGGGGCGTTTGGCGTAGGTCAGCCCAAAAAGGACCAGCAAAGAGGATAGGATATCGGTTGTCGATTCTATAGCATCGGCAATGAGCGCATAAGAATTGCCGAAAAAGCCTGCCAGGCCTTTGATCAATGCTAAGCCGGTATTTCCAACTATGCTAATAATGGTGGTCCGTATGGCCGTTTGTTCGCTGCTCATGGGAAGTAAAGTGTTTTTCGGCTCCTCTAAGTGAAGATACAAAGGATCTGGCGACGGGATGGCGTTTGTCCGAGACTAATTCAGAAGGGCCACAACATGAGCTTCATTGGCTGGGATAAGTGTGGTTAAGGAATGGTCTCTGCTTTTCATTTTCCACTTTCAGGAGTATTGCAAATATCTATTAAATAAGCGTTGCTTTCATTGTCACTATTCTCCACTTAGGACTTTAATTAAATAAACCGCTACAAAGGATTCAAGAATGTTAAATGGCATAGTGTAGACTTTATATTTACTTTATGTGTATCAATGACATCCAAATCAACTTTTGTAAATTCAAATTCAGTCATACTTTCCAGAGATTCGCTCATTATTCCTTGTCTATGATAATCAGGACTTAAGTCATATCCTATTTCTGCAGACTTTCTGTCTTTTTGGAAATTTCCAAAGGCAGTTACCCCTATTTTTTTCATCGCTTTTTTTGCTGTTTTCCAGTAATACCGTGAGCCTCTATCAATTCCAGTATTTATTTTTTGTGGTCAACTCAAATGCTTTTTCCCTGGTTTCTGAACTCGGTCTTTTTTTCAAACTCATTCACTCTATTGTCAGCAGGCAAAATAGGATATCAGTTCCCAGTCACCGTTCTTTAATCTCATTGGCAAGAGTTGTTCAGTATGGCTTTCAGAAAATGTGTTTTAGTCCTTTATTTAACTTGCATTTAATTAGGGGTCTATGCATACTAAGACCCAAAAGAAGCATTATCACATATTGTTTTTTTAATAGCACTTTTAGACTACCTAGGGATTTTTTCTTTGCACTTTGAGCACTTACTTGCCTTTATCACCTTCCTTATTCAAAATCATAATAATAGGAGATTTTATATTTTCTGATTCGTTTTCAAGAATGAAATTTAAGAAATCTTCTCTTTCATTTTTCACTGCTTCTGACCAAATGACTAAGTCCCCATCACTTGCATGATCCAATGTCACTTTCCGTATCAAGGTATTAGGTGACAAGTCTTCTTCAATCACAACCTCATAATCTTGTATTGGGATCTTCAGATCACTAAATTGATTTTCTATTGCTCTCTTAAATTTGGCTTCGGTGTAGGAATCGTCACCTCCTTCGACAAAAAGGATCACTTTAGTTTTAATTTGGTTTTGAGTCTTAAGATTATAAATGAGAGTACTAAGTTTTGTGTTTATTTGGGTCAAGTCGTGAATCGGGATTACTACTTCATTCAAGGTTGTATGTGGCTTGAGTGCCAAAATAATCTGAAATTCATTTTCATCAATAAGCTGTACAAGTTGGTCTAGTATTTCGTTGCCAAATATTAATTCAGAATTAAAATCATAATTTGCTTCTTTCATTTGACTTTCAATGCGCTCTAACTTCTCCTTTCCCTCTTTACTGAATTCTTTTTCCGATTGCTCTGCTTCGGTTTGTTCTGGAGTTTCCCTGTAACCTAACAATAATATATCAGAGATCGGAATGGCTTTCAAAATGGGACTTGGTATATCTTTCTTTTCCTTGGAAACATCTATGGGGATGAGAATGGCGGGGTTAATAACCTGGAAGTCAACATGAGGCGGATTGGGGTTAGAAAGGATTATCTCTTTTCTTTTTACATATAAAATATAATACAAGAAGGCAAGTATTATGATACTTATAAGAATAGACAACTTTTGCATGAAGAACACTAAGCCCATGCAACTTATACCACCCAACCCGGCTACAATTTTAAACATAGGAATACGGAAAGTAGGAATATACCAATTGGGATTATTCAACCTTAATTTTAAAACTGAAAAACAAATTCCGGCATAAATAAATAAATGCAAGAAAGAAGCCACCTCCGCAAAAATTTCAATTCTACTTCTAATCAAAATAATTGCAATGGGTACAGTGATTAAAATTAATATAACATGAGGGGTGCCGAATCGCTTGTTTATTATACTTACTTTTTTACTGATCAATTGATCTTTACTAATAGCATACACACTGCGTGAAGCACTGATCATGGATGCATTAGCACTTGATAAAGCTGCTAATATTCCCCCAAATAAAACGATAATAGCACCTTTGTTACCTAGCATTTTCCGAGCGACTTCGATAGTTGCCGTTTCTCCAAACTTTTTTAGTTCTTCTTGCGGAAAAGTAACTATGCATGCAAACATAATGAATGCATACAAGCTCATTGCGATTACAACACTACCAATCAATGATCGGGGTAAGTTTGTACTGGGTTTTTTTACTTCAGCACCGATATTTGCTATTTGCACAAATCCGAGATAGGCCGTGAATATTAATGCCGTTGTGCTAAATATTGAGTTTGCACCACTTGGCATAATTTCTGTAAACGCCGGGGGCTTTTGTTCAATCCCAAATAATCAATAAGACCATAGGTGAACATAAATACGAGAATTATAGTCAGAGAAATGACCATGAGACTTTGGAATCTGCCGACCTTCTTAGTCCCAAGAATATTAATAATTAAGAGCATCAGAGTACAGCAAAACGAGAATAGTTTTGCACTGGCATCCCATTGAATATTTAATTCTTCCAATATGGAAAGAGCATATTCTCCAAGGCTAGCAAGGTAAAAAGCACATGCAAAAACAAGGCCTATCCATTGAGCTATTCCTGCAACTGTTCCCGAGAGATCTCCAAAAGTTCTTGAGACGAAAAAATAGCCCCCGCCACTTGCGGGCATGGCTGTTGCTAGTTCTGCTGTACAAGCAGCCACGGCTAATGCAACTATACCGCCAATTAAAAAAGATATAATTGCTGCAAAGCCGGCTTGTCCTCCAGCTAGCCCCGGAAAAACAAATATTCCAGCTCCCAACATTGCCCCTAAGCCGATAGACGTAGCTGAGACGAACCCTATTGTTCGTTTTAATTTAGAAGTACTCAAGATGAGTAAAGTTAATGATTTTGACCCAAATGCAAGTAACCATCTAGGTCCGGTGCGCATCCAGAAGAATGTTAAATATACTCCTTATCTAAACCCGTAATTAGTGATTTAATGTCCAGATCCATGCCTTTTCTTTAGTTGCTATGAAAAACGTATGGTGTTGTTCATTCGGTTCATCAGAATACTTCCATTCCAAGCCGAGGTTCAAATTTTCCAATTTTTTATTTAATGCTGTCGTGTGTGTAGAAATGTCAACAGCATCCGAACTTGCAAATTGCGAAGCAATCGTTAAGCTGTCGTGTTTTGGAATCGGATCATTAAATATAATTCTGTCGTTTCCACAGCTATAAGTCAATGCGACAAATGCTGCCAGAAGGATTATATTTTCCATTTTACTCTGGCTTTTTCGTAGGAGTGCCAACGGCAAGGCGTCCAATTGTAGGAAAGATAAAAAGTATTAAGTGCTGATGCCCCTAAAAACCTTTTAAACCTGGTTTTGATATTTACACAAATCTATATCGACTTTCCCTTTACCCTGCTGGGGATGTGGGCACTGGGAAGTGACGGGGCGTCCTAAAAAAAATCATTTCGATGGAAGTAAATAGGGGCGTGAGTAAGTACCGCCAACGTATAGGCGTGTGCGATTTCCACAGCAATTTTCTGTCCACTAATCATAAGTTGTCTAAACTAAAAAGCATAATTATACTGAAACCTTCAGGAGTTTTTAAGCTGCCCGTAAATCAATAAAAACCCGCTAATTACCATTAGTGCAATCACAAACTTTCTAAATGTGCTGCTCTTCATATTCAAAAGGAATTTTTTACCAATTAAGCTTCCAAGTGTGGCACCCAAACCCAAGGTAATTCCGTAAATCCATAATCGGTTGTCCAACAAGCCAAAAAAGGTATAGCTTCCTATTTGTGATAACCCCATTAAAAAAGAGTTTGCTGTTTTTGTAGCAATGAGATCTTCTTTATCCAATCCTAAATTCAGGTAAAATGGGTTGAGTACGGGACCTAATGCGCCAATAATTGTTCCCATGATGGAAACCAGAAGTCCTAAAGGAATAAAATACCAAAACCTCATTTTAAAGGACTTACCTTTCTGTCCAAATTTGTATTGCCAGACAGTGCTAATTAGAAATAATCCTACTATTATTTGGAGCCACTCAATTTTGAAGTTACTAAAAAGCCAGGCGCCTAACCAGGCACCAGTAATTGCGGCCGGAGCGTAATAAAGGCAGACTTTCCAATTGATATGTTTCCAGAAGATAATAAGACGTGAAGGGCGCCCAATAAAAGTGCCTAAATTGAGTATGGGAGCGGTATTGCTAGGGCCAAGCAACCAGTTTAAAACGGGTACTAAAACCAATGAACCTCCACCGCCTGAAATTGTAGACATGACAAAAGCTGCAATTCCGAGAACGAATAATAAACTGGCAATGCCTATATCAACGTCGGCCAGTAGAGAGATAAAAACTACTTCGAGTTCCATTTTGTTTCTAAACTTATTTGGCTAGATTCATTCTTATTTACAATCTTTTGGAACGAAACACGATCCACTAACTGGAGAACTTGAGAAAAAAGAGTTATTTTTGAGCTTGGCATGATTGTTTGGTTTAGTCACCCCCCTAATTTAGGGAAAACGATCATGCCATTTTTTTTAATCTTTAATATCGTTTTGGACAGGTGTGAGTTACTGTCATTCGCCAACATTGCCCGTCAGGGGATTTCATAATAACACCACTATTAATATTTTCCATGTAAATATCCCCGCTTCGCAATTTTACCAAGCCGTCTGCATTGATATTCACTTTTTCATTGGATAACGATTGATGGGCCATTTTCAATCATATCAATTTGCATAGAATTGGCTTGATACATTTCTCCTTGTGATGAAACTTGTCCAATTGGCGCATGAACTCCCTTGCGTATGATTTGAGTCTAAAAAGGATGCGTTTCGCAGATTAGCGATAGCGATGAGTAGGGGTGAGGGCCACCATCGGTGGACCGAAGATCCCGTGCGCCAAGCTAAGCTGGCGCCGGGAGCCGAGCGAATAGAGAGCCCCGAATCGTAGCGCCGTCCCCAAATTATTTGGGGGCGGATCGCCCAAAGCTCCTGAAAAATAATGGGAAGTGGTGAAAGAATGGTCTTTCCCAAAAGCACTATGATTTTAAAGCTTGTTTTTCTTCAAATTTGCTCAACATTAAATTCGTTTTTTGGCGTAATTTATTTCTAAAGAATGAAGTATGCCCTAAAAGATACCCTTTAATTCCCATTGCTTGTTTGCTCCATTTATATAGATTAAACTCATCTTTATGCTCTATAATCAACCCATTTTTTATTACAAATGAGGCAGAAATTTTGTTGTGGACTTTGCGGCCGGTTGGGCTAAACGTATAAAAGGCCTCCCATTGCGCGTTTGCTTTTTCGGTATCGAAACCAATTACTTGATATTTCACCTTAAACCCTTTTCCTTTTTGAGAATGACACAACATCCGCCACATATTTTTAACTCTTTCTGCTCTCAATTCCCCAAATGCCGGATCCCAAAAGACAACATCCGAGTGATAATGTTTTACCATATTTTCAGCATCTAAATTTGAAAATGCTTCGTAAAACTCTTCGATTATGTTCTTCATATATTGTTTTAATCTTACTTAAGGGCTGAACGGCTCTACGTCTTCATATTAGAATATACGAAGACTTTAATAGTAAATCAAAATCCACCCCAGCACTCGTTTCGTGCTGACTAAATAGAAGTGTGAAGGATTAGCAGTTTAGTTGTAGCACCTGTTCGTGCGCTATAGCTTTTCTTAAGTAACTTTATTTAATTTATTATTTCTAATAAAATCTAAAAACACCTCCTTATGCCGCTCCAGATCCAAATTAGGAGAAACAGCGACCCGCGCTATATAGTCTTTGTCCCCCTCTTTCGTTGTGCCTTGCGTAGATGTGGCCGGAATCGTCCAATAACAGCCTTTTAACTGTCCATAACTCACGCAGTATTTACTTTCATTGGGGATTTCAGTAATCATTAAATCAATTAATTTCAGATTTAAGGCTCTTTTATACCTTTCCCTTTCTTCATCTGTATCCCCTTTCGTGGGCAGATCCAATGAAAACACAGATGGCGTAAATCCTTTTTCGGCCAACTCTTCTGAGACAAAATTTATTTTCGCGGCGGGTAAATGCTCCCTGATAAAGTTGACAAACTCCCGTGTGTTTTGATAGGCATCCTGAATTCGTTGATTCATGGAAGGCAATTGTTTGGCCAATATCTCCATTTGGAGGCCGGTCGCCTCATTATCACATAAGCGCAAATGCTGTTCGACCTTGTCCATCAAGGCCTTCGTTTTGGCATTTCCGACACAGTAGCCGGCCGTGCATAGCCCCCCACTTGGAAATTTCGAGCCGCTGGCATACGAAAGAGCCCGAACCGAGGAGAGGATTTCGCCCTCGCCTAAAAAGTGCACATTAGGGCAGAAAGTCTGGTCCAAAATAAACACCGGATCGATCGCCGGTTCACCCGAAGCCGTTTTGCGATCTTGAGTGAGGGCCGCTTTCAATTGATCCAGATTCGGGACCTCCACTCTGGGATTGGTCGGGATTTCAGCGATGATAAAAGGCACTGCATCCTCGGCCGCCACCTGAGCCAGAACCGTATCTACACTTTGGGCCATATCATGATCCCTATCCACGGGCAGGTCCACGATTTCCACATTGTCAATACAGGCTGCCACTCTCCGGGCCTGATCATTGGTTCCGCCATAGCAATTGGGCGGAACGATGAATTTAATGGCCTTCCCTTTATGGTTTTCCAGGGCATGGTGAATCAGCCCCATCATGATCGCATATTGAACGGACAGGCCACTCGATCCCACCACAGCCTTTGTGCTCGTCCCCGTAATCTCCTCAATGCTGGCTGAAACTCGGGCTTTGTTTGCTTCCACAGCATTACCATCCTCCCGATCCACAGCGCTTCCCTTTACCAGTGCTCTCAACGCCGCATCGCAATCGGCCGGTGTCATCGCCACGGTTTCTCTTCGTCTCACGTGCTGAATTTCTGAGATATAATTTTCATTTTGGGCCCCGTTGACTAATACAACACTACCTAGATGGGCATGAACACCCATGAAAAAGTCAATATTTGGGGTCAGCTTGTACTTCCCTATTTCATCCTGTTGTGAGACAAAAATCGTACTGCCATCAAAGGCGGAAATGTCTTCTACTTTTTCCACTTGCTTTAACTCAAATGAGTACCCGTAAACGCGTCGCACCACATCCGCGTCGAAAAAAGAGGGTAACTCATCCTTATACAAGATTCGAGTATTCTTATTCTCAGCCAAATTTTTCCTCAGAATCGCCAAAACAGGCATCGTCCGTGACGAAAAACTGATGACATGGTCTGCTTTGAGTTGATTTAAGTTCGCAATGGCCCACTCCAGCACACAGGATAGCGGGTGACCCAATCGGATATAGTCATAAGCAGTGGCTAAGTTGTTAAGAGCCGATGCTTCAGAATTTTTCTCATCAAACAAATTTTCAAACTGCTCTAAAAATTGAGTTTTCGCCAACTTTTCCTCATAGATATCCAGTCGATGAGTGGTCAGATTCAGCCAATCTATAGGCATGTTATCCAAAACCTC
>CAZVLN010000072.1:0-8427 GCA_964627995.1 uncultured Saprospiraceae bacterium
ATAGCGGCCGCCCGTCATGTATACCGCGGCATCGGTCAGACAGGGGGAGGGCTTGCTCTGGATGCGGAAATTCGTCCGGTCGATCGGACCGCCTTCGGGCTGAAGAACCTTCATGGCTTCTTGAATAGCTAGAGCGCCCAAGACCAGGCCGTCGCAAAGGTGCCCGTGAAACTGCTCGAGATCAGCCAGTGTATGAGTCTGGATGTGTGTGAGCCGCCCTTTGGAAAAGTCTGTATCCAGGGTTTTGAACGTGAGTGCAGGCTCGATATCTGATGAGCCGCAAGCGACTAATAACAGTATGGATAAAAGAGAAATAAAATACTTCATATGATGTGGAAATAGATATTGATGTAATACAGTCCCGTGATAATAAAGACGAGCCCAGCGACCAGACGCATGACTTTTTCGATCTGAGTCACTGCTTTGAAATAACTTCCGAGTTTTTCCATGCTAAAGGCAATGACAAAGGCGAATAAAATCACGGGTAGACCGGTACCCACGGAAAAAACCACAGGAAGGGCGAGTCCGGCACTGGAAGAAAGGGTCATGGGGATGAGCATAGCAAAGAAAAGCGCACCACTGTAGGGGCAAAAGGCGAGGGCGAAAAGGGCGCCCAGAAGAAATGAGCCCAACAAGCCCTGTGACTTAAATTTGTCAGATAAGCGGTCGGTGATATTTCCTCCCTTGATAAAGTTGAGCTTGATGACATCGAGCATAATGAGCCCGATAATGATCAATACGAATCCGATGTATTTTTCGCCATTGCCCTGAAATATTTTGGCAACTTCAAATTTGCTCACACCAAAATAGATGATCGCTCCTAAAGCGGTGTAGCTAAATACCCGACCCAAGGTGTAAAGAAAACCACTAAAAAGTACTTTCTTTTTATTGGTTATAGTCTTTGCGATGTAGGCCGTAGCGGTGACATTGGTAGCTAGCGGGCAGGGGGCAATCGCAGTGAGCAACCCTAAAGCCAGGGCGGCGAGCAGCGGAGCCTCGCTATTTTGGGCAAATTCTTGTAACCATTCCATAGTGTAGGAGTTTGGGACTTAGGTCGTGAATATTTCGTTCGATCTTTGCAAAAAAAAGCTCCAAAGCACCCTTTAAAAGGTAGGGTGCTGAGGAAAAGTGGGTGCGAAAGTCGAAAAGACAGGGGGAAGAGCAAGTCTTCTCCCCTGCTAAGCCCGTATTTATTTCTGAAAAGATTCGATCTCTTTTTTCAATCCGGACATGAACTTCTGCTTATTCATGGCATTCATGAAGGCAAAATCCGTCAGTTCTTTTTTGTCTCCGGTCTTGGGATTATACAAAAAAAGCGCTGTACCGGCGGCTTCAAACTCGTCTGCCATTTTCTCATTTTCCTTCTCGTCGACATTTACCAAAGAAAAGGGAATCTGTGTGTAGGATTCGAGGGTTTCACGCGTCAACTCCTCTATTGTATTGCAAGTCATGCAACGGTGCTCGGAGTGAAACTGGATCACTTCGATGGAATTAGATTCAGAAGATTTTTCTGCAGATGAATTATCCTGAGCCTCCGCTGCGTAACTCGTAAAAAGCAGCAAAAATAGGGTGGCCAGTGAAAAAAGATTTATTTGAATGTTCATAGTACTCGGTTTTAATTTGTTCCGTATTTGTTAATAATAGCGATTTGACCGGCATGATATGCCGTATGCGAAATCATGCGGCCAAAGGCTTCAGCTTTTGTTTTTTCGCCAAACTCCTTTGTGCTTATGCTTTACTCCCAGTCGGAGTCCTTTTGTTTTTCCACGATTTGTTTTAGTTGAAAAAAAGCCCGGGACAGATAGTCTTTAAGTTCCTCGAGATCCGTCCATCGCCGGGTATCTTCCCCCTCAATCAGCGTCTTAGCAGTTACTTTAATTCGGTCATCGCCGAAGACATTCTTGGCGAAAAGCAACTCTACATCGCCCATATGTCGAAGTAAAAAACCGACTGAGTTTGGAGCGTCGCCCAACCTCCGAGTCAGGTCCTTCGCTTCCAGGACTTCCAACTGATCGGTGAGTCTGGTGCGAGCTTCAAACCAAAGTTCGAGTAAGATTTGTGTTTTCGTTTTCATAGCAGCAGATTGAATATAAATCCGGAAATAATGATAAAGACCGTCACCACGCCAAAATAAATGCCGATGAGCTTCATCGTCATCACTTTTTTCAGCAAAGTTGCCTCGGGAATAGACAGCCCTATGGTTCCCATCATAAAAGCAATCGCGGTTCCCAGCGGTACACCTTTCGCAACAAATACCTGAATCACGGGAACAATCCCGGCTGCATTGGCATACATGGGAACCGCCAAAATCACTGCCAGCGGGACTGTCCACCATTGCCCTCCACCGAGGTACTGACCGAAAAAGTTTTCCGGTACGTAGCCGTGCATAGCTGCGCCGATGCCGATCCCGATTATGACGTAAAGAAGGACTCCTTTTACAATATCCCAGGCACCTCTAGTGATATCCGGCAATCGCTCCCGGAAGCTCTTTTGCTCCTCTTCAAACGTCCCTGGTTGGGTTTTACTGTCCAAAATGCTTTTTACCCAGTCCGAAAGCAGCGGTGTAAGATTGAATTTGTCGAGAATCCAACCGCCCAGCATCCCCAAAATGATGCCCGACAATACGTATATCAGCGTAGCTTTAAGGCCAAACATGCCAATAAAAATCGCAATAGCCACTTCATTGACGAGCGGGGATGTGATGAGAAAGGCAAAGGTAACCCCCAGAGGAATGCCGCCCTGCACGAATCCAATGAATAAGGGAACCGAGGAGCAAGAGCAAAAGGGTGTTATGGCGCCAAAAACTGAGGCGAACAGGTACTCTAAACCGTAGAGTTTGTTCCGGTGTAAATAGTTCTTCAGCCGCTCCACCGGAAAATACTCGTTGACGATACCCATGATAAAAACGATCACAAAAAGAAGGATCAGAATTTTAATCGTATCGTAGACGAAGAAATTCAAGGCAGTACCCAAGTGAGAATCAGCCCCTAAAGAAAACACCGAATATATCAGCCAATCGGAAAAATGTTGCAACCCATCGAACATGATCTCCAGCTTTACCTCAGGTAGTTGGCAATTTCACTCACACTCGCCACTCTTCCTTTGATTTTGATGTCTTCATCTACGACCAATACCGGCGTAGTCAGCACATTATATTTCATCATCTCTTCGATATCCTCCACTTTCGTCACCTCTGCCGGGAGACCCGATTGTTCTACCGCCTCTAAGGCATTTTTGTAAGTCGTCTTGCACTTGGGACATCCGGGGCCCAATACTTTAATTTGTCTCATTTTCAATTTCGTTTTTCATTTCTATTCGCAATTTCACGAACATTTATTCGTAATTCGCAAAACTACGAACGTTTTTTGTAAAAAAATTATTTCAGCACCTGACAAAGTAGCGAGGTCGCTTCGTTCCAGTTTTCTCTATTAATGCAATATTTAGTCGAAGGCGGCGTGATATCGCCCTGAATCAATCCTGCGTTTTTCAGCTCTTTTAGATGCTGAGACAAGGTCGATTTCGCGATGGGTAACTCCTCCGCCATATCGCCGTGATAGCAGCAAGCCTGAGTATTGAGAAGTTCCAAAATAGCAATTCGCACGGGATGCGCCAGCGCTTTGGCATATCGGGCTGTTCGCTTTTGTTCCTCTGTGAAGTAGTCTGTATTTACAGTCGTAGGCATGTGTTTTAAGTTGTTGTTCGCAAATATACGAACACTCATCCTTATTCGCAATTTTACGAAAGGTTATTTATAAATCAGGTTCACCCTGGTCCAATCGAGTAGGGCCGTATTCTTTCTTTTTTTTGGGCGATCCCCCGGGAGTCTGCCTAGCGGCGGCCACCCCGGCGTCGCTACGCTTTGGGCTTCACCTGCGTTCGGTCCTGCGCCTCCCCTAAAATGGGGAGGGCTTGGACCCAGCCGCCAGTCGGCGGCTGGCCCGCCGCATCGCTATCGCGTAAAATTCTTAGACCGAGTGAAATGAAGAGTTAAGGATTCTATATTTAGAAAAGAAACAAAAAATAGGCTTGAAGGCCCGTATTCTACTACGGACAGACTCAAAGTGGAAATTGCTTTAACCCTTAACGAATAAAAAAGCAAGCCCTACTCGCTATTCTTCGTAAAAATAAATGACGCGCCGCCTTGATTCAATATCATGGTTTCTTCAGACGGGTCAAATTCTAATACCACTCCGGCCTGCTCAAATGAAAAGGTATGCTCTGCGGTGGCTTCGAGCGGGAATGCAGGCTGTCCCGTTCCTTGAGCCGTTAGGATATTTTCATCTTTTGCAATTGTGATTTTTAACGGCATTTGCTCGGATGAATAGAGGCCCACATACTGATCCAGGCTGTCTGCAGCAATAGAAAAGGTCGAAAAGGTAGGAATTTCATAGGGCTTATCGAAAATAGCGCTTAATACTGCAATTGAAATATTGTTGATCACGTAATTTGCGCCATTTGAGCACAAAGCATAAGAAACATCACCATCCTCAAAATGGGCAAAGGTAGAACTGAATCCGTCAATGCCACCACTATGTCCATACCCCATCTTATCGTAAAATGGAATTTGAAAGAGACCATAACCAAAATTGTCTTGCATGGTTTTCATCAATTCGAGACTTTCGAGCTTCAGTAGTTCTCCGTCAAACAAGGCATCACTGAAAATTGTCAGGTCGGTGGGCGTAGAAATGATTCCGCCTGCGCCCAAAGGTATTGACATATCAGTTTCGGATTGCACTTTCAACCTATCCCTAAATTGATAGGACTTGCATTCATTTTTGCCGGGATGAATGGGGCCGCCAAAGGCAGTGTTTTCTAGATCCAGGGGCTCGACAATGTATTGCTGAAGCAGTTCTGCGTAGGATTTACCCCATTCTTTTTCGAGAATGTAACTTAACAGCACAAAATTTGAATTACTATACTCCGCTTTGGTATCCGGCTCAAAATCACTTCCACCTGCTGCAATAATCGCGATCAATTCCTCTTCCGTTTTGGCTTCAGTGTTCCAATCCAAATAATTCAAGTCATTCGTAAAGTTATGAATGCCACTCCTGTGATTGAGCAGATGCTTTACTGCTATTTGCTCCGAGTTTTCAATGGATGGGAAATAGGTGTCGATCGTTTGATTGGGGTCTATTTTCCCTTTTTCCACAGCTTGTAACACCAGGACGGTGGTAAATGTCTTGGATATAGATCCGATACGGTATTTCGAGTTTTTATTTGGCTTTTTATTATGCTCTACATCGCAGTACCCCAGCGTTCGGACGTAAATAATCTCTCCATCCTTTGAAACGGCAATACTGCCCATGAATTTGTCATGAGCTGCCAGGGTATCGAAATAAGTATCTAACTTCTTTTGATCAAACGATTGCGCCCACGCCGATGGACTGAGAAACATCAGCAAGAAAGCGAATACGAATACCTTTTTCATAGCTTTTTCGATTTACGTAATGACTAAGCATCCACACTTCGAATATACTATTTTTCAAGAAGCCTCTATCGCGCTTATTCATATAATTCCGGGGGTACTTTTACCTGCCATGCGTAAGGGATAGTAAGGGCGCGACCGAAGAGAGCGGTCCCGAGGATGGCCGAAGGCGAACTCGAGGACGGAACCCCTGCATAGCCCGACCCATGCAGCGACCGCCGGCGCAGCATGGGATACGCCCAAAAGATCTAAGTTCAACAACTCATTTTTTTAGAGAAAACTATGAACTCAGACCCACTGAAAAGCTGGAGCACATCGCGATAATTACTTCAACTAAAAGACTTTAGCCTCTCCTTTACTAGCTTATCATTGAGGCAGGAAAGTAATACGACAAGGTTTCTATCGCTCAAGATCATCTTCCGGACGTTCTCACTGATTAAGAATAAAAATACTCGGGCACGGAAAGACATCTTCAGACGTAATGCGATCCAGAAATAAATCCCGGTCAGCATCCCGCCCTTCGACCCAGACAATGGTATCTGTTTGGGTTGCTGTGTCGCGAAGTATTTCATCGGGGGTAGTTTCCTGGCGTTTATACACAGAAAAGGCATCCACTTCAACATGAACTAAACTCAATTGATCGCCCAGGACTTTTCGCAGCTGACTTTCCGAATGGGCTTCTTCTGAGGAATCTACGAACAGGAGGACTCTAATTACTACAGGCTTATGCGATTTCACCTCATATAGAAAAGTACTCAACTTATTGGTGACCTGAGAGCGATCGTAAATGGGAATCAGGACTCGTTTAAGTTCAGATAATGGCTTTAGTAAGAGTATAAATTGAAGAGTCTCATCAGATACAAAGCGATCGAGTTGCTCTTTTACCGAATGGCTAAATAAAAATTCTGTGTCGAAGTCAATATCAGAGTCCGTTAGCTGTTGCTGAATGCCCTGAAGTTTTACTTCTGCCTCTTCTTCGTACTCTTCTTCCGATTGCTCGGACTCGCTTTGTTCCGGCGTTTCCATAAATCCCAGGAGTAATAATCTAGACAAGGGTATGGCGCTCAGAATCTCTGCCGGAAGGTCTTTGGGCTGTGACGTAAGATTAACCGGAATAAGCACCTTGGGGAAAAGTACCTTAGGCTCAAGGTAAGGGGGTACAGGCGTTTCCAGTTCAATCTCTTGCATACGCAAGAAAAATAAATAATATAGACTCGCTAAGACGAGAATTCCGAGGCTGATCCAAATCGAAGCCGGCTGCATAAAAAACAAAAGCCCCAGGCAGGAAAAGGCGCCCACAGCTCCAAGTACTTTGCCCCATACCAGTCGAAAAGAGGGAACAAACCATTTCGGATTTTTAAGCCGCAATCTCAAAAGGGACAAACATATTCCAGCATAGATAATTAGATGGAGAAAGGAAGCTACTTCAGCAAAAATTTCCAGCTGGTCGCGCAATACCAGAATAAGTATAGGTAAGGCTACGATAATAAGAGCTACATGAGGCGTTCCGAATCTTGGGCTTAATTGACTTGCCTTGGGACTAATTAGTTTGTCTTTACTCAAGGCATACACTCCCCTGGAGGCGCTAATCATCGAGGCATTCGCACTGGAAAGGGCGGCTAAGACTCCTGCGATTAAAATGAAAATAGCTCCTTCACTCCCTAAAAGTTTACGAGCTACTTCGATGGTAGCAACCTCACCGAAAGTACTCAAGTCTGCGGGGGAAAAGGTGACCACGCAAATAAACATAACAAAGGTATACAGGCTGCACGCGATGAGGACACTTAAAATCAACGAACGCGGTAAATTCCTTTCCGGCTTTTTTATGTCTCCCCCAATATTGGCAATCTGAACGAATCCCAGGTAAGAAGTAAAAATGAGTGCTGCAGTGGTAAAAATTGAACGGGGACCATTGGGAGCCAGACTTGAAAAAGCCGGTGATTTATTTTCTAACCCCAAATAGTCTATCAAGCCGTAGGAAAAAATTAATACCAGTAAAAGAGTGAGTGAGATGACCATGAAGTTTTGAAACCGGCCGACTTTTTTCGTTCCCAGGATGTTAATGATGAGCAATAAGAGGGTGAAGCTGACTGAAAAACCGACCCGGTAATCAAAAAATGAAAGTCCCATTTCCTTGAAGAAATACACCAGATACTCACCGAAACTGACCAGGTAAAATGCGCAGGCAAAAAGTAATCCGACCCATTGCGCAAGGCCTGAAATACTTCCCCAAAAAACACCAAAAGATCTGGAGATGAAAAAATACCCCCCTCCACTTTCAGGCATGGCGGTGGCCAACTCTGCAGTGCAAAGCGCCACAATAAGTGCAATACCTCCTCCTAATAAAAATGACAGAATCGCACCGAAACCGGCATTTCCTCCGGCTAGTCCCGGGAAAACAAAAATTCCTGCCCCAAGCATGGCACCCAGTCCGATAGCGGTTGCTGGTATGAGACCAATAGTTCGCTGTAAGCGGTCCGACTTAATTTCTCTTTCGGCCAAAAGCTTAACTGATTAAAAGTTATAGTAAAAACGGTCTGCAAGAGTTCGGTATTCTACCGGAACCTTTTGTGTAAGTGATCGAAGGTCATCCTGCAGTTTTTTATTAACCAAAGATAAAAATCATATGAAAAATGATCCCGGATCGGCTGGTGTTGGAGTGTCAAACTCAAAAAATGATTTAGGATGAAAACTGGCGTACGTAAATTATCTCACGCTTGTTCTATTCCATTTGCACTTTACCTTATTTAGACTAAGAATAAAATGGACTCCAAACCGGGTTTCTTTCATCCAGTTATAAACTTAAGTTCTACTGATCCTATTACGTACTTAAATTTACCAGATGGAAGCTAAAGCAAAAACGTACGCAAATGATGAGATAGAAGTCACTTTTGATGCAAAAAAGTGCATGCATTCCGAACATTGCTGGCGCGAATTGGGGTCGGTCTTTGATCCGAAGAAGCGTCCCTGGATCAACCCCGACGGAGCCGATGCGCAACGGG
>CAZVLN010000073.1:0-5486 GCA_964627995.1 uncultured Saprospiraceae bacterium
AACTTATTTATATGTATCATTTTATCAGACATATACAACACATATCTGCAGATATGTCTGTTTATTGTGTGTATTATTTGTTGTATTATGAGCAATACATCTACCACAATATAAGGGGTTTTATGAAAAACGCTCAGTTTGGGAGTTTTGGGGAAATGGTCGCAGGTCGCAGGAACCGCACCGCGCCGTGGTGCGTCGTGGTGAGCGAAGCCGAACTAAGCGAAGCCGAAGAGCCGAACCAAGCGAAACCGAGGTGTCACAGGCCGAAAAGGCTCACTTCTCAGGACAAATACATCTGCGCTAACGGATGCTTTGCGTGAGCGCTGAGAGGGGGTCATCCGCCAGCGGAGGATGAGATACCGGCCCCGCCGGTAGCCAAGCTCCCGACCATAGCGACCGCCCGAGGCGGCCAACGGCGACTCGGGTGGGCACGCCCTCATCCATATTCGCCTATAGGGTATCCCCGAAAACTATCCTATCGCGTGAAGGACCATTTCGAATGAAATGGTCTAAATGTAAAATATGCACGTAAGCTTCGTTGTTCTTCAGTCTCTTAGCTATGTCTAAGCTCCTTCATCACGTCTCGCTTACCCACATATTTTTTTATTTTTACATCAAAAAACAGCTTCCTGAGGTACCCTTATTTAATAATAAAAAGTTGAGCCTATGCCACTTTTGGGTAGTGAGATGCACCTTGCTTCTCTTAAACCAGTGCACTTTTGTTAATTTTTATATCTTATACAAAGAGTCAAGTTAACATTAGAGAAATCTCTTTAACTTGAGTAGATAATACATAGTCATGAAGCAACGGATTTATCTTTTTTTAAACAGCATAACTTTTGTTTTTGCTCTAGTTATGAACTATTTGTCAGGAACCGGCAGGATTAATGGCAAGACGGTAGGAGAAGTAAGTGCCAATTATGAAAACCTATTTACGCCGGCCGGATATGCTTTTACTATTTGGGGGTTGATTTATCTTTTATTAATTGCTTTTGTAGCGTATCAATGGTATGCCTATTTTAAACTTAAACAGGATGATGTACTAAATCAAGCTGGGCTTTGGTTTGCCTTATCAAATGTCGCCAATGGTGCTTGGATTTATGCATGGATGCATTTACAACTTGAGTTTTCTATTCTGATTATGTTCGTATTGCTATTTTCATTAATCGTACTGACACTGCGGTTACGTCTCGAAATATGGGATGCACCGGTACGTATTATATTTTTTGTTTGGTGGCCGATTTGCATCTATTTAGGCTGGATTGTTGTAGCGACTGTCGCAAATTTTTCAGCCTGGTTGGTGAGTGTAGGCTGGAGGGGTGGTTTTCTCTCCGAAACCTATTGGGCCCTGTTGATGATAGGCGTGGCAACGGCCATTTACGTCTTTTTGATTTATTCGCGAAACATGAGGGAGGCGGCAATGGTAGGGGTCTGGGCACTCATCGCTATTGCAGTAAAACAATGGGAAATGAATAGTTTGGTGGTATATGGAGCAGTAATTGGTGCGTGTATTCTATTCCTTTACAGCACCTGGCATGGCTTTAAAAACAGTCAGACGTCTCCGATCAATAAATTAAGAAGGAATGAATTTTGAAGTTAGCTTTTTCTTTACGCCTTGATCAAGCTAACAAGATTATACATGGTCGAATTTCACATAACTCTTTAAGCGTATGGGCACAGGGAAAAGGGTTTGGTAATCCGACTGTTATCGGTTCTTAACCTCTCCCGTGAGATGTAAACGACCAACGGTCCGGCGAAAGTAGCCATATGTTTATAAACCAAAGATGACAAAACATCATGAATTATCTGCTGGGGACTTATTATTCAAGTGACTTGCTAAATAAACACCTGTGCTTGCACAAGCTTGAATTAAATAACCTCCTGTAGGCGCATTCCAGTCAAGCATTTCTCCTATACAGAAAGTGTTATTCATTTTTTTTAATTCAAAATTTGAGTCTACAGCTTTTAAGCTAATTCCTCCCGAAGTAGATATAGCCTCATCAATTGGAGCTGAATCAACAATGTTTAGTGGAAAACTTTTAATGAATTCAGCTAAAACTTTAATGTCTAAAAACTCTTCTTTTGTTAGTGTTACTTTAATGAGATCTATAACAGTACGCGATAATTTTATTTTTTCCTTTAAGGTGGTTGTGGTGTTAGACTTTGAACGGCTTATCTTTTTAATAAGAGCTGATAAACTGTATGTTGGTTTAAAATCTACATAAACCAAAACCGAATTATTTGAAGCTAAAGACCTCTGTATTTCGGGGCTTAACCCATAAATAGCATTACCCTCTATTCCAAATTTTGTAATGACCACCTCACCTTTCTGAGTTTTATTGTTTAGTGAAATAGAGATGTTTTTTAGGGGCTTCCCTTCATGTTTTTGTATAAACTTTTCATGCCATTTAATTTTATAAGCACAATTTGAAGATCTAAATGGCACAGTGTCAATCTCCTTTTCATTAAATATTTTTAACCAAGATCCATCCGATCCAGTTACTTTCCAACTTGAACCACCTAAGGCAAAAACGGCGTAATCGGGCTTTATAATTTCCTTAGCATTAAACACTAAAGAAATTTCTTGATCCCAGCCCGTGAAGGTCTTATTGAATTCTAATTTGACATTTTTATCTATCAAATATGCTTCAATGCGCTTCAAAACTTCAATGGGTTTGATTCCTTTTTCAGGGAAGACTCTCCCACTACTACCGACAAAAGTGGGTATCCCCAAATCCAATAACCATGTTCTCAAATCCGAATTGCTAAAGTTATCTAAAACGTTATCGAGAAATGAAATCGGCGTATATCTAGATTTGAAACTAGAAAGACTTTCAGAATGTGTAAGGTTGAAGCCTCCATCACCAGCCACTAAAAACTTGCGCCCGAGAGAAGCCTTTTTTTCAAAAATGGTAACATTATAAAGGTCGCTGTTTAAAAAAGCAGCTAGAAACAAGCCTGCTGACCCTCCACCTATGATTGCCACCTCTTTTTTCATAAGCCTAAGATTGTAGTTTTTTTGATAGATGTCAATTTTTAGCTACAAAACTTACATCTTCTGTAGATCCAAGTATGTATTGAATTTTTACTTTATGTAATGCGGGGCATATTCGACAGGAGTGCTCATTTGTATGTTTTTGAAGGAAAGGGTTACACTTCTGTGAAAGCACTCTTTCAACTAACAGACTATTGTATGAATAGTAACGGATTAAAAGTCATGAAAGCATCAACTAGGCACTTAGCATTATTAATATTATTTTCTTTTCTATTTAGCACTGAGCCAGCTATTCTTATACAAATATTAAGTTGCTACCTTTTATTCATTTTTTAATTGGGTAAAGTCTGTCATTTTCTCTCTGTCATATTTCCATAAAATTCCTCTTCTACCGCCAAACCACATATTTCCAGCTTTATCCTCTATTATTGTTCGGATTGATATTTCTGATAACTCTTCGATCGGTATGAACTCTCCATTTTCAAGATAACATATGCCCCCTCTATCACTTCCGAACCACATTGTACCGTTTTTACTTTGGTAAATAACACATACATTGTTGCTGCACAAACCATTACTTTCATTATAGTTTGTAAAGTTCGTGCCATCAAACTTATCCAAACCACCCTCTCGATTTCCATTTGTTCCTATCCAAATATTCCCTGCGTTGTCTTGAAAGAGGCAACGAACCATATTATCACTTAATTCATTCTCAACTTTGAAATCCTTAAATTTTTCTCCATTAAAACGAGTTATACCGCCATGACTCATTGATGCAAACCAAAGGTCCCTTTTTTTATCTTGAATGATGTGTTGTATGACGTTGTGGTGAAGTCCATCTTCGTATTTTCTACCTTTATCAGCTAAAATACTTTCAAATGTCTTTCCATCATATTTATAAGCTCCACCACCCGAAGTTCCAACCCAAAACATTCCGGTTTTATCTTGAATAATTGAATTAGCTTGATTTGGATTTACGGTTGGATAGACACTATTATACCAATCGCTACTTGTGTCCATATATGGAAGCGGAATATGAGTAAATGATTTCCCGTCATAATTGCACAAACCCTTATTGGTTGCTAACCAAATTAGTCCTTTATCATCTTCAAGAAGGTCCCAAATTTGATTTGAGCAAAGACCTTTTTCCTCATTAAAGTTTGTGAACGTTCTTCCGTCATATTTATATAGTCCTTCCGTAGTAGTTGCAAACCACAAGTTACCATTCTTGTCTAGTAAACTACTTGTCACAATGTCAGCACTTGTATAAACTCTAGGTTCTTTTAATTGAATAGGTTTAGATTTCTGTTTGTCACAAGACATAAATAAAAGTAAAGCCAGTGTTGAAAAAAAGAGCAGAAACCCCAAGAGTAAAGTATTCATTTTAGAGATTCTCATTTTATTGTTTATATATTAAAATATATATTCATTTCTAAATCCACCACTTAGACCTGCTGTCCGACCCCCTGGCAGCTATACACTGAGGCGCTGGAAAGATACGAAGTATCTGGAAGAAGCTTTGAATATAGACATAGTTGTACGACTGTATAGCTGTGTTCCGAGCTCTTCTTCGAAGGAGTGGTACACCAGGGAGGACAGCGCACCGTTGTTCTCCATCTCGATCAAAGGCAGATATTCAGATAAACTTCCTGGGAAAGCCTCGTGTTTACAAGCGATAGATTAAGCAAGGTTTGAGACCTTTATCCTTTGTTTTCATAGGGTTTTAAACCCTAATGACTTATTTAAAGCTTGTTCTTCTGTTTACTCATATTAAAACTGAAGATTTACTATACGTCTTTTTTCTCTATGTCAATAAGTCTAATATGACAAGGACAATCCATATAGCTTTCAAGTTCAACACTTGAATCATTTACCTCTCCAGTCGGAAGAATTTGACCTAATTAGTCTGCATATTTCCGAGACATATATGTTACGGATAAGCTATTATGTAACAAGTTGGTATCTATCTCACAATCACTATTTTTTCTACTACCCTTTGACCTGTTTGAAGGTCTTTAATTTCAAGAAGGTAAATTCCTGCTGGCATCGTATTGATTTGTATTTGATTTTCGTTTATGGCTTCTTTTATTAGCTTACCATTCAAATCATATATACTAGCTTTGAAATTAATTTGATTTTGAATATTGATATTAATTATATCAGTTGCAGGATTTGGATATATTTTAATTGTATTATTAACAATTTCATTAGTAGAAGTAATTAAATCCTCTCCATCACAATCTTCGTCAATTCCGTTGTTTGGAATCTCTATCGCATCAGGATTGATGTCTGGGTTGTTGTCATCGCAGTCGTCAGCGAGCAAGAATCCATCCTGATCTAGATCATCATCCAAAGTAGCAGTGTCACAGTCATCGTCAATGCCGTTGTATGGTACTTCCGTTTGGTCAGGATTGATGTCTGGGTTGTTGTCGTCACAGTCTTGAGCGAACAGGAACCCGTCCTGATCTAGATCATCATCCAAAGTAGCAGT
>CAZVLN010000073.1:5586-7982 GCA_964627995.1 uncultured Saprospiraceae bacterium
AGTCTTGAGCGAACAGGAACCCGTCCTGATCTAGATCATCATCCAAAGTAGCAGTGTCACAGTCATCGTCAATGCCGTTGTATGGTACTTCCGTTTGGTCAGGATTGATGTCTGGGTTGTTGTCGTCACAGTCTTGAGCGAACAGGAACCCGTCCTGATCTAGATCATCATCCAAAGTAGCAGTATCACAATCATCGTCAATGCCGTTGTATGGTATTTCCGTTTGGCCAGGATTAATGTCTGGATTGTTGTCGTTGCAGTCGTCGGCAGTTGCAAATCCATCTTGATCTACGTCATCATCCAAAGTAGTTGTATCGCAATCATCATCAATTCCGTTGTATGGTATCTCTGTCTGGTCGGGGTTGATGTCTGGGTTGTTGTCGTCGCAATCATCTTCAAGTAGGAATCCGTCCTGATCTAGATCATCGTCTAAAGTAGTTGGATTACAATCATCGTCAACTCCGTTGTAAGTTATTTCAGTTTGGTCAGGATTGATATCTGGATTGTTGTCGTTGCAGTCGTCGGCAAATAAAAACCCATCTTGATCTACGTCATCATCTACAGTAGCTGGATTGCAATCATCATCAATTCCGTTGTATGGTTCCTCTGCCCGACCAGGGTTAATGTCTGGATTGTTATCATCGCAGTCCTCGGCAATTAAATAACCATCTTGGTCTAGGTCATCGTCCAATGTAGCTGGATTACAATCATCGTCAATTCCGTTGTAAATAATTTCCGTTTGGCCAGGATTGACATTTGGATCGTTGTCATCACAGTCTTGAGCGAGCAGGAATCCGTCCTGATCTAAATCATCATCCACAGTAGTTGGATCGCAGTCATCGTCGACTCCGTTGTACGGTATTTCCGTCTGGTCTGGATTTATGTCTGGGTTGGTGTCATCGCAGTCATCTGCCAGCAGGAAACCATCCTGGTCTAAATCATCGTCCAAAGTAGTTGTATCGCAATCATCATCAAGTCCGTTGTACGGTATTTCCGTTTGGCCAGGATTAACGTCTGGGTTGTTGTCATCGCAATCGACATCTGTATAGTATCCATCTTGATCTACGTCTACGTAGCCATCCAAATTAAACTTATAAACCTCTGAAACATATGCTCCAAAACTAGTACCATTTATGATATAAACCTCTCCATTAATGACGAACGAAGCAGGTGCCCAACGAGAAGAACTAGGGTGAGCAGGCCATTCTTCCCAATCGTCCGCATTAGGATCATAAGCCCAAAACTCTCCTGTTTCCATGCTATTGTGGTCATCTCCGTCACCACTTAGCGCATAGCCAATATCATTGTGAGAAAACTGTGTCCCCGCC
Source organism: uncultured Saprospiraceae bacterium (assembly GCA_964627995.1). Classification (GTDB taxonomy): domain Bacteria; phylum Bacteroidota; class Bacteroidia; order Chitinophagales; family Saprospiraceae; genus JAWLFI01. The sequence continues at coordinate 6,915 of CAZVLN010000073.1, forward strand.
ACTCGGCCTTCTGCTGGCAACGATGCTACTTCAGTCCAAGTTTCGGCCACAATATCATAACGGAACCAGTTGTTAAAAATACCATTACCATGCCCGAAGCCTGTATAGACGTAGTCTCCAATACCAAATTGATATGGGTGATGTCGCCTAAGAGAAGGCAAATCACTTTTCTGAGACCAAGTATCTGATGCAATGTCATACTCCCACCAATCTTTCCTATTCCCTAATGAACCACCTCCTAATCCTACAAAAACTTTCCCATTGTGCGCTATCATAGCTGGGTGTATTCTAGGGTCGCAAGGACATGATGCCAATTGCGTCCAAGTCATAGTTGAAGGATCAAACTCCCATAAATCATTTAAATCTGATGGGCCATTAGTTCCAAACCCAAAGTATGCCTTTCCATCCCAAGTATCGCCAATCGCAAAGCCTCGAGGTCCACCTGGGAAAGGGGGAAGCTGTGTCCAAGTATCATTTGCAGGGTCATACTGATAAAAATCATCTCGCAGTCCTGAAGGCGAAACACCTGTGGCAATGTATCCCATGTCATCAAAGCTAAAGGCAAAAGAGTGATGAGTTTGATCAAAATTGCTCGGTAAAGAAGATACTTGTACCCATTGTTGCGCATTTAATTTGAAACACATACACAGTAAAAAGATAAAAACAAATTTCACCATAAGGAGATTTTTAGTCCAATGTGCGGAGCTAACGGATAAAGCTTTTCTCATAATATTATTCTTTTCTATTTGTTCTAAATACCACAAGCATATTAAAGGAAACCAAGTGTCCCTTCAAAAATAGCCGATGCTCTGTAGGATTCAGTTTACATTTCAAGATCTAAATGTTTTTATTTGAATAAAGATAGTAAAAAATATCAGGCTTAAGTTCTTCGCATTTATCAACAAAGAATATGTATTTACCCAATGAAATTCGAAGAAGAGTAAATCTTAGAGGACGATGTTAGTGATTCCAATGAGGTAACTTCTGCAGGGGGGTAGACGACTTTCCAATAACCCTAAGCGGGATAGCCACTGGAAAGAGGATGGGGCACCTCATTTCCCCGAACGG
>CAZVLN010000074.1:0-7882 GCA_964627995.1 uncultured Saprospiraceae bacterium
TGCGATATAGCCGTTGGCTTGTTTATCACTGTGTTCTACAGCTACAGCAAAAAAACTAGGCCCTACCGCAACGGCATTTAAACCGCCGGTGTTTGCCACATCAGAAGCTACATCAATCGTTAATTCTAATACAGGAGTAGACTCATCCGAAATGTCTAAAACGCCCACTGTTCCGGCATCTGCATTAACAAAATAGAGTTTTTCACCTACTTTGTCATAACTTACGATTTCAGCAGCCCCTTCGTCAAATACACCCGACGAATACCCACCTAACCTATTTAATTCGATTTCTTGCGCATGAACAATAGTGCTACCCATAAGGGCTTGCATCAAAAAGCTTACAATGTAAAAGTGTTTTTTCATAATTTATTTCTTTTTTTACAAATAAACATTGCCCATGTTGCGCTATCATTAAGCTAGCGTTATGAATTTGTTTGGCTTTTTAGCCTTACAAAACTAAACAACAGCCTAAGCGGGTAAAAGTGAAATTATATTATGAGTATCCCCTTGGTCGGTTTTAGAAAAGCATGGTAGAGAGGTTCGTCTGGGAACCACTCACGGCATCATCGATGTCTCCTAATTGCCCTCAGCCGTTTATTTTGTGCATCTAGTGGACGAAATGGGTCGGAAGGTCGTATTTGAACCAATAATTAAAATGTAGACCTATTCCGCAGTGCGGGTCGAAGCCTTCCCGTTTGGTATAATTCTTCCTTTTAAGATGTATACAATAAGAAGAAATGAGCCCTTTTGTGCATAATGACAAAAGGGCTCACTTTCTATGTTAACATAGTCTTTCGGCTACCGAAACATCTAGGTGGTCTATTTCTTCAATTGACCTAGCCGCCTAAAAATGTTGTTGATCGTATACTGGTCTGCAGAGCTAATATTTGTGAGCTCCTTCAATTTGATCGGGGTGACTACCCCGCATGCCTCATTCGGTCGCAGGGAATAGGGACAAACAGTCGTTTGACCGTAGGCATTGCGTAGATAATCTATAAAAACTTTGTTATCTCTTTTTTCCTTTCTGATTTCCGTTGTCAATAAATCTGGATACTTTTCTTTTACCTTTTCGGCGAGTTCCCGTATTTCTTTTCTGCGATCGTCGAAATTTTTGTCTCTCCGAACCTTATAATACAAATGAAAGCCACGTATACCTGTTGTCAGGAGTTTAGGGTCTTTTCCTTCTTTACGGAGAAAGTCGCCTATCTTTTTAGCGGCTGTCTTAACTTTTTTAAATGAGTCTTTGGGTGGGTCCAAATCAAATACGACCTTATCTGGCTTTTCCAGGGCCTCTTTTTTTGCTAGCCAGATATGAAAAGTAATTGTTCCTTGATTGACAAGATAAATAAGGCTTTTTTTATTATTACAAATGACTTGTGTATTCATACCCTCGTCGGTTTCAATAGATACCCTCTCTATATAGTCCGGAAAGTACTCGGCTGCATTTTTCTGGTAAAACCCTTCCGAATCGATACCATCGGGAAAGCGTTGGATGGTCAGTGGTCGATCCTTTAAAAATGGTAACATTTTGTCTGCCACTTTTTCGTAATAGATTAATATTTCCCGTTTTGTGATTTCCTTTTTTGGAAAAATTGTTTTCTCCAAATTTGATACTTCTACTTCAGCTATTTTCATTTTGGTCTTTCCTTTTTTACATCCTCCGGATCTTTATCATATCGCATACCAATAAACCTAGGATGTCTGAGCTTGTTATCATCCGTCCACTCTGTAAAGTCAAAGTCTCCTACATATTTGGGTTTTAACCAATGGCTATCCGTCTCCCCATCGCCTTCATAATCTTCAAAAGGACTCGATTTCTGTTCTATTTCTTCAAATTTATCACGCCACTCTTCCAAAAATGCATCATCATATCCAGTGCCCACTTTCCCGGCGTACCGCAATTTACCGTCCTCATAAAATCCGACATGCAGGGCCCCGAAACCAATTCTTTCGCCTTGTGGTTCTGTAAATCCACCGATTACCAGTTCTTGGCCTTTAACACACTTAAACTTCAACCATTTTTTGCTCCTGCTGTGCACGTATGTCGACTGCCCATCCTTTGCGATGATACCTTCCCATCCTTTTTGGCACGACTCCTTGTGGTATTTTTTTCCTTTCTCGTTGCGGTGGCTGACATAGTGGATGGGGGTTTTCCATGTGATTTCACTTTTAAGCATCCTCTTCCTCGTCTTGAGTGTAACTTTTTCTAAAGATCGGTTTTTGAGGTATATTAAATCAAATAGATAGAGGTGTACCGCCACTTCAGCCTTTTTCGCTTTGTCAGCATCCTTGATTTTCATTCGGTCCTGGAGCTTACTAAAGCTGGTAAGCTTTCCGTCAAAAGCAACTATTTCTCCGTCCAAAATAAGGTCTGGATAATCTTCTGCCTTAAAAGCCTGAATCAGTTCGGGATAAGTCTTATTGAGTTCCTTTTCGTTCCTCGAGTAGATCGTCGGCTCTGTATCTTCAATGAGAATCAAGCAGCGCTCTCCATCATACTTTCGTTCATAGATCCATTCCGGATCATCAAAATAATCCTCGGTAAGAGTGGCTAGCATCGGCTTTACAAAGCCGGGAAACTTTTCCTTCTCCGCCGCATCCTCAAAATCTTCTCTTGTTTTGTTTTCTTTTGGTTTCAATCTTCGCTTTCCTCTTTATTAATTTCCTCTAGATTACGGCCGGTTTCCACGCTCTTCTTTTCAGTACTCACCGGGTTTCGACGGGCATCAGCTTTTTCATCATCCATTTTTATCAAGAGCCATTTCCCCTTCCTCTTACCACTTTTCATCTCAACTAAAGCATAGCCACCCTGAAGTTTTTCTCCCTTTAGCCATACTTCTATTGTTCCCTCCTCAAAGGACTCTTTAAGATCCATGGGTTCACCATTTTCTGTTTTTTTGATGTTTTTAAACGTGCCTTTATCCCAGATCATTACTGTACCTCCACCATATTCGTCTTCAGGGATGACGCCTTCGAAATCTGCATAGTCAAGGGGGTGAGCTTCAGTTGGGATGGCCATTCGTTTCTCTGAAGGGTCAGTACTAGGACCCTTAGGTACAGCCCACGATTGCAATTTGCCTTCTATTTGTAAGCGAAAGTCATAATGCAACTGACTGGCATCGTGTTTTTGAATCACAAAAATAGGCTTCCCGGGCTTTGCGTTTTTTTCTCCTTTGGGTTCGTCGGTTTTTGAAAAGTTCCTTTTTTCTTCGTATTCCTTATCGTTCATAACATTCGATATTTTCCTCTACACTTGCTATTTTTACCTCCTATTGCTGGTATTCTTACCGTTCCATTTAATATATAAAATAATTAGGAAACAAAAGGGCACAGAGGACTTAGCGGCTTAGCGTCGTCATCACTCATTAAATAGCTAAAGCAATTGCTCTACACGATTTTTAGCTTTGACTGGGGCTTCATTGTAGAAAAATATGCTAATATTACTTTGCTAAACCCCTAGCATCAACAAATAGCTTATAGCTTTGGAAGAACCCAAGAATATGTGCTAAACTTTTAGGTTTTTACAAACCTCTTTTTTAGAATTTAATCTTCAAAATCCTGGACTTTTTCTTTCTCGTTCCCGTGAAAACTACCGTTTGTTTATCGAGATTTATACGCCCATTTTTTACCAGGTAATATACCTTTGACTCTTTATCATCGATGAGTTTTTCAAAGTCAAACTCTCCATTTTTATTAATTCTAATCATATATAAATTAGACTTTTTGGCCCGCGTATCCTTGAATGAGATTCGATCGGCACTTAGTTTCTTAATGTTGTCCGAGCAATTTATAAAAAAGTAAGACTCCTCACCGACGGGTATTGAGGTGTATGAGCTCGTCTCCAAGCCCGTCTGCCTTTTGTTGATGTTTCGGGCCCATATTAGATTCCCCCCTTTATTTATTCGAAGACTCATGATGTCATCAAAGTGGTACTCGATGTCGGTAACTACCCCTCCGTTAGGTACTCTCGTTGTGTGTCGCGTGATATAATACTCTTCTGCATTTAAAATGATATCTCCATTATCCATCATGTAAACACTTTTAAAGTCAATATCTTTAATTCCTTTCCTCTTTTTCCGGTCCTTCTTTCCCTCCCTATTACCATACTTATCCGTTAAAAACCGATCAGAAAAGGGAGTGAATTTTTCGTCTTGTATTTCAAGGGTTTGAGGGTCTAAGTTGAAAAGACTCACACCATTGATTCTGTCTTCGTCCCTTTTCCCATAAAACCCAATGCACGCCAACCTGTTTGGCGACTTGATTAACTCTAACGATGAAATTTGCTTGTCTTCATTTTTAAATCTCACGTTCGTTTGGCCCGTTGAATTTACCTTAAATATTTCAAAATGATAATTGGCTTTTCCCCGCTTCTTGGACCTTCTCGATTCATTTTCAAAAACCTTACCTAAAAAATATACGGTGCCATCCGTACCGTCTATATCAATGCTTTCATAGTCAAAGTACCTGTCTTTTATGTTCTTTTGAATTAGGTGGTCATAGATTTTCTCAAAGTTGTTATTGAACACAAATATTTTGTGTGTCTCTCTATCTTTATTTTTTATGTCGAAGTTGATTACAAAAAACTGGTTGTTGGTAGACATGACCACCTCTCCGGCATGGTTATCATCAAATTCTGAGTGGTCGTCTAAGAGAATAGAAAAAATATTACTTCCGAAATATTTTTTTTGATTCCTTTCAGAAAAGGAAATGATCTCCTTCTTACTAAACTTCAGCTGATCCAATTCAGCAGATACGGCATCAAAAGAAATTTTATCTTCTTTTTTGTCCCGGCTGTAATCAATGAGGTGAAGTTGGTTTCCTTTAATAAATGCATTTCTGATGTAATTATCATCTGACTCGTATTCGGCCTCTTTAATAAGATTTAGGTTTGAATCAAAATATTGAATGTAATACCCTTTGAGCCTATTTCTCATACCCCCGTAAAATGCTCTAATGGTCACCAGTCCTCCATTGCCATCCTCTAAGGTGTATTTCAAGGCCGTCTGCTTTTTAGAGTCTTTAAAAATATCGCTTTTTATCATGGAAACATCCTGGGCATGGCAATAAAAGGCAGTTAAAAACAAAACGGCAAAAGCAATTGGTTTCATGGTATAAGGGTTTTAGGCTTCTTTTAAAATAGTTATCAATGTATAGTAGTCTGCACTTCCAAAAATTAAATATACAAAGTATTTTAGTGTCACTAGCACTACCTCCGTTATAGAGCAAGTCTTGACCTTTTTGTCTAGTTCTTCGTTAACTGATTGCGCTTTAGTTCTTCGACCTTATAATTTCCTATGGAGTCAAGCCGAAAGGATGTCAAACCGTTTTTTTCATTAATAGCTTGCAGTACGTTAAAATGTAAATGCTCCTCAGAAGTTTGTCCTGTTTTACCACTTAAAGCTATAGGATCGCCTATTTTTACATATTGACCCAATTCTACTAAACTGCCAAATTGCTTTAAGTGACCATACATGGAAAATGGGAGTAGGTGTCATAAATCATTACCTGGTTTACATAGGATTTCCATTTGTCCCCATAGCCCCAACCATCATATCCATCAATAACTGTAACCACATAGCCATTCTGCGCTGCTGTTACGGTATCTCCTATCTTCATGGTGAAATCGAAAGCGTATCGCGATAAGTTATGGTTGTGCGTTGGGTTTGAATTGTTTCCTTGAAGTAATTCATAGATTTTATCTTCCGGAAAGGGAAGGCGTGGGATGTTTGATGATTGTATGGGACGATTAGGATTTCCCCATTTGAATTTGATTCTAACTTTATTTTCCAAATTGACTTTGGACTTGATTGTTAGGGTAGTATCTGCATTTCCTTGAAGGAGTAAAGGCGAACTTTTGCTTAATAATTCATCCAATTTTTTATCATCACTGCTTAAATAAAAGCGGTTTGGACATGCTAAAGGATTATTAATTGTTAATTCATATTCATCGTCATTATAACTTTCATCAATTTCGATTTTAACTGATTGTATTTTTTCCTTGGGTAAAGAATGAAATGAGCATTTCTTCATTACTGCGACCTATGCCCCTATAGTTCCAATGAGTAAAAGTGCATTTTTTAAATTCATTATTCTATATATAACAATAAGAGTAATTTTTTAACGTATTGGTGGAATTGTATTTTTAATCTTCATAAGGAGTAGTAGCCTTGTATCCCACCAAAGGTAAATAATACATACCCAGTCTGTATGAGTATATCACCTGCAGCTGCGCTAGTGCTGCGCAAGGTCCGCCGCCAAAGGCGGCGGAGTGCGACCCCCAAATCTTTTGGGGGGAGTACCGAACGAAGGAGGAGCCTGGAGCATAACGCCCTGAGGGGCTGCCTTATGGCGGACCCTCAAGGGAGCGCCCTCATCCTAAAAAAAAGATTGCGTGCGTGCGGCCGGCTGGGGCTTTACTTTTTGTATCTTTCTGATACAAAAATCAACGGCCTATGAAACACAAATTTAAACCGGAAAGTCTGATGATGACGCATGCCTATCGACCGGAATGGTCGGAAGGGGCGATCAAGTGCCCCATCTTCCAAACGTCCACCTTTGCGTTCGAGCGCGCGGAGGAGGGTAAGGCGTTTTTTGAGGTGGCGTATGGCAAACGTGAGCCTATTCCCAATGAAAAACTGGGCCTGATCTACAGTCGAATCAATAACCCGGATTTGGAGATTCTGGAAAGGCGGCTGTGCTTATGGGATGAAGCGGACGATTGCGCGGTATTCGAAAGTGGGATGTCGGCGATTACAACGGTCTTGCTGGAGTTCCTGGCACCGGGCGACCTTTTGGTGTATAGTCGGCCGATATACGGAGGTACTGACCATTTTATTCACCATTTTTTGACGAAAATGGGCATTCATGTGCTGGGTTTTAGGCCCGGGGAGGAGCAGGATGAGCTCGTAGAAATGATTCGCGAGAGTGGCTATGCCGATAAGCTGAAACTGATCTATGTGGAAACGCCGGCCAATCCCACGAACGACTTGATCGATATCGAGGCCTGCCGAAAGGTGGCCGATACCTTTTCTCGCGGCGAAGAGGAGGTGCTGGTGACGGTCGACAATACCTATATGGGCCCGCTGTGGCAGCAACCGCTCCACCTGGGAGCCGATCTGGTGATGTACTCGGCTACAAAATACATCGGCGGACATAGCGATATCATCGCCGGTGCCGTTTTGGGCGGTCAGGAGCTCATGCAGCGGGTAAAAACGCTGCGTACCTTTCTCGGCAATATGGCCGGCCCCTGGACGGGCTGGCTCATGATGCGCAGCTTGGAGACCTTGAAATTGCGTATGGAAAAACAAGAGCGAAATGCCAAGAAAGTAGCTGCTTTTCTAAACGAGCACGAGCGGGTCAAGCGAGTCAATTATCTGGGGCTACTTACGGAAGATCGCGCCCGAGAATACGAGGTGTTTCAACGACAGTGTAAGGGCACCGGCGCCATGGTTTCCTTCGAAATCGTTGGTGGCGAAGCTGAGGCTTTCGCCTTCCTAAATGCGCTCTCCCTCATCAAGCTGGCGGTGAGCCTCGGCAGTACTGAAAGCCTGGCCGAACATCCAAAAACGATGACGCATGCCGGCGTAAATCCGGAGCATTTGGCCGAAATGCAGATCACCGATGCTTTGATTCGACTCTCGGTAGGTGTGGAACATGCAGATGATATTATCTTTGACCTGGACCAGGCATTGGATAGTGTGGGGCAGCGGGATCATTTCGACTCCGCTCAGTGACCAGGGAGTTATTTCTACGTACGGGGGTGATTTTGGCGTTTCGTTAATAAAATATATACAACTTTCCCCTCCTTAGCTTCACCGACAATGCTCATTGAGTGGGGTCGAAGGGAGCGAGGAGGGGTTTTTTGTGTCCCAATTTGTGAATC
>CAZVLN010000075.1:0-7307 GCA_964627995.1 uncultured Saprospiraceae bacterium
TTTTAGGTAATTTGAGAATGTTACCCATTTCATAACAGACGCGACAGCGAGCTTCATAGGCTTCTTTCTCTCCAACCAAGACCTGATTATTATCGGGGACAATGCGATAAGAGTGCGTAGCTAAACTCCCGCAATGGCTGCAGATCGCATGCACCTTCGTTACATATTCAGCGACAGCCATGAGTTTGGGCATGGGCCCAAAGGGAACGCCTTTGTAATCCATATCCAGGCCGGCTATTATGATGCGCTTTCCATCCAGGGCCATCTGCTCACAAATTTTTACAATTTCATCCGAAAAAAACTGTGCCTCATCCAAGCCCACTACTTCAGCTTCAGCAGCTTTTTCGCGAATGCGTTTTACATCTTCAATGGGTTCGGCATGAAAGTCGCGTTCATCGTGAGAAACTACTCGATCCTGATGATATCGCTGGTCGACCGCCGGCTTAAAAACGCGCACTTCCTGTTCTGCAATTTTTACGCGATTTAGTCGGCGAATTAATTCTTCGGTTTTACCAGAAAACATGGATCCGCATATCACTTCTATCCATCCGCATCGTTGTCCTTTAGAAAAAGGTTCTAAAAACATAGTTCGCCGTTATATGAAAAAGCTGTATATTTGTACAACCGTTTGATTATGTGCACGCAACATCTTACATAAAACTTTAAGATCTTTACATGAACATTCACAATATAAAAAATCCCCTTGAGAAAATATTGCGCAGACTCGAAAGCCTCGAGGAAGGTCAACAACTGCACGAGCTAGACCGCCAGTATTTGAGTCAGCAACTGCAAGAAGCTTATAATGCACTTCACGACTTGCAGGCAAGCGCGCCTGCACCTGCAGTAGAAGAAGAGACGCATCCCGGTAAAAACAGTTTATTTGAGTTTGAGGATGAAAAAATAAAGCCGGAAAAGACTGAAAATAGTTCCCCAGTAAAAACAAACGAATCAGCACTCAAATCGGAACCTGAGGTAGCGAGCACACCCCAGCCCAGCGAAACAGAACTCGCTCCCCAAAAGGAAGAATCCCTGCCCGCCAAGAGCCCGAAAGCAGAAAAACCCCAAGCCGAATCCACCGAAGTTGAAGAAACTTCTGCGGATGTCGAAATCGAGGATGAAGAAATCAAAAGCCTATTTGAAATTAAAGAGTCGACAGAATTGAGCGAGCGACTCAGTCGCTTACCCATTGAAGATATTTGGACAGCGATGGGCCTCAATGAGCGTATCTTTACGCAGAATGAGCTATTCCAGGGAAAGGCCGATGAGTTTAAATCCACGGTTCAAGAGCTCAATAATTGCGATGACTTCGCGCAAGCGAAAAAGATCCTGGCTGAAGGACCTATCTCTACATTTGAATGGACAGCCACGGGTAGAAAAAACATTGCCAAAAACTTCATTCGCTTGGTTAAGCGCAAATATTCCTAAAACCCTAATCCCATGAAATGGAGGCATGCCCTTAGGCCCGCTTTGATTCTAGTAGGACTGATGTGGTTATCCCACTTATCACAGCTCGTCCTTCAACAACATTGGGTTCATTTGGGTATTCTCCCTCGCCATACGGAGGGTTTGGTAGGTATTCTCACTGCTCCCCTCATCCATGGAAGTATCCAGCATTTGATATCCAATACCTTCCCCATGATTTTTCTCATGGTCGTTTTAGATCTCGCCTATCCCCGATCTGCACGGTACGCTTTCGTTTTAGTATACATTGGCACCGGGGTCGGCATGTGGCTATTTGCGCGAACAAATTATCATATTGGCGCTAGCGGCGTTGTATATGGACTAGTTGCTTTCCTTTTTTGGACTGGACTCTTTCGCCGAAACATACGTTCCATTGCCCTAAGCCTAGCCATACTCTTCTTGTATAGTGGGTATATTTGGGGCGTATTCCCCAACAAGCCCGGTATTTCCTGGGACGGTCACCTTATTGGAGCACTGGTAGGGATTTTGGTGGCATATCTATTACGGCATCGTATTGAGCCCGAGAAAAAACCGCGATATACCTTTTTAGAGGAAGAATCCCCAGAAACATATTATTTTGATCGGGACGTGTTTGACAGGGATTCTAGTGAAAAGGAAGGATAGTTTACCGCGATCGATACTTTTCTAAAACCGCCCGGACCGAACCTTCCTCTTTCAACTTTTGTCGGGCCCATTCTTCGGAATGCTCCAACTCTTCCTGAATAATAGCTACTGCTCTACGCCACAATTTGTCATTGCTCAATTGCATGTCCACCATGCGATGGCCTTCCACCCGACCCAATTGAATCATTAGGCTCGTACTGATCATATTAAGGACCATTTTCTGCGCGGTACCTGCCTTCATCCGACTGCTACCCGTCACCACCTCCGGACCCACCACCGGAACAATAGGGAATTCAGCAGCCTGAGTTAGAGGAGCGCCGGGGTTACAACTGATACAGCCCGTGATTAAACCCGCCTTTCTAGCCGCTTCTATTCCTCCGATGACATAGGGTGTAGTTCCTGAGGCCGCAATTCCAATTAGGGTGTCTAATGAGGTAACACCATATGCCTCTAAATCTTTCCAGGCCTGTTCTCTATCATCTTCCGCATGCTCTACGGCAGTGCGAATCGCTGTATCTCCCCCGGCAATCAGACCGACCACCCAGTCCGGCGGAACACCGAAGGTTGGCGGACATTCACTGGCATCTAAAATACCCAAACGACCACTCGTTCCCGCTCCAATGTAAAACAAACGACCACCGGTCTTCATCTTGGGCAGGGTTTTATCGATGAACCTTGTAATATCCTGTATGACCTTTTCAACAGCTAAAGCTACTTTTTGATCTTCACGATTGATTATTTCGAGTAGCTCCTGAACCGATTTGGTTTCGAGATTGTCGTACAGAGAATCGGATTCTGTTATGTATTTCATCGTTTAGTATATAATCTGTACAAGTACAGCCCTGCAAAAGTAAGGGCTCCATTAACTGCTAAGATTAGAAACCCCAAATTTAACCCGCCGAGTCGGGAGTAAAAATCGAAAATAAAGGAAAGCAGTGGAGCCGATAAGCAAATCACAACGACCGGCCACCCCCGCAAAGGCTTACGATCGGTCATTGAAAACAAAAAGAGTCCGAGAATAGGACCGTAGGTGTAAGCCGCTGCTTTAAATAACTGGTTGATTACTGCTTCATTATTTAGGGCATGGAAAATAACGATGATGAGGAATAACAGGACAGAAAAGGCGATGTGTGTATAAATTCGCCATCTACGTTCTACGCCCTGCGCCCGCGCCTTACGCTCAAAGCCAAGGAAATCCACACAAAATGAAGTGGTCAGGGAGGTCAGGGCACTATCCGCACTGGAATAAGCGGCTGCAATTAAGCCTAAAACAAATAATACCCCTACACTAATCGGCAAATACTCCAGAGCCATCATCGGGTAAAAAAGATCCGTTTCTGCTGGAACTTCGATCTGTTTTTCAGCGGCAAATTCGTACATCAATGCACCTAAAAATAAAAACAGCAAGTTGGCTAAAATCAGAATAACCGTAAAGCTGTACATATTCTTTTTCGCCTCCCCAATATTTCTACAGCTCAGGTTTTTTTGCATCATATCCTGATCCATTCCCGTCATCACAATGGTAATCAGCGCTCCACTGAGTACTTGCTTACCAAAAAAGTTGGGGTCTTGCCACATGTCATCAAAGAAAAAAAACTGCCCATATTCGCCTGAACTTACCCGGCTCACCATTTCAAATACAGACTCGTCCAGAGCAGAACCTATGGCAAAAATAGTCAATACCACAGCGGTAAGCATGCTTATGGTCTGCAAGGTGTCAGTATAGACAATGGTTTTGATACCTGCCCTAAAGGTGTAGACCCAGATGAGTAAAATCGTAACCATTACGGTAAGCTGGAAAGGTATGCCCAGCGGTTCCATTACAAAATTTTGCAACACGATAGCTACCAAATACAAGCGAAAAGCAGCACCTATAGTCCGCGATAGTAGGAAGTAAGCGGCACCGGTTTTGTAGGCTTCCCATCCCATGCGCTTCAAAAGGAGACCGTAGATCGAGGTTAAATTTAAGCGATAGTATAAAGGCATCAATACTTCAGCGATAAGTATGTAACCCAATACATAACCCATCACCATTTGCATGTAGGAAAACCCTTGATTGACGCCTCCGGCACCTACTACCCCGGGAATAGAGATGAAAGTCACTCCGGACAAGCTGGCACCGACCATTCCAAAGGCCACTAAATACCAAGGACTCGATCGACCAGCTAGAAAAAAGGTAGCATTATCCGTTTTTCGCCCCGTCAAATAAGATATCAATAGCAATAGGGCAAAGTAGCCTGCTAAAATACCTCCAATCATTTGGGCCGTCAGATGCTCCCCCATAATTTAATCAGACTATGCGTTATTTTACTCCTGAAGTTTAGGCCCAAATGCCAGATCTCCCGCATCTCCCAAACCGGGAACAATGTACGATCTTGCTGTCAGTTCTTCATCGACTGCACCTACCCATTGATGAACATCAGGAAATTTACGCTTGATATAATCCAACCCGTCCTGCGATGCAATAATGGTAGCCAAATGAATCTCCTTAGGGTCACCAAAATCCAGGAGAGCCTCTAAACCACTCTGAATGGAAGACCCGGTGGCTACCATCGGATCGGCAATAATGAGTTGTGCATCGGTAATGTCGGGACAGGTTACATATTCTAGTGAAACTTCAAACTTTCCTCCCTTATGATGCTTCCGGTAAGCGGAAATAAACGCGCAATCCGCATCGTCAAAGCAAGAATTGATACCATTTTGGAAAGGCAAACCGGCGCGCAGAATACCAGCAATTACGATTTTTTCATCGGGCAGATCCATCTCTGCAACGCCGAGCGGTGTAGAAATTTCTGCAGCAGAGTAGGCAAATCGTTTTGAAATCTCATAACCCATGATCATACCTATGCGCTCCATATTCGTTCGAAACCGCATACGGTCTGTCTGAATCTGCTGATTTCGCATTTCAGCAATAAATTTATTGACCACTGAGTGAGAATCTGAAAAATTGTGCAGCATGGTATAATTTTTTTGAAATATAAGAACTTTCACCGGCAATCTGAGAAAATAGATATGCTTATTCGGTCTGGCTGCTGATGTTTCTACTATGCACCGAGCAAGAAAGGTCCAATTAAAATAAATGAAATCAAAAAGCTTGCCTCCTGAATTTGCTCAGAGAAACCGACGGTCGAAAATAAAATGTTCTAGTATTAAAAAAGTAGCTTACTCCCCCCTCCTTAATAATATAAGTGCAGAGGCCAACACGCGATCTTGTCCTTTTGAGGTCATATGACACAAAATAATGAGAAGAATCGAACGTAATGCCAGTAAAATGCGTTTATAATATGGAAATAATTGGTAGGAGTTCAAAATTCCTCGTAGATTAGGTATAATTATGAATAAAACGGTCATTTGGGGGTTGCTTTTCGCCGCTCTTCTTAGCCTGGCGGCTAAGGGAGTATTTAGCCAAACGACTGTTCAGCCAAAATCGATTAGCGAAAGCTCTGTAGGGATTATTTATGACAATGAATGGGCTGCTCAGGCTCGCCTAATCACACGCGGGTTTGGTCTGGGTTTTCATTGGGGTGAGATTGAGACCTATTACAAGACCAATATTTATAGCGCCCACTTAGATTTTTTCCGGCACATCAAACAAAGTCGACAAAACAGGCGCCCCTCCATCTACAACTCCGTAGCTCGTCCCTTTGCCTATGGAAAACAAAATAGCTTCTTTTCTCTGAAAGTAGGAATGGGTTCGAAACGCTATTTTTCAGAAAAAGCAAGACAACGGGGATTAGCTGTAGGATTTACCTATCAGGGGGGAATTGCCCTGGGCTTCGAAAAGCCCTACTACCTCGAGGTACTAAATGATGGCGATTTTACCCAGCGAGCGACTATTGATATCAAATACGAAGAGGAAACTGCCGATCAGTTTTTGGACTTGTCCAGAATTCAAGGTGCATCTGGATTTTTCAAGGGCTTAGGCGAGGCCAACATCATTCCAGGTCTGCATGGTCGCATAGAACTTAATCTCGCATGGGGAGCCTTTGAGGAGGAAGTGCGCTCTCTGGATGTCGGATTATTGTTAGAAATTTACCCTCGCAATATTGAATTGATGATAAATGAGCAAAATGCACCTTATTTTTTGCACTTTTACATCAACTTTCAACTCGGAAAACGATTGTAAGAAAAAAGCATTGTGATTTATGATAGAATTGCCTGTTGTCGAATCTAAAAAAGAAAGGCGTCGTAAGCCGGATTGGTTACGCGTTAAATTGCCGATTGGAGAAGAATATAAAAAGGTTCGGAACCTAGTAGATAAGTACGAACTCAATACGATTTGCCAAAGTGGGAATTGCCCCAATATGGGCGAATGCTGGGGAGCCGGTACTGCCACATTTATGATTTTGGGGAACACCTGCACTCGATCCTGTTCGTTTTGCGCTGTAAAAACCGGACGACCTCCGGAGTACGACGAGGATGAGCCGCGCCGTGTAGCCGAAGCCATCCGACTGATGGAAGTGAAGCATGCAGTGATTACCAGTGTGAATCGCGATGAACTTAAGGATAGGGGTGCTGAGATTTGGTACCAGACGGTGACCGAAGTGAAGAATCAAAGTCCGAAGACCACCATTGAAACGCTCATTCCCGATGTGCGTGCCGCCTGGGATGCCTTAGAGCGCATGATCAGTGCGGGCCAGGAAGTGGTGTCGCACAATATGGAAACCGTTGAGAGTCTGTATCGCAAAGTCCGACCACAAGCTAAATATCAGCGCTCATTAGATCAAATCCAGCGGACAAAAGATTATGGCAAGCGCACGAAGTCGGGCATCATGGTCGGCCTGGGTGAAACAAAAGAAGAAGTCTTCAAAATTATGGATGATCTCGTTGCGCACGGCTGCGATGTATTGACCATAGGTCAGTACTTACAGCCCACCAAGCAGCATTTAGAGGTGGCCGAGTATGTTCACCCGGATACCTTCAAAATGTACGAGGAAGTCGGGATGGAAAAAGGCTTTGACTTCGTAGAAAGCGGTCCTTTAGTTCGGTCTTCCTACCACGCCGAGCGCCACTTGTAGGGTATCAATTTTTATTTTTTGGGCGTCCACCGAGCTTCCGCCTATCGGCGGATCTCGCGTGCGCTACGCTACACTGCTCTCCGCCAGCCGGCGGATCGGCCGCTGGCTCGCACGCCATGGGCGCACAAGCCGCGTCTGCCCTTCGGGCCCAGTTTCGCATCGCTGACGCGGGGGGAAGTTAAATATGCTATCTTCCATTCCTAT
>CAZVLN010000076.1:0-7250 GCA_964627995.1 uncultured Saprospiraceae bacterium
CTGATGGGAATGGAAACGGCCATGAGGAAATACCACCCGGCACGAACCAAAGAAATAGGCGGCTGGGGGGAACGGCTGGCGTGAGAAAACATAGGAAGAAGTAAACCTGCGACGAGAAAACCAATGATATTGGCCGCATCTAACAATCGATATCCGGCAGCGTAGGCGCCGGACTGATAGTATCCATCCTCGAGCAGCCACTCGATCATAATCAGGTCGAGTCGAGTGAATAAGGTCATTAGGAACACAATGAGCGCAAAGGGGAGTGCCTTTCGGAAAATAACGCGCACGTTTTTGATTGAAAAGCGGCTGGATATAGCTTGCACCTTCCATCGAATCCAAAGCGAAATAATACTCACCGTAATGACCAGAGAGATGCTTTGTCCCATTGCGAAGTTGAAAATACTGATTTCAGGGGTGGCAGAACTCCAGAGCAAACTGCCGATAATGGCAATCATCAAGAGTTTATCAACGCTGGAAAACACGCTATCCGTTTTATAGTATCCCAGACCACTCACCACAGTGCGCAAATACACCAGCCAGGAATTGAGTAGAAAGTTGAAGACGAGTAGGCCGTATAAGATCGGCTCCTCGGTCAAATAGCCGGATACGAAACCGGCCAATGCGACGATAGGCAAAAATAGTAAGGTGAGTAAACCTTTGGTAGGCAGTCCCCGACCGAGTAACGATTGCACACTACCCCGTTGTCGGGAGATCCATTGCTGACTAAAATTTTGGAGACCTAGATCCGCAAAAATTTGAAACAGAAAGATGAAGTTGAAAAACACGGTAAACAGACCGTAGGACTCCGCACCCACTTCATTTTGAACGGTTCGATCAATGCCGAATAGGTAGAAGGGTTTGATCAATATATTGATCAATAGGAGAAGAATAATATTAACTCCAAAGGTTTTTACCCGCTGTTGGTCGCCATTCACAGCGCAAAGATAGAAACTCTTTATTGCGAATCTATTTGAAACTAGTCCGAATGACGGACAATCATATTAAAACTAATTGCTATATTTGTTTACAGCGAAAAGGAAAGGCTCTATATGGCAGAGACAAAAATTAAGGTCGGTTTATTTACCGGGGGCTATAGCGCCGAGCGCTCGGTAGCTTTACAATCGGCAGCCTACATCGAGCGAAACTTGAATTCCGATTGCGTGGAGGGGTACATTATTGATGTAAAAAGAGATCGCTGGTCATGCGGAAAGGACGGCTATTTTGACCTCAATCAGGGCGCTTTAGTTTGGCCCGACCGGATAGTTAAGTTAGATGCCGCTTATGTGATGATTCACGGTGCACCCGCTGAAGATGGCTTGCTTCAGGGCTATTTCGATATGATTCAGCTGCCCTATACCTGTTGTTCCGTTTTTTCCAGTGCGCTCACTTTCGATAAGCAGGCCACCAAACAGTTTCTTCAGGGGCTGGTTCCCATGGCGGCCTCGCGATGTCTGCGCGCTAATGAATCCCTAACGGCAGCAGAACAAGCCGATTTAACCTTCCCGGTATTTGTCAAACCCAATAAACAGGGCAGCTCCTTTGGAATTAGTAAAGTTAAGTCTTTGGCTGAACTTACAGCCGCTATTGAAAAGGCCAGGGCCTTTGACGACGAGGTACTAATTGAACAGTTTATTTCGGGGCGAGAATTTTCCTGTGGCATGGTCAACAGTCCCGACGGCCTTCGAGTATTGCCCTTAACTGAGATCATACCACATAACGAGTTTTTTGATTTTGCCGCGAAATACGAGAGGGAGAGTGAGGAAGTCACACCGGCAGACTTATCGCCGGAACTTACTGAAAAAGTGAAGAATTATAGCCGTAAAATTTATAACGCCCTGCAGTGTAAAGGTCTGGTGCGGGCTGATTTCATACTGCAGTCGGGCGACTTTTACTTTTTGGAATTAAATACCATTCCCGGAATGTCTGAAACAAGTATTGTACCACAGCAAGCGGAAGCAGCCGGGATTCCGCCTGCTGATATCGTATGGTGGCCCTTAGAGAACTGTTTGCTAAAAAAATAGATTGAATAACGATAGTATCAGATACAAAGGCTGTACCTACCGATTATAATCCGCACGTCTATTGTATCTCTATCCTTGCGTCACAATTAAAAAGAGTGTGCTTGAAGGGCCAGCCGATTGCTGTATCCCACACATTTGTTCACACTTGAGTTTTTCGGTTGATAGCTTAGACTCGACAATTGCTTTTTAGAAGCAGAAAGCTCTTCGAAAACTTCCATTGCCTCCGAATTGCTCAACAGCCATTCTAAAAACTGAATGGAGTCCGTTTCGTCCATTTCAGCATACAAGTAACGCAAAATATCATCAGGGGTAAAATTTGGGGTCATAAGCAGATTTTGATGTTTGTGCCCCTATAACGATAATCGAATAGGCCCTTATTGCCTGCGCTACAAACTTTGATGGATTATTTTACTCGCTTCCACTCCTGTGTGCGCCCAAAGGCAGAGAAACCCAAATAGCCCCTGACTTTCAATTTATCCTCATTTTCCAGGTATATTTTACAGCTATAGATCTTCCCCTTTACCGGGTCCATAATTTCTCCACCTGTCCATTCATCGCCGTCTTTTTCCAAATCCCACATGACCTGAAGCCCTTCGAGTGGTTTTCCTTTATAAGGTGCCGGGCATTTTTTACAGGTCGTTTGGCTTGTTTTTTTCAATACCTTTACGACCTCGCCATGTAATTTATCGTTTTCCTCATAGATCTTAATATGTGACTTAGGCTCACCCGTTTCGTCATCTATAGTTTTCCACAAACCCACGGGACTTTGTCCCCAAAGTCCAAGCGAAGAAGAGATGCCCAGATATAGGCAGCTGACCAAAAGCAATCGATATATCATAGAATTATAAGTTTTAAACTGAAAATAGGAATATAAGATATAAATTATTTCTCATAGTAGTTGGACAAACTAAAGAAATTCCCGGTAAGCTTGAGTCATGGGGACGCGTACAGAAATATGTCAATTTCGTTTATTTCACTTGTTTTGGTTATTTCGTTTAGGTATATTTGACTATCTAAAACGTAGAAACATGGAAACAATATTGAAAAAAACATCCGGAGACGATCAAAGAATCGCTCTAGGATCATTGAAAAGACTTAAAGGGGTTTCGCGTAAACTCCGGTCTATTTCATCCCCTGGTGTTAAGATTAAAATTCAAGAAACCGGAGAGTATATCACTATTCCTAAAAAAGCTCTTTCATTGCTCATGACAATCTTAGCAAATATGTCTGAGGGAAAGTCAATATCAATCATTCCGACAGACTCAGAGGTCAGCACACAACAAGCAGCAGATATGCTGAATGTATCTAGACCTCATTTGGTAAAGTTGCTGGAGAACAACACTATTCCCTTTAGGAAAGTCGGTAGTCATCGAAGAGTCTTACTAAGAGATTTAATCGCATATGAGAAAAGTCTTCAGAGAACTAGAGAAGAAAAATTGAAATTTCTTTCGGAACAAGCTCAAGATTTGAATCTTGGTTACGAATGATTTACTCGTCAAATTTCATTGCTATTCTTGATGCTTGTGTGCTTTACCCTGCACCTGTAAGAGACTTGCTACTCTCCTTAGCTGACAATGGACTCTATAAACCTAAATGGTCAAAAAGAATTCAGGATGAATGGTCTCGTAACTTACTCCTATAATCGGTCAGATTTAAATAAAGAGCAATTGCAACTGACTATTGACGCGATGAATGATGCTTTTCCTGACTCCCATGTAGAGAAGTTTGACTCCCTGATTTCAGGTATCATTTTACCCGATTTAAATGACCGTCATGTTGTTGCAGCTGCAATTAGGTCAAAGGCCCACGTAATAGTGACATATAATTTAAAAGACTTTCCTAAATCTATTGAAACCGAATACGATATTGAGATTCAGCATCCAGACGATTTCTTGTGTAATGTCTACGATTTGCATCCTGAAAGAGCGAAAAAAGCCTTTACTAAAATGGTTAGAAGATTAAAGAGCCCACCAAAATCACAATCTGAAGTTCTTGAGATACTTTCAAAATCTGATTTGAAACGAATAACAGAAAAATTAAAAGACCTGCGCTAACAAGCCCTACGGTGTATGCCCTCCGGAACACGCACCATAGCCAGAACCTTTGAGGAAAGTTAAATAAGGCAACCCTTGCTAAAGGATTGAATCTTCGAGGATTCTGAACCAAAACCCGTCTCAGGGGTGGGAACCTTCGTACCTTTACCTATGTTTTAAAATAAAGTTTGGGTGGGAGGCAGCGATTTGTCCCTTTTCAAGCTCTTAAACCTAAATCGTGTTATCAGAAGAAGACATCATAGCGGGCTGTAAAAAGAAACGGGCGGAAGCCCAGCAAGCGCTCTATGATCGATATTCCGGTAAGATGTTTGCCTTGTGCCTGCGCTATGCCAAGCATAGAGCCGAAGCAGAAGATGTTCTGCAGGAAGGCTTCATAAAGGTGTTTGATAAAATCAAGACCTTTAGAGGCGACGGCAGTTTTGAAGGCTGGATTCGACGCATTATGGTACATACAGCGATTAAGTATTATCATAAGGCGAGTCGAAAAAATGAGGCGATCGGTTGGGAAAGCCTACCCGATAGTCCGATGAAACCAGAGGTATATGGCCAATTGGATGCGGATCAAATCCTGGATATGATTCAGGACCTGCCGGAAGGATACCGATTGGTATTCAACCTGCATGCCTTGGAAGGGTACAAGCATAAAGAAATTGCAGACATGTTGGAAATTGGGGAGAGCACTTCCCGTTCTCAGCTTACAAAGGCGCGAAGCATGCTGCAAAAGATGATTGAAAAAATGTTCACAATAGTGTTATGAGTATAAATAAGTTCGATAAACATATACGCGAGAAGCTCGCGGCACACGAGGTGGCTCCCCGACCTTTAGTTTGGGAAAATATAGAAACACAGCTCGCATCCTCTGCAAAGAGTCAGTACCGGTGGTTAGCGGGATTACTTTTTGTGGTTGTAATAGCCGGAGCTACTTACTATTTCACATCCATGGGTTCTTCCACATCCCCGGAAGCATTCCCATCTTCGTCCTCATCTGACTTGCAGCAGCAGCCCAATCAGACGGCTATGATTAGCACAGGCGAGGAAAGCACTTCAGAGAATCCGCAGTCTGTGACCCAAGTCGAGCAATTGAATTCCCAATCTTCTATTGACCAGGCAACCGAATTTGCAATTGCTGAGAACACGCTATCAGATCAATCTGATAAGATGCAGAAAAGTCAAGGGGAAACATCCTTTTCAGCGGGCTTAACGAAAGCCCAGGAGGCGGCCAATTACGATAATGCTTCTGGATCGACGTATTCACCAAGGGCTGAGTCCGGACCGTCCGCACAAAACAACAGCAAAGCAACAACAGAACAGGCGGATCGCATGCTGACCGAAACAGATCAGACTGCGGCCAAACCATCATTTTCGTCATCTGAAAACCAAAGTGCGACCGTTTCCGAAATGCAGAACACTACAGCTCCCGAAAACCAGAGCGCTACCGTTTCCAATAAAGAAATAGCAGATGATGACTCGCCGCCTTTGGTTCAACGAGCATGGGAGAACAAACAACAGTTTGAAGCTGCTTCAGTATTAACTACCGACGGTAAAATGCACTCCCCAGTTCAAGCAGCAGCTTTTTTAACGCTGGAAGAACGGCAGCGCAAAGCACTAAATGAATTTGATATCTGTGATGTGCTATTTCCATCGATAGAAGACTGTCCTAAATTCGGAGATCGCCGGCGTCGATATCAAATTGACGCATATTCTCAGGTGGGAATGCTTTTTTCTCATTTGACCAATAATGATCTCGATGTAGAAGTTAATTCCTATTTGAATCAGCGGCGATCCACTGAGGTTCCCACATGGTATGTAGGCTTTGGCTTGCGTTTATCCACACAGTGGACCAACGGTATTTCACTACGCGGTGGATTACAAGTTTCTGAAAGTCAGATTCGCGTGGAATATCTTGATGAGACCCAGCGCCAGACGACCGTGAACGTATCTATCGATACACTTGTAGATCAAGACGGCAATACGACTGTAGTGTGGGATACGATTTCCATTATAGAAACCGGGGTGGAGACACGCCAGTTTCACAATACCTTTACGCAAATTGATATACCACTCACCGTAGGCTACACTTTCTTTGGTCCGCGATACGATGTGGAAGTCAATGCGGGAGTCATGTTCAATCTCCTTTTCCAGCGTTCCGGGCGCGTATTTGCGCCAGAGGATAACGCTTTTTATGAATTGGGACGTACCGGAGCTGCCCGGGGCACGCAGCCTTACCGCTCCGAGCTTGGAATTTCTCTGGTAACATCAGTAGCGCTGAATTACCGCTTAAGTCCACAATTCTCCGTTTTTGTCGAACCTCAATTGCGGTACTTTGTCGATCCCGTTTCCCCGAGTTCCTATGCTTTGCAGGAAAATTGGTTCATGGGGAGCCTCATGTTGGGTGGCCGATACGCCTTTTAGAAGAATTTTTTTTCAAAAAAAGACTCTTTTTTAAACCCTTTTTCAATCACTTCGTTAAATTTGTACAAAAAAGTATAAATAATGAGCACGACAACGACAGGAACGAAAAAAGTCATGTTATATACCGAGCAAACGCCCAATCCCGAGGCTTTAAAGTTTGTATTGAACCGCATGTTATATAAGGGAGCAGCCGACTTTAGCGACGAAGAGCTAGCGCAGGACTGGTCGCCATTAGCGGCCGCTTTGCACGAATTCCCCTACGTTCAGGGTGTATTCATTTCCAATAATTTTGTGTCCATCACTAAGGAGATGAATTATTCCTGGTCTGATATCATGCTCAAGCTCAAAGAATTCATCAAAAATTACGTCCAGGAAGGCAACCCCATCATCAAAGACGGTTTTGAAGAAGTGCGCGAGCAGATCGAAGAAGAGCGCGGCCTGGGTGTCGAGTATGCCGAGGAGGATGCGGAGATTGCCAAAAAGATCATCGAATTGCTGGATCAATATGTCAAGCCCGCTGTGGAAATGGATGGAGGAAACATCGAGTTCAAGAAATTCAAAGACGGTAAAGTCACCTTAGAATTGCAAGGTGCATGTAGCGGCTGTCCATCATCCACCGTGACCCTCAAGTCAGGTATTGAGGGCATGTTGAAGCGCATGGTTCCACAGGTGAAGGAAGTCGTCGCTCTCATGGAATAATACTATTTTGGGGGTGCCCCCAGCAAGATTTTATATAAGGGAAGGATCGTTTGTGGTTCTT
>CAZVLN010000077.1:0-3054 GCA_964627995.1 uncultured Saprospiraceae bacterium
ATGGCAGAGGCTGCAGAAAAGACTCGCTCGTTTTGGGTCGCTCAAAAGAAAAGCCATCTCGTATGGTGCGAATGCATCTCGACTCGTTATGAGGGATATACGTCAGACTTATGTAAGGACGAATGAATAGGGACCTTGCCACTGCCTTCAATGGCACTTCGAACCGCAATATGGCGCTTCTCAACATCCAGCCTCTCTAATTATAATCATCTGCTTTCCTTTTAATGGCGTATGGTCCAACTTGTTCTTTTTCCTGCCCCACACTCTTTTACACGAAGTATTTCTTATTGGTCTTGGTAGGTCCACAAATAGTCATACAGATATTGAACGCTATAGCCAATCAATATCGCCAGGCCAAAACTGATGAGCGTTCCAATGAGGATGTATTCAGTAAGTTTTCGGTCTTTGGCTCGCGAAAGGTCACCGAATCTAAAAACTGATTTTGCAGCAATCAATAGTCCAATGGCACTCCACTGATTGATGAGAATGAAGCCAAATACAAAAAGACGTTCTAACATACCGATATATTTACCTGCATTTTCCAATGAATCCTCAGACTTATCTTCCTCTAACTTCCATTTGCTCATAACGGTTCTGATTAGCACGGACGAGACAGAAGTGAGTAGTAGTAGAGCCAATACGGCTACGAGCACCTCGGTGGAATACATAAAGCGAAAGTCAACTTCAGTTGGCTTATGAATAAATACTACGCCACCAAGTATACCTAAGTGTAAAAGCTGATCCAGCCCAAATAACAATCGAGCG
Organism: uncultured Saprospiraceae bacterium; assembly: GCA_964627995.1. Lineage (GTDB taxonomy): Bacteria > Bacteroidota > Bacteroidia > Chitinophagales > Saprospiraceae > JAWLFI01. Next base: position 766 of record CAZVLN010000077.1, read on the forward strand.
GGATAACGACTTTCTAATTTCAATTTTACCCAATCAATAAGTAGGTGGGTGAATACAATAACGAGAATGGACTTCCAGTAGGTCAAGTCAAAGTTCAGTAAAACCAAGAGTGATAGAAGATGAACTCCACCATGTAAGTAGAAGTAGGGCGATTTCAATCCCCGCGTGTTTTTGGACTCAACCCAATGGCCGGGCTGGAACACAAAGTCGCCCAGTACATGTGCGATCAATAATTTGATGCTAAGGTCCATCATAATTGGGCGATGCTTTTTTTGTAAAACGCATTCATTCTCATGACTTCATCATACCCGCCTCTTTGTAAGGCTTCGCTGATATTACTTTGGGATTTATCAAGAAGTTGAGCTAACTCTTTTTGGTTTTTCCCGGGGTGTTCGATTGCGGTTTTAACCACTTTGGATACCACCTGACTCCAGCCGTCTATGGTCAAGAGAGCCAATCGAATCATGATATTTAAGACCTCATCTAATTCGGGTCGAGGAGATTGAATCGCGAGTGTCTCCTTTTTCAGGGCATCAAAACACGCTCCTGAATTTACATAGGCCGTTCCATTTGATTCAGTAATCTGAGGAGAGAGGTACTTGACCGCCCCAAGCCCGATCCCCATTCTCACATCGTAGATCTTGCTTTGTTTGATGGCGGCTTTTAGATGAATAGCTGCGAGTAGAGCCTGGTCAATGTCCAATGACAATTGAAAACTATCTCCTCTATATAGCTCCCAGCTTTTTGGCTCGTGTCCATATTGATTGAGCGTTTGTTTTAGTGGCTTTATCCAACTCTGGATTTCTCCTTTTTGGGAATGAACGATGTCTCCTGTAATTACCGCTATCATTTCTAGAATTTAGTTCAAGATATCTATTATTTGGCAGATATGCAAAAATATCTGCTATTTAACCGATAAAACGAATTATCTAATTTTAAGCAGATAATAATGCGGTCATACGATGAATTACATTCATTTACCATCTCAAATCTTCCCAGGCACTTTAATATGGAAATTCCTTTATTGTCGGATCAGCGAAGGATTCTCAATAGTCTATTTTTCAATGAATAAATTAACACATCATGAATTTTCGCCGCTTATTCTCCAGACATAAATGATAACATGCTCACGCATTCTGCTTTTTCTTAGGAAAGCCGCCAGTTAGAATGATTTAAGTAAAAAAGAAAAATTAATGCCTGAGATGCATCCGAAAAACAATATAGTGACAAAAATATGACACTGGTTCTTTCTTTCTTGTAATTATTGTTAACTAAATTCTTATAGTATGAAAAATGCACTAATTTTATTAAGTTGCTTAAGCCTGTTATTTTTATTCAGCTGTCAGGAAGACGGTGCGCGGGAGGTGTTGAATGAATCATCGACTGCATCCTTTCATATACCGGATAGTTTGGCTGTTTATGAAATGGTGAATGGAGAAAAGAAACGGTCTACAAGGATTCGATTATTGACAGATGCTGAACGCCAAAAACTCATAGAAGAAGGTGTTTTGCAAGCTGATGATGAAGTGGACCTCAGGGCTCAAACCTGCGAATGGAAAGATACTGGAGAATCCATAGAGTGTGAGGATGGAGCTATTGATTGCGGTCCTGCTTTTGTAAATGGCGATTTGTGTTTAGTTTGTTATGATTCTGGAAATACTATAATGGAATACGGTGCTTGCCGATAAGAGATGAGTTTTGCGTATTTAAATTTGGCTTGAGAAAACATGTAATATTTTAATGAGAAGATTTCGATTATGTATATTCTCTGTATTTTTTTTAGTGTTTAATTACCTCATTGTTGCGCAAGACACACTCGTGCTTCCTGTAATTAAAGGGGAGCACGAAGTTCCTCTACCTTCTGGCATAGAGAAGGGGCTAATTATGTCATCTGCCGTTGCTTCCGAAGACAATGGTCGACATTTAAACTTAAAAAATTCTGACCTTCGTTTTCCACTCTATCTACCACGGATCTTAACATTATCTGAATTTACGGATTATAATTATAAAAGAGAGAACTCTCCATTTCATGACACTGTGTATGCATCCATTTTTTATCAGGAGGAAGTTGAGGGCATGTATTTCTCCATGGACATTAATGAAAATGAAGATTTTTTAGATGATGAGGTGATTCCTATTTCCACCAGTACTCCTTTTAGATATGATCTTCCCGTTTCTATTTCTTCCTCTCAGTACTCAAAGATGGATATGACTATTCCACTTCAAATAGAGTATAAATCTAATTCCAATGAAATAATGGTAACTAACTTGTTGAAATATGATTTAGAA
>CAZVLN010000077.1:3154-7241 GCA_964627995.1 uncultured Saprospiraceae bacterium
AGGGATATTATGTTGATTTGGATAGTTTATTTGTTGATCATGGTATTCCTGAGGAGGTTAAGAATCGAACGGATTCATCTCTTTTTCTTCTCTATTTTTGGGGCACCTGGTGTCATCCCTGCATTAAGAGTATGCCAAGGACCAATGAAATTGGGAAAGCAGCTAAGGAAAACGAACGGTTTTCGATGTATGGTGTAGCATTAATGAAAAGCAGACAATCAGAAGTCGACGTTCGTGAATTTGAAAAGGAGAATAATCTTACTTTTTCAAGTTTCGTGGAGCCTTTTAAAGGACCTCATTCTATTATTCGAAAACTCTTAAATATGCGTTATCCCAGTTATTATCTTTTCACCGGTGACGGTAAAATAATTCATAAGGGCAGCAGATCGGAAGATCTATGGAAAGTTCTATCGAAATATGGAATAGAAAACTAAATGTAGAGACGACTTGTAATTATTAGGAGTATAATTTATGGTATCCGCTTTTCGCGTAGTTGTAGGTATTCTTTCATTCTTAAGCTTCATTAATTTATCTGTTGCTCAGGATACACTCGTGCTTCCTATTGTTAAAGGGGAGTACGAGTTACCCTTACCGAATTCCGGAGGACAAAATGGATGGATAATGTCATTCGTTGTAAAACCTGGTGATAAAATATCTTCTCAAAAAATAGGATCTGGTCACCAATTTCCAATTTACGTACCAAGGATTTTGTCATTATCAGAGTATGCAGATGGCCAACCCAGTAATATGGAGCAATCTCTTAGCGATACGGTCTACGCCTATGTATTCCATAAGGAGAGTGGTGAGGGTATGTACTTTTCTATGGACTTAAATAAAAATCAAGATTTCTTGGATGATGATTCGGTACCCATTTTAGAAAATACACCATTTAGATATGAACTTCCGACTATTATTTCTTCAGGCGATGGACCTGAGAAGGAGCTTGTCCTCCCTCTAAAAATTGAATATAGGTCGACATCTAACGAGTTGCTTGTCACTAATCTGTTGAAGTATGACATTCAATACGAGTGGAGGGACACTACCTTAGATGTCGCATTAACACTGGGAACCTACATGCCTAACTTTAGTTTTGAAACGGCGGCGCCGGGATTAAAAGGACATATATTTCGCAATTATTTATTAGGGGAGCCCTTTCTCTTTATGAATCGATTCTGGGTGCTTCAAAATTTGAATATTGAAAACAATACCATTGAGCTGGTTCAGTTCCCGCCTAAGACTCGCCCGATAGGCTATAAAAAGGGGTATTTTGTAAATCTGGATAGTTTATTTTCCGACCATAGAATCCCCCCTGAAGTCAGGGATCGTGGAGATTCGGCCCTTATAGTTCTTTATTTTTGGGGTACATGGTGCCAACCTTGTATCAAAAATATGCCCAAAACTCAAAAAATTGGAGATTTAGCAATGGAGAGTGAAAAGCTTTCTATGTTTGGAGTATCATTATTGAAAAGCAATCAAACTGAAAAGGATATCCGCGAATTTGAAAAAGAGAATGACATCCATTTTCCAAACTTTGTCGAAAGTATGGACGGCAATTTTTCTCTGATACGAAAACTTCGAAATATCTCGTATCCCAACTACTTTCTATTTAACACTGCCGGAAAAATATTATATCGAGGGAGAAAGTCTGAGGAGTTGATTAGTGTTCTTTCCGAATTTGGAGTGCATCAAGAAACTGAAAAATAATGTTCTATAGGGATATTCCCCCATCGCTTCGGACGGGAAAAAAAGCCTTTTGGTTGGCTGCAGATGTCTCTCGACTCGTTAGGAGGCGTCGACGGTAGATTTATGTATCCATATATGGGAACCACTTTTTTCGGCATCCAGTAACACTACCAACGCTCAGCTGTCCGTGCTTTATTAATCTCTTTTTCTAAATGGGTGAAAAGATCCACATCATGAATTTTCGCCGCTTATTCTCCAGACATAAATGATAACATGCTCACGTATTCTACCTTTTGCTTATGTAAAGCCGTCGGTTAGATCGATTTGAGGAAAAAGTAACATAAATGCCTGAAATAAACTCAAAAGAACAAGAAGATCACAAAATCGCTATAACTATTCTTTTGATTAAGCAAACTGAAGTGTATATTGATAAGACGCTAAATCCCGAATAATGAAAAGTCGATCCAATAATTCAAGTTTTCCAATTGGAACCTTCCATAAGATAAACCTTCTTTCATACACTACAATGGGTTCCATTATTTGGCTTCTTTTTTCAACATTTTCATTATTCGGACAAAATGACGCTATGCAATTTAATTATGCTATATCTTCTACTGGGGAGGAAAATGAGGGAAGTTTAGCTTTTATTGTATCCAAAAGTGGAAGCATGATAATGAGACCAGAGCTTTCAGATAATTCAACATTCACAATCGAAACTTATATAGAGGATATACATGATTCTGGTTCAAAACAAACTATGCTTTTTGGCAGAAAGGGGGCATTAGTTCATTTTACAGGAATTTTAGGTTTTGAATGTGATCATAAATCTTCAAAAGAAGATGCTATTCTAATTGAAAAAAATGGCAAAAATTCCCTCCGATTATTGCAAGCTGATAGCACTGAGTTAATCTTTCATTTTTCAGATGAAAATAAATATCAAGATTATAGATTATTTGTAGCAAAAGGTATGTTTGGTAATTCTTTTACCATTCCAATTCCAGAATCTATTCAAACCCGTTCAGATAAAAATAATTATACTTTAAAATTAGTTCGTACAAAAGAGCGTAAATGGACAGAGGTAATGGAAAATTTTTCTGCGCGCAGCGCAGATGCAAGGAAAGTGCCACCTGAAGAACTTTGTGAATTACTGGGGGTGGGGAGTACACTTGGCTTTTAAGTTTGAACTTTCTCTCTGAGTTTTTACTATTGAGCAAGGGTTCAGTATCTAAAATTTTCGTTCGTTTGGAACATTCTTTAGCAGCAGGAATCGAAATCGTTAAAGGGGTCTTTCCGGCCTCTCAGGGTTATTTCTGGAGGGTGCCCTTTGGGTAATGCATAGTCGCGCGCCTACGGGCAGCGACATGATGGTCGCGGAATCTTACTAAAAGAGCGCTTTTGATTCAGACACCAAAATTAAAACCCGGAAAGTGGACAGTTCCAGATGCGCTTATTGAAAAACCATGTAAAAAGGCTGCTTTTTGGAAAGACGAACTGATTTTAATCACAAAAGCCGAAAGGGAAAATCAAGAGAGATCCAAAATGATTAATTTACAATACTAGTTCTCTCTTCTTATCACTATTTAAATAACTATTTATAACTAAAATGCGAATATTATTTTTCTTTTGCCACTTAATTTCCTTATTTTAAATATTAGTGTTTTAAGGATTCCAGGCATGTAATCTTAACTATTTCAATATCTGGTGGGCCACCGACATTAATTTCTTAAAGGAGTATTACAAATTGAAGTCAATATGAAAATCACAATCTATGCCTTTTCGCTTTTACTATGTGCAACCAGTTTGCTAGCCCAAAAAAATTTTGAAGGCGTGATTATTTATCATAGAAAGCCCAGTCCATCGTCTACGATGAAAAAACAAATGCAGTTTAATTCCGGGGGTGTGAATGGAGTGGAGAAAGTGTTCTTTAAGGGAAGCCGGATGAAAAGAGAGCGGGAATTTTATGGATCGGATACAGTAATCGTAGATGTTAGTTATTATGATTTTGACAGATATCCCAATTCAGCTTTCGGAAGCTACAACGGAGGAGAGATCAAAAAGAAGAACATTTCATCTACTGAAGAAGCTAAAGTGATTTCGGATAAGTCCCAGCGACAAAATATATTGGGTTTCGATTGCTATAAAGCCACAATTACTCAAGAATCAGGTAGTACCGAGAAATACCTTTCAAGTGAATTGCGATATTCACTTCCGGAAGGTTCCCAATTTAATGGGTTTATAGTATCGCATCTGCATGATTTTATACCTTTAAAACGGATAGAAAACTATAAGAATCCTTTTACTGAAGACATTCTGACCATTGAAATTGAAGCAGTTTTGATCTTCCCAAAGGATTTGCCCGACTCAATCTTTGAAGTTGATGAAGGGGAGCTGACGGAAACTAAGA
>CAZVLN010000078.1:0-7221 GCA_964627995.1 uncultured Saprospiraceae bacterium
TTTTCCAACGACTGGATTATGGAGCACTAGCCGGTGGAGGCGTGTATTTCGGTTCCGTATTTTTGGAACTTAGTTACAATCTGGGCTTGGCCAATGTCTATGCCGGCAGGTTTTCTCCTGAAAGTGTGAGGAATAGATGGGCTTCATTGTCTCTGGGGTATCGACTTTAATAAAATAACAGAAAGTATTATTCGTATTCGCTTGGATCCTATCGAAAGAACTCCTCTGGACGTTTGTTCTAACTCTTTCCGGTTTGTAGAGCCCCCACAATCGAACGGGCGCTATTTGTATTCCCACAATCAAAAAAATCATCCTATCTTTTTGATAATGCATTCTATCGAAAAAGGATATTTAAAAAATTATTATCTTTTGGAGGTAATTAAAAATGCGAATGCCGAAAAGCAAAAAGAGTAGGCGCGATCAAAAAAACAAAAATTATGATTCAATTTAGACAATTATGCCTCGGCGCTTTACTCCTTTTCATTGGAACGTCACTTTCAGCACAAAGTTTCGCTGTGAAGGGAGGCTTAAATTTAGCCAACGTAAATATTTCGGATGATAGTGGACTATCAGAAGAAGAAGATTTAGATACGGATACCCGTACCACATTTCACTTGGGTCTGATGGCAGACTTTCCTTTGGGAAATGTCTTGTCTTTTCAAACAGGACTTATCTATCAAAATCGTGGTTACAAATCAGAGTTTAGTAGAACTGTCTTTGGCGAAACTATTAGTACAGAAGGCTCCGTAAAATTTTTGTACTTAGATATACCTTTAACAATAAAAGCCAATTTCGAATTGGGTGGTGTTACTGCATATGTTTATGGAGGTGGATATCTGGGAGTTGGAATCACTGGAGAGAGTGAATCAAAAACTACCATAGGAGGCATAACTGAAACAGAAACCGAAGACATCGACTTTGGAAGTGATGATGGGCCTAAACGCTTGGACTATGGAGCACTAGTCGGTGCTGGAGTTGAATTAAATTCAGTCTTTGTGGAATTGTCTTACGGATTGGGACTATCAAATCTTATTGACGAAGACAGTGATGACTTTTCTATGAATAATCGCCTTATTTCTCTTTCCTTAGGCTATCGCATTAATTAGTAATCAACAACTAAATGTATAGCAATACCCCCCCTAAATGCTTAGGCATTTAGGGGGGGTATGTATTAGGTGTAAGAATGCGCATAAAGACTCAAATCCTGAACCTCAACCCTTGCGTAAGTAAAGTGAAGAAATCAGTGCCGCGGGTGCTGGCTTTTCGCTCCACAGTTCGCTGGGGAGCGGGTACCTCAGGGAATCCGCCTTGAAAAATATTATGAGTCAAATTCTATGGCTGGCAAGACTTTTCCATCGCAAGGTCCAAAGCCAATTCTGTAGCCATCTCCTTGACCAAAACCTCGTAGCTGCAGGGTATCTCCATCAGCTAAAAATTTGCGCTCGCTACCATCCGAAAGGTTAACGGGTTTTGTGCCTTTCCAGCTGATCTCCAACATAGAGCCAAAGGCTGATCGGTCCTTACCACTAATGGTTCCCGAGGCGCACATGTCTCCTACATTAAAATTACAGCCGTTCACCGAGTGATGGGCAAGCTGCTGGGACATGTTCCAATACATATACTTAAAATTGGTGTGGCACAGGTCTGCAGTAGCGCCATTTTCGGCTTCGAGGTGGGCGCTCAATTGTAAATCAAAGTTCTTTCTGCCCTCAGATCGCAAGTACGGCAATACTCTCGGCTCTTGCCTGGGACTATCGGTACGAAAGGGCTTTAAGGCATCCAAAGTGACAATCCAGGGGGTGATGGTGCTGGCAAAACTTTTGGCCAAAAATGGGCCTAGGGGGACATATTCCCACTTCTGAATGTCGCGGGCTGACCAATCATTGAATAGCGTAAGTCCAAAAATATAATCTTCTGCCTTTTTCGTAGAAATTCGCTGCCCCAATTCGGTCTTCCGGCCAACAACAAAGGCCATTTCCAACTCAAAATCTAATAGCTTACACGGGCCAAATACAGGCGGCTTTTCTGGGTCTGGTTTGGTCTGCCCGACGGGCCGGTGGATAGGCGTGCCAGAGACAACAATAGAAGAAGCCCTACCGTGATAACCTACCGGTAGATGCCGCCAATTGGGTAAAAGGGCATTGTCGGGGTCGCGAAACATGGTACCCACATTGGTCGCATGCTCGATAGAAGAGTAAAAGTCGGTGTAATCACCTACATCAACAGGCATTTTGAGCTTGGTATCTGCCATATTGTGAAGAAAATGATCAGCTTGATCAGCATAGTCGCTCCCTTCGAGCAGTGCATCTGACAATTGGTTGCGAATGTCCCGAGTTACTGCTTTGCCCAAGGCCATGAAAGCATTGATAGATGGCTGGCGCAAATGATCTGTAGTGAGCTGATCGTGCTTTAGCGCTCCCATCTCAGACAAGGCCACCAGATCGATCACGCGATCCCCTATCGCACTAACCACTCTATGCTCACCTTCAATTTCGGCGACGCCGAATGGCAGATTTTGAATGGGAAAATCACTTTCTGCATCCGTGGTTATAAATGAAGTTCTCTTGGGGTCATTAGCTCGTATACTCATACTACTCTATTCATTTTAAGATTTAAATAATATCGCGTTCATCATAAGTTGGTGACCGCGACTCCAAAATCCGCGAAATAACGGATTATCGACAAAAAAGATAAGCTGACCTGAACCCACGGATTCCCGCGCTGCCCCCATCGTACCTTCCATGTATTCCCGAAAAGCGGGTGAAAGATATCCACAGGCCTCAGGGACGCTGTTTTTATGGCCTAAAATTGCATAATCTGAATTCCAGACCAGACGTTTGTTTCCGCGTACCAGAGCATAATATGTCATGGGCATCACTTGTTGCAATTGCATTCCTTCTCCCCACTCCATGGGGGCAACAATACCGCCCGGTTTATCTTTTTCAAGCAACTCTTTAGGATACGGTTTATTCTCGATATTCCAAAATTCAGCGTCTGCTAATGCAGATACTGAACTTCCGAGTACGATAAGGGTCCCTCCCTGCTCAGCAAAGGCATGCAATTTTTGTAAATGGTCCTCCGAAACACTGTTCCAGCCCTCTGGAATTACAACTGTGGAGTAGGTATCACTTTTGCTGAAGAATGCCTCCGGAGAGACCGCATGATACATGGAGGTCCACTTTTCATCTAAAAAGTGCCAGGCATGACCAAAAGAATAGCTATCGAATTCGTCAGAACGCAATAAAGCAATTGTCGGACGCTTCATCAATGGGTAGACCGGGTAACCCAAATTGGGTCCGTAGGCTGTTCGAGAAGAATATAAAGGAATAGCTCCCGGTCCTAGCTCCGACGCAGCTTTTTCCAGTTGTTTGGCGGAATTATCGGCAGCAAGCACAAGAATGCTGCCCTTAGCAAATCTAAGACTATCCCGGTCCGCGGGAGACCAAGCTTGCTGACTCCAACGAATCTTCACATCTGAATCTAAAAGGGTAATCACACGTTGATAATCGGCCATGCTATGCAGCGCCATGGCGTACCCAAAGGCAGCCGGCTCGGCAGGGAATTGTTTGCCCTTTGCACTAACTGTTCCTTTGACGGTAGTGAGGGGCTCAAAATTAATTTGACTCACTTTGTATAGGTCTCCTATAAAATATGCTGCCGACCAACAGGTCAAATCACCCACCGGATCCGCTTCCAAGGCCTCTTGAGTACCATCGCTATGTTGTCCATCCAACAGAATTTGATTGAGGGGGTAACTTTTGCTGACTGGAATTAAGATATCGCCTTTTCTTATCAATCGATCTACAGTTTTACCGGTGGCCAGATCAGTCCAGGGCTTCTGAGATCTCTTTTGGTCGGTATCGATTGCCGTTACGCGCTCAAAAGGAATTTGATTCTGCTGAAGCAGTTGCTCGAGTTCTCCTTGCAGCGCCAAAACGGAATCCGAGGGCGAATAGATGTAATAGGCTGTACTTTTGGCTTTGGCCCGATAAAACATTCGTTGCTTGCTGAGTAGTTGGGACCTTAAGTCAAATGCTTTTTCTACTGTAGCCATGGCTGCGGTATGGTGATGTCGCAAGCGATCCATAAGCTTTAGGGTATCTCCATTATCTTTTAGATAGGTCAAGCCCGCCACTTGATGCCCTTCTTGTTCGTAAGTCATCCCTATAGCTCCGCGCAACATGGGGTAGGTGTCGCCATACGAGGGATAAAAGAGGTCAAAATCTTTATGGGAGTAATACAACCATTGCTGCGCATCAAAATAATCGGCATTGTGCTGTCCAAAGTCGACCTGGAGTTCGGACTGCCAGTCCTGAAACTCACTGAGGTAGGGTTTGGCAGCTGGCGGAAAAAAATAATGGCTACCGGGATACATTTCGTGAAAATCGACATGTACGTGTGGGCGCCATTCTAAGTAGGCGGCCAGACGAGCCCGGGACTCGGGCTGGGTTTGCCAGAGCCAATCGCGATTGAGGTCGAAATGATAGTGATTGACACGCCCGTAAGGCCAGGGCTCGTCATGTTCGGCGCTATGCGCCGCAGGCTGGGGCTGGCGGCCGCGCGTCGAGCGGTAAAATTGCACATATCGAGCATAGCCATCGGGATTAAGGCAGGGGTCTACGATCACGATCATCTGTTCCAGACGCGCGGCGAGGTCAAACTGATCGGCTCGCGCCAATTGGTACAGGTTCTGAAGTGCGCTGGTTGTTGCGCCCGGCTCATTTCCATGGACACCGTGACTGAGCCAGACGATGACGGGCAGACTCGTGTCGGCCGTCGCTTGCAGATCAAGCAGGGCGCGTTGATGTCGGTCTTTCCATTCGTTTAAGCGGTTGAGATTATCGGGCGTCGAGACGATCGCCAGCCCCAGCGGCCGCCCCTGGATCGACTCCCCATACGTTTGCCATTTGACTCGGTCTGAATTTTGAGCGACATACTCCATATAATCAACCACCTCGTGGTGGGGAATGAATTCAGAACCAAAATTCGAAAAAAATTCGGCAGGACTTTGCAGTTGGGCCACCGATATCTGAACCCAAAAGAAAAAAAATAGAAAAGTAATGTGATTTTTCATAATGCACCCTTGACAATCTTATGTATAGTTTTTGCATCACCCATGGTGTAATAGTGTAAGCAGGGCACGCCATGGGAAATGAGTTCTTTAGCCTGCTGAATACTCCACTCAATGCCTACTTGCCTTACTTTTTCTTTATCGTCCCTCACTCGGTAGACCTCTCTGGCAAACTCTTCGGGAATGTTGAGGTGAAAAATGCGTGGTAGGGACTGGAGTTGATAAAATTTCGTGAGTGGCTTGAGGCCGGGAATAATGGGTACGGTTATGCCCCGATCGCGACACTTTTTCTCAAATTCAAAAAACTTCTGATTATCAAAAAACATTTGAGTCACAATATAATCCCCTCCAGCTTCTATTTTCTGTTCGAGAAAATCGAGGTCCAAATCCATACAAGGCGCCTCAAAATGCTTTTCTGGATATCCTGCTACGCCGATACACATATTAGTGTGTGCTCCATTTTCAATATTTTCATCGAGATAGATACCGCGATTCATACTTTCGACTTGTCGAATCAGGTCAATGGCGTACTTGTGACCACCATTCTGTGGAATAAATTTACCGTCAAATTTGCTGGCATCCCCTCGGATGGCAAGCACATTTTCTATTTGTAAAAAATTGAGATCAATCAGCGCGTTTTCCGTGTCCTCCTTTGTAAACCCGCCGCAAATTAAATGGGGAATGGGGTCCACCTCATAGCGCTGCATGATTGCAGCACAAATACCCACGGTTCCCGGTCGTTTTCGAATAGCTGTTTTCTCATAATATCCGCTCGACCGGCGGCGATATAAATACTCTTCCCGATGATAAGTGACATCTACAAAGGGAGGTTCGAAGTCCATTAGAGGATCTAGTGTTTCAAAAATATCAGATACACTGCCTCCTTTGGGTGGGGGAAGCACCTCAAATGAAATCAAGGGAGATCCATCCGCACGCTCAATATACTCGGTTACTTTCATTACAGGTTTTATCTATCAAAAACAAAGCCGAAAGGCTAATCTAATGTACAAAAGTTCAGCGGATGTTCGGCTTTGAACACCAATAAGGACAGCCAAATGACGGAATCCCTTTAGAAACCATGTAAATAGACCGCAGCAGTTGTTGGTTTTTCCATATATTCGGATTATAAAATAAACTAGGCCATTTTTTGGTTGAGGATTTGTACATGGATCTTAATCCATTAATTTAAGATTGAACTATTTTATGACGAGCATACGCAATGGAATTATATTTTTGGCAATTGCCCTTATCAGCATGCCAGCCTCTATCTGGAGTCAGCAAGACAGTGTGGATCTAGTGCAGTTTTCTGGCCAGGTTCTAGTTGATGATACAGAGGAACAAATTTTTCCAATTCCCTATGTCAATATCTATATTAAAGAGCAGCCCTTCCGAGGCACCTACACCGATTACGATGGCTTTTTCTCTCTCGTAGCCCAAAAAGGTGAAACGGTAGTTTTTTCTTCGTTGGGCTATCGCACTGAGGAATTTCGCATTCCCAAAAACCTGGAAGGTAACCGGTATTCTATATTCCAGTTCATGAGTCCCGACACTGTGCTGTTGCCAGAAGCCGTTGTGTATCCATGGCCCAGCCGGGAACATTTCAAAATTGAGTTTTTGAACATGCAATTGGATAATACTTTAGAGCAGATTGCTATGGAAAATTTAAGTGCAGATAAAATGGCCCGCCTCAGTGAAACCTTGCTTGAAGATGGAAAAGAAAGTACAAGTTATTACTTCCGACGTCAAGCACAAACCTACTATAGCTACGGACAATTCAAACCTATGCCCATCTTCAGCCCTATCGCCTGGGGGCAGTTTATCAAAGCGCTTAAGAATGGTGAATTGAGCGATAAGAAGGAGAAAAATAAGCGGAATTACTAAGTTTTCCCTCTGAGTTGCACTGATCTTTTTCCATAAAAAAATGGTTTTATCGATTTAGATTATTTGGGCGTCCACCGAGGCTCCGCCTATCGGCGGATCTCGAGTGCGCTACGTTCCAGGCTTCTCCGCCAGCCGGCGGATCGGTCCCCAATAATTTTGGGACGCCCGCGCTGGAGCGCGGCCCCTTTCACATCGCTGACGCGGAGGAATTAAGGATAAGGGAAAAAGGATAAAGGATAAAGTAATTCAGGGTTAAAGGGTAAAGGAAT
>CAZVLN010000079.1:0-7207 GCA_964627995.1 uncultured Saprospiraceae bacterium
AAACGATAAACGATAAACGATAAACGGCCAAAAGCCAAAACCTAATACGGATCTACATCAATTTTAATGCGTACTGTAGAATATCCGGTCGATTTATGTAGACGAAGAACACCATCCTGCAAAATGCTTTTAACCGCTGCCAATTCTTTTCGTTGCTGGGCTACTTTGAGTTGGACATGATAGATGTAAAAGTTAGCGATACGCGGTATTGGTGCCTGAGCGGGCGGATGTAAGGTGCCCATTACTTTATCCTGATAGTAATCAAATAATGCCTGTGCCGCATCCCGGGCTTTGTCTGGGTTTTTATGCTTGATCTCCAGATGAATCAAGCGATTAAAGGGTGGATAATCTAAAGATTTTCGCTCAGCCATTTCGCGCTCGTAAAATGCCTTGTAATCCCGCGCCTTTACCCGTTGCAATACGGGATGCGTCGGCTGATAGGTTTGTATAGCCACATGCCCTTTTTTCTGCCGGCGACCAGCTCGACCGGCCACTTGCGTGAGCAGCTGAAAAGCCACTTCATTGGTCCGAAAATCGGGAAAGAACAATAGCTGATCAGCATCTACCACGCCTACCATACCTACATTATCAAAATCGAGTCCTTTACTGACCATTTGTGTGCCGATGAGGATCTGTGTCCGCTGCCGATCAAATCGCTTTACAATTTTACCGAAAGCATGTTTGCCTTTAGCAGTGTCCCAATCCAATCGCTCCATGCTTATACTGGGAAAAAGGTCTTGAAGCTCGTCTTCTACACGCTGTGTGCCCAGACCTTTTTCCATTAAGGAAGGTGAGCCACAGTCAGGGCAGTGAGAAAGTAAAGATTGCTGGTATCCGCAGTAATGACATTTGAGTTTGCGTTCGTGCTTATGAAGCGTCAGGCTGATATCGCAATGTCGACACATGGCGTGATATCCACAGGTGGTGCAATGAATCACTGGAACATAGCCTCTGCGATTGTGAAAAAGTATGATCTGCTCACCCTGAGCCAGGTGGTGCTCCATGCGCTGCAGGAAAGCAGGTGAAAAATTACCTTTCATTTGCTTGCGTTGCTTGGTGCCCGATACATCGATCAACTCTATGTCGGGCAAGGACACGCCACCATAGCGTTCATTGAGTTCCGAATAGCCGTAAACACCGGATTCTGCCTTAAAAAAGGAGTCAAAGGAGGGCGTAGCACTTCCCAAAATAACCTGACAGTCTTTCACCCATTGTGCAGACATGATAGCTACCGAACGGGCGTGGTATCGAGGGGCTGGATCGTATTGCTTAAAGGACCGGTCGTGTTCTTCATCTACAATGATGAGTCCCAGCTCCTGAAAAGGGAGAAGCATGCCGGAGCGAGGCGCTAAAATAACCTTCTTATCTTCTAAGATGGACTGCCAGACTTCCACTCGTTCCTGTGCATTGAGTTTGCTGTGATAAACTGCAAGCTCCTGGCCGAACACTTGCTTTAATCGATCGGTAAGTTGAGCTGTAAGTCCGATCTCCGGCACTAAATACAGTACTTGCTGACCGCGACCCAATGCCTCTTTGATGCATTCGACATACACTTGAGTCTTTCCACTGCCTGTGACGCCCTTTATGAGAAATACAGACTGGCCTTCAGCTTTTGATTTTTGAATGTCCTTAAGCACGCGGTCCTGTTCAAGACTTAAAGTATCTGAGTAACTCAGATTTTCGCCGTAGTCAGGCAGTCGACTAACGGCTCGTTCCACGATTTCAATAATTCCTTTTTTTTCAAGGGCACGAGCCACAGATAGATTGACATCAGCTTTATGACTGAGAAAAAGCCAGGGTACCTCTTCTTTTTTCCGAGCCTCCTGATTGAGAAGCATGAGTAAATGGGTTTGGTGTTCAGACCGTGAACAGGCATCAAAGGCTGCTCTTAGTTCAGGTGCAGTAGGAGAGTAGGGCGGCCGAAAACGCAAAAACTTTTCTTTTCGCTCCCTGTATTGGTCCTCCATTTCCTCTTTCAGTCGAATGTAGCCGCGCTGCATCATGCGTTTCAACAATGGCAGCACCGTTTTTTTATCTAGAATTAGAGCCACCTCCTTTAGGGATAGTTCATCCTGTGCTTCCAGCGCTTCAACGACTAGAAACTCCTCATTGCTCAGCATTGTCAGATCATCAGGGAGATGCTCACCGAGTATCACGACGCTTTGGCTGGCCATTTTCAGTGCTGATGGGAGTGCGGCCTGCATCACCTCCCCCAGTGTGCAGGCATAGTAGGAAGAAATCCACTTCCACAAACGAAGTTGGTGATTCGTAATAATGGGCGCATCATCAATGGGCTGAAGTATGGATTTGATGCGATGGGAATCATCAACCTGATTAGTAAGGTTTATGACTAGTCCTGCATATCGTTTTTTTGCTCCAACAGGGACTTCTACGCGAATGCCAAATTGAATATCGTCCCTCCATTCCTCCGGAATGCGATAGGTGAGAGGTCCGGAGATAGCTAAAGGAATAATGACTTGTGCGTACAAGGGTGTCAGTTTCATCAGTTGAAAGGTAACAAAAAATTATAGGAAACCGGGAGATTATACTCCTGTAATTAGACAATCAATCAGCTTAAAAATAAGTGTCTTTCGCCGTTCGGAATGTGTTGGCATGTGCATCTATAATATGTGCAATCCGCAAGGAATATCCACCGCCCATAGTGGCTACGACGGGAATGTGGTGCCGATGGGCATGACTAAAGACCAGCTGGTCGCGTTCCATGCACTCCTGAATAGATAAAGATAGTCTCCCCAATTTATCCGCTTCCAATACATCCACGCCGGACTGATAAAAAATAAGGTCGGGCTTGACGCTGTCTATGAGCTCGGGCAGTAATTCTTGTAATTTGGGCAGATATTCACTTCCGGTAGTGCCATCCGGCCAACCGATATCCAGGTCACTTTTGGGCTTTTTAAGCGGATAATTTTTAGCTCCGTGCATGGAAAATGTAAATACCCGATCTTCTGCAGAAAAAATAGCTGCATTGCCATTGCCTTGATGAACATCCAGGTCTACGATTAAAATCTGTCGAATGGAGTGCTTATCTAAAAGCATACGACTGGCAATGGCGATATCATTAAATACACAAAAGCCTTCCCCGTGGTCGGCAAATGCGTGATGCGTACCTCCGGCAATATTTAGGCTTACCCCATCGTCCATGGCGTGCAGGGCGCATTCATAGGTGCCGCGTGCAATATACCGCCCCCGATCTACGAGATCTGCTCGCATCGGGAAACCTATTTTTCGCTCCTCTTTTCGACTGATGGTTTGGCTCTTGAGTTTTGACCAGTAATCTGCAGTATGAACCTGTAGAATATCTTCTTCTGACAGTTTTTGCGGGTGAAAAAAGTCCGCTTGATCTATAGTGCCCTCGTAGAGCAGCTGCTCGGGCAAGAGCTCATACTTTTCCATGGGAAAGCGATGCCCTTCAGGCAACTGGTATTTATAAATAGGGGCGAATGCTATTTTCATATCTGCTAAGCCTAACAATAGACAAGCAAATTGGTTGGAAGGAAAAAACTCGGCGGTAGTGCTGTGCAGAGGTGAGGTGCTGCGGAGCAGCGCCGAAGATCCGTATTCCTAGCGCAGCGCAGGATACGGAGCCGAGCGAAGCCGCCGATGTACGTAGGACAGAGGCGGACCCCCTGAGCGAGCCTCGGAACATAACGCCCGGCATCGGGCCGGGACCGCCCCAAAGGGGTTATTGCACCAAGGTAATTGTCCCTTTGAAAAATTGGATTTCACCGTTGGCGTTGAGAAATTCGAAAGCATATACATATACTCCCGGAGTCATGGGGGCTCCGTTGACGCGACCGTTCCAACCCGCAGCGGGTGCATTAATAGGAATATTCTGACGCTCAAATAGTTGGTTGCCCCATCGATCATAAATGCGTAGAGAGCGGATACTGCCGCTACCCGGACTGGCAAATAAACTAAAAAAGTCATTAATTCCGTCTCCGTTCGGGCTGAAAACATTGGGAATAAAAATATCTTCTCCGGCCTCTAGAACGCGAAGGTTGAAAATAGCCTCAACCGGACATCCATTGGTATCAATAGCCATGAGTCGGATGGTCGTAGTGCGCGCCGGAAAGGCAAAGGGAGAGGGGCAAGAGGGGCAAGAGAGAATATTGGTGGGACTCCATTCTAACATGTTGACCGAGCCGGTTGGATTTATAGTAAGACTGGCGGTATCTCCAGCAGTAATGGATGGCGGTCCCAATATTTCAATGTCCAGCGGCTCAATTTCCTCGCCCGTAAAGGTGAAGGTGTCGCTTTGGCATCCCCGCGCATCAGTCAGGAGGAAGGTGTTTGTGCCAGACTCTGCTGAAATGGCAGCGGGTAGATCTTCAATGCTAAGGGTTTCGCCATTGAGTTGAATGCTAAAGGGGGAGGTACCTGTGGTCGAGTCGATCTGTAATTGTGTTGTCTGATAATCAATGCAATTTGGTGGCAAGAGTGACCAATCTAAAAGCAAGGGGTCGAAGGTCAGATTGACTATGATGACTGAATCACATCCATTTGCTGCAGCGCCTTCTAGTGTGACCATGCCGATGGGGTTGGTGGCTGTGAATGTGGAATCACCAACAATCAGGCTATCTCCCGGGCATAAAACGCGATCGATAAGTGACTGGGCAAGTGGCGATTCTGCGATATTAAAGGTCTCATTGTATGAGCAGGTTCCGGCATCCAAAATAGTAAGTGTGCCGGAATAACTAGAAATCTCTAATACGGTATCGCCAAAAAATTGGCTTAGGGTATCGCCATCGATGAGTAACTGGTATGGAGGGAGCCCATCTAGCTCTTCGATAGAGATATTGACTGATTCACCTTGGCAAACACTATCGGGCAATAATATAGCCGCGGTTAGATTTTGTGCCTCTCGAACGAAGGTCGTACCGAGCGCGAGACAGTTTAAGGTGGTATCGCGCACTTCTACCGCATAATTTCCAGGTGTCGCATTTTGGATAGGATTTTGATTGCGCAGGCTATCGATGCCCCAATTAAAGGTGTAATCTCCGCTCCCGCCACTGACAAATACTTCAATTCGCCCGCTTTGTGGAGCTGCGCAAGTCGGGGACGTGCTAACAATGCTGTCGATGCTAAAGACACCACATCCGCCATTGGGCATAAAAATCGAACAGGTATCTACACAGCCAAAGCTGTTTTCTATGGTTATGAGATAGGTGCCGGAGTCCAGATCATTGAAAGCGATGGTGTCGGAAAGGGAGCCGGAAACTTCATCGAAATAATTAAATCCAACGATGGTGAGCCGGATGGGTTGGGAGGCCGAATCGATAACTACACCGCCCACGCCATCGCCTGCACCAAATCCAGAGGGATTGGAAAAGACCTGACAGTCGAAATCGAGTACACTGAGATCCGGTTGGTCAATTTGGACCGTGTCGGAACATAAACTGAGCGTATCTATAGCAATGACCTGGTAGCTACCGGCGGCTAAATTGGTTTGTTGCAACAGATTCAGGGTATCTGAATTCCAGATATAAATGGTATGCCGGGTGGTATCTGAAGCCGCTAATCGGATGAGTAAATTACTGTCGGTGGGGCAACCATCAAAAAAGGCCGTATCGATTTCGATGTCCAGCAAGCAGCCGCCCGCTGTCAAATTGAGTACACAGGAATAGCTGCAGCCCAGGCTGTCAGTCAGGGTGATTGTATAACTGCCTTCACCCAAATCGGTCCAGATCAGGCTGTCGGTTTCCAGTCCAGAAGAGTCCCGGCTGCCTTGCGGCCCTGTTAAACGGGCTTCGTAGGGCGTTGCAATTTGATCAACCGAAAAGCCGAGCGCCCCATCTTGCATTCCTGATTGAGAGGGGTTTTCCACGACAAAGCAGTTAAGGGCTGCCGCTGGCGGGGCCGGATAATCCAGAAGTAGGCTGTCCCGGCAACCTGTCAGGGTATCAACATATTGAATGAGGTACATTCCTGCTGAAAGCTCGCTTCGCTCAGGCTGAGATACGGTATCTGCATTCCAAAGGAGTATGGTATGGCTGTCCAGCGGATTGGGATTGAGGCGGATCGTTAAAGTACTGTCGGAAGGACAGCCGGCAAAGAAAGCCGTGTCTAGCTCTATGCTTAAGTCGCAGGGGGTATCGTTAAGAGTAAAACTGCAGCTTTGTTCGCAGGGGAAACTATCCTGAACAGTCACTTGATATAGGCCAGCGGGAAGGCTATCCAAGATAAAGGACAGGTCGGTAATAAGTAGAGTAGTGTCTACAGGCCCAGTAACTTCTACGGTATAGGAAGGGGGCATACCCGCCTCACCACCGGTCCATGAGATTTCCACGCTTCCATCGCTATTGCCTGGGGCACTAACGGATTGTAGAATATCACAATTCAAAATCTCCAGTGCATTTTCGTTTTCCAGTATTCGGAAGGTGTCAGAAACTGAGCAATTATCATCGCTTACAATCAGTTCATATAATCCGGACCGCAAGTTGGTAACCGTGTCCAATTGTCCGAGCGTGTCTCGCGATGACTCTTCCAACCAATAGAAAGTATAATTGCCGCTTGGCCCGCCGGAAATCGTGGCAGTGGCACGAGCTGTCGAATCGCCAAGGCAAGAGAGGCTATCGAGAAGGGTTATAGCTAAAATTTCTAAATCGCAGTCTGCGGGGGCAAGCGTAAGACTACAATCACTCACGCAGCCATTTTCATCTATAATTTCGATGTCATATGTTCCGGGAGAGAGTGTATCAATGATTAGGGGAGAAGTGACATTTGGAGTTTGAACTCCATTCATAATAAGATCGTAATCGGGAGTGCCTCCGCTGAACGAAATTTGAATCTCACCGTCGCCGGCACCCGCTGCACTCACTTCAGACAAAATTTCACAGGAAATCAAGAGTGGATCCGGCTCTGTAACTTCAATTTGAACATTGCGTTCACAATCTAAATCGAAAGCATCCGCTACTGTCAGAGTGTAGGTGTCTGCCGGCAGATCGGTTATGGGATTGGTGACACCAACAAAATCACCATTGCTGTTTGTCCAACTATATACATAGGTTCCCGAGCCCCCCATGGTTTGAGCTAGTATGACAGCTGTAGAATCTCCGAAACAATTAATTTCAGCAATCACCGCTATATCGGGGATCTGAACATCACAGCCCGGATCTGTTATGGTGAAGCTACAAGTTGCTTCGCAGCCATTGGCATCCGTAATAGTTACATCATAGGTGCCGGCCGG
>CAZVLN010000080.1:0-6831 GCA_964627995.1 uncultured Saprospiraceae bacterium
AAGAAGGCGGCCAAAAATACATGATCAAGGGTGTTCCGAGTGTGACGATAATAATATCCATCGGAAGCCCCATGCGCCAATAATCTGAAAATTTGTACCCTCCAGGTCCCATGACTATGGTATTGGATTGGTGGCCTATAGGTGTGAGAAAGGCACAAGATCCACCTACCGCAACTGTCATAAGGAAGGGGTCGAGCGACAGGCCTAATGATTGGCCTATACTCATGCCAATCGGAGCCATAATGAGTACCGTGGCTGCATTGTTGATGATATCAGAGAGCAGCATGGTGATGATCAATAAGGTGGCAATGATGCCCCAAACAGGCAAATTCTCTCCAAAAACCAGAATTTTTTCAGCAATCGTATTGGCAGCACCCGAAGTTTCCATAGCCTGCCCTACAGGAATCATCGCTCCCAACAAGACGATAACCGGCCAGTCGATACTGGTGTATACTTTTTTGAGCGGTAATACATTGGCTAAAACAAGTGCAACTGCTGCCATGGCGAAGGACACCTGAACGGGAAGTATCCCAGTAACCACCATAGTAATAGATAGCCCAAAAATAGCTAAGGCCAGGCTGACCTTTTTCTTAAATCCGAAGCGCAACTGACGGCGTGCAAGGGGTAGGCAACCCAGATTAGATAGCGTTTCATCGATAAGTTCGGCGCGACCCTGTAATAGAATAACATCCCCATTTTTGAAGGAAATACTGTTCAGTCGTCTTAGAATTTTGGTCGATCGACGAGCCACAGCCAGTAAATTCACGCCATACCGCGTTCTCAATTGAGTGGAAGTTGCTGTTTTACCCACCAAAGGTGAGCCAGACATAATGACGGCTTCCGTTAATATAATATTTCTCGACCCCTCAGCATCCATCCGGAACTGCTGACCGCCTACAAGCGCCAAACCACTCTTCTCGATAATAGATTGTAAGGCATCCGTATCACATTGTAGGATCAGAATATCGCCTTTTTGTACTTTTTCGAGAATATTAAAGGTGTGAATCCGCTGGTTATTTCGAACCAAGCCCAATATTTGAACGTCATCTTCCGAATGCTCAATTAACTCATAGAGCGTAGTACCTACTGCTTTAGAATCGGAAGGTACTCGCAATTCAGTAATATAGTCATCAATATCGAATAGGTCGGAATCCTGATTCTTAGAAACGCGATGTGGGAGAAAGCGCCAGCCTACTAAACCTACAAATAATACGCCTACAAAAGCTAAGCTGGCTCCCACCGGAGTAAAATCAAACATTCCGAATGAGGATCCCATATTTTCAGCTCGAAATTCGGATATAATGATATTCGGTGGCGTGCCGATCAAAGTCGTCAGTCCACCTAAAAGCGAGGAGAAAGCAATGGGCATAAGCACGTAAGACGGCGGCAAATCACTTTTTCGAGCGATATACAATGCAATGGGCATCATGATGGCAAGCGCTCCTACGTTGTTCATAAAACCGGAGGCTATGGCAACCACGGCACAAAGACTTAAAATTTGAGTGACGGGTCTGCGACCTATCTTCAAAATATATTTTGCAGCAATATCTATGAGCCCGGAGTGCTCCAGGGCTTTCCCAATAACCAATACTGCTGCCACCGTTATAACAGCGGGATGGCCAAAGCCCATAAATGCATCACCCGCAGGTACTATACCTACCGATACCAGAAAAAACAAAGCAATCAAAGCCGTGAAGTCGTGCCGGATCTTTCCCCATATGAATAGAGTTAGGGCAATACCCAAGGTCGCAAAAACAAGAAGTTGTTCTATATTCTCTCCCATATACCTGTTGTGATCTCATTTACACAGCGATCATGTAAAATCGCCTTATAATTACAAAAATATCACGAATCGACCTATTTATTCAAGGCATAATTTTATAATG
The DNA here is from genome assembly GCA_964627995.1 of uncultured Saprospiraceae bacterium. Taxonomy (GTDB): domain Bacteria; phylum Bacteroidota; class Bacteroidia; order Chitinophagales; family Saprospiraceae; genus JAWLFI01. The sequence goes on from CAZVLN010000080.1 coordinate 1,887, forward strand.
TTCATTCCTTCTTTTGTTCCATAACCTCTTCAGCACGCTTGACATTTTTCCATCTTTTATGACTCCACATCCAACTCGCAGGACTTTTCCGAATTTCTTCTTCTAATCGTTGCATGTGACGTTGAGTGAGCGAATAAGGCTCCCAGGATGATGGATCTGAGGTCATTAATTCCGTCCGCATCACATAGCGCCCGCGACCCACCCGGTGCGTAGCTAAAAAGACCACCGCCAGGTCACACTTTTTTGCTAAATTTTCAACCCCTAAATGTACCGGGGTGTAGGGATGGAAGAAAGGTGCAGCATACTTTATCTTTCCCCTGTGGGGACTTTGATCGGCCATGAAAATATAAAGGGGATGCTCATCTTTCATATTTAGCATAAACGGGTATGTCTCTTTCATTTTAAATAAAGTCATTCCAAATTTTTGCCTGACGCTCACTAAATATCGATTTAGGCGATCATTTTTTATGGGGTGATAAACCGCATAGGTATTGTGCGGCACAAATAATTCCAGACACATTGCCGTCCACTCAAAATTCGTAAAATGTCCCATGACCAGCATGACGCCTTTACCTTTTTCATACAAATCCGATAAACCCGCTTGATCGTCAAGGGAAATTCGTTTTCGTGCCTCATCCACAGAAAGCTGCGAACTTTTGAGCGTTTCTACTGCAATATCAGCGAGGTTTTTATAAAAGGCCTTTGCGATTTGTCGACGATCGCTTTCTGACTTATCCGGAAAGGCCAATTCTAAATTATTGAGCACAACCTTTTTCCGGTATCGAATCAGGTGATAGAACAGCCAGGCTATACCCGAGCTACACGCATAGAGCAACCACCACGGCAGGCGAGCCACTCCTTTGAGCAATGTTTTTCTCCAATCCCATTGAACCATAGCCTAAATTTACATAGAATGAGCCGCATTTTAATAAAATTTTTATGGGCGGTCCCTCCCCAATTTTTGGGGAGGGCGCTACGATTCGGGCTCCACATACGTTCGGTCCACCCCCAATAAATAAGGGGTGGACGCCCTTAAGCTGCGCTTGGCGTGCCCCTACTCATCGCTACCGCAATAATCTGATGTAACTTAGATTATAAGATACTAATCCCAACTTTTCATTCGTTCTGAAAGAAATAATTACCTTTGGCAAAATTTTTGGAAGAGATGAAAAATACAAGTCGATATATTCTCCTTTTTGTGTGCGTTGCAGCTGTAAGTTCGTGTAATCGCGGCGTGGGTTGCCCCTCCGACTTTTCATGGAACACTGATGGCTTAAGTACGCTACTTCGCGTATTAGAATCTATACCTGTGCTGTAATGCATCATCTGCGCACATCAGATGGGTCTTTTACCTATCAATCTCCTATTTTCAAGGAAACCTTTCATTCCAAACACGGTGCGCTTTCTGAAAGCCAGCACGTTTTTATCGAAGCTGGATTAGAAGCCCTTGCATCTGAGAATAACAATCAGCCCCTTTGGCTATTTGAAATGGGACTGGGCTCAGGACTAAACGCTTTACTTACAGCCCAATATGCGCAATCTCATTCCATTGAGATTAATTACCAAAGTCTTGAAGCATTCCCCCTTCCCCTTTCTGAAATCGAGGGATTTGAAATTGGGAAACAATTGGAATCCAAATCTGCAGAAGGTGAATTTCGCAAAATCCACGAATGTGCCTGGAATCAATTATCACCTATAAACGCAAATTTTTCTATTATTAAAAATAAGGTTGACTTTATTCAATGGTCACCCCCACAAGAAAAATATCACGGAATATATTACGATGCATTTGCCCCTCGAGCGCAATCTGAACTCTGGACACCAGAAATTATGGAAAAGTTGTTTTCCATGCTCCGATCGGGAGGTTTGCTCGTGACCTACTGTGCCCAGGGACAGTTCAAACGCAATTTGAAATCGGCCGGCTTTTCGGTTGAACCACTACCCGGACCTAAGGGTAAACGAGAAATGACTCGAGCCTGGAAAAGATAATATCCTATCAGCTTACCATTTCGAAAATCCACTCTCCTATCCTTTTGCCGGATACAGGAAATAGAAATACTTCCACTCACCAATAACATTTCGCTCTTTATTTGCCTTACACAGTGAATTATACTCGATCATTATTCTCACTTCATTGCCCGCTATTATCAATTCAAGCTAAATAATTGCATTTCTATCCATCCGGCCTTGCTAAGCTGGTCTATTAAATACTTTAGAATAATTTATCTATTTTGGGACAATAGATTTCAAATTCATTGAATAAAAACCTTTCCCGAAATGATAAAAATCCCACTTCACTGGCAGATCCTGCTCGGCATGGCACTTGGTATTCTTATTGGTTTTATGGCCATTCAAATGCCAGGCGGAAAAGAATTTATAATTGACTGGGTCAAGCCCTTTGGGACTATATTTATCAATGCACTAAAATTACTTGCTATCCCTCTGATCATTGCTTCATTGATCGTTGGTATTTCACGACTGAACAATATTGCGCAATTGTCAAAACTTGGCGGGCGAACTATAGGTATTTATCTAGTGACCACCGTTATTGCCGTTACACTCGGTCTATTATTGGTCAATACTATTCAACCCGGGAATTTTATCCAAAAAGATACCCAGGAAGAATTACTGGCCTCCTATGCGGGTGATGCAAGCCTTAAAATGGAGCAAGCCTTAGCTCAAAAAGAAAAAGGACCTCTTTCTGCCCTTATAGACCTCGTTCCTGAGAATATCGTATCTGCAGCCACCGATAACGGCAACATGCTTCAGGTTATTTTCGTCGTTATACTTTTTGGAATTGGTATGATTCTCATCAAAGAGGAAGAGGCTGAACCCGTTAAGGCCTTTTTTCGAGGGTTCAATGAAATCATCATGAAATTAGTAGATATTGTAATGCTGATGGCTCCTTATGGTGTCCTTGCCCTCATGGCAGCTCTAGTCGCAGAAAGCCCCTCCGCAGATATCTTTATTGCGCTGGGTGCTTATTCAATTACTGTTATAGTAGGCCTGGGTCTTATGACGATCATTTTTTATCCCCTGGTTGTCCGGCTTTTTACCGGTTACTCCCCTACAGATTTTCTCAAAAAAATATCTCCGGCCCAGTTGTTGGCTTTTTCTACCAGCTCATCAGCTGCCACATTGCCCGTTACTATGGAGCGCGTTGAGGAACATTTGGGTGTTGAAGAAGAGGTAACCAGTTTTGTTTGTCCCATTGGAGCGACCATCAATATGGATGGTACCAGCTTATATCAAGCCGTTGCCGCAGTTTTTATAGCGCAGGTATTTGCTCAGGATCTTAGTCTAAGTAATCAAATTACTATTGTAATTACGGCAACTATGGCCTCCATTGGATCAGCGGCAGTCCCCGGAGCTGGTATTTTAATGCTCATCATCGTGCTGGAAAGCGTAGGTGTCAATCCTGCAGGAATAGGCTTGATCTTTGCGGTCGACCGACCACTAGATATGCTCCGCACGGTAACGAATGTGACTGGAGATGCTGCAGTGGCTATGCTGGTTGGGAAATCAGTCGGTAAAATCAATCCTGAAATGGCCGCCCGGGAGTGGGATGAAAATTATGAAGGGAACGAATAATCGTGCGTAGGCAAAACCCCTGGTAAAAGGCACGACATTCTTTTATGTACAGCTAATTGAGAGTTTACTTATCGTGCACATAAGAAATTATGATGTTTTGCGTCATGTCTTTTTACTCCAATAATAGTTCCGAGTTGCATAACATAAATGAAGAAATAAGTTCGGATTATTGCGCTCTGATCCCATATTGAAACAACCAAAATTCATGATCATATTAGATTATTTTTTTATATTTGAACATCAAGTTTAACACACAAATAAAAGAATATGAATAATAAAGATTTATTAGGTGTAGGAAGTAGGGTTGTTCATCCCAGTTATGGTCCAGGTGTTATCATACGACTTCACAAAGCTGCTTATGATGTTACCTTTTCAGATCATGGCGTAAAACAAGTAGGCAAAACTTACTCGGGTTGGGACATTATCGAAGCCATTCCGGTTAAGGAACAGGTGAGTTTTAATGAGGTTGAGACCGCACTTGTAAAAGTGCTGAAAAGTTGGTCAGATATTACACACCTTGTCGAACTCGGCAGTAAGTGGACAGGTGGCGAATTTATTTTACAGCCAGGTCAGGACAATTTACAGCCTAAAAAGATGCCTATAGAAACTTTCTTCCATAAAATTGTTATGGTTAGAGACCGCATTAGGGTTATGGAGCAAAAGATCAACAGTAGTGATTTATCTGATGAGGAGAAAATCAACCTACAGCAGTACATCACAAGAGTATATGGTAGTTTGACGAGTTTTAATGTGTTGTTTGAATATAAAGAAGATCATTTCAAAGGAGCTGGAAGGTCCTAAATTGAACGAAAAGTAATTGTATGAGCCGACAAAAGCATCTTATTTTATTATCTGGAGCAGTACTCCTATTTTTATCTGCTTGCGTAGATGTTAAATACGAATTTCCGGGGCTCCCTCCCGGCTCATGGAGAGCAGAATTAAAATTGGGAAAAAACCCATATCCGGTTTATGATGAAGATGCCGTTAGAGAGCGCGGCGTTCCACTTTTCGAAGGTATTTCGGACGATGTTTTGCCTTTCACCATGAAAGTTTCGTATCCGGAAGCGCACCCTGATAGTTTTGTCATCGACATAGTAAACGGAGATGAAACCATCCGTGTGCAGAAATATTTATGGGGATGGGACCGCAGTCAGGCGCGTGATACCATTCGAATTTTATTTCCGGAATACAACTCATACATTTTCGGAGAATTTGTTGAAAACACCATACAGGGAGAGTTTGTAGATAAAAATAGGCGAAGATATAGCATCCCTTTCGTCGCTATCCACGGTCGCTCCCTGCGATTTGAAAAACAATTATTAGAGCCTGAAATGGATGTAAGCGGTCGGTGGCG
>CAZVLN010000081.1:0-6116 GCA_964627995.1 uncultured Saprospiraceae bacterium
GCCTCTTCCAATAGCTCACATTCTAATGCTCGCACTTTATGCGTTTTCTTTTTAGTTCGGATTGAATGAGTAGTACATAGTTGAGCGCATAGTTCTTCCGTAGCTGTTCCTTCGACTTGCACCCAATAGGTTTTTTTGTGATCCTTATCCGGCGAGAGTATCGCTTCTGTTAAAGATCGTTCATTGGTGAAAAGTAACAAGCCTTCGGAATCTTTGTCCAATCGACCAATGGGGTAGACGTCTTTGTCAAAAGACAAATAGTCCTGCAGCGTGCGGTGCCCTTTTACTTCTTGCGTAAACTGGCTCAAAACCTCAAAGGGCTTGTAAAATGTGTAGTATTTATACATTGAACAAAAAGTGCATGACATCTCCGTCTTTTACGACGTAATCCTTTCCCTCGATCTGCATTTTGCCTTCGTTCTTCACAGCCTGCTCCGAGCCTAGTCGAACGTAGTCTTCATAGGCAATAACTTCTGCCCGAATGAATCCTTTTTCAAAATCCGTGTGGATGACTCCGGCCGCTTGTGGCGCTTTCCATCCGCGCTCAATGGTCCAGGCGCGAACTTCTTTTTCACCCGCAGTAAAGTAAGTGATCAGATTTAGTAAATTATAAGCCGCAAAAATCAGTCTATTAACACCGGGTTCAGTCAATCCCATTTCTTCCAGAAACATTTGCTTTTCTTCCTCTTCCTCTAAGTCTAATATGTCTTCTTCAATATTGGCACAGATCAACATCATGCCAGCATCTTCCTCTTCTATAGCTTTTGAAAAGGCCTGGGTGTATTCATTTCCATCGACTACACTACTTTCATCAACATTGCAAACATATAAAATAGGTTTGCTGGTAAGTAGCATCATTTCGTCCAATAGAGCCTGACCGGCCTCATTTAAATCTAATGATCGTATAGGCTGCCCGGAATCTAAATGACTTTTTATTTCCTCAGCAATCTTAGCGCGCTGAATATCCTCTTTGTTGGCACTTTTGGCGGCCTTTTTAAGTTTTTCCAGTCTTTTCTCTACTGAATCCAAATCCTTTAAGATCAACTCGGTATCTATAATTTCTTTATCGCGAACCGGGTCTACACTTCCATCTACGTGCACCACATTATCGTCGTCAAAACAGCGAACAACATGCAAAATAGCATCGACTTCACGGATGTTGGCCAAAAATTGATTACCCAATCCTTCACCTTTTGATGCTCCTTTAATTAAACCTGCAATGTCGACAATCTCTACAGTAGTAGGGATGGTTTTCTGAGGGCTTACGATCTCAGTCAATTGATCCAAACGCTCGTCCGGAACTGTAATCACACCGACATTTGGATCTTTTGTAGCAAATGGATAATTTGCTGCTAATGCTTTTGCAGATGTAAGCGCATTAAATAAAGTTGATTTTCCAACATTCGGAAGTCCGACAATACCACACTGTAATCCCATATAATTCTAAATTTTGAGTCGCAAATATACATCCTTTTTTTAGTCGACATGTCTTTCATTAAAAAGCTTCTCATTAGATTAATTTTATCTTTGACAAAAAGAATTGAATTATTTAGGCCATCTCGTCCTATCTCCGTTTCAAGCCACTATTCGAACCGCAAATCTAGTCGCTGATTGGATTGATATTTTGGATTATTCAAGTCTTTCAAAAGAAATTCAGATCGGCATTGAGTTGCATCGAGCGATTGATAGTTTCACAGACCATCATCCTGCTGTGCGAGAAATGAATCGCTTGCTTCGCCCCTTATTGCATAAATATAGTCCTGTAGGATCAGATCTCATTATAGACTTCTTGATAGCCCATCATTGGTACCGATTTCACAATTGCAGTTATACTGCATTTTGCTCGGATATGTATATCCAAATGGAAATTTCTAAAATCTATTTTCCCGATCTCATTGCCACCCGCATTAGTAAAATGGTCGGTTACCGATGGCTGGATAATAAGCAGGATTCTAAATCCTGGCAATACACACTTTTAAACATGGATAAGCGAGCTCGATTTCCATCCAATTTTGTTGGTGTACAACATTTGTTATTGGATAAATTTGCCGTCTTTCGTTCTCTATTCGAAAGTTTTTACTTAGAAGCATCTGAAAAATTCCCATCTGAATACCACATCGACAGGTATAAATCTAACCCTCAAAATTGAGAGAGAACGAAATCATAGAAGAATTGATGCGGTCCAGGATGTTAGATCGCTCTAAGGCACCGTTATGCAATAAAATATTACCCATACCTCTGGAAACTTTGATTTGTGGGGAGAATATGAAGTAAGGGAAGAAGATTTGAACGCCTACACCCACCTCAAAAGCGTAATCATGTGAGGCCGTCAAAATAAGGCCTTCTGCCTGACGAGTTCTAGAGGTATTTGAAATGTCATAGGTGTACTTAATACCGGTCAACATAAAAAATCGTAGATCTTTATAAGGTCTGGACTTGTAGCGAATCAGCATGGGTAATTCAAAAAACGTGGACTCTATTCGCTCGGCTGAAGGAGCCTGAGCTCCCCCTTGCGATATTTCAACATAATCTAAGGTACGCTCAGTAAAAGCAAATCCCGGAACCATTCTGAAGTCAAAATACTCTCCAAACTTTAAATTCCCAATAACTCCAATTCGTACGCCAGGGCCTGACAAGGATTGCGCCCGTATATATTCATCATTCAGAATAAAATCATCTGAATGTTCTATGCGGTAATTGGAACTCGCATATCCCATCGCAATGCCAAAGTAATAAGGCTTATTTTTAAATTCTAAATAATTATAAGCATTACCTTTTCTCTGGCCCCAGACAGAAAACTGAAGAACGCAGAGGAAAAGGAAAATTAAGAAGTTTTGTAAGCTGTATAAACGCAACATATGCCAAAAGTAAGTTTTTTATATTCAGTTTTTGAAAAGCCAGCATTTTTTAATGAAGCCTCGAACTCCTCATACTGAGGAAAGACTTGCACACTTTCATATAAATACTGATAAGCCCTTGGGTCTTTGGATGTCAAACGGCCTATCTGGGGTAAAACGTATTTGAAGTAAAGGTTAAATAGATTTTTTATTGGAAATTGGTCTGGGCGAGAAAATTCTAATACGATCACTGCACCTCCGGGTCGAACTACTCGATACATTTCCTGCAATCCTTTGTTGAGATTACCGAAATTGCGCACACCAAAAGCAACGGTCACAGCATCAAAAGAGTTGTCTGAATATGGGAGAGCTTCACTATCGCCCTTAATAAGTTTAACCTGACCTTCCAGCTTTTTTTCGCGTACTTTATCTTTTCCTTTCGATAACATTTTTGCGCTTAAATCCAGGCCGGTTATCGAGGCTGAAGGAAAATGCCGTGCGGCATCACAGGCTACATCGGCTGTACCCGTAGCCACATCCAATATTCTTTTTGGCTTAATAGGCTCAAGGCATTGCAGCATTTTTTTTCGCCAACGCTTATCCACACCCAGTGATAAAAATCTATTTAGCGGATCGTATGTTTTCGCTATGGAATCAAACATGCTTTCCACCTGTTCCTTTTTGGTTCCTGAGCGATCTTCATACGGTCGAATCTCATTCTTATCTTCCATAACACTGCAAAGGTAATATATATAATTGTTTGTTATATTATTTGTTAGCATTATTAGGGGGCCTCACGCCTTACAGGCGTGACCGGGCTATGCGAGGGTTCCGTCCTCGAGATCCGCCGCATGGCGGAACCTCGGGACCCGCTCGCCTGGCTCGCGGCCTCTACTATCCCTGGCCCGATGGGAGAGTGGCATGGATGTTAGTAGACTCATTATTATTAAAGTAAGCGTATCCCCTCATCCCTGGATGCCTTACAAATAAAATGGAGGTTCGAGCAGCAGGTTCCGGATCACCTCCCCGCCAATCTATTTGGGGTACTTCTAAAAGAGAAGTGGTCTAGTTTACAGCCTTTGAGGTCGATAATAAGTAGAATTTCCAGATTTTATCAAATAAATTGAACTATTACATATTATATTTATTTGAATGACGTTAGTAAAAGCGTAAATTTGCGCCAATTCTTAACTAAACCCTTAATTACATGAAATCTACTATGAAGTTGTTAACCGTGAGTTTGATCTCGCTTTCCAGTCTGTTTTTCGTAGCGTGTTCTGATTCTTCGGACACCAATAACGACTCAGAAGCTGCTGTTGAAAGCACAGAACAAAGTGATTCAAAACTAACTACCAGCCAAGAGGATGGAGCTATGCAGCAAGCAAAAGCAGATGAAAAATCCTTAGCCGATGACAATACTCCTAAAACAGAAATTACTTTCGATGAATCAAGCTATGATTTCGGAAACATTACTAAAGGAGATAAAGTAAATCACACCTATACTTTCACGAATACGGGAAGTGAGCCTTTAATTATCACGAATGCAAAAGCTTCTTGTGGATGTACCGTGCCAGAATGGCCTAAAGAGCCTATCGCTCCGGGTGAGGGTGGAGAAATCCCCGTAGTATTTGATGGTCGATCAGTAGGTACTCAAAATAAAACGATCACCATTACAGCAAATACAAATCCACCGAAAACGCGTCTAACAATTCGCGGAAAAGTGGGCGAGGCAGAATCTTAATTGTAAGTTACTTTTCTATGATTTTAAAGGCTTCGTTTCGGCGAAGCCTTTTTTTATCTCCTTGACTGTAAAAATGATATCATTTCTGTAACAGCAAGCGCTCTATGGCTAATCTTATTTTTTATGGATTCCTCCAGTTGAGCAAATGTTTTTGTGTATCCCTCAGGAACAAATATTGGATCATATCCAAATCCACCGTTACCTGATTTTTCATGAGCAATCCTACCTCTCACTATACCCTCGAAAGTATAGGACTTACCATTCCAAAACATACCTATCACTGTACGAAACTGCGCAGCTCGATTAGATTCAGATTTCAATTTTTTTAAAATTAAGTCCATATTGGCATCTGGGTTTCGTTGCGGCCCTGCATATCGTGCTGTATAAACTCCAGGCTCTCCGTTCAGAGCATCTACCTCTAAACCTGTATCCTCAGCAAAAACATTCATTTTAAGCATATCATACAAGGCCTTTGCCTTTTGCATAGCATTTGCTGGTATGGTGCTGCTTGTCTCAGGTAGATCTGTTCTGATACCAAATTCTTGCATACTTTGTAGCTCAACGAAATCAGGTATTATAGCCTTGAGTTCCTTTAATTTATTTTCATTGGATGTGCCGAAAACAAGTTTAGTCATAGTGTGATTTAAGGAAGGTTTTTTACTGTTTTTAATTGCTGCCAAATTTGTAGCTTCAAATCCTTGTTATCTTTCCACTTTTCTAGCTCAGGTACTTGCATCATATAACGGGCGCGGAATCTTATTAATTCGTATGTGGTCTGACCAAATTGGAATCCAATTTCAGCATAAGTAAATCCAATAAACAAAAAAAACATACAATGAGGAAAAGCATCACGAATGGTAGGCCAGTTTGGTGTCGATTCCAAAAAGACCAGGTCTACCTCGGATTCTTCATCCATGAATGGAATAGCTTTTAAAAAGCGCTGCAAAAAAGCTTGATTATTTTCGTTATCCTCATTTTTATGTAATAAAATGAGGGCTCTAGTTTTTTTCGATCCCTCGAGTTTGGAGTAGGAGTGTGGTTCTCCGCTTAGGGGCACGGTAAATATACCCGGGAAGCCTTTATTCTTATACATTACAGGACTTTTTAATATCTGTTTCTACTGAGTTTAAAGGTAAGCAAAAGTCAGAAAATTCGTATATTTGAAAAAAATATAGACATGGGGTACAACATAAAAGTAATCGAAAATACAAATAGCAAATTAAATGATTTGGATTTTGATAACATCCCCTTTGGAAATGTTTTTTCAGATCATATGTTTGTAGTCGATTACTTGGATGGCAAATGGCAAAATCCACAAATCGTACCCTTTAGTTCCATTGAGGTTCATCCCGCGACTATGGCACTTCATTATGGTCAGGCCATTTTTGAGGGAATGAAAGCATCTATATCTGCTGATGGTCAACCGATGCTTTTTCGACCTGAGGAACATGTCATTCGTCTTAACCATTCTGCTGCACGCTTGTGCATGCCTGAGTTGCCCGGAGAATTATTCCTGGAAGGTCTCAAAAAATTGACTT
>CAZVLN010000082.1:0-5820 GCA_964627995.1 uncultured Saprospiraceae bacterium
TCTTATCGCACAATTCTCGTACTCTTTTGATGTATTTGGCATCGGCCGGGTGGATGCCGCCCTCGCCCTGAATCGGTTCGACGATCACGGCGGCGGTATCTTTGTCCATCTCCTGCTCCAGTTGGTCCATGTCGTGCAGGGGCACAGAAATGAAACCTTTGGGAATCGGATGAAAGCCTTCCTGATACGCTTTTTTCCCCGTGGCGATAGTGGCCAGCGTTCGGCCGTGGAATGAGTTTTTCATGGAGATGACCTTCCCTCCCCGGCCTTTTTTATGGGCGTATTTACGCGCAAACTTCATCGCACCCTCTACGGATTCCGCTCCGGAGTTGGTGAAAAACACACGACTCAGACCACTGAGCTCGACGAGTTTTTTTGATAAGCGCACCTGGGGCTCACTCACGTAAAAATTAGAAATATGAATGAGCTTCTCGGCCTGTTTTTGGATGGCTTCAACCACCGCCGGGTGGCAATGGCCGAGGTTATTAACGGCAATCCCGGCTAAAGCGTCCAGGTATTCATTCCCTTCCACATCCCAGACTTTGCAGCCCGAGCCTTTCTCCAGGGCGATGGGATAGCGTTTAAAGGTAGGGACGTAATAGGACTGGTCCCATTTCGAGTAATCTTTATTTGTCTTGAGTTCCATATATTATTTTTGTTCCGATCTGCCCCCCTGTCGTCAGCGCAGTGAGTTGATCGGGTTTCGTTCCATTAATGATGTATGCGCTCTGGGCGCCGTTTCGGATGGCCGTTTCACAGGCCTCCATTTTGGGAATCATGCCACCCTGAATGACGCCCTCGCTGACTAGCTCTTTTATATCGTGCAGGGAGATTTGCGCCAGAAGGCTTTGGGGATCATTTACATCCTGAAGGAGGCCGTCTATATCAGTCAACACGACAAAAGCTTGAGCGTTTAAATGGCCAGCGATGTGTCCGGCGAATATATCTCCATTGATGTTGAGGCTGTTGCCGAATTCATCCTGTGCGATGCAAGTCATGACGGGAATATATCCTTTTTCAAGTAGATCGTTAAGTAAGGCCGGCTCGACGCGCAATACATTTCCGACCCGTCCGAGATCAATTTCGCGTTGCTCGCCATTTTCCAGGCGTTGGATATGCAGGCGCTTTTGGCCCACGACCGTTTGCCCGTCCTTCCCGGAGAGGCCCACCGCTTTGTATCCCATAGCATTGATGCGACCGACTAAATCGCTGTTGACTTCCCCTTTGAGGGCCGTTTCCACTTCTTTCATGGCCGCAGCCGACGTTTTCCGTTGTCCATCGATAAACTCTGAAGTAATTTCTGCGCGATCCAAGGCGCGTTGGATAAAAGGTCCGCCTCCGTGTACAATAAGCACGTGGTTCCCCTGATCATACAATGCACAAATTGCTTTTAGTATGCGGTCTTTGAGCTCATCATTAACCATGGCATTGCCGCCATATTTAAATACGTAAAGGGGAGTGTTTTTATCTTTATCCATCACTTGGGGCTATATACCCTTATTTTCAAAGCCTTATAAATATAAAAAAAATCCCCGTACATCCAAATTTTTTAGTGTAGAGCATACAAATGTGTGCATTGGGTTAGCAATAATTTGTTGCGTTGGTGCGAGCTCTTTTGCTAAGAGATTACATTTTAACGCTCTGCACTTGACATAGAGGGAGTTCATTTAGCCAAGCCCAACCTTATTTCAAAAACGGTTAGCACCCATTTTAACTTTATCAGGTCGGAATAAAACAATTGCTTTAAAGACATTGCCTTCCAGGGGCGGTCTTTACGGGCGATTATAAAATAAAACATGTAAAGAGGTGAAATCAACCATCGCATTGCATTCGTTGCATGCTTTGGCCCTAGTGCATTAAAATAGTACCTTTAGTTTTATAATAACATCTTAGTAACAGCTATGAATTACGAAGACATTATTACTCTGGGCATTGCTCTTGGTTTGGGGCTTTTAGTGGGAATGCAACGCGAAAAGACAAACAACAAGCTGGCAGGTGTTCGCACGTTTACTTTATTGGCCATTTTAGGGGCTTTTTCCGGCTTTATAACCAGAGATTTTGACAACCTTTTTATTATTTCCGCGCTTGTAATAGGTATCACAGCTTTTCTGGTTGTTGGAAATATCCTTTCAAAGAAAGGCGCAACGGACGCAGATTTTGGGCAAACTACCGAGATTGCTGCGCTGCTTATGTACTTACTTGGCGTTTATCTGGTTTTAGGTGACCAGGTGATCGGAGTTATTGCAGGCGGCTTGATGGCCGTCTTACTCTATGCTAAAGAAAAAATCCATGGTGTCATCGAAAGACTAAAAAGCAAAGACCTTTCGGCAATCATGACGTTTACGGGAATTTCACTGGTTATCCTTCCCCTACTTCCCAATAAGACATATGGTCCTTTTGATGTGATCAACCCACAAAACATTTGGTTAATGGTTACCCTAATTGTGGGTATTAGTGTTGTTGGATATTTTATTTATAAGTTTTTAGGTAAGAAGGTCGGTGTGCTTTCTAATTCCATTTTAGGGGGCTTGATTAGTAGTACCGCTACAACAGTAAGTTATGCCAAAATAACAAATGAGGGCGATAAGATAGACAAGCTTTCAATATTTGTAATCGTTGGCGCTTCAGCTATTGCTCTAGTACGTATTGTTATAGAAATGGGGGTGGTTATTCCCGAAAGACTTCCAGAGATGATAGCTCCCATAGCAGTTCAATTTATTGTTATGTCTTTATTGTGTATTTTTTTATTTCGCCGCATTCAAAAAGGCAAGAGCGAAGGATCAATGCCCGAACCCAAAAATCCTGCTCAACTTAAAACAGCCATTACTTTTGGTTTGCTATATGGAGTGCTATTACTAGCCGTTGCTTTTGCGAAAGAAGAATTTGAAAATGAAGCCTTATATATTGTTGCTATCATAAGTGGGCTTACCGATGTGGATGCCATTACCTTATCACTTTCGCAATTCATTAAACAGGGAAACTTAGATGTAGATACGGGATGGCGCCTTATACTACTTGCTTCACTTTCTAATTTGTTATTTAAAGGGGCCTTAGCCGCAACTTTTGGAACGAAACAATTGGCAAAATGGGTGGGTGTATCATTTGGAATTTCAATAGTGGCCGGATTGTTACTTATTTGGGTATGGCCTTAAAGAATCAATTATTCAAAAAAAGTCTTACCATCCAACACCAATGCAATTAAAAGTATTCCAAACATCTGTTAGACCTCTTCTCAACATTGATTTTGTCAACATCTATAATCAAAAATCCCTTTAGTTGAATTATCATCATGCGCTTCTTTTATTTAATGTCCGTCCGCAGAATAAAAGCGCTCCAAGGTTTTCTACAGTAAAAAAGAAAACGGATCAGTATTTAGCATGATTAGTTGATTATCTTTTTACTTGATGAAGATCAACTATTAAATCATAAAAAGCTACAAGTATGAAAACATAGTATTGGATGGGAACTACAACATGGAAGAAGAAAACACTGAAAATAAAGGCAGAGTGTGGGGCCTGGGATTTTCATGGCATCATCCTAGACTGGAGTCGAATACTTTAGGCGTCTCCTACAACACGCCTCAAAAATTGACGATAAGGGGAGGATATCTGTTTTGTTTTCTAGATCACGCTTTTTATGGTTTGGCTTATGAGATGAACTTTTTTGGCGATAATTATGGCGTCCCCTCCTTTCCACCAGTGGGAAGGAGGGCGCTACGCTTCGGGGCTCTCTATTCGTTCGGCCCTTCGCACGCCGGCTGGCGTACTCGGTCTTCCTCTCTGTGGTCGTCACCCCTTTGCATCGCTGACGCAAAGCCCTCGTTTTCTTGCCGCCCTTGTGGAGGCTTTCACCACATATCATAGGCTTGATAGTCCCTCACTAACAACGGTCCATGTAGGATTGACACATTTTTTTATAACTTTATGATATGCAGCTCTTACATACACCTCCTTTTCTTCCTGTATTTTGCTCCTTAAGTTTTTGTAGTGTAATTACCCGCATTTTTTGTGTAAGTGTGAGTATTTTTCTTTCCATTGCCGTATGGGCGCAAGTGGAACGACCCGTTGGAATCAATTTGAGTTCTGTGCACGATTACTCGACTGAATTTTTATTCACAGATGCTTTCAAGCAAAGTCGGAGCTGGATTAGCCACCATGCAGATGGAACGGGACCATGGGACACAGGAGTCCAAATTCCCCTTGGCGAAAATGGATACCCTCTCGCGATTCCCTACGACAATGGGCAAAATCCACCCCAGGCCGTTCGCACTCTTATGCTATGGGACCTGCCCGACCCCTTTCCCGCCGGAGAATATCGCCTCATTGTTGAAGGAGAAGGCCGGGTTTCGCTGCGCTTTGGAGCCAGTGGCACATTCACCTGCCCCGTCGACACCCTGCTTTCCGTTTCGGGAGGAGTTGCGCTTCGGATCGACGCCTCCTCAGAGCAGAATCCCATTTCCAATATTCAGTTTATTCGACCGGAATACATCAACACCTTCCAGGATCACACCTTTACCGAGTCCCTTTTAGACTTTTTGGACGATTTTCAAGTTATACGATGCATGGATTTGCTGCGGACCAACAATTCACCCGTACGGCAATGGTCCGACCGCAGTTCACCGAATGATTACACTCAGACCCTGAGCAGTGGGGTGGCCTGGGAGTATATCGTCCAACTCGCAAATGAGTCGGAAAAAGATTTATGGATCAATATCCCCCACCAGGCTGACGACAACTACATGGTCCAACTGGCGCTGTTTTTAGAAGAACACCTACATGAAGAAGCCCAAATCTATTTGGAGTACAGCAATGAAGTCTGGAACGGTATTTTTCAACAAAACCCCTATGCTTCCGACCAGGGCGAGGCGCTCGGTTTTACTGGAGAGCCGTGGGAACGAGCCTGGAAGTACACCGCCTTTCGATCAGCGGAGGTTTTCTCCCTGTTTCAGGAAACGATGACCACGGAAGATCGACTCATTAACATCATCCCCTCCCAATCTGCGAACTCCTGGCTTTCCAATCAGCTGATCAGCTATTTTAACGATCCTCAATATAATCCCAATGCTGTTGAGGCCGATGCTTTGGCGATAGCCCCTTATTTTGCCGGAAATGTGGCCAATGAAATCGTAAATAATAACGAAGTACATACCATTACCCCGGCTGAAATTGTAGATCGAATGGAGAGCTCCTTGATGAGAACACAGGACGATATCGACGCGAATCTCGCCGTGGCCGAATCCCACAATTTAGATTTAATTACTTACGAAGGTGGACAGCACTTAGTGGGCACGGGGGTAAATGTAAACAACGACTTACTGACCCAAAAGCTGATCGCCGCCAACCACCACCCCGATTTGGAGCGCGTGTATTGCGATTACCTGGACTATTGGTATGAGAACAATAGTGCCTTGTTCACTCATTTCAGTTCGCATGGAAGCTATTCCAAATGGGGAAGCTGGGGCGTAAAGGAGACCATGGCCGATGTTGAAAACCCCAAATATCTGGCTATTCAGTCCTGCGTATTTAATGCAAATACCGTTTCAATTGACGAACCGCGAGTTCCAAAGGCCCCCATTACAGCCTATCCGAACCCTTCCCCCGACGGCCGGTTCACCCTAAGCGATGTGCCGGACGGAGAATGGACCTGCTTCGATATGGCAGGAAGAGAAATTCCTTACCAGGTCAACTATGTATCGGCCGGAAAAATTCAAATCACCCTACCACAGGCGGGGGTGTATGTTCTACATGCCCGAGATGGAGTAGTCAAGTTGATCGTTCTGTAAAAGCTTGCCCTCCGCCGTTTCAAGACCCATATTCAACC
>CAZVLN010000083.1:0-5599 GCA_964627995.1 uncultured Saprospiraceae bacterium
GGCAAAAAGTATATGAAGTGAAAGACCCCGAATATATTAATCAAAGAAGAAAGCAAGTCGGACTGGGGCCTATACAGGACTATGTGAAACGCTGGGGAATTCAGTGGACAATAGAACAAAAAGAAAAATAAGCAGATTCCGAGTGTGGCCACCGACTTCACCTCACAAATTATCGATATTCCGCAGCAATAAATTAGCAAAAAAGTGCTACATTTCAAGCGATGAAAGCAATTACTCTTATCCACAGCCACTTTCAATGGATGTGTACCATTTTAGGGGTTGTTTTTAGTGTGGCGATTCATACCACCGGATGGGCTCAGAATAAGCCTACCGATCAGGAAACGGAAAGCCATCAGAAGGGTCGTCCGGAGTATATTGTTATTAGTGCAGGTTATAACGCAGCATCATTCAGAGATTTTGCCACCTCCCCTCTGTTCTATTCTGGAAGCGCAGTTTACACCTCCCTGGCTCACACCGATATAGACCTGGTCCGGGAATCAAGTTTTACCGCTTCGTATTCCACAGGTAACTTCGTTGCTGACTTTAATGAAACCGATCTGAAGAGTAAAGTGCACACGTTTTCATTAAACTTTTTAGAGCTATTTCAATTGCAAAGCCTAAGCAGCTCATCATTCAACATCAAGCTGGGCGGACAATTCAACTCCACAATGAATATCCGAAATAATGAAAAGCTCCTCAATAATAGTGAAGGCGTGGATTTGATTTCTACTCTTTTTGCCTCCGCAAAAGGAACCCTGGATATAAGTCGAAAAAAGACAACAGAAAAAAAGTTTCTTTTTATCCGATACACAGCTAAGAAAAGAGTCCGAAAGTTATCGTATACCTTAAACGTAGGCTGCATCAATAGTTCCTATAGAAATGGATTTGCCTATACCTCCTCATCCGCGCCCATTAATGATGATGCGTTTTTCAGCGATTATGAGTTTCGCATCTTCCGCGGATTTCGAATAAACAGCGCCTTAAACTACACCCTGTTTATGGAGAATAAAAATGCCATACAGTTCTCCTACCTGTGGGATGCATATCGAACCGGAGGACACCACGATAATTTTGAAATGGCCGCCCACACCATAAAATGTTCACTCTTATTTGGTTTGAAATGATAAAAAGACATTATTTGGTATGGATTGCTCTTTTGCTAGTGGGAACTTCCTGCGAAAACCTTCTGTTCGATGAGGACCTGGCCTCCACTTCGCCTCATGAAAATTTCGATTATCTCTGGAAAGAATGTCACGAAAAGTACTCCTATTTCGAGTTGAAAGGAATAGATTGGAACGAGGTCAAAACAGAGTATCGGAATCAGTTGTATGTAGGTATGTCTGAAGACTCTCTGTTTAATGTCATGGGCGCTATGCTGACAGAACTCAAAGATGATCACGCCAATCTGATTTCCAATTTTAAAACCTCATTTTTTGGCGTAGAATACCAGGCGCAAAAAAACTTTGATTGGCGAATCATTGTAGACCGTTATATAAATCCAAACTTTTTGATTTCCGGGAGTTTCTCACATAATTTTATAGCCGGTCACCAAATAGGATATATCCGACTACCTACGTTCAGCCAGCAAATAAACCCCGAAAGTTTAGACTATATACTCGACCGATATAGAGATACTGAAGGCTTAATTCTAGACATCCGAGATAATGGCGGAGGAGCAATAGCCAATGTATTTACTATTTTAAGTCGGTTCGTGGACACCGAACAATTGGTGTACTACTCCAGAATAAAAGCCGGGCCAGAACCCAATAATTTCTCACCAGTAAAAGGAGCCTACGTGCAACCTTACTCTGGGATCAGATATTCGAAAAAGGTCGTGGTGCTCACAGATAGAGGAACGTACAGCTCCGGTTCGCTGCTTGCACTCGCCACTAAAGCACTACCTAACATGTCGCTCATAGGTGATACCACCGGCGGCGGGTTGGGCATTCCGAATGGCGGGCAACTGCCCAATGGATGGCGATATCGGTTTTCTATAACTCAGACCTTAAGCCTGGATCAAAGCGAAAAATTTGAAAGGGGAGTGCCCGCGGATCTGCCCGTTAATTTGGACTGGAATGATCTGACCACAGATGAAATCCTGGAAGCTGCGATCAAAGAGATCTTGTAGAAGTTAGCTCGCCGCTCAATCTAATGCATAGCGGCTACCAACCTGAAGACCGAATCAGTTCGTATCGCACCTTCAAGTCTAGTTTTTTACACGATCAATAGGAATTCTGTACTTTTAATGATTCGGGGAATAAGGTTTAAACGGTTTATGGTTCCTCCCGGAAAATAAAATGGTTTAGAATAGCAAAATGATCTGTAAAAACTGTGGAAATGTCGCCCATGCAAACTACTGCAGCCATTGCGGTCAGAAGACAGACCTCCCTACGCTGGATTTTTCCTATTTGATAAAAGAACTTTCTGAAAATGTATTTCAGCTACAACGCGGTTTCTTTTTTACGGTAAAAAACCTTTTTGTCGCGCCCGGAAAAAGTATAAATGCCTATCTCAAAGGCCAGCGAAAACCATATTTCAAACCCATTTCCTATTTATTCCTCTTATCGACCATCTACCTGCTTGTGACACTGGCCTTAGGCGAAAACACCTGGATGGGTGACTTTATTTCCGGGTGGCTGGAAGGTGTTCGCGAGAACGGTGAGGAAGCGAGCCCCTTAATTTTATGGATGTCGGAAAAGTATGCCTATACCGCATTGCTTTTAATTCCTGTATTTTCCCTGGCCTCATACCTGAGCTTTTTTAAATATAAAAAGACCTACGTTGAACACATCGTAATTAACGCCTTTATTACAGGCCAGCAGGCTATTATTTATTCCATTTTTGCCGGGCTTGGGGTATTCATGGAAAGTGAATACTGGGAAATATTGCCTTTTCTTGTGAGTATGACATACAATATTTGGGCATACTATCAACTGTTCGATAGAGGCAACCGAATACTTAACATATTGCGTTCCCTACTTACCTATATCCTTTACCTCATACTTAGTGCGGGCATTTTCATTTTTATCTTTTTACTTATGAAAATATAATAAGCCATAACTTCCCCGTCTGGCTTGGCGCAACTGAAAAAGATTCTTTGTTTTTATTTTTTCATAAAGGAGCCAAAGCTATTACTTGTAAAAAGATGGCAGGGAAAAATCATAAAAGATACCTGAAATATCATTCAGCAAAGTATTTTTTTAGTTTCAATTGCTATTTTTAAAAATAATCAATATATTTAGTAAAGTTTTTTTTATGCGGCAGCATTAAAAATTATAATACTAGCATTCTTTAAGAAAAGTTGAGCTTTCAATAGAAGAAAGTTTTTCTAAAACAAGTATCTTTTATTTGAGATTTTTTAACTAAACTTCATTGATATGAAACTCTTGTGTTTGTATTTTTTTTAGCTCTCGGAATGTCTTTAAATGCACAAATTCCTGATCCAACAGGTGAAACCCAATGGGATTATTGTGAATGTGTTGAAGGCATCCAACAATTTGATGACCTTTGCCCATGCCCTCAGACCTTTCCGCCATCTGGTAGTGGAGGTACTGGTAGTTCGGGCAGTGGAGGTACCAGTAGCACAGAGCCAACAGGAACAGGGACCTCTGGAACTGGAGGCACTGGCGGAACATCATGGACTGAATTTTGGACTATGTTAATGGAGACATTCTGTGAGCAATACCCCGATCTTTGCGACTAAAGAAAATTTCATGTGAACTAATATTCTGCTCTATTTACCCGGCCGTCGTTAAAGACGGTCGGGTTAGGTTAAAAGTCCACCTCCGTTCAAAAATTTTATAATACCCATAGCTTGTCTGCCTAGCCTTATCACTTTATAAAAGACCCCTTGCTTTTACAGAGCGATGAGCAGGTATGCGAACGGTACAGCCATAAGATCAGGTAGTAGGTGAAGAGCCTTGCATTTCTTATAAATGCGTAACATAGCCTACAAAACATATACGAAGCTACCATGTATGAACTTATCGAAGCGACTTGGTTCTTATAATGCCTTTTTCTAGGTTCTTCCGAACCTTGAGCCTTATTACCTCGCATCTTCCAGCCAGTTCACATCCTATTTTCAAACTCTTCGTATCTTACCTGCAGAGGAAGGTATAGCCGACCGGACCTTCGCTGGAATCAAATAATATCCAAAATATGAAAAGCCGAATCACCATTTTTTTATTCTTGATATCAAGTATTCATATTTTATCAGCCCAGACCATAAGAGTCCAGCCCTACTTACAAGACGCTTCTCCAAATTCCATTTTCATTTTATGGGAAACAGACTCATTATCAGAAAGTGTCGTCGAATGGGGAATTACGGATACGCTTGGAAATTCCACAAGCGGGACGGCGAAAAATTCAGTGGGTAATGCGTGGATACATGAAGTGAAATTGGAGAATCTTGAGCGATTTACTAAATATTTCTATCGAGTTAAAACAGGGAATGCCCTATCTGATATTTATACATTCAAAACACCTCCATTTGCAAGCGACAAAGAATCGTTTAGAATCATCGCAATGAGTGATATGCAAAGGGACGGGGCTTTTCCCAATAAGTTTCAAGAAATGGTCCATGACGGAGTTATTGATTATCTTGAAACGGAACTTGGTGGAGAATTGATTGACAATTTGGCTCTTATCATGATTCCAGGAGACCTGGTGGTGACGGGAACGAATTACGAACAATGGGAGAATCATTTTTTTGATCCCTCTCACGGCTTATTTAATCACATCCCCGTGTATCCTGTCCTTGGAAATCACGAGCAAAACTCAAGCTATTATTTTCAATACTTTAAGATGCCCCCCAATGGCACTACAGGGTTTGAAGAACATTGGTGGTATAAAGATTATGGAAATGTTAGAATAATAGGGTTGGACTCAAATAGCCCTTTCGATAATCAGGAACAATTAGATTGGTTAGATACCGTTCTTGATATGACTTGCCTTTCAGACTCCGTCGACTTCATTTTTGCTCAATTGCATCACCCCCACAAATCTGAACTTTGGACTCCCGGAGAGTCTGATTACACCGGAGAAGTAATAGGAAAGCTGGAACAGTTCAGCACTGATTGTGGCAAACCCAGTATTCACTTCTTTGGTCATACCCATGGATATTCTCGAGGAAACTCAAGAGACCACAAACACCTTTGGATAAATGCCGCAACGGCTGGAGGAGCCATTGATAATTGGGGGGAGTTTCCCAACTTTGATTATGATGAGTTTTCCGTTTCTCAGGACGAATATGGATTTGTTTCGGTAGAAATAACAGGTGATGCCGACCCCAAAGTGGTCGTCAAAAGAATCAGCAGAGGGGACCAGGATGGTAGTTTACCAAACGAAATAACAGATAGCATCACGATTCGGTTAAACCCTTCGATTGTTTATACCCCTGTTCCTGTCTTCCCTATCGGCGAAGAAATTGCACCAGAGTGTGTTATGTTAGAGGCAAACGTGTTTTCTGCTCCAAATGCATCGGCTCTACACGGACAAAGTCATTGGCAGGTGTCTACCGATCCCAACGATTTTACATCCCCGGTGGCAGAAAGTTGGAAAAACTTTGAAAACTGGTATGACGAGGAAGATACTCAAGCTG
>CAZVLN010000084.1:0-5494 GCA_964627995.1 uncultured Saprospiraceae bacterium
ATAGGCACGCTGCTCCATTTGAGATGAAAAGACGAAAGGGCGTTTCCGCAAGGAGACGCCCTTTTTGTTTAGGTTTGCCCTGTGGAATAGCGTAGCGTGTGTTCCACAGGGTAAACCTAAAGGAAAAAAGGTTAAAGTAAGAAGTGAGGTATTAGGTCATAATTTGTTCGTTAGGGGTGTGTTCTTGCGATAGCGATGAGAGGGGATCCGCCAATCGGCGGATGTCCGAGCTCCCAGTTCGCTGGGAGCGAAGGACGGAACCCCCGGCCGTAGCGCCGCACTGCCAAGGCAGATGGCTTAGCAGCAGATTTGGCAGTGAGGATCGCCCTAAAAATTATTTTATCATTGCCTTTAATATCTCTGCTTTTTGTGGCTATACATGACTGAAAGGGTTCTATTAAGCTCTCTACTATTAAAATGTCCCAGATAAAGTAAAGTAAGACCTTTGAAAAAATTAGTTAGTTTTGTTGATATAAATCTATTTTAAAAAAGTCACATGAATACGCAGCGCTGGATACTTTTGTTGATAATGTTTTTGGGTATGTATGCCTCGCTTGCTACTCCTTGGATCGTGTATCCACGAATTGATGTCGTTTTGGAGGGGAATATGGGAGACGGATGGGTTTTTTTCGCCCTGTTTGTCATTAGTATCTTAATCCTAATCATTCGGCATCGGAAGCGCGTTTTAAATCAAGTTCAAAAATGGAGTCTATCAGTAATTATGGTCATCATGTTGTTATTAAGCGTAACAAAAATATCAGATTTCAATACTGAAAAGGCAACTTTTCAAAGTGAAGATCCTTATTTGATAACAGCCAATGCAGGCTCTCATATTGGCTGGGGATTATATATGTTGATTGCTGTATTGGTATTGGCCCTGTTAGTGTCGCTTCTTTATCCTAAAATCGTTCGATCATGAGAAATTTGATCATGGCACTTTCTGTAATTTTTATCGGCTCTTGTTCGGACTGTGCTGGGCCTGGAATTTCTGATAAGCAAATTCGGGAGCAGGCATTAGATGAAGCTAAGGAGATGTCAAATGCATATATGAATAAGGAGTACAGGGATTTTGTCTCTTATTCGCCTTCTATTTTGATTGAAGGTTTGGGTGGTGAAGATCAATTTATAGAATATTTGGAGATGTTGGATGAGCAAAACCTTGAAGGGCAGACCGAAATTCTTGATATTGAGATTGGTAAAGTCCTAGATGTAAGTAAAGAGGGAACGTCTATTCAAGTTTTAATAGAGCAAAAAGTACATAGTGAAGTGGCTGGGCGAAGAGTTACCCGGTCTGATAGCCTGATCGGCGTCAGAGAGGGGATGAACGCCGACTGGAAGTTTTTGAATGTAGGGGGGGGCGGAGACTCCATATTACGTGTTCGTTACCCATATTTGCACGAAGGCTGGGATTTTTAAAAAAACAAATAAGTGAGAATAGGCCTACTCATCGTTCTTCCTTTTGTTTTTCCCATTAATTTATTTTTCCAACCGCTTAACAAAATATAATTCTGAAGTGTGTTTTTTTAATATAAAATAAATTATATTTACACTCGATTATCCTTTTGCCATATTATTATTGGCAATTAACCCCTAACTGAAAGAGCATGAATTACAAGTTTACCCACAGAAAATCAATTCTTTTTCTTTTGTTTTCACTTTTCTTTGCATTTTCTGGTTGGGGGCAGACTCCTATGTGCCAAGATATAACTGTATCTCTTGATGGTTCTGGTGATGCCAGTATTACAGCAGCTGATATCGACGCAGGCTCTACAGGGAATGGTCCCTTAACCCTTTCTGTTAGCCCAAACTCTTTTAGCTGTGCGAATTTGGGAGCAAATACGGTAACTCTGACTGTTACTGATACAGTAGGGACTGCAACTTGCTCAGCGACAGTGACTGTCGAAGATAATATCTCTCCCACAGCTCAGTGCGTCAATAATCTAACTGTTTATTTAGAAGCTGATGGAACGGTGGATATTGATGCTATGGATGTGGATAATGGCAGTTCTGATAATTGCTCGATAACTAGTTCTACACTATCACAATCAACCTTTGATTGTTCAAACATTGGTGATAACAACGTAGTACTTACGGTTACAGACCAAAGCGGTAATTCAAGTACTTGTGAAACGACAGTTACAGTAAGTCCACTCGAGATTGAATTGCTTCCTGTGTGTTTGTGTAACAATGATGCCTCACCCAATGTGCTAGACGGGACCTATACGAGTACAGTAGTTGTCCGTTCTGATGAAGCCTTGCCTTCGGATTTAGAAATCGAGGTTATCTCTAGCTCTGGTGCTTTTCAAATTAACTCTAACATACCCATTCCAGCTTCTACTGAATTAGGCTATTGTAATGGGACTAATTGTCCCGATGGCGTAGAAGAGGGTGAGTACTATTTAGTTTTCACATCTAACAACGGAACTCCAATTTCGATGACCGTTGAAGAAACATGCTCTGAAACAGAATTAGAATTCAATGGAGAAGTATGTAATGACTACCCGGCAGTGCCAACTTTTCCACAAGAGATTCTTGACAGTTTATTGTGTGTTGGAGAGGACTTTAGTCTACCTGCAAATGGTGGGGATTATTCCATATCGAACTTTCCACAAGAAACCCCGATTTTACCTCCCGGCTTTGAGCAAATGGGAGATGAACTATTTATCACTTACAATGAAGTTGTTTCTGGCCCTGTAGATCTTTTTTTACATGTGTCCCAAACGAATATGGGCAATGGAGTTTCAGACATATGTTATAGTACCGCCTATCAGCGAATTGAGGTTTTGCGTGGTCCGCAATTGGCTTCTCGTCACTTTAGCTGTCTTTCCCCAGGCGACTCTATCTTCTTAAGTAGCTTGTTAACCTCTTTTGGAACAGAAGACGGTATTTTTGAAGTAGATGGGCAGGTCATTGATGAAGGGATTTTTAAACCAACCGCTGCCGGGTGCTATACGCTCTCTTACGATCCGGATATTTGTGACTTTGACCCGGTAGAAACTGAATTTTTAATAAGCTTTGCTGCAGAACCAGAATTAGACTTACTTACGAATGTTCCAGGACCCGTTTGTCAGGATGGTGGAACTTTTCAAATTACAGTGAATAGAAACAGTACGGGAGGATCTCCGATTTTAAGCGTAACGCCTTCAGAGCCAGGATTCAATTTCAGCACCAGTGGAGATATTGCTACCGGGAACGTAACGATAACCCTAGATGGGCCTGCATCTGCCGGAGGCGTCGACTACACTATTTGTTTAGAAGAAACCAATCAGGTTCCGCTCCCCTGCGATACGTTCAATATGACCAATACTGAGTCATGTACAGGCTCAAGTTGCATTACTATTACTTTGTATAATGACGGTTTTGAGTGTGGGGATGCTGCATTATTCAATAGTGAGTGCGAATTGCCGAATCCTCCTAGTCTTTGCCCAACAAAAGTCTCTCCTTCGCTAAATTTCAAATGTAGATGGCTGGATATTAAATTATTAGATATTATTGAAGCGAAAGTCGAGAAGCAACAGGCTGTATATGATTGCAAAGATGAAATGATTACGGTGGACGCCACTCTTAATTTACCCGGTAAGTTAGGTGATGCTGTAGCTTCTGGACCGACGGTTGGTAGTTTGCCCGGTATGAGTGTGATTTGTTCCATACTAAATTGGAGGTTGAGATTAGGATTTAGTATTTTTGGAAAACGTATCGACTTAATTGATTTCAAGCCTTTTGGTGATCTCGGTGAAGGATGTAATGATACTATAGGCCAATTAATTTTGAGGTTGTTAAGCAAGGCTATTGGTGGAGACGGAGGTGGAGGTTTTGTCGCCGCGGATACTCGAGGTATTGGAGTTTTTGACTATGTTGAAGAGATTAAATTTGGCACAACGAAAGAGGTTACAGTTGAAAACAATGTTCAAGGTAATGGATATCTGAGTTTCCGTGTTGCGGGTGGCTGGCCATTTAAGGCTAGTAGCTTATGCGGCGGCGTTGTCAAAGAGACAATTAATCTATTAGATTTATTGCCAATTGGTGCGATACCTATTGTTGGTCCTCCTGTCGAAGATTTAATAGCTGCTGCGGGATGTAATATAAATTTGGTTTTTTCCGCTTCTGGTGATTTGCAAATTCCCATTATAGACGTCTATCCTCCAGAAATTTTCAATTGTCAAGAAAACGGATATGAGTTCTTTACAAGTGTTGGATGTGATATTCCGGCCAGTTGGTCCGTTCCTGCCGCATTTGAAGATTGTAAAGGTACTCCGCTTGATTATAAAGGAATTACTGCGAATGTAGATCTAACTTATTATTCTGGTCCTCCTATACCTTCAGTAAATTCTATACAAGAGTCTGGAATTTATCAAACACAAGGTCCGCCCCCGGGATCTATACTTCCTCCAGGAACTTATCCTGTGACTTATACCGCTGCGGGATGTAATGGAAATTTCACTACCTGTTCTTTTAATGTTAGGGTGACAATTGGGGATCCTGTTTTGGAGGTTCCAGAGGATATCACCTTTAATAATGACGTAAACCAATGGACCGCTATAGGGAATGGTTTAGCGCCACTTCAAGGGATTGGTTGTTTATCCACCTTAAATTACAGCTATACTAATCCGATAAGTGGTACCGTTGTTTCTACGAATAGTACACAACCCGGAGTACATAATATACCTGATGGTAATGTGTTTGAAATGGGTACCACCGAAGTTACTTATACACTCACGGCAGATAATAATGGGAATGGAACCATTGAGGCAAATGAAACTCAATCCCAGTCATTTAATGTGACCGTTCTAGATGTTGAGAATCCGGTAGCAGAATGTAGAGATGTTATTGTTCGATTGGATAATAATGGGGATGCGGTTGTTTTTGCTTCGGACCCAGGTACAGGGCAGGAATATATTGATGCCGGCTCTACGGATAATAGTTTAGATCCCATCACCTTAGAAGTTAGTCGGAATGGAACAGATTACGGTCCGTCGGTAGCCTTTGATTGTTCTGATGTGGGAGGTAATGTCGTGAATTTGAGAGTTACAGATCAGTCGGGAAACTCTTCCCTTTGCATAGCCTCTGTCGAGATTGAAAACTTTTTCCAGGATTATTCTATCAACATGAACTTGCCTGAAATCTGTCTGGATCCGTTTCAGGATACCATTGATCTGGCTCCCTATGTAACAATTGATCTGCCCAATGGTACAAGTATATCTCCAGCTTCTGTATCTGATTTAGGGCCAAATGTATTTGGCGAATTTTATATCGAACAATTCTTACCTGATCCGAATGAGCCTTTCGATGAGGGAGAAATAACCAATGATGGAATTTATACCCCAGGTGAGTCCAATGGTTATGCACGAATTGCATATGTTATTGCCATTGATGATAACACTTCAGACACCATTCCATTCGGAACACTAGGTTGCTTTAAATCTGTTTCACAGGTGGTTCGAATTCAATATCAAGATCCTTCCTGGTTGCCGGGAGCACTATGTTGTGATGCGCC
>CAZVLN010000085.1:0-5462 GCA_964627995.1 uncultured Saprospiraceae bacterium
GGTAGCTCACCTTCTACAGAATTACACGAGGAAAACAATAAACCGAATATTGCGAATAAAATCCCTATCAACAGTCGAAAGGATTCGCTCTTTGGGGATAATGCATGTACTTGCTTATATCTTTTCATAATGTCAGGTATTAAAGAATGCATGAAATAAAAAACAAATAATAAATTTTAGATCTAATCAAAGTCGAGTTCATATATCCAGAGATCTCCGGAGGCTGACACTCGGATTAACCGACCTCGCTTATCAAAAAACATTTGCCGTTTAGACATGTTTTCCTCAAAGTGATCGACAAACAACTCACCGCTTGATATATCATAAACGGAGAACCTATCCTCTCTGGGGAGCACAAAATATGTTTGCTCCGCATTGATTTCAACCCCGCCTCTATTGAAGTTAAGACGGCTGCATTCTGAAGACCAAACCCTATCTCCCGTAATTACATTGTATAAAGAACACTGTTTGTCACGCAATAGGAAAAGATGATTTCGCAAGATCCGCTGCAATCCGCCCATATTTTCCCAAAAGATTATTTCATCCTCGACATGGTAAAAAACAGGGTGTGTCGTCCAAAAAGTTAAAAGTCCCTTGCTATATCTAATGGGCTTATCAATATTAAATTTAGCCCGAAACCGGACTGGAATCTCCTGATGGTTGACCTCTCCGGAATTTATATCAATATGTAAGGCATAGATTCCATGATCATAATTTGGGTGGTCATGGATATAAAAGGGAAAGATCAAGGATTCATGGGTAGCTTCATAGCCCAATTCCCACGAAGGAAGGGTGCGAGAGAACCCATAGTCAAACCAAAAATCTCTGGGTTGAACAATTGAAAAAAGCACACGCCACTGCTGTGCCTCTGGATCGTGCTCTATGATCTGAACGCGATATGATGTATCCGTGGGGTAATCCGTGTTTAAAGTATAGACCAAACCATTTGCCACCCTCCAACTATTGATTCTTCCCGATTGCAGAGTATCGATTTTAAATGAAATGGTTTCCAGGGTCTCCCCCGTGTTCGCATCGATGACATGTGAATAATTTTCATCGCTAAATAGTAAATGGCCGTTATAATCATAAACCGGGTAGGAAGCCTGGGGTAGATCGCCTCGGCTCCGTCTCCAGATTATGGAATAATCGTCCAAATGGGCAGCTATGATCTCACTGCTCGTTTGAAACAAGATAATTTCTTTCTCACCCTTATACGTGTTAGGATATAGATACTCTTCCGATATCTTTAGGTCAGATCTGTCAACCTCATAATCGGAGAGTGGGCCATAGCGAGGCTCTTCTTCAAAGGTGGGGAATAATGTAGATTGAAGATCGGGAGCTTCTTGCTCTACACAAGAAAAAAAAGCTGTAAATAATATCAAAATAGGAATATAAAATCTCATAATATGAAAATTAATAAATATTAATACAGATAAAAATAAAAAATTCAGCACAAAAAGCCAAGAAAATCCCCGAAATACAAGTAAGCCGGATTAATGAACGACGGAATGAACGCTCTCATTAATCAAAAAGTATGGGTAGACCATATCCAAAATGTTCTTAAGTTTCTGCTCTACAGGCTTCATTGTAGATCTTGGCTAGTACTCCATGATGCCGAATAAATTTTCGTTTAAGATCATGGCTCCATCCCTGCCTGTTTCAAAAATAAATGCGGATCACGTATAACCCCTGAAATATTTAGGGTTCATAAGGTATTACGCAGGCTTTCGGTGGGTTAGTTGCTTCCCGTTTCCATGGCTTCCTGATTTTTATGGCAAGACCCATACCTTTACAGTATCTCTCTTTTAGTAGGAGTTGGGTTCGGTATTTCATCAAAAACCAATTCATTACACCTACAATCTAATTTATTTGGATTTTATTACCTTTCATGAAGCAAACGGATATCGCAATGACGACAGAACAAGCGAATCGGACATATTGGCTATTTGGAGGTTTGGGCTCCGCCTTGATTGGGTTTGGCTTAAGCCTTTTAGTGGAGAGTGGGTTCATAAAGCACAGTGACCGTCCGGACTGGCATTGGGTGGTACTCGGCACCGTGTCACTGGTGTTAATCATGAGCGGAATCAACTTTTTGTTTCGATCTTTTGAAGCGAAATTAAAAAGGAAGGAAAAGAAAGGTGACCTTAAGGTTTGACGGCCTTTCGCAAAAGCTCTTCTTATTGATCTCCTTTAAAAATTCCTAACGCTCATTTTATCTTTCATTATGACCCAAAATGCTAGGTTCATTACTCTGAGTGCTGCGGGCCTATTATACTAGTGTCACGACCACTACATCAGTTATAGGCGTAGTCTTTAGAACGCTTCTTTGCTCCCCAGCCGTGTAGCTAGGGCGCCGTGCAGAGCGAAGTTTTGACCTGCAGAAAACGCTGCGTACTTAATTGGCGTCGTGCACTTTAATTTTTAATGAGCGTAAAGGTTTGCCTGTGTCCATCTTGACCTTGCTGAATAAAATAAGTGCCTGGTGTCCAAGACGAAACATTAATTTGCATTTTTGAACTTCGAATGCGCTGCTGCAGTAAAAGGCTTCCCTGCGAATCATAAATGAGTAACTCACTTCCCGATGCTTCCGGAGCGCTTTCGATCGTGAGTTGGTCTGTCGCCGGATTGGGAGAAAGGGTGATTTTTGGCTTTGAAGCCGGCGGTGAGCTTGATGCGGTGCTTTCCTGATAGACGCGGACATGGTCGATTTCCATCGCACTTTCAGTAAAATTGGGGTCTATACTAGGCTCTATAGCGATATTTAAGAGCAGGTATTGATTTTCGGTGAAGGGCCAGGTATCTTGGTTTTGCACATCCGGATCGTAGGTATAATGTACCTGACCATCAATACTAAACACCATGCGATCGGGGTACCAATCCAGCGCATAAACATGGAAGTCCGTTGATGCCGTGGGTAGGGTCCGGCCACCTTTATTTACCGTGCCGCCGAAACTCGATCGAGTATGCATGGCACTTTGCACAAAATTTTGGTTCCAGCCCCAGTGTTCCATGATATCAATCTCTCCGCAATCCGGCCAATCGGTGGTTCCGAAGCCTTGCTCGTACCAGTAGGCGCCAACTTCATTAATATTTTGATTGAGCATCCAAATCGCGGGCCAGGTGCCTCCACCTGTGGGTAGTTTGGCCTTCACTTCGATGCGTCCATAGGTAAAAGCAAATTTAGAGTTAAGACGGGCAGAGGTATATTCTTTAGTTACTCCCTGATCGGAGTAGGTCTCCTTTTTTGCGACTAAATGCATGATGCCGTTTTCGACATAGGTGTTTTCTATGCGGTCGGTGTAGTGTTGGATTTCGCCATTGAACCAGCTGTCCCCCAGCGGAAGCTCTGTTTGGTGAAACCATTTCGAAGCATCTAAGGCTCCGTCTTGATCAAATTCATCTTGCCAGACCAATTGATCATATACGGGATCATCGCTTCCGGTTGAAGTTTCTCCTTCGAAGTAAAAATCGTCAATATAGGCCACCACCTGATCGGTGTTGTTTTCGCCATTGACTTGTAAGAGAACACGATTAAAATCGGTTCGCTCGGCGGGGTCGGCAGAATTGGGGTCTAAGTTGATGAAAGGGTCTGCGACAAAATCGAAGCTGACTTCTTGCCATTGATCTAATACTAGGGGCTTTATTATTTCAGTTTGTGTGACCCAGGGTTGGGCGAGATCGGCATTTTGCAACTTCAAGGATATCTGATCGGGTTGCTGCCCGGTCAATGCTGAGGAAGGGATATAAATCTTTAACTGGAAAGGGTGATTGGGTGTGATGTTGATCGGTTCAGCTGAATTGAAGCCAACATTAGCATAAAGACCGCCGACATCCTCGTATTTCATTACGCCGGCAGACGGGTTTCCAGAGTTTGTGAAAGGGTTAGCGTAAGAGGTGTCGATCAGGCAGTCATCGCCATACCAAGTAGATATAGTGGATGCGCCGTCAAAATCGTCTTGGAGGAGCTGGGCCGTGATGGATATCAGGGGAAAGACCAGAAGGAAGAGAAAAATAGCTTTACGCATAATTTATATGATGTCTGAGACCCATCCGCTCAATAAGATGCCGAACTATAGATATTAAGAGAGAAATGTAACAAAAAGTTTTCAGAAAATAAGCCAAGCGAGAACTAAAACCTCATATGGTGTAAGGAATACACCCGATTTTCGCTAAATGATAAACAGAACAGATGAAAGTGAACTTGAACGACATTCAACAGAAATGGATTGATGAGAACCCTTATGATTTCTCTGCTCTTAAAGCCGTTTTTCTCAATGGAACCCTCAAAAAATCGCCCCGCTCCTCTCATACAGCGGGACTCATGGATCAGTCTATGCACATCATGAAAACCTGTGGGGTCTCCGTAGAGTATATCCGGCTGGCAGACCATCAACTTGCATATGGAGTGTATCCGGACATGACGGAACACGGATGGGATCGTGACGACTGGCCGGCCATTCAGGACAAAATCATGGATGCAAATATTTTGGTTATCGGCTCGCCAATCTGGCTCGGCGAAAAGTCTTCGCTAGCCACCCTCGCTATTGAACGACTTTACGCGTACTCCTCCAAGCAAAATGAACAGGGGCAATACGCGTATTACGGCCGTGCCGGAGGCTGTATTATTACGGGTAATGAAGACGGGGTAAAACATTGTTCGATGAGTATTCTCTACGCGATGCAGCATATCGGCTACACCATTCCGCCACAAGCTGATGCCGGCTGGATTGGTGAGGTGGGTCCGGGACCCTCTTATCTCGATCAGGGCTCCGGCGGACCTGAAAACGAATTTACGAATCGCAATACCACCTTCATGACCTGGAATTTGATGCATACGGCCCACATGCTAAACCAAAACGGCGGAATACCGGCGCATGGGAATCAGCGGTCGCTTTGGCCGTGAGGCTTGGCAGGTCTCTTAGGGTCCTCTAAACCTATTGAAGTTAAACCCAACGGCATGAATTGATCTGCAGCATCCGCGTACCCCGCGTTCTATAAAGTAACGACACAGACCTTGTGGCGCTTTAGTGCTAGTCTATTTTGAGTATGGAACATGGATTTCGCGGATTAGCGCAGAAAATAACATGAAGTAGTACGCTATATCAGGGATTCCGAATCACGTGCTCTCTCCCCAACTTGTTTGGGAGGGGCAGCCGGAGTGAGGTTTTTTTATTTTTAGTAGATTGCGATAGCCGGGTAAGCGTTTCTGCTTAATAAGAGTGTGCAATGTGCGGGTGCATACGATATGACGGCAAGGCCGTCATGCGATCGGGCATTAAGGCCGATCCGTTGTCGCGCCCCGCAAAATGCAGCGTTCGGCCGCAGGATTGCGGTCGTAAATGGCTTACTGTTTAAGCCCCGTGCCCCGCACGGGGTGAGTTTAAGCCATTTAGCGTAATGAGCGGCAGGAGCGGATAAAATCCACTGACCGTCGATAGACATCGAAGCCGGACAGCCTCAAG
>CAZVLN010000086.1:0-5417 GCA_964627995.1 uncultured Saprospiraceae bacterium
GTTAGGGTTAGGGTTAGGGTTAGGGTTAGGGTTAAATTTGCTTTTAAGACATTTTCGAACTAAAGTATGAAATTTAAAACGAATTTTAAAACGTAAAGGTTGAACTGCAAATACCCATCTTTTATTTTATTTAAATTTCAATCCATATCTTTGAGGTACAAACAATATTATGAATAAGAAGCCTACGCTCCTCATTGCCTTTTTGCTGTTCTTCCTCTGCACTTTACATTTTTCAGCAGATGCTCAACGCTCTCGCGTCAATACTGAGCGAAATACAGAGAAACGCAATGATAAAAATCAAACAGAAGACCGAAAAGATCAAGTGCCCTTGATTGATAAACTGTGGTTTGGCGGTACCGTAAACCTTTTTTGGGTTAATCAAAGAAGTTTTTCCCAATTTTTAGTGGGAATAGCGCCAATGGTAGGCTATAAAGTTACAGATAAACTCAGTTTTGGTCCGCGCGTTGAGATACAATATACCTCCTATAAAATTCAAACAAACTCAGGGAATCAAACCCTTAATAATATCAATTTTGGTGGTTTTGGATTTGGTCGCTATAAGTTATTTCGACAATTTTTTATCCATGTGGAAACTGGTTTTACTACAGAGCCCTATTTAACTCTTAATAATGTGGGAAATCCTGAATTTGTAAGAGAATTGCGGCAGCCCGTGCTGGCTGGTTTGGGTTACTCAGAAGGCGGAGGAGAGATTTACTTGCTTTATGATTTTAATGACCCGAATGCAAATACACGTTTCCCATTTCAGTATCGCTTTGGATTTAATTATAACTTCTAGTTCCTTCAACGGAATACACTTCTAAAAATTAATTTGGGATATTCCACCCCATTAACTACTTTTGATCTATCTCACAGGGGTGCCCTAAAGGGCTGAGATTATACCCATTGAACCTGAATCAGGATAATGCCTGCGCAGGAACGTGAATTTTTGAATCTTTCAAAAACTTACCTCTGGTTTTTGTTCTAATATCCAATAGAGCATGAACAGTCAGTTTCGTTTTTTTATAATACTTTCCATCTCATTACTCGGGCATGCACTACATGCTCAATTTTCTCTAACAGGCGTGGTTCAAGATAGCAGTGGAGAAAGACTATCTGGAGCAAACATCAGCATACCTTCCATTCAAACCGGTGTATACACCAACGAAAACGGAGCGTTTTCTATCGATGGACTGGAAGCGGGAACTTATAACTTAATAGCAAGTTATCTTGGATTTGCTCCTACCCGCAGAGAGATCAAAATTGGGAGTAATTTTAATGAAGGTCAAGTGATTATTGTTTTAAAACAGCAATCTACAACAACAGATATTGCTATAATACAGGGGGTTCGGGCTCCGGCAACCGCACCAGTTTCGCAAGTTACCCGATCCAAAGAAGAAATTGAAGAAGAGTACACAGGACAAGATGGAGCGTTCTTGCTGGAAAGGCTCTCCCCTTCAATTGTTAGCTATTCGGAATCGGGCACTTCACTTTCCAATTACGGCCAATTGCGCCTTAGAGGGATAGATCAGACTCGAATCAATATGACGCTGAATGGAGTACCCTTAAACGACATGATTGACCAGGGGGTGTTTTTTAGTAATTTTACAGATTTTGGAAACAGTATTGAATCGGTACAGATCCAGCGCGGAGTAGGAACCTCTTCGAATGGAGTGTCCAGCTATGCAGGTTCCGTAAACTTTGAATCCATCGACCTTTGGTCGGCTGAGGCTGGAGCACAAATCCAACTCACAGGCGGTTCTTTCCAAACACGGCGCGCCTCAGCAGAAGTCAATACCGGAAAACTAAGTAATAATACCGCCTTTTATACTCGATTTACACAGACCGAAGCTGATGGCTACCGATATAATAGTGGCACATCTAGTTATTCCATGTTTTTCTCAGGAGGCTGGCAGGGCGAAAAACACCAATTCAATTTTACCGGATTTTCCGGTCGGTCGAAAAACCAGTTGGCCTATCTCCCGGTGGGCTTGTCTGACATCAAAGAAGATCCCAGAACCAATTATGTGTCCCCCAACGATCGCGATGATTTTGGGCAATGGATGACCCAACTCCACCACCAATATCGCGTATCGCCAAACGTTCGATGGTCAAACACCGTCTATTATTCAGGAGCCGGAGGAAACTTTCCTTTTGGATTTACAGATTCGGACGGCTCGTTCACTCAAATAGACTATCCGCTATACAATGATCACTTCGGCCTGTTGAGTCATTTGGATGGGAATATTCCGGAGTCAAATTTAAAATGGAATGGAGGAATCCACGCCTATAGCTTCCGACGAATCAACGAGGAGGCCATCGTGCCCAACTATAATCAGCCTTATTACCGGGATCGCTCTCAGAAGGATGAGATTTCGGGTTTCCTTAAGATAGAGCATCAACTAAAGGGGTGGCGCTTTTTTGCAGATGCTCAATTGCGATTCGTATCCTTATCTCTAACCGCCGACACCTCATTCTTAGGAATGGCCACGCCTATTCCGGACCGAAACTGGCTTTTCTTCAATCCTAAAATGGGAGTTTCGTACCAAGTAAACACAAATTCACAGATGTACTTCAGCTTTGGACGTACCGGAAGAGAACCGACTCGATTTGATATTTTGGGGTCCACTCAAATCAATGCTTCTAATCTGGAGTTAGCGCAGAATACGGAAAGTGTAGCCGCGGAATTCGTCAATGATCTCGAACTGGGATATCGCTTCCGCACGGCGAACCTCCAATTGCAAGCCAATGCTTTTTTCATGCAATTTGAAAACGAGATCGCTCCCATTGGAGCCTTTATTCCCGAAGGCTTTGTTCAAATTTACGAGAATCAGGAGTCGAGCCGACGATATGGCTTAGAACTGGACTACAGCTATTCATTAACTCAAAGACTACAACTGAGCGGCCAGGCGAGTTGGATGCAAGCATCCATCAGTTCTTATTACGACCGAGCGACGGACCAAACCTTCGAAAATGTCACTCCTATACTAAGTCCGGAATGGAACATTGCTCAAAATATAGAATGGGAGATAATCAATGGATTCCTTATTGGGGGACGGCTACGCTATCTCAGCGAACAGTTTATGGAACTCACAAATAGCGAGCCCTTTGTCGTACCCTCCTCGTTTATCCTTGACAGCTACCTCCAATACAAGGCAACAAAAAATATAGATTTTCAAATCCAATTCAACAATGTTCTGGATGAGCTCTATTACACCTATGGAGCGCCTGTGACCGGGCCCTCCGGCCAATTGGAGCCCGGCTTCTTTGTTCAGCCGCCAAGACATATTTACGCCACACTTACTATTAAACTCTAATCCTACGCCCTATGAAAAATACAAATTGGATATATATTTTACTATTCACGAGTTTAATAGCCTGTCAACCCTCGGAGCAGCAAGCTTCTAAAAAGGATTCAGCGCAGGTAAAGCTAGACACGCTCAGGATCGCTTTGGATTGGAGACCTAACATTCTTCATTCCGGATTTTTTTTGGCACAATCGCGTTCAGCCTATAAGGAGGCCGGCTTATATGTAGATTGGTTCACCCCGGAGATCGATAACTATCAAAAAAAGCCCATTCTTCGATTGCTTGACGGAGAGGCTGATCTCAGTATAGGGCCATCGGAGCACTTGTTTTATTACGCGCTGGATACCTCTTCTGGGAGTCCCCAAGCCGAAGCCGTAGCATCTCTGCTCTCAAAACCCCAAAGTGCTTTTGCCGTACACGGTGAAGCTTCCATAAAAAGTCCAGCAGATTGGAGCTCTGTTCAATACATTGGTTACGATACGCCCTTAGAGGAGGCCATCATCGGTTCCATGGTTAGAAACGCCGGCGGGAATAATATGCCCGAAGTGGTGCAACCCGGGAGGCTAGCTGTGTGGGAAGCATTTCTGAAAGAACCTCAGGGAATGGCGTGGATTTTTACGCACTGGGAGGGCCAAATGAGTCCTGTAGAACTCCAGTTCTTCGCCCCCAATGATTGGGGTGTCCCCTATGGCTACTCGTCCGTGATCGTGGCGCGTAAAAACCGTAGCCCTCAATTAGAGACCGTCATAGAAAGGTTTTTGGCAGTTACAAAGCGCCACTATCTCGAACTAGCTCAAGCAAAAGGGAAAGAAAAAACAGAGCTCTGCCTCGAGTTGACGCAACAAGTCGACCATTCTAATTATTCCTCTCCAGATTTTCTGGTGGAAACCCTCGAGGATATTCAGCCCGCTTTCTACGCCGATCAGCCGGAAGACTGGGGGCGAATGGATCCGGACCGTTGGAAAGATTATATGGAATGGATTTCAAAAAATAAACTCCTCGACTCAGCCTTACCCTCAGGTACTTCAGAAAAATGGTTTACCCATGAGTTGCTCCCAGATCCCGAAAAATGAAAGCCATAATAGCTATTTACGAGAGACTCTGCAGCGCTCGGTCGGCTTTCTGCAGCCGCTCCTCCGAAGAACCCGAAATGACCGTATACGGGGAGTTTGTTTCTTCTAACAATGCTACATACATTTCATAGAGTTCATCTCGCTTCTCTGGATGTTCCCGCAAGGGATCAGGTGCCCAGGGCAGGTCGGGTGCACACAGTAAATAATGATCCATTTCATACCGCTTACTGAAGGCCAACAAGAAAGGAGCGACTTTTCCATACTTATACTGCTGCCATACCCGAAGTACCATATCCCAGGTATCTATAAATAGCCAGTCCGCCGTGGAGAATTTACTCTTGATTTCATGCATAATCGATTCTTGACCAGCGGCTATCGCCATCAGGTCTTCCTCCACATAAGGCCGTGGTAAACGTTCCAAAAATACTCGAGCATATTCAGGAACCCACGGGCTGGAATATTTCTGGGCGAGTTGCTTTGCCAAATGGCTTTTTCCGCTGCACTCCGGCCCGGTAATGACAATTTTTTTCATAGTTCAAAGATATAAAAGCGAATCTAGTCCCCGTATTCCTATTGTGTACCCTTTAGCCTATAGTTCTTCATATTTTTTAGGCCGCATCCCTACGCCCCGCCAATGGCAGGCTTCGGGTCGGGTCGTTCAGGGGTTCCGTCCTCGAGAACGCCTCCGGCGTCTCTAGGGACCGCCATCGTTACACTCGGCGCCCTTACCACCCCTTGCGGGGCCTACGCGCAAAGCCGCCGGGACATTAAAACCTTATTCGACACCGTAGCCCACGATTGGTTTGCTATTGTCATTACCACTACATAGGTATGGAAAAGTCACAGTGGGATTTTGTACAAAAGAAGGCTTATTCTGTTGCGAATTTAGTGGTATTCACACTAAGCATCACCGCATTTCCCTATTTTCATAAACAACGAAAACGATTCAACAGCTAACAGCTCTTGGCTTTTGGCTCTTGGCTCTTGGCTTTTGGCTTTTGGCTCTTGGCTCTTGGCTTTTGGCTTTTGGCTTTTGGCT
>CAZVLN010000087.1:0-5351 GCA_964627995.1 uncultured Saprospiraceae bacterium
GTTGTAGCCGGATCCGAAGGGTTTTCCACATCCAAGACATAAGGTTGGTAGGTTGTCCCATCGTGTTCTATGCGCAAATCGAGATCATTGACCAGCGCCGGTTCGCGGTTATTCAGGCCCGACTTCGGGGTTCCCGGGGGATCCGTCCAAGAGATGGTAACTTTTAGGGGTTCAGTGCCATCTGAGATATAGGTGTAGGACTCTGTGGTGCCATTAAGTAAGGTCATTTCCATAAGCAAGCTATCGTTAGCAGCCGCATCGGAGATCAGGTCGGCGGCATCGCGGGTGCTGAGCAGCCCCCAACCAAAGCGATAATCAGGAGCGGGTCCGTCCCCAGCGGGTCGTGCGGTGTGAATGGCCAGACCTTTTAAGGTAGCCGAGCGCATCACCTCATCATTATTTAACTCCATGTATAATTGTTGGAGAAGTAGAAGCGACCCAGCCACATTCGGGCTGGACATGGAGGTGCCACTATAGTTTCCATAAGAAGAGTTGCTGCCTGCAAGTGAAGATAATAATCCAACTCCATTCCCGACCAAATCGGGCTTGATCCTACCATCGTCGGCCGGACCCCAACCGCTAAAAAAGCTCATGCTCACATCGCCCGGACCGTTGTAATTAAGTACATCGTTAACAGCTCCAATGGAGAGGATATTCTTGGATTGACCATAAAAGGAGATACAATCATAGCCCTCAGCACCTCCATCCTTATCTCTGGTTTCATTGCTCTGGGTCCATCCGACTCCAGGCTCCCAATAATAATGTGACGTGCCGGCATTGGGTCCATCACCCCTATCATTACCCGCTGATTTAACAATAAGATAGAAGGGTGCATCAAAGGCTATTTCATCCCAGGAATTTCTACTATATCGGCCAAAATCACTGTCTTCAGTAGTAGAATTATTCACATCTCCCCACCAATGCCAACCCGAATTCCCCGACCAACTTCCGGATGCCCAACCCGTAATTAAACCGTAAGAGTGATTCGATATCAATAATCCATCAGCAGCCGCGCTGGCCATCTCCGCATTGTCAGAGTTCCAATCGTAAGCGTCCAGGTTAGCTTCGGGAGCCATTCCCTTAGCAGATGCATTTCCTCCTTCATCTCCTATAAGGGTACCGGCCACATGGGTCGCATGACTACTATTGCCTGTCGCTCCATCTACCTGCGTCACTCGCCCGGTGAGAATCTCATGAGTACCTCTTGTAGCTCCACCATCCCATTCACCAACCGTCATATTCTCAC
Organism: uncultured Saprospiraceae bacterium; assembly: GCA_964627995.1. GTDB lineage: Bacteria > Bacteroidota > Bacteroidia > Chitinophagales > Saprospiraceae > JAWLFI01. The sequence continues at coordinate 1,247 of CAZVLN010000087.1, forward strand.
CATTCAGGTCATATCCAGCTCCACCTCCACTATGCACCTGGTCAGTTTGGGTAGATATAGCCGCATTAGTATTGGACGTGGTCGTGCGGTAAACAGGCATGCCAGACTCATTCAAAAAAGCGATTTCGACGATACGATTACTATCGACCGTTCGTATCGGCCAGCCTTCTTCTTTGGCTTTGGCGACGGCCTCTGTATATAGTATACTATCACGAACGCGCCACTCCTCGGCTTTTCGCTGCAATTCTTCCACATTGGTTCGCGCTCTGACATATTCCCGCGCCCGATCCGTTTGTCCATACCCTACCATACCTACCAGGCAGGAAAGCATTAAGGAGATGTATATTTTCTTCATATCATCATTTGTAGGTTTTATACAAATTAAATCAAATAATAGTTTCCCTCTATTCAATTTTATAGGGCGGTCCGCGCCTGCTTGACAGGCGCGGCGTTACGTCCGGGGGTTCCGTCCTCGAGGTCGCCAAAGGCGATCCTTCGGACATCCTCCGCCTGTCGGCGGAGAATCCCCTGCCATCACTACCGCGGATGTTTCGTTAAAAAAGCAAATTAGGCCTAAATACAAGTCCTTCTCATTTATTTAAAATCCCCATTTAAGTAATGTGTATCTAATGTGGCGCGTGGTGAGTATACTTAGACTACAGCTAATTTATTGATATTCAATAAAAATATATATGATTTTTGCATAATTTACAAATTTTTGCTTTTCCTTCCTCAGTACATTTGATCGTAAATAAAATTTAATCATCATGAAAATTTTTAAAGTTTTTCTTTTCGTAGTTTTTGCTAATGTATTGGTAGCACAAAAGCCACACCTCGCAATAGCTGTCCAAACTCATAACTCATTTTCACAAATAGCAGAAAGTAATAGAGATGATCCACCAGGAAGTCTTACAGAAAATACTGTAGAAATCAATATCTCTTACTATCGAAGCGATAAATGGTTATTCAAGGGGGGATTAGGCTCAGGTAATCGCTCGGCCAATATGAAGATATACCGATCAAGCTCCAGAGGATCCTCAGGATTCGGACTATTTCAACTTGCTGTTGGAACCGTAACTAGAGATGTGGGTCTAATGGCAGAATCCGTGTCTAATCTAGCAGGTGGTAATTCTTCTGGATCAAGCAGGCAGCTTATATACTCTGGTAATATCTGGGAGCTGACAGCAGGAGTTGAGAGACTTTTAGTAGGATCCTGGGATGGAAGATTCTCTCTTAGTGGGTCTGCTACTTTTCGACGTACTCAAATCAGTGACATCAATATTGAGTCCAGTGCTGTTTGGGCAACTAGGGATATTGATAGAGAACTTATGGACCCCTTGCATAGAGTGGACGCAGGATTACATATGTATCTACGTCCGATTAAAGATTTCCCTGTTTTGATAAATACATCGATGTATATTTTCAGTCTTGGCAATAGTGGAGTGAGTATGTATGAAAATAAAACCAGGATAGGATTAAATCTGGGCCTCGCGGTTCAGTTATAGTCTGAGTATTTTCAAAAAAACAATAAATCCTAAGACAGTACCTTCGCTGCCATCTAAATGAATTATACTGTCTTCATTACCGGAAAAAAGTAATATGCTATTATAAAAAATAGGGGTATAAGTACCTCCCCTTTCTAGAATGGAATAATGAAAGGGCGCTTCCAAATGGAAACCCCTTTCATTTATTTACCTAAGATCAAATATTCATTATCTGGTCACTACCATTTTCTTTGTTGCCCGGAAACTTCCACTGCAGAGTTCGTAATAGTACAAGCCCTTCATCGGTAAATCTGCTCTCTTAACAGCAACTTGGTTATATCCTTCAGCATACTCTCCGATAATGGAATATACTATCTTTCCGGTTGCATCATAAAAAGTTATTGATGCTGGACCATTTTCTGGAATCTCAAATCCAATAATTGTCTGCGATTTAAACGGGTTGGGTACGTTTTGGAGCAAAGCAAAGTCATCAAACTCCTGATCCACCTTCCACTTAATTTTTTTAATCTTTCCTCTTGCATAGGCTTCTGAAGCAGTAATTTCATCTGAAATGTGGAAGTTCTGTCGAAGATATACATCTGTTTTCACTCGAAACACTAGTGTAAATAATACATCATCATCTCCACGGCTAACGGATGTGCTTCCGTTCCAAGACATGGTCAAAATACCGCGGTCTTTAAAATCTGCATAATTCCCTTGTTCCATATCAAGAACTCCAGATTCCAATTCCAAAAATTCGAACGTATCTAAACCATAATCGAGAGCGAGTTGAAACCCTTGTATTTCTCTGAAGTCCTCACTAGATATTTCCAGCTCGACTCTGTGATCGTTTTCCGTCTGTTTGTCCCTGGCTATCATTGTAAAGGAACCACTATAATCCTCGTCTTCATCATTTATGTTCGTAGCTACTGTTCCGTTAACATCTCCAATTTTGATGGCGATAAAGTCTTGGTTTGGGCGGTTATTATTAAAAAGGGAAACCGAAATTTCCTCGGAGTAGTCACGAGGTATTTCCCCCTCTTCCAAAATCTCTGTCGCATCGACAAATCGCCAGCTTGTATTATTATCAAATTCCTGGCCAACACCCAAAATTGCGCGGCGTAACTCAATCAAGTCTGCACCTGTGATTCGAGCATCATCATTCACATTTGACGCAATCAAAACGTACGGATTCTCAATTGGATTCAATCCTAAGATGTGCTGCTGTATATATAAAATGTCCAAGGTATTTACCCCATTCAATATATCGTCATTTTTATACGGTCGGATGGAATACTCGGTTGATTGAAATGGCTCTAAACCTTGAAATATGTACGCTCCATTAATCCCTGTAAGCACCCTGGATGGAGACATTGATGTACTATCTTCTAAAAACACTTCTACTCCTTGAACGCCTCGATTATCTTCAGTACTAATCTTTCCACTGATTTCTAAGCCATGTGAATGGCAGCCCTTAATCTCAATGAATGTGACAGTAAAGTCTTGATTCCCGTCTTTATCGGTTACCCAAAACTCTACCTCCCTAATATCATTATTGACTTCACAACAAAAAGTCCGCAAAGTATCGGACACGTCGCTTGAAAAACTTAGCGTCACATCGCCGCAGTCATCGAAGCTACCCGCATCAAATAAGTCAATATTGACATCTACGCATAGAGTGTTAGTAACTTCCGCTGAAACTAATCCATTGATAACTACAGGGGTAGGGTTTGTGCAGTCGATCACAGTGAAACTAGCACTGGATACGACCGTATTTCCGCAGACCGGATCAATAGCTGTAAATTCTACAGTTACTGAATCACCACAATTATCCGGATATGTGCCATTCCAGTCATTTGAAATCTCGATATCTCCGCAACCCCCTGAAGCGCTAACCTCCGAAAGCCAGGAATCAAAAAAATCGTTGACTTCTGTATTCCCAAGTGAGCATGAAGATACTATAGTATCTGATGGAACAGTAAGGCTTACATCAATTGAAAGCTGATAGGGAATAAAATCAGGAGATGTAGGTAGGCTGGTATTAGCAGAGTTGCTTAGAACACTGGAAATTTGAATATCTCCAGTATTTACAGCATTTGCCACACCAGAAAAAATAACTTTTATAAAACCGGATGAATCCCCGGGGACTCCAGATGCAGATAATTCTGTTCTGTCCCCTCCTATTTCGGAATAATTAATAATGATATCAAAGGATTCAGTATTATCATTCGGCCAGTTATCAAATGTGACTATAAATTCACTAATACTTGTTCCATCGCTACAAGTGCAAATGTCATCAATAAAAATATCCTGAGAAAATAGATTTACTGTTAGTAAAAAGAATATTATGGAAATGAATAGAACACTAAGCTTGTCAATAAAATAGAAATTCATACCTAGATTGCTTTAAAAAAAATACACCTTTATTAATGAATGGATATTATCAGCCTTTATTGTTCGACTAAGCAAAAAGTCCAGAATATAGTAACTATATCTCGGTTTTAAAATGGGACGAAATACGCTGTCTTCAGTTCCTTAATAAGGCAGTACTCACCACTCTCTAAAAGCTGACATTTTTAAGAATTAGTACACCCTAACTCCTTATGGATAAAAAAAGGGCG
>CAZVLN010000088.1:0-5210 GCA_964627995.1 uncultured Saprospiraceae bacterium
GTGTCCAGCACGCGTGCGTCACATTACACCGGCCTCCCCCACTCACCTTTACTTTTGTGAGGAGTTGGGCCTGTTTCTCAAGAACGACTATCCGGTCCTCCGGGGCCAGCGCCTTTAGTTGTATCGCGGCAAAGATCCCGGCCGCTCCTCCACCAATGATTAAAGTGTGTACTTTTTCCGACATGGCGGCAAAATACTAAACTCGAAGCATTAAAAAATGCTATTTATTGAAATTATTTGCTAAAAACAAAGATCATCATGGTCTCTGATTTATATCATATTTTCTTGTATGAACCTCCTTTAACTTAGGGCCAACAACATAAAACAATATGGATAGCCTAAAGCTTTTTGCACTTTTAGTAATTGTATTTTTTTCTTTAAATGTATTTGCCCAATCCTATTCAGTAAGTGATCAAGCTACTGCAGTCGTTATAGGAACTTCTACACTTCACGATTGGGAAAGCGATGTTGAAGAAATCAATGGAGAAGCGAATATCGAAACTTCATCGGGGCAATTACAGGATATAACAAAGATGAATCTCCAGTTTAAAGTGGAGTCGATCAAAAGTGGTAAATCAAGAATGGACCGTATCACTTATGAAGCTTTAAAATCAGAGGAGCACCCTCAAATCACTTTTAAAATTCTAGATGTACTCAGCGTAAATGGCAACCGGGTAAAGGCCTCAGGGAATCTGAGCATTGCAGGATATAAAAAAGAAGTAATCGTTGAGGGTATGCTGATGAATGGAGGAAATGAAATTCAAATCAAAGGAAATCATATGATTGACATGACAGAATTTCAAATAGACCCACCTACGGCCATGTTGGGTACTATCAGAGTTGGAAAAGACATCGAATTCAAGTTTGACATCACATTAATAAAAAATTAAACTAACCACAATTGCTATGAAAAACTTCAAACTACTTTTAACCGTATTTTTCGGACTATTTTTCTTTGCTGCACAGGCACAGCATAACCTACAACCCGAACTGCAAAATTTTAGACAGCCGGGTTATGAAGGCTTAAATGTATTTGAAACTCCCAAGTTAGATAGTCCTGCTTTTGAAGGACTAAAAGTACGACTGGGAGCAGATTTTGCGATGCAGTTTCAAGGCTTAAGTCACTCAACAGGTAGTTCTACAGACACAATGGCTTCCATTGGAAACAACTTCAACCTACCTACAGCTAATTTAAATCTGGACGTACAAATGGCGACAGGTGTCCGATTACACATGAGAACCTACCTATCATCTCGCCACCACCCGGAAGCATGGGTGAAAGGTGGACACCTTCAGATTGATCGGCTGGATTTCATCAAAAGTGACTTTTTAGACGGCGTTATGGATTACATAACTGTTAGAGTAGGTATGGATGAGATCAATTATGGTGATGCTCATTTTAGAAGAACGGATAATGCCAATGCCATTTATAACCCATTTGTAGGTAATTACATCATAGATGCATTCACTACTGAAGCTTTTGGTGAGGTATATTTCAGATCCAATGGATTTTTGGCAATGATTGCTATTTCCAATGGGAAATTAAACCAATCGGTTGTTAAATCTTCAGACGACCAGGATGCAGGTCCATCTTTCTATGGTAAACTGGGCTATGATAAGCAGTTTAATGATGACTTCCGATTTAGAATTACGGGTAGTTTTTACAATAATTCAAGTGATCTTGCCAACTTCCTATACAATGGAGACCGAGCTTCCAGCAGATATTATAATGTAATGAACACCATGGAAGAAAGTTCAGGAGATTGGAGTGGACGAAATACCTTCACAATCCCTCAAGTAACCTCATTTATGATCAACCCCTTCATTAAATATAAGGGCTTAGAGTTTTTCGGATTGTATGAAAACATAAGCGGTCAAAGCTTCGGTGGCGCAGACGTTGGCTATAATCAAATTGCAGGAGAATTACTTTACCGCTTTGGTTCATCTGAGCAGCTATATGTAGGTGGTCGTTATAATACCGTCATGGGAACTGATGGCAATACCGGAAGAGATATCGACCGACTGAATATCGGTGGTGGATGGTTTATCACCAATAATATTCTTGCGAAGGTCGAATATGTAGATCAAAATTATACAGGAGATGGCTGGACTGGTCAATACCAGGACGGAAACTTCAATGGGTTTGTTCTTGAAGCTGTTATTTCGTTCTAATATGAATTTGTTTGGAGGAGCCTAAGGCGGCTCCTCCATTTTATCATGAAATATACTCAACATATCATTTCTTTATTATTCAGTACGTTTATTTTTTTAAACGGGCTCTCTCCTAGTTTTTATTCGGAGCCCTCCCCAAGAGACCTGCTGATCTGCTTTGATGAAGACTCTCAGTTTCAAATTATCGGTAAAACAAATCTTGGTGAATTTTCCTGTCACTGCAATCAATGGGATCAGGTTAAACATGACGAATTTGTAGGAAGCGTGAAAGACCAAAAGATCTATTTTGATCATGCATCATTAGAAATTCCTGCAGAAGCATTAAGATGTCAGAACAGAATGATGACCTCAGACTTGCATGAGCTTTTGTGCAGCGAGAGTGATGAAGGGATTGTCAAAGTGACATTTAAGGAAGCGGAATGGTATCTCAATTCCTTATGGTCAGAAAAAATGAGTCTTAATCAGCCTATTGGGTATTTCGATGTCTTACTGACTATTGGAGGCATTACAAAAGACTCACAAGTGGAGATTTTTTCTTCTAAAGAGCAATCGGAGCATAAAACCCTTTCTACAAGAGGCAAAATAGAGCTGCAACTCAGTGAATTCAACATTGAACCTCCCACAAAAATGCTGGGCATGGTAAAAGTCAAAAATTCATTAGAGATAGATCTGGATCTTCACTTTACATGGTCTGAACTGTAATATTTCAAAATAGCTTCTGAAGCTATGGTTTTCACTGAGTAAGAAAATGATACCGATCTATAGACTAATATTTTCAACTACTCAACTCCCACATTTCTGAATCTCACAATTGAAGACAGTCAGAATCTTTTCGGATTTTTAACAAATCACATATTGGATTCCTTACAAATCCGAAATACCAAAGAACTGCTCCATCGCCAGCCGAAGGCCGCCGTGAGGCGGCCCGCGTAAGCGATGGAAGGGGGCGACAGCGTCGAAACTCGTTTCACACGGTACGCGTGAAACGGGTGCACGACCGAGCGAACAGCGAGCCCCGGACACAGCGACCGCCGCGCCCAAATAGTAAGTGTCATTACCACTAAATCCGTTATAGACCAAGTCTTGATCTTTTTGCTCATATCTACGTTACTCCTCAGTCGCTTAGCTAGGGCTAGTCTCATTCGTTGCGCCTTGATCTGAACAAAAATCTACTGCGACTTTTCTATACTTATTTCGTGGTAATGACACTAGTCTATTTCTCTCTCGCCCAACCAAGTAGACTTCATTTTCCGTATATTTAAGTAAGATTATCCGGCGCGGGGGATACGCCCACATAAAAAATAGATTCCTATGAATCAAGGATCGGAACTGCTACTTATAACTTTGGTTGTGCTTTGGGCTACTCTGGCTTCAGGGCAAAAAGGAAATCCGTTTGATGACTTGGATGCTAGTAGGTCTGTAGATTCTGTGTTGCTGTCGTATATGAATGAAGAGCGGCATGAGGTACAAATTTCCTTTGCTTATTTGGATGAGGACGGAGAAGTAGTGAGGCACACCTATGGCCCGGTAAATGAACAGTATTTTTATCCGGCAAGTACAGTGAAAATGGTGGTGGCTGCGCTCGCGCTGGAAAAATTACATTGCCTGGGCATTGAGGGCCTGACAGTGGATTGCCCAATGCAAACATTTGCGGGGCGACCGGTACAGACAGCTGACTTTTTAGATCCGGAATCGCCATCGGGTTATCGGACCATCGATGAATACATTCACCAAATTTTTATAGCTTCCGATAATGAGGCTTACAATCGGCTCTATGAGTTTTTGGGCGTGGACTATATCAATCGCCGGCTGGGAGAAATGGGGTATGAAGCGCGTATCGTGCATCGTTTGAGTGCGCCGGAATACAATGTGCAAGAAAATTTATACACCAATCCGGTTCGCTTTTATGACCAAAAGGGTGACATTCTTTACCATCATAGTCTTGTAAAGAGTAAGGGTGCTTTTACGAATCGCTTGTATGACTTACCGGGACAGCAAAAGGGTCGGGCCTATTTCGATGTAGAACGAGACCGAATTGTCCCCCTGGCCTTTGATTTTAGCCAAAAAAATGCCATGGGACTAGACGATTTTCAGAGGTTTTTGATGGCTATCGTAATGCCGGAAGTAGCACCTAAAGACAAGCAAATCAAAATATCGGAGGCTAACCGAAAACGGCTGTGGAAACATATGGGGAGCTGGCCATCGGAGTCGCATCGTCCATCCTACCAGGATCTAGCGCCGGATTATGTGAAATTTTTTCTTGCGGATCTTGCGGATACGGCGCACATCCGGATGCTCAATAAGGTGGGATACGCTTATGGCACCTTAACGGATGTATCATACATTATGGATTCGCAAACAAAGCGGTCTTACTTTTTGGCTGCCACGATACTGGTAAATAAAAATGGAGTGTTTAATGATAACGTTTACGAATACGATACGGATGGAGAGGCTTTTTTCCATGTCTTGAGCACATATATAAGAAACTGGGCTGAAAATAAAGGACTAAAAACAAGCTTTCCAAAGGGATTTGAACAAGTATGGTCCGGGGAATTACCGACTGAAACCCACTAATATGACACAAAATTATATTTGGCATAAAGTTGTTTTTGCGTCACACCCCACAAGGCAAAGGCCTATAAAGAGCAAGAAAAAAATAGAAGACCATTGACCATAACAATATTAAAAAAATGTTATATATTCGTTAACGTCGTTTTAAAACGTCTAAAAAGATTTCATTCTTACATGGAATATTCATTCACTCAACAAAATCAAAACGTATGAACCGAAATTTTACCCAATGGGGCATCATCTGCATGTCCCTATTATTCAGCCTTAGTGCCTGGGCTCAGGATCGGGTGCTGACCGGAACCGTTACTTCGGGGGATGGTGAGCCACTGATAGGAGCAAATGTTAGCATAAAAGGTTCAGGAACTGGAACAATTACAGATGTAGATGGAATGTATGAAATTTCCGTCGTCGACGGTATCACCTTGGAATTCTCCTATGTGGGATATGGTTCCAAAGAAATCAAAATC
>CAZVLN010000089.1:0-5059 GCA_964627995.1 uncultured Saprospiraceae bacterium
TCATTGATGATTACGGAGAACGCCAATTTTTGATTACGCAAGCGCAGATCGATGAGACCATAAACTATATTAAAAATAAAGAATATCGAGCTCCGGTGTCCCCCGTTCTGCATTATATATCTGCACACAGTTTGGGAGCATTTCGAGACCGATTGCCACTCACGGGTACTTCTGGCCAGGGAGTGAGTGTTAGTAATCCTCAACAACTAACCATAGATATGGATTTCTGGCCGAATGCCGTTGCTTTTGAGACCTACGATGAACAGGGAGCACTCGCCCACATTGCCATTGCAGGAACGGGTGATCCAAGCTTAGAGTTTTCCCAAATAAAAGCCGATGTAGAAACGGATACGGTATTTGCAGTGGGGTTCGACGGGCAACGCATACAGGTGTATCCCGAAATGACTACGGGAGGTGAAACACTATTGGTCGAGAAACAGGCTATAAAAATATTCCCTAACCCTATCCTCCAGGGCGAGCGTCTGGATATAGATATACCAAGCGGTTCAGGGCTCTATAAAGTGAGTCTACTATCTGCCAGTGGAAGACATATTTTGACCATGGACGGGAATGAGAATGAACTCAAAGATGCCGTGAATACAGTTATCCATCAACAGCCTGCGGGAATGTATTTAATGCAGATTAGTGACCCGAACCAAAGGGTATATCGAGCTCAAGTGGTTAAACAGTAACAAATGGTAATACCCTTTTAGACCTAATTTGTTCTTCTTACGGTAAGACACCCTGTCGGTTTCTAAAAACTTTGCTATTTTACCTATTCATTGTTGACACTAACCAGGAGTTTTATGCAAACAATATTAGGAGCAGGCGGCGCTATTGGAAAGGAATTGGCCAAAGCACTTACCAACTACACCTCTGATATTCGCTTAGTAAGCCGAAATCCGGAAAAAATCAATCCGACTGACCAGCTTTTGGCTGCAGATTTGTTGAACCCAGACGAGTTGGATCGAGCCATTCATGGCTCAGCTATTGTTTACGTTACGGTTGGCTTCCCCTACAGCTACAAGGTCTGGCAAAAAGCCTGGCCTGCATTCGTTTCTCGCTTGATTAAAGCTTGCAAGAAACAAAACTGTAAGTTGGTCTTTTTTGATAATGTATATATGTATAGCAAGGATCATCTGAATCCGATGACTGAGGACACCCCAATAGATCCTCCCAGCAAAAAAGGGGAGGTTAGAAAACGGGTAGCCGATATGATTTTGGAGGAGATTAACCGAGGAGATTTAAAGGCATTGATTGCCCGATCAGCAGATTTTTACGGACCATCCATACAGCAGACGAGTATTCTTACAGAAACTGTTTTTAAGCCTTTGCATGAGGGAAAAACAGCTAATTGGTTAGCTAACGACCAATGTAAACACAGCTTTACATTTACCCCGGATGCCGGGAAGGCTACCGCTTTATTAGGTAATACGGACAGCGCGTACGGTCAGGTTTGGCATCTGCCCACCGCTCCAAACCCCTTAACGGGAAAAGAATGGGTGGAAGCTATTGCTAGCAAAATGGACGTTGAGCCAAAATATCGAGTTGTTGCTCCAATTGTCGTTAAAGTCATGGGATGGTTTATGCCAATTATGAAAGAATCCGTTGAGATGTTGTATCAATACGACAGAGACTATGTCTTTGATTCGGGAAAATTTGAAAACACATTTGACATCCGTCCGACTCCTTATAAAGAAGGGATAGAGCAGATCGTAGCCTCTGATTACTCTTAAAGATTCTTTTTTTGAGGCAGCCATAAAAAAAGCTAAGCCCTGAAATCCGAGCTTAGCTTTTTTAAAAAGTATATTGATCAAAAAATTAAGGTAAAAGTACCGTATCAATCACGTGTACTACACCATTTGATCCTTGTACATCGGGTACAATAACAGTTGCAGAACTGCTTCCACCAGCGATAACTACATCGTCACCAGACAAGTCTACAGTCAAAGATTCTCCTGCTAATGTAGGAACGGCCATATTATCCATAAGATCTGTAGACCGAACGTTTCCTGCTGAAGATACGTGATACGAAAGAACGGTTTCTAATGTTGCTACTGGAATATCAGCTAATTCGTTCCAGTTATCATTGCTGTCTAAAAGCGCCTGAAACGCAGCATTAGAAGGTGCAAAGACTGTAAAAGGACCATCTCCATTCAAAGCCGCTACAAAATCAGTAGTTAGGTCTGCTCGTGTTAGTGCTGCCACTAAACTTGATAGAGCCGGGTTACTTGTAGCAAATGTAACTACATTAGGAATACCAATCACAGCATCCACTCCGTGAATCACGCCATTAGAAACGTCCACGTCAGGTACTACAACTGAAGGACCTCCGTTAAGCGTTACTCCATCGTCAAGATTGACGTATAGAGAGGTCTGAGCACCGCCGAAAGATGTTTCGCTCAATGTAGTGTAATATGCATCCTGCAATTCAGATGACGTTATACCATCGCCAGCGATTACATGATTCGTCAAAACGGCAGATAAGGTGGCTGTCGGAATATCGCTTAATTCATTCCAATCGTCATTGCTGTCTAATAGTGCTTGAAATGCTGCATTATCCGGTGCAAAAACAGTGAATGGTCCCTCTCCGCTCAATGCGCCATCCAGTCCTGCCGCTTGTACAGCAGCTGCCAGGGTAGTGTAGTCGTCACTGTTCTGTGCAAACTCGACGATGTTTTGTGGATCCATATCCATATCGTCGTCGTCATCTCCGCAAGAAGTTAAGGTGATTAAAGACCCGAATAGCAACAAACTGCTAATCCAAATAAGTGAATGTTTCATAAAAAGTTTTTTGTTAGTTAATACGTAGTTCATACGCAAGACGAAGCAACTTGTTCATGACGTTGGCTACATCGACGATGATAAGACGCAAAATGTTTACGGCTTGACAAAAGTGTCTTAAAATTGTAAAAAAGTTGGAGGTTTTACCAACCATTTAAAAACAGACAAAAATTAGCCTTGCTTTAGGTATCCCTGAGCGAAATTTACCATTTCGTCAATTACAGGCTTTACCAACTCCCCACGCTTGTCTAAACTATACTCAACAAATGGGGCGGACGACTTATGCTCTTTCCGAGAGACTAAACCGCTTTCAGTCAAAATAGCGAGTTCGTGTGTAAGCATTTTATCACTAATCTCTGGAATTAGCCTTTTCAACTCGCTAAAACGGTGCGGGCCATTTTGGAGTTGGTGAATTATAAGTAATTTCCATTTCCCTCCAATCAACTCTAAAGTAGTTCTTATCGGGCATCTCGCCGTAATTCGAATGGGGCTGGGGTCTTGATTAGGATTAGGAATGGTAGACATACTTACAAAAAGGTTAGTTTTAAAACGAAGCTCTGCTGGTCAAGTTATAAATATATTGGTTTTATATTAAATCTAAGCTTTGCTATGAAACACAATAAAATTGCATTATTCGGCGGCTCGGGCCTTACGGGGCAACACGTTCTAAGTCTGGCTTTAGACCAGGGATTTGAAGTAAAAGCATTGGCTCGAACACCAAGAAAAATATCCCAAAGCCATCCAAATCTTGAGGTTGTGCAGGGAGACGTGCTCCATGCTGAGGACGTTTTAAGGTCAATCGAAGGTACAGATGCCGTTGTCAGTTTGTTTGGGCATGTTAAGGACTCACCGAAGTGGTTACAAACTCGGGGGACTAAAAATATAATTCAGGCCATGCAAGATGAAAATATAAAAAAGATCATCTCTCTTTCGGGGGGTGGGTTACCTTTTCCGGAGAAAGATCAACCTAAGTTTATGGACAAGGCGATTCGCTTCATCATGAAAATAGCTGTTCCAAAAGTATTGAATGACGCCATTGAACATGCAGAGGTTCTAAAACAGAGTGGTTTGGACTGGATAATCGTTCGCGCACCTCGACTTACTGAAGAGTCCAAAAAAGGAGAATATCGAGTGGGTTGGGTAGGTGTCAACGCAAGCACTAAAATTGGCAGAGCCGATTTAGCCCCTTTCATTGTAGATCAAATCAATGACGAAAAATATATTCATCAAATGCCCTTCGTGAGTTATTAAGTCCGTTGGAAGAGTTTTCGATGTTTTCTTATAAATGCACGAAATGAAGTGGCCGGCCGACCCGTAATGGTTTCGACAAAATTTGTCATCTCCGGCGTGGCGGAAAACCGAGGGAGATAGTGCAACATGATCAAAACAAAAATGTATCCCGTGGAAAGCCCTTTCTTACGTTCAGTGACGAAAAAAGAGAGCAGATTGGGGCTAGTATACGTGACGGGAAGCCGGGTCTCTTCCGCGATGATGGCCGTCATCTCTTCAAAGCTAAGTTGTTCCTGATTAGTAAGTGCGTATGCTTTTCCGGCATGAGGAATGGGATTCTTAAGAATATCTGCTGCTACTTCCCCTACATCCGCCACATCAATCAATGTAAATTTAGCATTACCTGCTGGTAAATAGACTCGATGGTGTTCCACGATATCCTCTAAAAGGGTGGTAGTGAAATTCTGCATAAAATAGGCGGGGCGGATAAAAGTATACGGTATCCCGCTGTCTTTAATTCGCTTTTCGATTTTATGGTGAGGAATCACTGAGCTCTTCTCAGCTCCTTGTACTGACAGAAATACGATGTGTTGTACTCTATTCTTTTTTGCACTAGCGATTAGCGGTTCAAAATACCGTGCTATGTCTGTCAACCGAGGTGGGCGAAGTAAAAATAAAATGTCGCAGTTATTAAGAGCTGTATCAACAGAATGGTCGTCGCCAAATTCAAATTGGATGGTTGGGAATCCTTGCAGCTTATCATTCTTTGTAGACCGAACACCCGCCAAAACTTCTATATCGTTTGACTGCCCTGAAAAAGCCTGTAAAACGGCTTGTCCTACATTTCCTGTGGCTCCGGTGATGAGAATTCTAGGCATTTTGGGAGTTTTACCGGACATGATGAATCTGAAGCTGCTTAGCCAAATATAAATAATTTCTCTGCGCTAAAATGAAATATGAAAACGACGATTTATTTCTAAAAGCCCAGTTAGAATCGGCTGAGTATGTTCGTCACTGAATAATTATAATGCCCCCCAAACAAATT
>CAZVLN010000090.1:0-1573 GCA_964627995.1 uncultured Saprospiraceae bacterium
CCGATACAAAAATTACTAAAGATATTCCCCAATAGATCATCCACGGAGATGTGCCCGGTAATTTCACCCAGGTGGTGGAGGGCCTGACGGATATCCATAGCAATAAAATCGCCGGTGATACCATTTTGCAGCCCATGTAAAACCCGTCCCAGGTCGGCATAGGCGCGGGTTAAGGCCTGATGGTGACGGCTGTTGGTTACTACCGCAGAGCCGGCTTGTTGGCGAGATTCCTTAGCAAAAGTAATCAGGGACTCAACAAGTGGTGCTAAACCTTCGCCTTCCAGGGCGGAAATGGGCAAAAGCTGTATGTCCGATAGTACCTGCTCATAATCTGTCCAATTTGCATTTTCAGCCTGGTCCACTTTATTGGCTATAGCGATAAGGCGGTAATTCTGTCCGCGGAATTCGGCAAGGTCGGAACGGAGTTGTTCCGGAGTAGATTCCGTCACATCAAATACGTACAGAACAACGGCGGAAGATTGAATTTTCTCATATGTGCGCTGAACGCCAATTTCTTCAATAGCGTCGGTGGCTTTGCGCAAGCCGGCTGTGTCAATGAGCCGAAAAGGAATACCATCCATTACGATAGACTCTTCGATGGTATCTCGAGTGGTGCCCGCAATGTCAGACACAATGGCTCGATCCTCCTTCAATAAAGCATTGAGTAAGGTCGATTTTCCGGCATTCGGCCGGCCCGCAATGACGGTTTGTATGCCCTTTTTTACTGCATTACCCCATTGAAACGAATCAATGAGTTGTTGGATCAGCTGCCGGATAGATTGCACTTGTTCTTGCAATTCGGTCCGGTCAGCAAAGGTGACATCTTCCTCTCCAAAATCGAGTTCTAATTCAATCAGCGAAGCAAAGTCGATGAGTTTTTGTCGCAAGTGGTCAATCTCCCCTGAGAATCCACCGCGCAGTTGATGTAATGCCAGTCGATGGGCTTCTTTTGATTCAGCAGAGATCAAGTCAGCTACCGCCTCAGCTTGTGACAAGTCCAACTGTCCATTCATGTATGCGCGAAAGGTGAACTCTCCGGGCTCAGCATATCGAGCGCCCTGACTGAGGTACGATTGGATAATTTGTTCGATAATCCAATCGGAGGCATGTGCGCTGATTTCGACCACATCTTGTCGGGTGTAGGATTTAGGGTTTTTGTAGATAGTGACCACCACTTCATCCAAAACGTCTCCCGCAGCATCGCGGAACAATCCAAAATGTGCTGCATGGGATGGCGACTCAACTAACTTCGGCTTTCGAATATGTTGAGCTGTCCATTGTATACAATCAGGCCCGGATAAGCGAATGACAGCAATCGCACCACTGCCCGGTGGCGTGGATAAGGCTATAATGGTATCGGTGAGAGATTGGTTATGGCTCATAAGGCGAAGATACGGTAAGATGTTGCTATGAACAATAGAGCGTGGCTGCAATTCTCGCTCATCCTTTTTCAAAAAAGAACTGCACTTTTCTGAAATCATTACTTATATTTGCACTAAGTAGAATAAATCTAAATAAGGGCTGATAAAATTGCAGTATATTTCCATAGATTTTAAATGATTATGCGATCGAT
>CAZVLN010000090.1:1673-4834 GCA_964627995.1 uncultured Saprospiraceae bacterium
CTCAACCCACTGGCCATGCTGAATGCAGAGGATATTGAAACCATCACCGTTTTAAAGGATGCTGCCGCTACGGCCATTTATGGAGCCAATGCCTCAAATGGTGTGATCCTGATCACCACGAAAAAGGGTCGTCAGGGAAAACAGCAAATTCAATTTTCCACCACACAGGGCGTTTCATCCTTCATCAATGACGTGCAGTTGCTCGACAGCCGTTCCTATGTAAATCTGTATCGGGAGACCTTGTTCAACAGTGGACTCGACCCATCCCTGGCGGGATCGGCAGACGTAAACACAGACTGGCGGGCTCTAGTACGCCAGAATGGATGGAATAGCAACACCAATCTGAGTTTTAGCGGAGGTAGTGAGCAAATGACTTATCGACTTTCACTCGGTCATTTTTATTTGCGCTCTATTGGAAAGCGCAATGATATGCAACGCTATACTGCCAACCTTTCTTTAACGCAAAAATTTTCAGAGCGCATTCAACTGGAATCGGGACTCATTTTTGCTCGCATGAATAAAGAAGCGATCAATACTTTCACCGCTCAGGGCTTTCCGCCTAATATTTCGCCCTTTGCGGCAGATGGCTCATTTAATAATGAAGGTTTTTTTGCCACAAGGCCCAATCCCTTAGCGGTATTAGATCAAAATGAAAATGAACACCGGAATTATGATGTGACGGGTCGAAGTCGCTTGCTCATCCGTCTATTTCCTTTTTTACATCTGTCCTCTAGTATAGGTATTAATCTGTACAGCAATCGCCAACGTCAATTTGATTCAGCACTCAATGGCAGTGGTCGAAATCGAAACGGCTTTTTGCGTATAAATGACGTGCAGAATTTTCGGTGGATATGGCGCGCAAAGGCCCAGGGGAGTGGTAAAATAGCTGAAAACCATCATTGGAATTATGTTGCTGGTACTGAAGTTCAAAATCGAACGAATGAGCGCCTGCAGACGCGAGCCTCCAACTTTCTGTTTGATGGCCTCCGCGAAATTGATTTTGCTGCGAATGAAGATATTTCAGGGGCTTCACGCACTTTTCGAGATGCTTTGGTTTCCTATTTTGGTGACCTTTCTTACAACTACGATTATAGATATTACGGCAGCATCAGTTGGCGACAGGATGCTTCTTCCTTATTTGGGGGTGACGTACAGCGGGCTCAATTTGCTGCTGTAGGAGCTTCCTGGGTGTTTACGGAGGAGTCCTTTTTCCCATGGGATAAATTGACATATGGGAAAATACGGTCTTCATTTGGATCTACGGGTAATGCCCGAATCGGCTCTTACGCCGCATCAGGCACCTATGGCTTATCTACTGCCAATCAATATGGAGGGGTGTTGGGCGCTCAACCACGAACGGCGCCAAACCCGGGCCTGGGCTGGGAGTCCAACTATAAGTTTAATCTTGGGCTCGACTTGGGTTTTCTCGACGACAAATATCGGTTAACATTGGAATATTATCGGAATACCGTCCGGGATGCCATCACGACGATTGAAGTGCCTCGAGAGAGTGGCTTTGACAACGTTATTATCAATGGGGGAAGCATGCGTAATTGGGGCTACGAGGCATCTTTTAATGTCCGAGGTCAAAGCGGTAGAGGGTTTCGCTGGCGGATGAACTTCAATTTGGCGCTCAATAGAAATAGAGTATTAGAAATCCCTATCGAACGGGTATCGCAAGCTTCTGCTCAGGGAATCGTGGAAGGCCAGGATATTAATACTCTATACGGTGTAAAATATGCAGGTGTAGATCCCTATAATGGACAACCACTGTACGAATTACCTAATGGTTCCATTACCGATAACCGCAATGAAGCCTACGCCCTGGAAAATCGACAGCCTATTGGTCGTTCTGCGCCATTGGTCACTGGAGGATGGACGACATCTGTACAATGGAAGAAATGGACGGCATCTGTCTTTTTGAATTTCTCTCAGGGGCAGGATTTTCTGATGAGTGAATTCTACAGTTCTGATGGACGACAGATTAGCTTTTTAAACCAGAGTGTAAATCAATTGGATCGCTGGCAGCAGCCTGGAGATATCACTTACGTACCTCGACTGAATGTCAACAACCCATTTCATCGAACATCCACGCGTCTACTATTCTCTGGCGACTTTATTGAGATCAACAATATTTCATTGGGCTATCAGCCTTTTTCTAAATCTCCATTCCCAGCTTTACGAAATCTAAGATGCAGTTTGGCAATTAACCGTTTGGGGATTTGGTATGCCCAAAAATCGAAAGCAGATCGCAATGGACCAGCCGAATTCCGATATAATTTTCCCAGACAGAGAACGTATTCCTTCACCCTAAAAACCCAGATATGAAACAGACCCTGATTTTATGTCTTGTAGTTTTTTCATGGGGATGCCAGGACTTCCTTTCGGTAGAAATAGATGACCAACTCTCTAATGAAGATATCTTGTCTGATGCAAATAATGCGAATTTGGCAGCGGTAGGGCTGTATAATCACTTGGGAGATAATTCATTATATGGTGAATTTCTTATTATGTACCCTGAACTGATGGCCGGCCATTTGCAACCGAGTCCCGACCGCAGTATTACAACGAATTTAATTGATGCTTATGCCAATACCTATCAGTTCATGACTCAGCTAGACGAGTCTCGAATATCTGATGTCTACGAGGTGAATTATGAAGGCATCATGTCAGCTAGTCGACTGATAGAGGCGGTTCCGGAAATCGAAGATTCAAGAAGCAATTTATTGCGTGCCATTGAAGGCGAAGCCCGGGTTATTCGAGCGTTATTATATTTTCAGTTACTTCAGATATATGGGCAAGACTATAATTATACTCCTTCCGCCTCCCATTTAGCAGTTCCTTATTACGATCAGCCATTAGGTGTTTTTGAGCGTCTCCCTCGCGCTTCAGTGGGGGAAGTCTACAACCAGATCATAGAGGATCTGCAAACTGCTCGTCCTTTGCTCAATGGCGCAAATGTACGAGCCGGAAATCCAAAATATTGGGCTCGTCCGGGTATTCCTGAGGCATTGCTAAGTCGAGTCTACCTTTTTCAGGGCAGATGGCAATTAGCAATTGATGCCGGAGCTGAAGCGCGAAATCTATTGTCTTTTGATTTACTTACCCCCGATTCCTATGTCGAAAACTGGACCGAAAGCCGATATGCCGAAGCCTTGTGG
>CAZVLN010000091.1:0-4793 GCA_964627995.1 uncultured Saprospiraceae bacterium
GTTTGATATTTGACAGTTTCGCTTATCTTCTCGACTCCTATCGCCTGATCAAAGGAGGTGATTAGACTATACGTTGTCTCCGGGCGTAAGGTTTTAAATCCTCCTGCTACATGAATTCCGCTTGCCCCTTTTCTTCCCGCGACCAAGTCAAATTGGAATGCAGCCTGCCGTTGTCGCGTAAATCCTATTTCTTCTAGATTAGTAACGAAGTTTTTATTTGTTGTCAAAGAGTGATCATACACCCCAGTATTTAGATCGAGGAACCAGGAGCTCTGTCCTTGAACAATTCCTAGGCTCAGCCAAAATAGGACAGAATATTTTACGAACTGTGTCATCATAATTCTTCAGGCATATGCATTAAGAAAAGGAATCGATTCTGAATAAAAATGATTTGGTCTGACATGTTATCGTAAAAGAGAAGGTCAAGTCCTGATGGGACAAATCCGAATTCAGCCTCACAAAGCATTTGTCCACTGGCGAGATCGCGGATCGCTAGTGTGCTTAAATCCCCAACAGGCCGATCAAAATAGAGTTCTTTAGAGGGATGAAGGAGTAAGTTGAAGTATCGATCCGGTTTAAGAAGGATTTTCCCTGTCTGTAGATCGATAATATGATTTTCTTGAGGATACTTAACAATAAGATATCCATTTTCGATTTTTAGAGTCTCAATTTCTATACCCTTTAGTGGGTTTTTAATAAATGAATAGGTCTCGCTTTCTGTGTCAAAAGCATAGAGTGTATCATTGCTGGCATAAACAAACAAACCTTCACTTACGCTAGCAATAGGTTGACCAAAGTAAGTAGGGTACAAATTTTCGCCTTTTACATTCCAGGAATCTAATGTATCAGCGGTAAGGTCATACTTATACAAGTTAGTAGATCTTTCTTTAGAATCTACATCATAGTGATAAACAATGTAAGCCTTTCCATTATCCATTTGCATTTGCAGATATTTCGGGTTAATAGATAAAGGCTCTTTTATATGAGTAGTAAACAAATTAAGATATGTCTCCGTCGTCCAGTTCCATGTATATAAAGCTAATCTTCGATGGTTGAAATCTACTTCATCACCGGCTAATAAAATTAAGTCTTCATTATTGAATTGCAATTCTGCTATGCCGTAACCTTCGGGGTATCCAAAACTACTACTTTTCAATATATTTCCGGTAGACAGTTCTAAAACATAGTGACTTATTTCATTGCTGCGATTATGGGCAAGGATAAATTTTCCGTTATTTATTTTTGCCGCACAGGATGGCCAGTAGGATTGGGGTATACGAATAGCCCATTTAACCTCTTGATCGGGTAAATTGAAACAAATGATGCTGTCTTGCTGAGTAAGCATGACAAAATGATTATCTCCATAAAAAACTTTTGCCACTCCATCTTGAGGCAAAATATTGGATCTATTTATAACTGGAATTTTCGCATGCACGTCAAATGCTATGTCATAGGCCGGATCATCGAGGGAAAAATAGCCTAAGTCACCAAAATCGTCAGGAGATTGACAGGCGAAAAACTGCAAACCAATCAAAAAACAGAAGATATATACTAAATTCCTTGCCAAGGGTGAAAAAATGTGATAATAATTTAAGACCCATTCCACATGCATAAAAATAAAGATAACCAATAATAAACAAATTGCCCTATACCTCCCGGCCCAGGACTGATAAGGGATGCGAAGCAGACCAAGTGGCGCGCAGCGCCATGCAGGAGGCGCAAGGCGCCACGAAGGGCCGATGTTTCAACCGAAGTCCCGCTGAAAGCGTGACGTAGGAATGGACGAAGCCGCCGGAATCCCGAAAAAGGTCGCGACAGCGACCTTTTCGAGGATGAAGGTAGGCCACCTGAGCGAGTCCCGGATCATAGCGGCCGAGTGACGCTCAAATGTATGTTCTTCCAATTAGGTCACATCGAATTGTGAATGATTGTGGTCAATGAAGTTATTTATTTACGGTTTTTATTATTTTTTCGTATATTTAAAGTAAACCTATAAATTATTAAATCATGAATCTCACGCCTCACGCCTCACGCCTCACGCCTCACGCCTCACGCCTCAAGCCCTAATACTTGGTATAGTTTTCATTTTTCTAGTCTCCTGCTCAGATGAATCTTTAATTGATAGTACAAATATCGATACCCATGAGGATTCTGACTTGCAGCCCAATAACACTGTGTTTAATATTAGCGACAACAATATCACTTTGCGAGAGCAGAGTAACGGATTTCAAACTGTTTTGGGTAATTTAAGGGAAAATCCATTTACGATTCAAAATGTGGCAAATGCTCACATTAGCCTTTACAATTCAAACGCTCAACCACCTGAACCTACTAACCTATATGTGAAATTTTTACCTACTTCAAATGATGACATGTTACTATTGGATAGCATTGATGAGCAGTATTATGATTTTCCATTAGAGTATGAAATAGTTGAATTAGGAGATTTTTATCAAGATGTAGACGAAGGCTCTTTTCCTGTATTGTATGCTGTAGTGGATAAGGACTTTTCATTTCCTAACATCCAATATGAGATTATTGACGAATTGTTTTTAGACGATTCTGACCCATTATTGATTGCTGAAAGTTTTAGGTTGACTGGAAACGGAGATGAGATAGAAGATTATTTTAGAGGTTACAGTGCAGATGAAATCAATGTATTTAGTGAATCTTGGACAATTATTGATGATCCTGATCCCTGTCCTGTAAGATGCGTCACGGCATTGTATAATAATGGTCAACTGTGGACCTGTGAATGTCCACCACCAAACCCCTGTGATGAAGGTTGTTCAGTAAAATGGAATGTAGTAAATTATAATCCCCTTGAATGGGAATACGAATGTGATTGCAGTCCCCCACCAACTCCAACTAATGCTTGTGGTTGTCCCATTTCTCTTAGTTGGAGTAAACCGGCTGGTTGCATAAAAGTTGAAGATACTGAATTATCAACTCCTGGAGACCCAAATACATTCGATGGAGTAAGACGGGTGAAAGTAATAATGAAAGACACTTGGTTTAAGGAGGATGAAGTTTGGACCGACGATAATGGTTGTTGGGAAATTAATAAAAGTTACAGAGGAGATGCTTGGATATGGCATAAATTTAAAAATCATAGAGGATCAATTAGAGGAGGTTCAAAAAATATGAAAATATGGCAATGGCTTCTGTCGGTGAAAGACTATGTTGGTAAGTTAAAAGGACCTACATTTAATAATATTTCTGTAAATTATCATATGTATTCAAACGTAGGTTCAAGAGCACACAGGTATTGGGGTGCTGCAACAGTAAATAATGCTTTACATGAATACTATGATTATGCAAATGCTGATGGTATAAAAACGCCAAAAGATGGGATGGATGTTATGGTTGATTATGGCAGCAACGCTGGCTTTGCTTTTTTAGATGCTAAATATGATATAGCATTTACTTATGGACTTACTTTTACTTTTTTTATGGACTTATTCATACGAGCAAATGATGGCTATGAGGGAGCACCTTACTGGTTTAATGGAGGTATGTTTTATTTGGTGTCAACTCTGACATCTTGGTTTGTGGCTGAAATGTTACCTGAAGTTTATGTAGGAATAAGATCAGACCATTCGGATGTGACAAAAAAATTAGCGTATCATCAATTTGCTCATGCCTCGCATAGGAGAAATGTGACCAAAGGTTATTGGTTTGGTTTTTATTATCCACTCGAGACCCACGCCACAGCAGATGACCATGGATATGTAAGCATAGTAGATTCTTGGGCTGAATTTATTGGTATGACTTATGCCCATAGAACCTACGGAAATGAAAGCAACTTCCGACCTGAAACTTGGGAAGGTAATCTTGAGAAATTCTTGAATGTTAAAGAGGGGTATAGCCCTGTTGGTTTACATCATGATTTAGTCGACCCAACTAATTTTGAGGAAGCATGCAATTCATTGGACAATAAATGTGCAATTTTCTCGGATAATGTAACAACCATAACTATTGCTGACTTATTCTCTTTATTAGATGTTGGCATAAAAAGTGTTGAAGACTATGAACAGTCCATTATTGCAAATTTGCTAGGAAGTACAAGTAATACACAGCAGGATGTTGAACTATTATTTAATGAATACTATGAAAATTGAATGGATCAAAGGTTTAATTATTGGTGGCGTCTTGTGCTTGGTCATTTCGTGTTATCCCAATGATCGGTGTGACTTTAACGGAACACACGACTTTCTTATCCCGAGTACTTTAACTCCGGCACTAGATACTTTTTCTGTGGGAGACACGATATTTTTTAGTTCTATTTTTGAGGATAGGGTGTACGATAGAGGATTAGGGGAGCATGTTGTGTTATCTGATTTTAAGTTTAATCCATCTACATACCTGATCCGTATAGATACTGTTGACGAAGTATTTGCTTTAGAAGACTTTAAACTTTTAATAGATGATCTATACAATCTGAAAATTAGAAATACAGAACGTGGGAGACACATCTCTTGTGATTATTATTATGATGATAATAGTTATACATTAGAATTTAGCATAATACCTCGTAAAGAAGGGCTTTATCTATTTAATCATATTTTATTGATTAACCTGACTCCTGGTCAGACATTTGATGAGATGTGCCCCAATTTACGTGGTTGGCTGGACAGTTACTCCGATCTAAATGATACAGCGGATAATAATATCGAGTTTTTAAAATTTAGTCCTAATGCCTATTACAATGATAGAATTTTTGTTAGACCTGACGAATGGTTTCACAGTAAAGGAGGTTATTGCTTTTTTGTGAAGGAGTAATGAGGAAAATG
>CAZVLN010000092.1:0-4789 GCA_964627995.1 uncultured Saprospiraceae bacterium
CTTTTTACACACACAAAAGGAGCGGTCTGCATAGACCGCGGCCTTGCTTTTTAATCAAAGAAATGCACATAAATATATCTAACACTACACAAATATTTGTGAACCTTAAAAAGCCTAAATAGCCCTAAATTGTTGATTTTCATGGAACTATAACAATCCAGATTATAAAGTATAGAGCCTTCAAAGTCAGAAAAATTCAATATATTACAATAAGTTTAACAAAACCACCACCATGGAAGGATTACTTTTTATTTTAGTTATTGTTTTAGTTTGGTTTTTGCCGCTTATTATCATTATTACTGACAATAAAACTTCAGGTAATGAAAAGTTAGCCTGGGTTTTGGCCGTCATATTTATCTCTTGGTTTGCCTGGGTGTTTTATCTATTGCTTGCTCCAATAAAGCAAAGGCATTAGTCTTAAGATAAAGTCGATGCCCGATATCTTTCTCCACCTATTTAACTATGTAATTGGATAGAGAAGGCAAAAATGTGAAATACTACAGTATTCTAATAAATCCTTCCTTACTCTACCTGATATCTGAATACGAATGCATAATTTAATTTATATGCTTAAATTAGCTGTACCAATGGTATTGAAAAACTAAATAGGAAACACTCCATGATTTATTATATAAGAGTTATTGTAACTCTAAGCATCATTCAATATAGTTGTAACTACCTCCATGCTCAAAAAGATGAATTTTACTCTAAGCCCCTTGAAATAATAAACGAGGAAGATTCTGTCAAATTAGCCGGAACACTCATTGCGCCGGATTCGATGGGTACCTATCCCCTCGCATTATTTATATCTGGCTCCGGTCCTCAGGATAGATTTAGTACAATCGGGAAAAATCGACCATTCCTGTTTATAGCAAAAGAACTGGAAAAAATAGGAATAGCCTCTGTATGCTTTGATGATAGAGGAACCGGACAATCTACCGGAAGTAAATTCACCAATACCATGGAAGTAGAGCTTATGGATCACCAACTGATCCTGGATGCGATTCACGAGCAGTTTGCCGATGACAGTCTTTCTTTTTCACATGTGGGACTTATCGGTCATAGCTTAGGAGGAATGACAGCTTTAGAATTAAATCGATCTAATGAGTTGGATTTTCTAGTCTTAATGGCTACTCCATTCGAAAAAGGCTTCGAAATGATGCTAAAACAAAAGAGAAATATAGAAAGTCTTTACGATGATACACCTGAGGAGGAAATCGAAATAGGCATAAACAATATGCGCAAGGTATACGAAACACTTATCGAAAATAAGGATCACCCAAACCTGGATAGCCTTTTGACAGCTGAGTTTAATGCCCTGGACACGGGAAGTGGCCTGAGTCCGACACTCATTAACAATTTGGTTTATCAAATGACAAACACCCACCTATATGACATTCTTCTTTACGATCCCATGAAGACCAACTATTCCTTAGATATTCCAACTCTATTTATTTACGGCAGTAAAGATTTGCAGGTGCCGCCCGCAGGCAGTATTCAAAATATCGACCAACTAATAGCCGATCGCATATCTCCCATTGACTATGTACTAATTAGTGGAGTCAACCATCTATTCCAAAAAAGTAAAGATGGAAGCCCTATGGATTATGTCTTGCTAAAAGAGTCCATTAACGAAATTCCCTTAGGTATAATCACCAGTTGGATGGAGCGCACGCTCATAAAATGATTACTTTTTTCACTCATACCTATTGCAAATACCTGACAGTCTGCCAGATTAAACATCTACAATCTCGTACAATTCAGGCAGATGACAATCCCAACCATAAGTATCTTTGGTTTTTCGCCGGAAAGCATCTGCTGCATGATTTTCACCATGTATAATGAAGGTCTTTTTTGGCGGATATTCAATATCGCTCATCCAATCAAGTAGCTCATCCTGGTCTGCATGTGCCGAAAGCACTTCAATATTGAACACTTCAGCCTTAAGATCATAATATTTTCCATAGATCTTCAATTTTTGGGCTCCTTCAAGAAGAGAACGCCCCCTGGTACCTTCCGCTTGATAGCCAGCTAATAAAATCGAAGTTTCAGGCCTATCCATATATTGTTGCAAATATGTGAGTACTCGCCCCCCTGTGACCATGCCACTACCCGCTAAAACAATCTTGGGTTTTGTCATGTCGATAACTTCCCAAGTCTCCTTAAAAGATTCAACGATTTGAAATTGGTCACACATCTCCTTGCATTCCTGAGCAGATAGTTTATGCCAGTCCGGAAATCGATGAAAAACCTCCAACACTCTGGCGGCCATAGGGCTATCCATAATAAAAGGCATAGACGGAATATCTCCACTTTTCCTCAATTGCCATAGATAGTACATTAAGGTTTGAGCCCGTTCTACAGCAAAACTCGGTATGATTAATGTGCCGCCTTTATCGTAGGTGTGTTTAATAATACGCTTTAGTTTAGCTTTAAGATCTTCATTGGGATGTAAGCGCCCTCCATACGTGCTTTCAATAAATAGCACATCCGCTTTATTGGGTTTTTCATAGGTCCGCATCAAAACATCTTCACGACGGCCAATATCCCCTGAAAACACAAAACGTTCTCCATGTATATCCAGTTCAATAAAGGTAGAGCCGATAATATGCCCGTTATATTGAAAACGAGCCTTAATATCCTCAAAAAGATCCATCCACTCTCCCTCGGGAACGGGACTGAATCGCGTGATGGTTCGCTCTGCATCTTTTAGCGTATACAAGGGTTTGGCAGGTTTATGTTTAGAAAACCCCTCTCGATTGGCTCGCTCTGCCTCCTCCTCCTGAATTTTGGCGCTATCCCGCAAAATAATTTTTGCAATTTCTAAGGTAGGCGCTGTCCCTCGAATATGGCGATGAAAGCCAGCACTGACTAATTTTGGTAAGTACCCGGTATGGTCTAAATGGCCATGGGTCAACAGAACGACATCGATGTCACTCGCCTCCACCGGAAGGTAATCCCAGTTTAACAAACGTAACTTTTTCAGTCCTTGAAACAAGCCACAGTCGACCAGAATTTTATGGTCACCCGTATCCAGCAAAAATTTGGAGCCGGTAACCGTTCCAGCAGCTCCCAAAAAATGTATTCTGATATTACTTTTTGTCATTTGATTTCTTATTTAAATGAGTCATAACAGACCGCCTCTGCCTCTTTCAGGATATTCTTTTTTCTTCTATTCGTAATCCCGATATCATCCAATAAATCGGAATGTTGAATCAATGTAGCGCATAAAACGTGATTATCCATCAGCAATTCATCTTTCTCCTTTTTTCTTAAAGTTGTGAGGCATGTAATGGGATGCAGACCTGAATGATCAATACGCTCCCTTAAGCTCCCTTGCTGCGGATAATCCCAACTAACGAGCATTAGTCCCATGCATTTTCCAAATTGCAGTGCATCGTCTGTAAAGCGGGTGTTTGTAAAAATGCCGCCTTTGTGAACCTCATCTTTGGTTTTCTCTTGGTGGCGCCATTTTCTTTCTACGTCTTTGAAACGCGATTGGATATATAAAGGCACCTTTACATCACAATTTCTACCGTGGTCACTGTGAAATTTACACTCTATCATGAGTCTTTCTTTACCCTTGTAGGCAAGTACATCCACTTCATGGTCTACACAGTTGCCTTGAACCGTCCTACCAACTTGAGTTGTATAGCCGGCAAAATTCAGTAATTCCGAAACGTACTTCTCAAAGGGATAACCCGTAGGACCCAATTCCTGAATAGCTTTTTTTAATTTATACCGAGCCGCCACTGGCCGAGATTTTTTTCTCAATAAGGCAAAAGCCATTTTATAAATTTGCTTTGTGGACATTCCTTTATGTAGCTTGGATAGAACCAGATCTGCCACTTCTTGAATAACCTGATCTTTAGCTCCAGAACGCTTAAGGGAATGCTTCAATTTTTCGGGATCAAAAATGGCCTTTTCACCAGATCGCTTGGTGATTATGATTCCTTCTTCGTCCATGGTATTCTTTTTCGATGGCATAGATAACTAGATCATTTAGAGAGAAAATCCCTTTAGGGGTCATAGACTAAAAGGGAACAGAAGATATAAATATGCACTCAAGTCTGATAAATTAACCGTTTCTAATTAAGAATTATAGAAACTAGTTCGGGTAAATCAATACCCAATACCACTCTTTTTATTCTTTATGCTTTACATACCAATATACTTCTTTCTTCCATAGATATAAAATGTAAGACAAAAGAAACCCTAGTCGTTTTCCTTCTATTCTAAAAAATACTAGTAAACTCGGGATTAGCTAATTTCCAATCCCAATATGGACAAAAATATCAAGGTGTTTTTATGCCTCTTTTCCCGCATACCCATCACCCTTACAAAAAATGCCAGTGCACAGGTAGTGAAAAATTAGAGTACTCAGCACTTCGAATGAAGATGTGATAAATAACCATAGCAATAAAGTATATAAATTATCTATAACGAACTGCAACAGATCTTAAAGAAAGAAGGACCTTAATTTTGGAATTTATAAAGCAAAGGCCATTCTTAGCCGCACAAATACAAATAGCTGCTTAGAAGCAGTGTTGCAAATATCAACAACACTCTACTTACCAATTTATAAATTTTGCTTACCTTTTGCAGTAGAATAACTAGAGTATAATGAAGTTTTCAACCGCACAACTATTTTACAGCATTGGCTCACTCATCGGTTTGGGCATCATAATGGTTTACGGCAGGTCTCTACTCATTCCACTGAGTTTTGCATTGCTATTAGCGTTCATGCTATATCCTATCAATCGCTGGTTGCGAAAAAAAGGCTGGAATG
>CAZVLN010000093.1:0-4720 GCA_964627995.1 uncultured Saprospiraceae bacterium
CTTCATTTAAAAATTGATCTAACTCTTTTTATTTAACGACGAGCTTTTTGCGCTCCGTGAATCCTTCGTGATGGATGGCAATGATATACATCCCGGCTGAAAAGTCTACTAATCGTAGTTTTTGACGAGAACTATTTACCCGAGGGACATCCAACATCTCTTTCCCGTTCATATCGTAAATGGTAAGCTGAGCTCCGACCGGCATCCCGTCGATGGTGACCTGCCCACTTGTCGGATTAGGAAATACACGCACAGACTGCAATACAGTTTCCACAATCGAAGAGGAAATGATCTCAATTTCCAGCGATATAGTATCTAATCCGCAAGCATTTGACCAAATAAATAGGGCTTCATACACACCATCTTCGGCATAGGTATGTGTAGGATCTTCTTCTAAACTCTCGTTCCCGTCTCCAAATTCCCATCGGTAATCAACAGAAAGAGCATCATCTATGTCTGACTCAAATTCGTAGGTGAACATATTCAGGGACTCAAAGCTAGCTTCTGCTTCAGGGAAAATATTGACGCGCACATACTGCTGCCGTGTAAATTGATTAGTCCCGGCTGCGTTTTCGACGATGAGTGTAACATCATAAAAACCGGATTCAGAGTAGGTTACTAGTGGGTTTTGCTCGCTAGAAGTTGCTGGTGATCCACCATCAAATATCCATTCTACTGAACCAACCACCCCGTCAGAAGTGTTTTCAAATTGAACCTCAAATGGAGCACAAC
Organism: uncultured Saprospiraceae bacterium; assembly: GCA_964627995.1. Taxonomy (GTDB): domain Bacteria; phylum Bacteroidota; class Bacteroidia; order Chitinophagales; family Saprospiraceae; genus JAWLFI01. The sequence goes on from CAZVLN010000093.1 coordinate 733, forward strand.
CTTCGGGACTGCCTGCGACCGTGAAATTCGCGGTTGGAACTCCACCCACGCCAATCTCTCGCTCTATAAATGCAGTATCGCAGTCGTTCATTGCAGTTAATGACACCACATACAAACCGGGATCGGTATAAGTATGGGTCGGGTTTTCGTCAGTGGAACTGTTTCCGTCACCAAAATCCCAAATATAGCTCATCGCATCACTACTGCTATTGGAAAAAGTGACCTGCAGACTGTCGACGAGCTGATCAAAGCCTACCTGTACGTCTGGATTTACGATTACGGCATCCTCCATTTCCAAGGTGTCAAACCCAGCTAAGGATTCCACAATCAGGGTAACACTATAGGTGCCCGCCTGCTCATAGCTAATGGTCGGATTTTCGGCTGTGGAGCTTGATGGATTTCCACCCTCAAATATCCATTCTCTACCAATGGAATTTTCGGACGAGTTATCTTCAAAAGTAACGGTTAAAGGTATGCACCCTTCCGCATTACCTGCAATTGAAAAGTCTGCAGTAGGCAGCGTAGCCACTGTGATCTCTTCGGACACTGTTTGTGTATCGCACTCGTTCCATACGGTCAAGCGCACGGTAAATTGTCCATCGGAGCTGTAGGTGTATGTGGGATTCTCTTCAGAGCTCTCCTCACCGTCCCCAAAAGTCCATAGAAGCCCGTCAAAATTTGTGCTATTGTTAAAACCCTCGAGATTCCGACCGGTAATATCTAAGTCGAAAGAAGCTGCAGGCCCTTCATTTACTACAATTAAATCGTTTAATGTTAAAGTATCTGCATCGCCATCTTGAGTGACAATTAAGCTGACGGTGTACGTGCCTGCTTCGGCGTAGGTAACCACCGGATTCGCTTCCGTAGAGGTTGCAGGTTGTCCGCCGTTGAAAGTCCAGCTAAAGGTTTCGGCATCGGATGGTAAACCCTCAAAATTGACAGTGAATGGCGTACATCCGGCAGTTTCACCGTCCCAGGCTATATCTGCTTGTACGCCTTCATCCACTTGAATTTCCTGAACCAGCGTATCTGATCCACAAGCAGCACTGCTGGCAATCAAAGTCACATCGTAAGTGCCCGCCTCGGCATAAGTATGTGTGGGGTTTTCTTCGGAGGAGGTCGACCCATCGCCAAAGAACCAGGACAAGTCATCGTAGTTTGTAGACTGATTTGTGAATTGGACAATAAGTTCATCGGCAGTGAAATCGAAATCGACATCCGGATTGGGAAGGACCTCGATATAATCAGTTTGGATAAGTGTATCGGTGCCGAAATTGTTTACGACAATTAGAGTTACATCGTAGGTTCCCGTTTCTTCATAAGTAATTACCGGAGATTCACCTGTAGCGGTTGCCGGAGAACCTCCTTCAAAAGTCCAGGTAAATCCATCGGCATTTACCGAGCTGGATGCATCAAACGCTACCGATTCCATCGCACAAACAGTGGTGGGCGTGCCCTCAAATGCAGCTTGCGGGTTTGCATCTATCGTTACAATTTCTTGAATCTCTTCTGTACCGCACTGATTTGTAGCTGTCAGAATCACATTATAGTCACCATCGGCGGCATAGGTATGAGTTGGGTTTTCCTCTGTGCTAGATAGGCCATCTCCAAAATCCCATATATAGGCCAGGCCATTAGGAGTGGTATTTAAAAATGCAACTTCCCGACCAAAAACAGAAAAAGAGAAGTCCGGCTCGGGAACATCTTCTACGATAATATACCCGCTTTTAAAGGCCACATCCTGGCCAGTCGCATTGCTCACGGTAAGTTCCACATCATACACTCCACGCTCGGCATAAAAGACCTCTGGGTTGGCCTCGGTTGATGTGGACGGAGAACCGCCGGGGAAAAACCAATTGTATTGATCAACTACACCATTGGTTAAGTCCTCAAACTGAACCACAAAGGTAGCGCAGCCTTCGGTCACATCTGAGGTAAAATCAGCTTCCGGAGGAAATAACTCAAAACAATCGGTGGTCAGCCAAATGCGATCCACGTATAAATTGTTTCCACCTAAGGACTTGTTCCGAATACGTACTTGTACCTCGGGTTCTTGAGCAAAGCCCGATAGTGGGATTTCCAGGCAATCATTTCCGATCCCTGACAAGCACCACTGGTCGGTCTCAGACGGAACAAGAGGGTTACCACTATTAAAAGTAGTAGCATAATTTCCACTACCTGTCTCAAAATAACCGGCCACCTGTGTAAAAGTGGCGCCGCCATCTGTACTCACCGAAATGATAAGAGAGTCACTCGTTCCATTTTTTCTGCAATACGCATAATCCAAATGAAGAGTAGCCTCATCATATCCTTCCAAACTAAAGACCGGAGATTTTAGATCTTCATTGTTCGTAGGCCCACTATTAAAATTATCCACCCAAATCGCCTCAGTTCCATAAGTACTGCCATCCGTGGCGGATGTAATATCCCATCCGTTGTTGGTTTCATTCTCTATAATCCAATCATCAATCCCACTTTCAAAATCTTGATACCATAAGACGGTTTCGCCGCTTGCCCCTACTGTAACTAAAGCATTTTGAGTCTGTGTGTCTTCCTCTCCATTACCAATTACCGTTAAAGTAACACTGTAAGTACCTGTGCTGTTATAAGTCACTACAGGGAATTCTTCATCACTGCTACTGGGACTACCTCCGGGGAAGGACCATTCGTACTCCTCTACAGGTCCACTGGCCAGACTGTAAAAATACACATCTGTTCCCTCACAAACATTGGTGTTGACAACACCAAAATCCGCGACCGGCGATAGTTGACATTCGTCCAGACAAGGTCGGGGAATGTAATCGTTCATATCATTAATAGAAAGATTCGACCAGTCATTTGTATTATTGACGGAAGGTGCCATAATGAAACCAGAACCCCCAGCATCGTGTACCAAAGAGAAATTGTGACCGAGCTCATGGGCTGACAATACCCGAATGAGGTTCCCATTATTGCTAAAATCTTCACAAATATTATATCGATTATTCGTACATATTACACTTACCCAGGCTAAGCCGATGGTTCCTCCGTTAAAGTTCCGATCAGACCAAAATTGCCCCACATCATGTGTTGTGCTAAAGCCGGTCGGAGCCCAATCGGTGAAAGAGTTTAGCAAGGTGCCCGGATCTGTGGAGGAGGTCCAGGGGTCACAGCTGGCACAGTCAGAAATAAACTGCTCAACAATTTCGTAAAGCAAATCAGATTCGAATTCACCAGAATAATTGGTTTGGACATCATTCATTACTCCAATGTTTCGGTTCTCAACATCTTGCACACTACCGTACTTTTGAAACATAGAGAAGTCTGCAGCTAAGGCAATCTCTACTTCTAGACACCCGTTATTCTCCATGCCAGAAGATGTACTCCCATTTCGTTTTTCACCGTGCATATGATGCTCCGCTGTTACCCCACAACTTCCTCTCGTAGTGTCTAAAACGTCCTTACTATAATAAATGATAAATTCGTTTTGATCAGCCGAATTATCGTGAAAACGCAAAGGCTCAACAAAAATTCGATCTCCGTTGGGCGCGGACCAACTGCCATACAAAAAATTGGAAGCTATCGTTAATGCCGTGCGGGCACCCGTTTGAGTAAATCCATCGGTTGGAATAGCAGTTTCTGTCCGAGCCAGGCCTTTTGTAGTTCGAACAGAATAGTGGTCTCCTAATATTTCGTTTTCGTTTAAATCTAAATCATACCCTATTTCATCAAATGACAAAGACAAGCTAGTCAGGCCATTGCGATTTAAATCCAAAACATTTGGTCTCAAATCTACTTCGACAACTTCATAGGATTGAAAAATTTCATTTAAACTTACTTTTTTACTGCCATCAATTGATTGCAGGTCTTCTACCTGAAGTTCAGATTGCGCTGCTAATGGCAGGAAAAAAGAAAAAACAAGAAATAGAAACGTAATAGAAGTGTATAGCAGTCTTTTCATGAGCTAGGGTGTTCGTTAGGGTTAGGGTTAGGGTTAGGGTTAGGGTTA
>CAZVLN010000094.1:0-4647 GCA_964627995.1 uncultured Saprospiraceae bacterium
TTGAGGCTGTTTCCTGATCAATTATGTTCAATAGACATCATATAGACCATATTTACGGAGGCTATCATACTTTTATGACCGGAAAATCTGTTCTATTTATATAAAATAGCAGTAAAACATGAGTAAAAGTTTACTTACATTCTTCGTTTGTTCGTTGCTCTTAATTCCTTTCCTGGGATATGCTCAGATTGATCCGCATCATAACTGTAAGGATTTATCGGCGATCATTGAATCCGAACGCAGTTCTCATCTCTCCCGAACTACCTTCAAAGCAAATCCGCTGACTGGGGATTATGATTTGGTCTATCATAGATTATACTGGGAGGTGGACCCCGCGATTAACTTTATTTCCGGAACGATCAGCAGTTACTTTAAACCCAATCAGTCCGATTTCGATCAAATTAATTTTGATTTTTCAGGTGATTTGGATGTTCTCACTGTACGATATCACGGAGATACACTCAGCTATTCTCAACTCGGGGATAATTTACAGATAGATCTACCTGAAGTCCTTTCTAAAGGAGTTTTAGACAGCATCGAAGTCCAATATGAAGGCGAACCGACATCCGAGGGCTTTGGCTCCTTTTCACAAAGCATGCACGATGGAGTACCTGTTCTTTGGACGCTGTCCGAACCCTACGGCGCAAAAGACTGGTGGCCGTGCAAGCAGGACTTAAATGATAAAATAGACTCTATAGATATCATCGTAAAAACCCCGAGCGCTTATAGAGTGGGAACCAATGGCGTATTGGTAAACGAGGAGGTACAGGGGGATCATACGATTTATCATTGGAAGCATAGATACCCTATTGCAGCTTACCTCATATCCCTCGCCGTGACAAACTATGCCTCCTTCTCTGATTATGTTACATTGGAGTCTGGCGATAGTTTGGAAATATTAAATTATGTGTATCCGGAAGATTTGAATGCCGCCCGAAACAACCTCAATAATACGGTAGAGATGATGGAATTGTTCAATATGCTATTCGGAGACTATCCGTTTGCCCGAGAGAAATATGGTCATGCTCAATTTAACTGGGGTGGCGGTATGGAGCACCAAACCATGAGTTCTATGGGGAGTTTTTCCTATTCTCTGCAAGCCCATGAGCTGGCCCACCAATGGTTTGGAAATAAAATCACCTGTGGCAGTTGGCAGGATATCTGGCTTAATGAGGGTTTTGCTACCTATCTGACAGGTCTGACTGCTGAATTCCTCGGGTCGGAAACCTCCTGGATGAACTGGAAGCGCGCCCGCGTTGATTTTATTACCAGTCAAGATGGAGGCTCCGTCTTTGTAGAAGATACAACCAGCGTTAGTCGCATATTTAGTAGCCGATTAAGTTACAATAAAGCCTCCTATCTATTACATATGTTACGCTGGCAATTGGGTGACGACATCTTTTTTCAGGCCATCCGAAATTATGCAGCTGACTCCAGTTTGGCCTTTGATTATGCCCATACTGATGACCTCAAACGCCATTTAGAGGAAGTCAGCGGAGAAAATTTAGATGAGTTCTTCGAAGATTGGTTTTACGGTGAAGGGTTCCCTAGTTATCAGGTAGAGTGGAGTCAGATAAACGATGGGGTTCGACTGAAAATGAATCAGACGACATCGCATCCATCGGTCGACTTTTTTGAGATCCCCGTACCCATACAAGCAAGAGGTGCGGATGCGGATAGTCTTTTGAAGATCTATCCTACTTTTCAGGGTCAGGAATTTGAAATCTCCCTCCCATTTGAAGTAGAAGAGATTGAGGTTGACCCCACGTATTGGATTATTTCAGCCGATAATACGGTAGAGGAAGTAATGATAAGCTCGGATGACCTGCCCGCACATGAGCCCGAGCTATTCCTTTCTCCCAATCCGGTTTCTGATATTTTACGCATAGAAACCTCCCGAGCTACCAGGCAAATAGATCACATTCAAATTGTCCGTGCGAATGGCGAAGTGATTTGGTCGGAGGCTATCGGAGGTTCGAGAACTATTATTTCTACTCGGAGCTGGGTACCCGGAATATATTATGTGATCCTCACTGCAGGAGACCATCATTTCAGGAGGAAAATCGTAAAGTCATAAGTCCCATTGACCTGACAGAAAACCGTATGACCGTCAAAACGAAAAGCGACATCTTTCGTTGATATAAATAAAACATAGTATGAGTAATTTTTGGGATGAGCGGTTTGATTCCGACGAATTCATATACGGAGATCGACCCAATACCTTTTTTGCGGAGCAATTGCAACAGATTCCCTCCGGAAGATTGCTTCTACCCATGGAAGGAGAAGGACGCAACGCGGTCTTTGCCGCTAAGTTAGGTTGGGATGTGGAGGCCTTTGATTCTTCTAAAGTCGGTATTCAAAAAGCCAAACAATTAGCAGGCAAAAAGGAGGTAGATTTCTCTTATACCCATTGCAGAATCGAGGAATTTCCGTTTCCGAAGGAGCGCTACGATGTGGTAGCTATGGTTTTTGCACATTTGCCGCCCGACATTCGGCCTGAAGTACATCAAAAAATAGAACAGAGCATCAAGCCGGGTGGGCAGTTGATTGTAGAATTTTTCCATCCCGATCAACTGGGGCGATCGTCGGGTGGACCGAAAATTTTGGACATGTTATATTCTCCCGAATTAATTCAAAAGGATTTTCCTCAAATCAAGTTTCAGCATCTGAATAGAGTTATTGAGATTTTGAAAGAAGGCAGCCACCATCAAGGAGAAGCAATACTGACGCGAGGTACAGGGGTGAAAGTCAGGAACTAATCTCCGGCCATGTGGCTCAGACCGCATTTATGCCTTATCCAAAGCCTACAAAAGTGATTCTACAAAGACAATAAAATTAATGGCTGAATCGATAATTTCCCGGCAGGGATAGCAGCGGTAGGCAGAGGCGCGTGTGATGAGCAGCCGTAGAGCGAGTAGGCGACCGAAGGAAGCCCCACGCAGCCGTACGGATGCCGCCACACGAGCACCTGACTATGAGCGGATAGCCCGGCCCACGCTTTGGGCGTGGGGCCGGCCAAAATACTATATCAATAACCATTAATCTGGAAAAAGTAGGGATCCTAATATCCCCGTGCCGAAAATGAGAGGTAATCCACCAAAGGCCCAATACACGGTGTAAAATCCACTTTCGCCAACATACAGATAGCAAGATATTCCCCAAATTAGACCTACTCCGGTGCTGATGGAGGCGCCAATGGTAGATACGCGGGACCAGTGAAATCCTGCTAAAATCGCAAAGCTGAGAGCGTAGACGGGAATATTTGCCAGTATAAGTTTCTGTAAGATGGAATCCACTAATAACTCGGAGATAAGCCAGGAAAGGCTAGCTGAAAGAAGCAATAGCAAACGATTGGACCATACCGGCTGTTGTGTCACTCGAGGCCATTCAGACTGAATCATCGCTGTCATCGCTGTCCACAGTCCGGATAAAGTAGTTGCCGCCAAGGCAAAAAAGAGACCGTAGCCCCAGCCACGCAGACCGCCCGGCAGTTGGTGCTCGACAATATAGGGGATACTCCACTCCACCTGTTCCAGTGCTACCCCTGAGGCGCGTAGATATGCCGCAGCCAACACCATGACTGCGTATAAGACGAAAACGATAACGGCAGCTAGAATTACTGCCGTTACGGCCACCTTGCCCGACCGAGCCGACAATATCCGCTGTCCATACCAAGGTGAGGCAATATAGGTAAAGGTGGTCAATAGTATGATGGAAGCCGCATAAGAGGTAGGAAGCGCTGATGTATCGTAAGTAGTTGTCGCAATAGAAGCCGAATCGGGCGAAGAATACGCAAAATAGAGCAAAATTGGAACGAATATAATTGTGGCTATAAAGCTCACACTGTCGACCCGAATGACGGACATGAGTCCTGAGCGAATGCACAGCAGCAATATGATCACCGTCAGAGGAATACTCAATGAAAGACTCGACCAGTCCGGGACTAGCGGGGCAAAAATGACAACTAGAGATTTGATGTATGTCGCTGCAAATCCGAGCATGGCAATCCATAAGGAAGCGGCTGCAAAAATGCCGAGTTTACTCCCATACTTTTGATGAAAGAAGTCGGAAACTGAAAGTCCTTTTAACCGCTGCCAGGATCGGGCCGCCGCAAAGGAGTAGAACAACAAGCCTACCAGGAATGCTAATGGAAGCAGCAGCGCTTGTGTGCCCGCCACATAACCCATGGAGGAAAATCCGAGCAGTGTGCTCATATTCAACTCTGCCATTACCAAGGTAGCTGTCAAAGCGGCTAAGCCTGTAGCCTTATGCCCTAATAGAAAGGTATCATTGGACGTGCTTGAACGGGTGCGCCATAGCGCCACGCTGAGCAGTAGGACAATATATCCAACAAATGTTATTAGGTCTAGCATATATAATACTACCAATCACTCTGTAACTCCCGATAGGCTTCTTTTGCTGTTTGAACGGGAAGTCGACAGACTTTTTGCTTACACACATAAATAAATGTGACATCTTCCTGCTTTTTGTCTTGTAATAAGGGGAGCTTGCCCTCCTCTTCCCCACCTAAAAGAAATACATTGGGTGCGAAATACTGCAACCAATCGGTTCGAAGTTGATCTGCTTCTGATCCCACGATGGCCACCTCAAAGAAGTCATGCGTCATGAGAGCATATAATCGATACC
>CAZVLN010000095.1:0-4590 GCA_964627995.1 uncultured Saprospiraceae bacterium
AGGGATTGAGTTTCTACTGTTTGTCCTTGCTTATCCTTAAACACAATGATATAGTTGCCTTTCGACAGGTCCCTCCATTGGAATTCCGTAGTTGAAGAGATGATCGTTTCCTTCCGAACAAGCTGACCGGCTGGGCTGTAAAGCTGCAATTCATGAATCTCTTCCGTCGGATCAGAAACGAAAAAAAGTCCTCGGCTTGGGTTTGGGTATATATCAACGGAGGTAAGTCTCTGTGAAAACCATACTACTCGTAAAGGAGTATAACTCCCATAACCATCGAGATCTACCATATAGATCCTGTAATAATTTGGTCCTTTGACGCATGCAAGGTGTTCATAAGAATACGTCTCCGGCGCGTCGGGGTAGTTCTCCTGAGACAACTGCTGGACTGCTGTCCAATTTTGCCCATTGGTGGAATGCTCCACCACAAAAAATTGAAGTTCCAGAGGGTTACTTATGCTCCATTCGAGGCGGGCTCCGGACTTTGTTGCTTGCGCTGAGAAGTTGTTGAGATAAATAGGCATGAGTGCTTCGAAGTACTCATAGGCTCCTATGTCCAGAGTCGAATCTGCTTCTCGAGGTATTTCAGAGCTGTGCTTCACATACTCGAAAAGCACGTCATGCGAACTCACCAAGCTGTCGGGCACTTCATCACCTTCGTCAACAAGGGGACTCGTTTCGGTTAGATGAAAGTCTTGATTATCAAAATCTTCAAATAATGGATCAGTTCCCTCGATGTTGCCGCCCAGGTCATTTATGGTTCCGCTCATATTTGAATTGTGAGAATCTACCCAGCCGGCATTGAACCAGTTATGTTTAATATTTAAGGTCCCTTCATCATTCATAAGTGCTAAGTTTCCACCGGCATGTGGAGTGTAGAAAACATTATTGAAGGCATGCATGGTTTCGTCCTGCGTCGACAAACGCACCAAAGTGACCGGAGTACTTCTGGTGGCGATAGCCGTATTATTATAAAAGAACAATTCGCCTTTTCTGTAGGTGTCTGGATTGCCAAGGTCTCCCCCGTAATGCATGAGCTGAGAGTTGCCCGCATTTTCGGGCTCGATGAGGATATTTCCATACACAAAGGTCTTGCGGTAAGAAGGGTCATTATATAATTCAGGAGTCCCGTTAACTTCTACGAGATCAAGCTGGCGATTCCCGCCTTCTATCCAATTGTAGCGAACAACAGTTCCCGCAGATCGGTCTTTTAAATTATTACCTGTGGCACCGGTACGGAGGGGACCAAAGCGATTAAACTCGTAAGTAATACCCAAGGCTGAAGTGTAGGTGTTGTGTTCGAATTCGCTATTTTCTATTCCATTATCATAGATATAACTTTTGCTAATGAGAATGTCTTGGGTCTCCCCGCCAGAGGCCCCAACAAATATTCCATTTCCCGAATCGTGGATAATGCAATCTCGAATGATGATGTGCTCCCCCTTTTCAACATATATAGAAGCCGCATTATCTGCGTATGTCTGTATTTGACCGTTATCATCAGTAAATTGATAGGCGGGTCTGCCGGACTTTATTTCCAGGTTTTCAATGGTTATGTAACTGGGAAGTCCGTTTGAGGGAATACTGGACCCACCGATTTTGATGACGCCCCTTTCCTCACCCCAATAATCCAAAGCTAATCGGGTGGTCGCACCATCCCCATCAATGATCGGTTTTTCTCCATTGGGTCCGCTGACACCAATAATTTCTATTCGGTCAGTTTCAGTGCCCTGGGCGTTAATCACCCACTTTTCCCGATAAGGAGTGTTTCTCCAATGAATATAAATTTTATCACCAGCCTGCAGAGACTCCCAGGGAACATCAGAAATATTGGCAAGGGGTTGATTGGGACCTACGTTATAGATGTTGGCCAACAGAAAGGTGCCTGTGAAGAAAAAAATAGCTACTAAGCTTAGTCGATTCATTTTACGTTACTAAAGGTTCGCAAATAAGGAACGCCCCCAACCATTCGAAATCTTTGATTTAATATACCGTTTTTATTGACCATAAGGCACGCCTACCCCGTTTTATCCTATATTTTTATACAAGAATTAATTTTTGGAATACAAACCACTGTGCTAACATCGGGACGCCATTTTCATGATTTTTATAGGCAGTTCAACTCAAGGTTTTGATCGCTTCGGAGCAAGGGATCGCCACCGGTAAATAGGTAGAGCTTTTGAAGGAAGGAAAAACACAAAACAGCATGAATTCTATGGGCGTTAATGTTGCATGCAGGCAAATGCAGATAGATAGTTCTGGCAAACGGAAAGGCAGGCCTGGAATGCGGGATAGGGTTAATGTTTAAAGGATTCAAGGGTGCAGATACGACGCGTAGGCTGTCTCTAGGTAGCTTCATTTTTTGTAGCTCATTTTAAAGATTGCTGTTTATTTGGGATTGTTCAAACTACTGTGTCTGGGTTAATAAAAATTGTTTTTCAAGGTCAAATTTGTAGCCGTCAATAAAAAATCGAAGGCTGCTTCTAATTCTTTTATGCTGACGTATTTATAGCTCATTATGTTTACTGAATAATTCAAAATTTTAAAATGCGTTTACAAGTCGAAACGAAATCCCACTGAAGCTCTTACTTTATTATTGTAGAAATTCTTACCGCCAAGGAAACTCTCATATCCATAGGTATTCAAATAGGTAGCACCCATCATAATATGTATATGCTCGTTTTTCGCACTAAGTTTATAAATGAACTGAGCACCAAATTCTGAACAAAACCCAAAGCCCGCATCTTCTCCACCTTGAAGCTTGTCTTCCCAAACGCTAGTTCTTTCTCCATCTGGTGTATAACGGTCATCTCCTCTCAGATAAAATCCAGCTCCAAATTGCCCAAAAGAAACTGGTATTCTAATCATTAGTCGAGAATTTTTCAATCTAAAATTATACGCTGCTTCCAAACCAAGAAAGCCGTGATCGTGCCCAAGCATTATGGATGACTTTCCTTTATAAGTTTCTCCTTCAGGTAAAACCAATTCATATTCTTTTGGGTTGATCGGTCCGCTCCTTCCATAATATCTAATTCCAAAGTCCCATTTCTTGTTTTTTGTAGTAATACCTAATCCGAAGCCAACGGCATTTCCAACATGGTCATTTAGAAACATTGCCGAATACTCTGGTTGAAAATAAAACCCGATAGATTGACTTTCAGTTTGGGTTGTTTCTTGCGAAATAGCAATAGATGAAATTGATGCTAGAAACAGAGCTAAAATTATTGTTTTAACTTTCATGATAATGAGTTTTAAGGGATTAAAAATTGAAAAATGTGAATTGACTAGTCTTCTCACCAAAAGTCAACTGATAACCAATTGAAATTTGATTGAAATATTTCATAGAGTCGCCTCTAGCTCCGTTCATAGGACCTGTATATGCCCTTAAGGCGACACTGTGATTATTTATACTATAGGATAATCCAGCAAGAACTATGGCTGAGGGCAACTGTTCATCCAAAATTGGTGTTTCACCAAATTGCATGGCTGTTCTTAGCATAGCACCGGTATGCAATGTGATTTTTTCAGAAAGTTTCAGATCGAGAAGAATGTTAGGGTCAAGTTCTAAACCATTAGTTGATTCTTCCAAATCCGGTCTTTCATCATTGGATAGGTAGCGATAACTACTTGTTAAGTTGAAATTCAGTCGATACTTGTCGGTTTCTTTTAGTTTAAAGCCCAGCACTATCCCGCCAAATACAGTGCTACCATCATTTATCGCAATGGCATCTACAAATCGATACCTGATTTGACTGTAACGGACTTGCACACCAGCGCTAAAGCGATCAGTCAGTTGATGCTGAAACCAAACCGTTTCGATATGATTGTCATTGTTACTGGAGCCGATACTTAGGCCAGCAAAAGACTGTGATTTTGCCTCTAAAGTTCCTAAGATAACAAATGCAATGAATAGTGTTTTCTTTAAATCCATTTTTGTTGTTTTTATTATGGATCAAAGAAAAAGAAGAATAGTCCAATTCTTCTGAACCTATGTTAAGAAATGAAAGCTACGAGACAATATTCCTTCGTATTCGGCTAAGTGCAACATCTGTAATGCCCAAATAGGATGCAATAAGGTATAGTGGAATTTCGGAAAGGATTCTTGGCCTGCGTTCCATCAACTCTAAGTATCGCTGTTCAGCAGACAGCGTAATTAATGATTCCATCCTTCTAGTTATGTTTAAATAGGCTGCTTCAGTTTGGCTTGCAGCCAAAGCTTTTAATTGGGGTATAGACTGATAAATTTTTTCCAAATCGTGCAGGGAAATTGCTTGATATTTACAGGAGGTTATAGCTTTTAAAGAATATCTAGCTGGCTCCGCAGTGATGAAGCTTTCATAAACGGAGGCAAAACTGTTGTCAAAGATGAAATCTTTAATGAAGGACTTGTTGTGCCTTTCGTAAACCATTGACATGCATCCTTCCTCTAAAAAAAGTATTTTCCTGCAGACTTCTCCCTCTTGAATAATATAATCTCCTGCCTTTGCTGATTTAGAGGTCATTTTCGAATCGAATTCAGCGACTTGTTCTGAGGTTAAAGACGTGTTTTTTTTAAGGTATTCGTAAATCATTCTCGCTGATTTTTTTAAT
>CAZVLN010000096.1:0-4510 GCA_964627995.1 uncultured Saprospiraceae bacterium
ATTCACAATAAGGAATTACAAATGCAAAATCTGAAGACGCTGGGTTTCACGGAAGAGGAAGCTCGGGCACAGTTTGGATTTTTGATGGATGCCTTTGAATATGGCACCCCCCCTCATGGAGGGATAGCCTTTGGCTTTGATCGATTGGTCGCCGTGATGGCCGGCCAGAGTTCCATCCGCGACTTCATTGCTTTTCCAAAAAATAATCAAGGCCGCGATGTGATGATTGATGCGCCTTCGCGCTTGGATGAGAGCCAATGGAGCGATTTGCACTTACGAGCGCTGGAGACTCCGGATTCCGAGGCATAAAATAGAGGTTTGGGCGTGCCCCACGCGGCCTTATTCGCTACGCTTATGAGCCAGGCGTGGGTCGGGCTATACGCTCCTAGTCACTGCCCCATGTGCCGGCATCTGTAGGGCTGCGTAGAGTTTCCGGGGGGCACTTCCTCGCCTTACACCTGCTCGGCACCTGCGGCAGTGCCTACCACTTCTATCCCTCACGCTTGCGGCCTTGGGCCGCATTTTAACATAGTGCATTCTAAAGATCAGCAGTGGTTTTTGAGTTATAATCGTAATGGGAATTAAATCATAGCTATGCCTATGGAGCGACGTTTTAAAGCGTAAAAAATCATTTTTTTTAATTAATAATTTAGGACAAGTAAATACAGGTCGCTTCAAGATGAGTGAGGGATAGTAGGGGACCGACGCCTGTCGGGCGAGGTGTCACGCCCGGCTTTGATTTTGGAGCACATTAAATATTAATCCAATGACTTACTAGCAGTGTTGAAAAGATTCATAGGGCGGGACCGATAGCCCCGCATAGCCCGACCCGAAACCCGTCGATACGGCGGGTGCAGGGGCACTCCCTAAAAAAAGGAATTATCCTATTTGGGATTCATTAGACCTGTGAGCTGCTTGACTTCCTTCAGAGTCGCTTGCGCCACTTTTCGTATCTCCGCTGAACTGGCTTTGATCTGGTCTTTCACTTCCTTGCGGCGGTTTTGAAGTTCATGGCGACGGTCCACCATAGGTTTGTTAAAGCTAATTAGTGCTTCCGTCACTTCAGACTTCAGATCTACATATTTTAGTGACTGTGATTCGTAATCCTCCATTAAGCTTTGGTGCGCTTCGGTGGCTCCGCATGCTTTGAGAAGTTGAAATAGGTTATGAATGCCTGCGCTCATTTCTCCTTCCGGAGTGTTTCCGGCATCTGTGACTGCGGATCGGATTTGTCTTCGTATTTGCTCCTCACTCGCAAATAAAGGAATAAAATGTTTCGGCCCTGCGCTTTTACTCATTTTTCGACTGGGGTCTGCCGTAGAAAGGAGTTTCGGCGTTTGGCTATACATCACCTCTGGAAGTTGGAAATATTCTTTTCCTACCTGGTGATTGAATCGCTGTGCTATATTTCTCGTGAGTTCCAGGTGCTGATCTTGATCTCTTCCCACCGGCACAAAATCGGCTTTGTACATTAAAATGTCTGCCGCCTGAAGAACGGGATAGGAGAAAAGCCCCGCAGAGATATAAGTGTCTTTGGTATCGGCCTGTTGGCTTTTATCTTTAAATTGGGTCATGCGTCCGAGCTCGCCATACGAACAAAAGCAGTGCAATATCCAGTTCAGTTCCGCGTGCTCTGGCACTAAGGACTGAATAAAAACATTATTGGCTTCGATACCTGCCGCCAGCAGGTCTAAGACCATGTTCCAGGTGTTTTCCTGTAGTTTTTTGGGTTTGTAGGGCATGGTCATGGCGTGATAATTGACAATGCCGTAGAAGCATTCATGGTCATTCTGCAAATCGACCCAGCGTTCTATAGCTCCAAAATAGTTGCCTAGATGCATTTCTCCGGTGGGCTGTATAGCTGAAAGCACGCGTTTTTGTTCCATGACGATTCGATTTGGTTTTGGATAGGCAAAGGTAATAGCTGTATGCCATATTTTATGAGCAGAATGATAGCTTATTGCTTTTCGAGAGAAAAATTAATGAAAACAAACGGTACGGGCTTGGAATAATTCTATTTTTGCAGCATGTGGAATGCAGTCAAGCCTTTAGTTTTTAAGTTAGATGCCGAGCGGGCACATCACCTGACCATGCAATCATTTCATTTGGGATTAAAATCGGGTCTTCTTAGGCCGTCGTTTCCTAGACTTGGCGACAAACCAGAGGATTTACAGCCTGTGGAGTGTATGGGACTAACTTTTCCGAATCCCATCGGCTTGGCAGCCGGTTTTGACAAGGATGCCAAATACTATTCGGATTTATCTCGCTTGGGGTTTGGATTTGTTGAAGTAGGTACCGTTACGCCTGAACCTCAGGCTGGAAATGCTAAACCTCGACTATTTCGATTGCCTAAAGATGAGGCTCTCATAAATCGCATGGGTTTTAATAATGAAGGTATTGCAGCCTGTGTAGAGCGATTAAAGACACAAAAGAGACCCAAGCATCTTATTTTAGGTGGGAATATTGGCAAGAACAAATGGACCCCTAATGAGCAGGCGTTTAGAGATTATGAAACTTGTTTTACAGCATTGCATCCCTATGTAGATTATTTCGTGTTGAATGTGAGTTCTCCAAATACGCCGGGACTCCGTGAATTACAAGATAAGGCTCCACTAAATGAATTGTTGAGTCATCTCACAAAATTGAATCGTGCGAGTACTCCCCCCAAGCCCATGTTGCTCAAAATTGCACCGGACGTAAACCGGTATCAGTTGGCAGATATTGCTGAGGTATTAGCCATGAATGATTTGTCGGGATGCGTAGTAAGCAATACGACAACCTCCCGTCATTCATTACAAACTAGTGAGCCGGACATATCCGAAATAGGTCGGGGCGGACTTAGTGGAGCTCCACTATTTAAGGACTCTACAGAATGTTTGCGATTAATGCGTGACTTTATAGGAGAAGATAAGGTCTTGATTGGCGTGGGCGGTGTGAATGATGTGGAATCCGCGAAGGAAAAAATCTCAGCCGGAGCTAATTTAGTCCAGATATATTCCGGCCTTATATATGAAGGACCGCGTCTAATTCGCAATATTCTGAAAGCCTGGAAATAAATCTCATTCGTTATAACGAAGACTATATGCAAAGGGTTGGTCATATAGGCATGGAAAGAGTATGAATTGTCAAAAGTTATAATTATAAGTGGTTTTGCTGGGTAAATTCCAACCTTTATTCAAGTTATTTAGTCTTACAGTTACAATTTAAAACCAAAAATTTAACTGTATGAAGCGCAATTATTTACTATTGATGATTAGTTTGCTTTTCTCTACGCTGCTCTGGTCACAGAGTTCGCAACTGGTAGAGGTAAGTAGTAATGAGTTCACTCCCCAAGACATAACCATTTCGGCAGGTGATACTGTTATTTGGGAAAATGTTCAAGGATTTCACAATGTAGATGGCCGTCAGGCGACTTACCCCAACAATCCTGAGTCTTTTTATTCAGGACCATCGTCCTCGGGATGGACGTATTCTTATGTTTTTACCGAAGAGGGCTTCTATGATTACGACTGCACCCCACACGTAGGTTTAGGTATGGTAGGGACCGTTACAGTAGAACCTGCACAAAGCAATACTGCTGAAATTCAAATCGTACATAATTCACCTTCACCCACAGTAGATATTTGGGTCAATGATGCCCCATTCGTGACGGATGTTGCATTCAGAACAGCTACTGCCTATACGGAAGTGCCAGCCGGCGTTAATTTAAACGTTGGGATCGCGTTGGCAGGAAGTACTTCACCTGATGACATCATAGTAGATTTTGACTTTACGCTTGAAACGGGGGAAAACTACCAGATCATTGCAAATGGCATTGTTGGAGATATGGACAATCCATTTAATTTGGAAGTCATTGCACCTGCGCGTCAGGCCGCAGATTCAACAGGCGTAGATTTTACGATTTTCCACGGGTCGCCCGATGCTCCGAATGTGGATGTTTTCGCGAGAGACGTAGCGCAATTGGCTAGCGATTTAGCATTTGCAGAGAATACAGATTATATCAATGTACCGGCGGCTGACTACACAGTTGATATTAAAGCTGCAGGTACGGAGCCTATTGTAGCTTCATATATAGCGCCTTTGTCAGCACTTGAAGGTGGAGCAGCAACGGTAATAGCTTCCGGCTTTTTAGCTCCCGAGATGGGTGAGCCGGCTTTCGGATTATTTGCGGTATTGGCTGATGGTACATTTTTAGAATTGGAGTCAGTAACAAATACAGCAAATCTTCAAATCGTACACAACTCACCGTCACCGACGGTCGATATTTGGGTCAATGATGCGCCATTCGTGACGGATGTTGCGTTCAGAACAGCTACAGCCTACACAGAAGTTCCAGCCGGCGTTAATTTAAACGTTGGGATCGCGTTGGCAGGGAGTACTTCTCCGGATGATATTATTGTTGATTTCGACTTTTTGTTAGATCCGGATGAAACATACCAGGTGATAGCGAACGGTATTGTTGGAGATATGGACAATCCATTTAATTTGGAAGTCATTGCACCTGCGCGTC
>CAZVLN010000097.1:0-4450 GCA_964627995.1 uncultured Saprospiraceae bacterium
TGCACCCGTCACGCCATAGCGTGAGATTAGACGGATTTCTTTTAGGGATCTTGATAGGGGTTGGTTTTTATTGTGGGCTGGGGATGATGGATGGAAAAGAGACGCGATATCGCGTCTCTTCAGGGGGACATACGCGCCGCTTCTCTTTCAGCGGACGGGGGGTTGATCAGGAAAAGTCAATATTAAAAAGAATACCTACAAATCTGGCCCTCATTTCTCTTCGTCCACAGCTCCTGTGTGGGGGGGGGAGATCTCGGGTATCTCTGCCAAAAACATCGGTTTGGGTTATTACCTATTTCATAGGGCTATCAATTCCTTGTGCTCGATCGCGTTTATTGGCGAAAATACGGTATAGCAACTGCATGAGCAGAACGATGATGACGAACAGGGATAGTCGTCCTATCAGGTCGCCCCATCGGCTGTAAAAGGTAAGTTTTGTATGAGGCGTTACTGAACCTTTGAGAACACCTTCTATACCGTAATCCAGGTGAGAAACGAGTTGCCCGTCTATATCAATAAAGGCAGAAATGCCTGTATTAGCTGCACGAGCTACCGGGCGTCGGTGCTCGATGGCGCGTACCTGCGCATATCGAAGGTGCTGTTTATGACCGGGGGTGTTGTCCCACCAGCCATCGTTTGTCATTATTACAAAAATTTCGGCTCCTAATGCTACATACTGACGGCAATAATCCCCGAAAATAGATTCATAACAAATGATGGGAGCTAAGGATGGATTAGAACCAAAGACCTGCGCCTGCTCTTGCGTTCGAAATCCTTCAAGCGAGCCTCCTAATGACCTAGCCATATCTTCAAATACAAATAAAAGATTGTAATAGGGAAAGAATTCTGCACCAGGTACTAATTTTGATTTATAGTAAATGCTGTCTCGCTCATTACCAAAAAAATAAGCGATATTACCTGCTTCCCACCTTAGTGTTCTGCCACTAGCCAGCTCAGATATTCGGGTAAATGAGTTGGTCCGTTCATCGTCCGATAGCACTCGTTGAGAAGCAAACCCTGAAATAATTTGTAATTGAGGATACTGTCGTTGCCATTTTCTCAACTGTTTGAAAACGGGTTCACGATCTTTGCGATTTAGGTGGATGGTAAATACCGTTTCAGGAAGAACCAATACATCCGTTTGTTCGTTTAAACTATTATCAATTAAACGAGTAATTGCTTCCAATTGCTCTTTTTTAGAAAGTTCAAACTTCTGATAATGTGGCTCAAAATTAGGCTGTACAATCAAAAATTCTTTAGTAGACTTGTTAGACTTAATTTCAGGAGTCTTAATAATTGAAAGTCCAAGGAGTAAAACACATAAAAGACCAGCTGCCAGTAAATTGGAGCGACGTCCTTTTTTTTCTGAAAAACTTAAAAACAAAAGCCAATTTTCTAAAATCACCCAAAGTGAACCGCCAAGAACACCTGTGATATCATACCATTGAATAGCCCAAGTCCACTCAGACAAAGCATAGCCTAGTGTCATCCATGGCCAATGCAAATCCCAATTAAAATGGAAAAATTCAAATAATAACCAAGTTGATAAAAATGCAATTGCGTGATACCTTGACTCAAGATGTCGGCGTCCAAAAGCAAAACCCATTAGAGGCAGGCTCATGAGTATTGAGTTTACAACATTTGCAAAAACACCTGCAGCAAGAGCGGTGTTCATGACCCAAAATGTCGCAATAACATTCCCTAGTAAGAGGCTCCAAATTAAAATAGCCCACAGACCCCAGAAAGACTTGTCCTGCTCCACATAATATTCTATTAAGTAAAGCAAAGGGATAAAGCACAAAAAAGAAAGTAGAGGAAAAGGACCTCCATAAAAACTTAGCCCTAAAAAAGAACCTGCCAAACCACCAGCCACAATCTGCCAAAACCCTCTTGTTTGGTGCTGAATAAAGGGGATTACTGCCAAGATAAAGCCTATGCCAAGCGCGAGAGGCCAGTAGCCCCATAGGGGCAGAGTTATCATACGTTCGATAGCGATAATAAAAGCTACCAATCCGAAAGCCGCAAGCAGATAGGCTATTCTTTTCATTGTGAATAGTGAGTAAGAAATTAACATTAAAACTAAGACTTCGTTTATTTCACGCGACTTCCTGCAAGTACTTCAGAGTCTGCTCCGACAAAATTAAGTGTTCCTGCAGCGTCTTCTGCCATCAAAATCATCCCTTCGGATTTGATCCCTTTAATTTTACGGGGTTCTAAATTAGCGACTAAAACCACTTGGCGACCGATCAATTGCTCGGGTTCAAAAAAGCCAGCTATCCCGGAAACAACAGTTCGCTCCTCGACACCCAAATCCACCTGAATTTTAAGTAACTTTTTAGTCTTCTTTACTTTTTCCGCGGTAAGGACAATCCCCGTTCTCAAATCGAGTTTTTGGAAATCTTCGAAATCTATTGGTTCCTGAATAGGTGCCACTTTAGCTTTTGACTCCTCTTGCTTCTCAGAAGCTTTTAGACGGTTGACTTGTTCTTCAATCTCTTCATCAGAGATTCTGGAAAACAGATGCTCAGCTTTTCCCACCTGATGATCGTCCTGAAGGATGTTCTCTCCCTCAGCCAATTTGTTCATCAAACTCAATAAGTTATCAGAACCCGTCTGTTCCTGGATGTTTAATAAATCCTTCAATTTTTGCGAGGTGAAAGGTAAAAATGGGGCCATTGACACGGCTAGTGCAGTTACCATTTGAAGTGCCGCATTCATCACTACTTTTACGCGCTCAGGGTCCTTTTTAATGGCCTTCCAAGGTTCGTTAAATTGTAAAAGTTGATTCCCCCTTGCAGATAAGTCCATTATCCGCTGTAAGCCAGCCCGAAATTCATATTTGCGCATATGGACACCATACTCATGAAGCAGGTCGAAAAGGTCAAGCATTTCGGCGTCGTGAAAGGATTCGTCATCTGAATCCAAAGCTCCTATGATGTCTAAATCCGGATCAAATGCGGGAACTTTACCTTCGTAGTATTTATTTGTAAGGACTAGTACGCGTTGAATAAAGTTACCTAGCGAATTTACAAGTTCATTGTTGTTAAAATCCTGAAACCGCTTCCAGGTAAACTCGCTATCTCTAGTTTCTGGCATAATACGACTTAGCGCATAACGCATCTCATCCGGTCGGTTTGGGAACTGTTCTAAGTAATCGCCAACCCAAACGGCCCAATTTCTGGAAGTAGATATTTTCTTATTTTCTAAATTCATAAATTGATTGGCTGGGACATTAACAGGTAAATTATAGTCCCCATGAGCCTCCAGTAAGGCCGGAAAAATAATACAATGAAATACAATGTTGTCCTTGCCAATAAAATGAACAAGAGCTGAGTCGTCAGATTGCCAATAGGGCTTCCAATCGCTTTCGTTCTCCTGTGCCCACTTTTGTGTTGCACTGATGTAGCCAATGGGGGCATCGAGCCAAACATATAATTTTTTTCCTTCGCTACCCGGAATATCATCAGGCACATCCACTCCCCATTGCAAGTCGCGCGTCATCGCGCGTGCCTGGAGTCCGCCGTCAATCCAACTTTTACACTGTCCGATAACATGTAGTTTCCACGTTTCCGGGTCATGATGGGGTGTTCCATTTCGAGTTCCTTGTTCCAACCATTCTCTTAGGAAGTTTTCATAATTCTGAAGGGGTAGGAACCAATGTCTAGTCTCTCTTAATTCGGGTCGGCTTCCAGAAAGTGTAGACTTTGGATTTATCAATTCTGTAGGGCTCAGAGTAGCTCCACAATTTTCACATTGATCACCATAGGCCTCATCAAAGCTGCAATTGGGACAAGTTCCAGAAATATACCGATCAGCTAAAAACTGATTGGCCTCTGTATCGTAATACTGCTCTGTTACCTTTTCCTCAAAAACCCCTTTATTGTAAAGTGTCCTAAAAAAATCAGCCGCATTTTTATGGTGCTCAGGAGAAGATGTTCGATCATAATAATCAAAATCAATTCCCATGCCTTCGAAATTCGCTTTAAACTGAGTATGATATTTATCAATTATAGCCTGGGGATTGACTCCTTCTTTCTGAGCCCGTAAAGTAATGGCAGCACCATGTTCATCCGACCCGCAGATAAAGACGGCGTCCTTGCCCATGAGTTTTAGGTAACGCGTATAAATATCGGCGGATAGATAAGCGCCTGCCAAATGACCGATATGGAGAGGGCCATTAGCATAGGGCAATGCCGCCGTAATGAGGTATCGTTTGGGATATAACATCATGGCACGGATATTTTAATGATGCAAATATACAATCCCATGATAAAAGGCTGCATTTTATATCTTTTACTTTCTGTGGTTGACTTAAAAACTGTTGAAGAAGATGATCGGGACTAGTGTTATTCTTTTCTAGCTATTGCCTCTGATCCCCCACGTTTTCTTCATCCTTTTTGAACGCCCAACGCCTCCTTGTCTGAACCGCTGATTGATATGATTCAATGAT
>CAZVLN010000098.1:0-4320 GCA_964627995.1 uncultured Saprospiraceae bacterium
AACTTACTTATATCCGCACCTAAAGTACGGAATATATACCCAATCGGTATATAACCAGCACCTTTGGATGGCTGTTATTGCTTGAGGGTACCTCCGAAAACTATCCTTTCGCTTGAATGACCATTTCATGCGAAAAGGTCTAAATGTAAAATATGCGCGTATGCTTCGTTGTTCTTCAGTCTCTTAGCTATGGCCAAGCTCCCTCATCACGCCTTGCTTACGCACATATTTTTCCATTTTCACATCAAAAAACAGTTTCCGGAGTTACTCTTGACTGTTTTGATTATAAGGTATCATAGGGGGATTGAATATTTTGTATACTTTAAGTGCTCATATGGGTATAAATTTCTGTTGTACGACTGCTTTTATGCCCCCGCCGCGCTTGATGATATATGGATTATTAAACTGAACGACATCTTCATTCTTGATTTGTTGCACTTGCTTATCTTTAATAAACCCCAGGAAGATTCGAATGGCGAGCATATAGGTTTTGATCGGCGGGAAAGTCGATGATCGGTATGGGAGTAGGAGATCCCGCGTCACAGCGTGTCCCGCCTACGCTCCTTTGGAGCTGCGTCGGCCAAAGGATGAGGAGTCTTTTTTTCATGAGATGGGAGGAAAAAAACGGAATGGAACTAAAAGATCCCGCCTTGGAGTTTCGGGGGGCGAGGCTGGACTAGCGATGCGCAGCAGGCCTGAGCGAGACCACTTGTGGGTGAGCGAAGGAGACTGCCGGCCGGCGGCAAAGGCCCGGCCAAAGGCCGAGCGAATAGAGAGCTGCGAAGCGTAGCGACCCCCGAGCGGTGCTGAACAGCTCCGCCTCGGGGGTAGGCCCCAAAACATAACAAAAATAATAAGCATCCGGGATTTTGACGGTGAGGCTATGAAGCGGATACGGGAATACTGTACTTTTGTGATTAGAAAGTAGCTTAAATTATGCGGAATGTAAAAGATTTATTTCTGGCTCATGTGGGGCAAACGAGCGATGAGCCTTTTGGATTGACGGTGGATCGCGCGAAGGGGGTATATATTTATGACGATCGCGGGCGACGATATCTGGATTTGATTTCTGGAATTGGCCCGGCAGCTGTGGGGCACGGGCATCCGGAGGTGCTGGCTGCCGGACATCGGCAAATGGATCGCTACATGCATACGATGGTATATGGGGAGCATATTCAGGAGTCTCAGGTGCGGCTGGCTGAATACCTAGCCTCTTTACTGCCGGCGGGTTTATCGTCCACCTATTTCGTCAGTTCGGGTACGGAAGCGGCTGAGGTGGCCCTCAAGCTAGCAAAAAAAGTGACAGGGCGACACGAAATTGTAGCCTGCAAAAATGCATATCACGGATCTACACATGGGACATCGGCGCTCAACTCTGACGATACTTACGCCCGTGCTTTTCGACCTTATGTACCCGGTACGCGCTTTATAGGCTACAATGATCCGGGCGACCTACACCGCATCGGTAACCGGACAGCTGCCGTCATTATGGAAACTTATCAGGGTGAGGCGGGCTGTAAGGTGGCTGATGCCGAATGGTTGCAAGCAGTTCGTGCGCGCTGCACCGAGGTTGGAGCACTGCTTATTTTAGATGAAATTCAGGTGGGTTGTGGGCGGACCGGGCAGCCGTTCGCCTTTATGCACAGCGGCATTACACCGGACGTTCTTCTCCTGGCGAAGGCGCTGGGCGGAGGCATGCCGTTGGGTGCCATGGTGAGCACTCCCGAGTTGATGAGCGAGCTGGCGCGCCGCCCTATTTTAGGCCATTGCACGACCTTTGGCGGGCATCCCGTATCCTGTGCGACGGGCCTGGCTGCACTGCGGCTTATTATGGAGAACCGTTGGTACGAGCAAGTAGAGGAAAAAGCGCAGATATTTCGCAAAGCCCTGAGCTCACATCCGGGAATAAAAGGAATTCACGGAATCGGTTTGTGGATGGCTGTGGATGTAGGCACTTTTCATCGCGTTCAAAATCTCATGTGGATCGCCAAAGAGAAAGGTCTTATAACGGATTGGTTTTTGTATAACGACCACAGTTTTCGGATTTGTCCACCACTAAATATTAGTTCTAAAGAAATAGAAGAGGCCTGCGATATCTTATTAGCTACACTTGATGCGCTTCCAGAGTCCGCTTCTTAGGGTGGGTGCTGAAAATAATTCACTTGTTTCGGTCAGAAGTTCAACGATTCCGATATATTTGTATTATTATATATGTCTCTATGTTTCTGTTTCGGAACCTTCACGGAAAGGAATGGAACGAAGTGGATAGATATATACACTCATTACTGAAAAAAGAAAACAAATAATATGGCTAAGAGCGAAAAGGATGCGAAACTGAAGTCACTGAAAATGACAATGGACCGACTGGATAAAACTTATGGAAAAGGCACGGTCATGAGACTTGGCGAGAAAAAAGTAGTTGATGTAGATGCAATCTCTACAGGCTCGCTCGGATTGGATATTGCGCTTGGCGTGGGCGGGTTTCCACGTGGTCGGGTAGTTGAAATTTACGGACCGGAATCTTCTGGTAAAACTACCCTGGCGATTCACGCGATTGCCGAATGCCAGAAAACCGGAGGTATAGCGGCTTTTATTGATGCGGAACACGCATTCGATAAAACCTATGCGGAAAATTTGGGGGTCAATACTCAGGAGCTACTCATCTCACAGCCCGATAATGGAGAACAGGCATTAGAAATTGCTGAGAACTTAATACGCTCAGGAGCCATTGACATTTTAGTGATTGATTCTGTAGCTGCTTTGGTTCCGCGGGCGGAGATTGAAGGTGAAATGGGAGATTCGAAAATGGGTTTGCAGGCACGATTGATGTCACAAGCCATGCGGAAGCTCACTGGATCCATCGGAAAAACGGGCTGTTGCTGCATTTTCATTAACCAGTTGCGCGAAAAAATTGGTGTCATGTTTGGCAATCCCGAAACGACTACCGGTGGTAATGCACTGAAGTTTTACTGTTCACAGCGGCTTGACATTCGTCGATCCGGTCCGGCTATTAAGGACAAGGAAAATAATGTGGTTGGAAATCACGTAAAAGTGAAAGTGGTCAAGAACAAAATTGCTCCTCCATTTCGAATTGCAGAATTCGACATCATGTACGGAACAGGAATATCGAAATCCGGGGAAGTGGTAGACTTAGGTGTGGATTTGGATGTGGTTGGTAAAGCCGGTTCTTGGTACTCCTATGGTGACGCAAAAATTGCACAAGGTAGAGAGGCCGCGAAGCAGTTTATGGAAGATAATCCGGAAGTGGCCGAGGAGATAGAAGAAAAAATCAAATCTATCATTAAAGGCGAGTTAAAGGAAGAGGCCGTAGAAGAAGAGGAAGAAAAAGAAGAGAAGTAGGTTTCGGATACGCTTGGCCCAGCTTGGTTCGGGCCTTCGGCTCCGCTCAGTGGGCAGGGCTGTTGAAGTTAATGAGATTTTAAGGCGATTGGCGGTTAGATTTGATGGGCCTAGTTTTTCTAGTCTTAGCGCTATACGTAGCCGCAAATCCTATTATTACGCTTTTCAGAAGGGTATGAAGCTTCTTTTACAGTAGCTAATGATCAAAATTTAACATCATACTCTAAAAGACTCATTACCGATCATTCTGCAAAGATGATTTACCTCTAACTACTGAGCTGGTAATACGCACGTTTATTACTATCGTTGAATCAGTAAGGTATGGGTATTGCGGTTGCCTTCACTAGTGCGAAACTGAATCCAATAAGTCCCCGGGTTAAGTTGAGCTACTGGAATTTTCTGATAGGCCCGCTCGACCGGTATGCGTTCCCTTTCTTTTCCACTTTGGTCAATAACTCTAATGTCCTTTATGGTGTGATTATCGGGAAATCTCACTGATATATAATGAGACGCTGGATTGGGAAAGAGTTGCAAATCATCAAATCTTTCCGAAGTAAATACCGAGGTTGGACAATCTTTACGGTGTCCAATAATTTCCCACCCCTTATTCAATAAACTGGTGACTGCTTCTTCAGCTGCACAATACCTCAAATCTTGCGCCCCAAGAATGCGGCTCGAATAATCAGCTTCATCCCAGGCAATAAGAGTAGAGTCATAATTATCTCTGCTCATGCCGCTAAATCCAAGCATTTCCATCATTGAACTTACATTCCCTACATTCCAATGGGATAAGTCTTGATCAAAGGATTGGGCTTCCCAAAACATGTAATCCATGCTTGAAACGGAGTCAAAATCCCATGTACTTAAATCTTGATTAAAAGAAGAGGCGAATTGAAACATTGCCTCCATATTCTTTACCCTGGAAACATCCCAGCTACTTATATCCTGATTGAACGCATA
>CAZVLN010000099.1:0-4294 GCA_964627995.1 uncultured Saprospiraceae bacterium
CTATAATATGCATGGCCGCCTACCACTCCTCTTCTCTGAATTTAATGCGTGAAATTTTTTAAAATACCGCTAAAGCGGCACTATCGTCTGTGTATTCTCACCCTAAAGCGTGACAGGTCGTGATTCAGAAACTTAACAGAAACAACACACCACCAATTATCAACCAAAAACCGAGGTTCTCAAGAACGCTGTCTCTAATCAAAGCCATCATTTTCATCACTCAAACACCTCCTGCGCTCTTCCTTCGTTAGAGCTACGGAGGGCAATGTCAGCGGTTCAGACCATAGAAAGAGAACAATTTTATGTCATTCTTACATCTCTGCCCCTGCTCAGTGCGATGTGGTGAGCGAAGTCGAACCGAGCGAAGTCGAACCAAGCGGAGCAGAGGTGAGCCAGCTTCAACCCACTTAAGAAGAAACCAAAAGTATACATCTGGAATAGGAGCTATGCCGTTACTGTGAGCTTTCCGTCTTCGTCAGTACCATCTTCTCTCGTATCCCGGAGTTATTCATGTAAAAACTAAGGGTGTCAGACTGAAGCTGAATGACCTCCACCTTAATTTTTAGTTTTTCATTAGGATCAAAGGCAATGAATCGATTATCAACCCAATATGTACCGGTATCAATTTGTCCTCCGATGTTAGAGTGGTAGGTCTTATCGCGTTCAAAATGAAAAAATACATTATTGTTACATTGATTTCCCGATCGAGCTTCGCTGGTCCAGGAAACACAAGTCCAATCCCCGCTCAGGGTTTCGTATCGCTCGGATTCGGTGCAGCCCCAGGCGAAAATAAGAGTGAGCCATAAGATATATTTCATAATAGAGCATTTTAGCTTACCTACAAGTTCTATAATTCTTCGGACAATTTGTATGTTTAGGTAAAAAGAAATGCGTATAACCTTCATATTTCTCTGTGTGATTTCCCTTGTGGCTAGCTTGCAGGGGCAAAATAAATCCATTCCACTAGACACTCAGATTCTGAGCATACATGAAATTACGGTCGGGGGTGAATCGGTTCAGTATGAAGCCGAAACGGGGACCCAACCCGTTTGGAATGCAGACGGTGATCCCGAAGCCGCTGTTCACTATACCTATTATCGGCGAACGAATGCCGGACCTTCTGCTGAACGGCCCCTGCTGATCTCTTTCAATGGCGGACCCGGTGCCGGTTCGGTATGGATGCACCTGGGTTACACCGGCCCGTATGTGTTGAAAGTTGATGACGAAGGCTATCCTGTTCAACCTTACGGTGTGCGGCCCAACGAGCAAAGCGTGCTCGATGTAACCGACATCTTATACATTAATCCCGTGGGGACAGGGTATTCCAGAGTTATTGCCGAAGAGTACGATCGCGACAAGTATTTTGGCGTCAATGCCGATATCAATTATTTAGCTTCCTGGATTCAGGCCTTTGTAACGCGACACGATCGCTGGTTATCGCCCAAGTTTTTGATTGGAGAGAGTTATGGAACGACGCGGGTATCCGGCTTGGCTCTCCGATTGCAGAATGCCGAGTGGATGTATTTGAACGGAGTAATCCTCGTTTCTCCGACGGGCTTGGGCATCGATCGAGATGGCCCCGTTGCGGCTGCGAATCGCTTGCCGTACTTTGCGGCTACCGCCTGGTATCACCAGCAATTGGAGGATGACCTACAAAACCAACCACTTTCGGATCTGCTGCAAGAGGTAGAGGCGTATACTTTAGATGAATTGTTACCGCTGATGAGTCGTGGCGGGTTTATGGCGCCGGAGGAGCGCAAAGAAGCTGCAGCGAAAATGGCTCGGTACTCGGGGCTCTCCCAAAAAGAAATATTGCAGCACAACCTCAATCTATCGTATATGACCTTTTGGAAATCACTCTTGCGCGACGAAGGTTATACCGTAGGTCGCTTAGATTCGCGTTATTTGGGTATCGATCGGATGGATGGGGGCAGCAGGCCGGACTATTTTGCCGAGTTGACGAGTTGGTTGCATGCCTTTACGCCTCCGTTGAATCACTATTTTCGGAATGTCCTCGGCTTTCATACTGATGTGAAATATCAAATGCTCGGGTACGTGGGCCCCTGGGATCGCGACGGCGATCGAACAGGAGAAAATTTACGGCAGGCTATGGCTCAAAACCCCTTTTTGAAGGTGATGATGCAATCCGGTTATTTTGATGGTGCCACGACCTATTTTAATGCCAAGTATACCTTGTGGCATATTGATCCCTCCGGCCGTATGCAAGATCGTTTGCGCTTTGAAGGTTATGAGTCGGGGCATATGATGTATTTGCGAAAACCCGACTTGCGCGACGCCAATGCACATCTTCGTTCTTTTATTGCGGATGCGCTGCCGGATGAGGGTGAACCCGCCGAATATAAACGCAATAGTAAAAATTAAGGCTAACAGTGATGAGTAGAACATATTCTAAGAGCTACATTCTGGTTTTTCGCTTTCTTTTAATTGGAAGCTGGATAGCAGCGGCTAGCATGCTTAGGGCTCAAGTTCCGGAAATCGAGAACGAGATTCGCGCCCATCGCTCAGAGAAAGAGTTGCTTATTCAAGGACGGTATATGTTGTTGGATAGTTTAAAGGCCGGTAATATCGAAAAGGTTGTCGAAGTTCGGAATTACTTAATGACTTTGAGCGATGATTTATTGGCTTTCTTGCCGAGCGAATATTTCCTGATTTTGTATTTGACCGGAGAATTTGAGCTCCTGGAAGAAGAGCTTCGAATTTGGATTCTCGATGATGATTCGAAAGTCGAAGGCGTATGGCAAATTAAAGGAGAAGATTACATTCTACCCCAACTGAAGCTATTTGCCCAAAAAAGAGAAATTGAAATCCGTCAATCCATAAATGATGAGGTCTACTTTGGGATGCAGAATGAGTTTCTCCAGTTATATCTTACCTATTTGCTGAAAGAAACCTATTCGGGCTTTGACTCACCGGATCAGCAAGAGGTGAATGAGGAAGCCAGCCACTATCTGGAGCGGTATCCAAATTCAGAGTGGAATTCATATATTCGGGAGTATATTCGTATTGTATACGGGCCCTCCTCCTGGTTTGGTGGCCTTGCCATAGGAGGAGGCTTTATGGGCCTCACGCAGGACTTAAAGAGGAGATACGGGAATACAGGTAGTTTCGATTTCGAAATCTATGGAGGATATAAACAATATGGGATGGCCATGGACCTTCTGTTTGGAATTACTGAGAATCAGATCGAACAGACTTACACCTTTTCGAACGGGGACGAAATTATTTGGCGGGCCGGAGAGGCAGCGACTGTTTTCAGGGGCACTTTAAATTTTTTCACCTACTTAAAAATAACCGATAAGTTTACTCTGGTTCCGATCGCTGGTATTGGCCTGAGTAGTATTAACCCCAGCCAGGACGAGGAGGATCGGAATCAGGATTTAGAGGTGTTTGAGACTGGCGAGTTTGAAACTTACAGCATCGGCGGGGCATTGCAATGGCGTTTTAGCAGGTCTTCAGGAACTAACAATTTGTTTTTTGGCCGTAACCCTGAGGAAAGTCGCTGGTATCTGCAGTTGCGGTACATGTATAGTGAGCCTCGCTTTCAACGGAAGTTGACGGGCTTTGCTGGGGTCTATCATAATCTCACCTTATCCATTGGTGGTTTTGGACGCCCGTATCGCCGGAAGTTGTAAGATGGCGATATTTATTGTCCAGATATACAGCATGGCCCTGTGATGCAAATCGCGATATTGAACCTAAGCTCAACCGCCTACCGGTGATATAATTATAGAATATTTCAAGGAGAGAGGATTTGGATCCTGTCGGGGTGACATAATTAATACCCAGGTATCTGCGCTTGCAGGGCTTTCGTGCTTGGCCGTCCTACGCCTTCGGCTTCGGCGGGGCCAAAGTCAGCGGTTCAGACCATGAGGCATTTCGCGTTTGTCATTGTAGAGTTACGTCTCTACCCAACAAAACCAACAACCCCGACACCAAACACTAAAGAAACCGTCCGTTTCAAGAACCCCGAAAGAAATCTGAGTCCTTCCGTTCAATCCGCATTAATACCGCTAAAGCGCCACTAAAGTCTCACGCTAAAGCGTGACGGGCTGTGATTCAGATACCCAAAGTAGACAGAACCAATGGAAACGGATATCGAGTGCTGTAGGCACGACATCTTTTATTGGTTAATTTTTTACACACTTCCCTGCTGCCTTCGACTCCGCTTAGGCAGCAGGATGGTGCCAAGTTCAATTATACAGTTACAAATAAGTTCTAAGTAGGGCCGAGCCTAGCCCGATAGTCGAAGACAGCAATTCCCCCTCAATACATA
>CAZVLN010000100.1:0-4117 GCA_964627995.1 uncultured Saprospiraceae bacterium
ATGATGTGACTTTGGAAGAATCTGGAGTTGTTATGGATGAAGTGGTAGTAGTAGCTTACGGTGAGCAAACCCGACGTAGTTTGGTATCTAGTGTATCGACATTAGATGACAAAGCCGTCAATAATATTCCTGCAGTTTCGCCTCAGGAAGTCCTTCAAGGTCAGGCCTCTGGTGTACAGATCGTTCAGTCGTCTGGTGTTTTAGGTGCTGCTACCAATATTAGAATTAGAGGTGTAGCCTCTTTATCCGCGGGAGGTCAGCCGCTTTTTGTCGTTGATGGTGTTCCTTTAAATGATGGAAGTAGCGGAGATTACTCAAATGATTTTGGAGGTGCTACAACTCTTAATCCGTTGATGAATATTTCTATGGAGGATATAGAATCCATGTCAGTACTAAAGGATGCAGCTGCTACTTCACTATATGGATCTAGAGGATCTAATGGTGTTGTTTTGATTAATACGAAACAAGGAAAGGCGGGGCAAAATAATGTAACTTTCAACACCTCTTATGGCGTTGGAGGACCAACTGACCTGTATGACATGACGAACTCTGAAGAGTATTATGAAATCTCTGAAAGATATACCGGCGACCCTGCTCCTGAAGACCCCAATTTCTTTGATTGGCAAGATGCCGTTACTCAGCAAGCTCAAGCTTTCAAGGCCAATTTAGGGTTTGATGGTGGAGATGATAAAACGAGATACTATATAGGTGGTGCGTACACGGATGACCAAAACTATATCTTTGGGAATGATATGGAGAAGTACACCGGGAAAATGAATTTGAGTCATCAGGTAAACGACAATTTCAAGATTGGTGCCAATCTCTCTATTAGTAGAGTTACCATGGATCGTATTAACCAAGAGAATAGTACATTTGCTCCTCTTACATCTTCATATCTACAGCCACCTTTCGTAGACGCGTTTAATGAGGACGGCTCTTATGCTCGGACTGGTTTCATCGCCAATGTGCTAGCTATTAATGATATTGGTTTAAGTGAGTTTATTACCAGAAGAACTTTTGGTAATGCTTTCTTGAACTACACCATACCAAATGTTGGAGCTGGGAGCATCCAAATACGTTCTGATTGGGGTATAGATGAGTTCCAAACAGAAGAAACGATTCGATGGCCAGAAGAAATTTCTCCTGGAGGATATGGTTATCGAAGAGTTATTCGCGATGATAAATGGTTAACAACTAATACAATCAATTACTCATCGCCGATAGGTGAAAGATCCAATTTCTCTATTTTATTTGGACAAAGTTTTGAAACAGCCTTATTTCAAGGTACTACAGTAGAAGGATCTGGTTTCGCAGCTGACCCTTTGAGAAATGTGGCATCAGCAGCAAACCCATCAATTACAAGTGCAACACGAACGGAGTGGGCTTTAGCTTCTTTCTTTGGCCGCGCACAATATGATTTTGACGATCGCTTTTTTGTAGAGGCTTCAATAAGAAGAGACGGATCTTCTCGTTTTGGCCCCAATAATCGATGGGGTAACTTTTGGGCAGTTGGCGCAGGATGGAACTTGATTAACGAAAGTTTTATGCAGAATCAAACATTTTTTAACGAGCTAAAATTTAGAGCTAGTTATGGATTGACAGGTAATGAAAGGGTTGGTAACTTCCAGTCTTTAGGTCTATTTGGAGCCGGAACGGTTTCAGATTACAACGGTCAGCCTGGTCTTAGACCTATACAACCAGCAAATCCTGATTTGAAATGGGAACAGACAGCTCAAGTTGACTTTGGTGTCAATATGCGAATCAAAAACTTTTTGGATTTGGGGATTTCTGTTTGGCAGAAAAACACCTCAGACCTTTTACTTGATATCACAGTACCAGAGTCTACAGGTTTTTCCTCTATTACAAGAAATGCAGGTGAAATGCTTAACCGTGGTATTGATATAGACTATGGTTTTGATATCCTCCGTAACTCCGATTGGATTTTTTCTTTGGGTGGGAATATTAGTTTCTTCCAAAATGAAATTACTGAGTTGCCTGATGCAACAGTTGACTCTGATGGGAATCAATTTATTCAAGATCCTGGTACGGCGTCTCAGCGTGCTGTTTTAGGTCGCTCCGCAAACGAGTTCTTTTTGATACGTTATAACGGAATAAATTCTGAAACAGGTGATGCTGAGTGGCTCACAAAAGATGGAGAAGCGACGACCTCACCAGTTCAGGGTGATAGAGTTTTTGTTGGTTCTGCCATTCCTGATTTTATTGGAGGTGTTAACTTCAACGTAGGCTACAAAGGATTGAATTTAAGTGGGTTGTTTAACTATACTTACGGAAACCTAGTGATGTTAGATGGACTTCGCTTTACAGAAAATCCAGCTAGTGGATTTAATCGATCAACGAGATTGCTAGATGCATGGGAGCAACCAGGCGACGATGCATTTGCTCCCGGTGCTGAAAGTTCGACTGTTGGTACTTTTGCTCAGCGTTCAACGAATCAGCTGATGGATGGATCATTTTTGAGATTACGAACTTTGACATTGTCCTATAATCTACCTGTTCAATCACTTGGTATTGACTGGATCAAAAACCTGAGCGTATATGCAAGAGGTAATAATTTATTGACTATTACGGCCTCCGACTTTAGAGGGCAAGATCCGGAAGTTTCAGATTCTGGAGTTAATAACTTGATCCAAGGAGAATCTTTTTTCGTAGTACCGCAAAGAAAGATGTACACTTTTGGTATTAACGTAACATTTTAATAAAAAAAAATAGAAACTATGAAATTGAATATAAAATTATTCTTTGTCGCTTTTCTAGCCTTCATTTTCTGGGCTTGTGAAGAAGACTTAGAACTACAACCCGAACAGGATCTTTCTCCGGAAGCCGCTTTTGCCAATGAGGCTGCAGCAAATGCCAGTTTAACTGGTGCTTATGGCCGGATATTAGATTTAGATGTTTTTGGAGCTATGCCACAAATCATCGGTGATTTTCAGGCTGATAATGTAGAATTCATTGGGTCATTCCCAACCTTACAGGATATTAACAATAGCTCGGTTATTGCTGATAATGGAACTATTCGAACAATTTTCCGAGATCATTATCGAGCTATTTTGGCAGCAAATGCAGTTATTCAGAATGTACCTAACGTCAATGATTTGGGATTTTCTGAGGAAGAGAGGGCTCAGGCTATTGCTGAAGCAAAATTTATTCGAGCTATTGTACATTTCAGTCTCGTTAACTTATTTGCGCAACCTTATACCTTAGATAATGGAGCTTCACCGGGAATAACTTTGCGTTTAGAGGGGGCAGCACTTATTGGTGATTTTCCGCCCAAAGATCGAAGCTCTGTTTCTGAAGTATATGATCAAATAGAGCAGGATCTTTTGGATGCTGTTCAGGACTTACCAGAAGTGAATGGCCGTGTGCGTGCAAGTACTGGTGCAGCTAATGCCTTGTTGAGTCGTCTTTATCTATATAAAGGAGACAATACCAATGCTGCAGATTATGCTCAGCGTGTATTGGATGAAGGCAACTATGAGTTAGCAGGTGACTACACTTTTTACAACGCCTTAACGCCGGAAACTGTTTTTGATATTGCGATGTCGTCTATTGACAACTCTAGAACCGGTTCTGGTGGATGGGCTTCTTTTTATAATCCAGCAGAAGATGGAGCTAGAGGAGATTGTCCATTCGCTCAAGATCTTATTGATGCGCATGAAGATGGAGATAGAAGATTTGATAATTTGACTCAGGTTGGAGATAACGGTAGAATTTATACAACAAAATTTCCAGATGTTGTCACAAATGCTGATAATGCTCCAATAATTCGAACAACTGAGGTTTATCTTAATCGTGCGGAGGCATTAGTTAAAGCCTCAAACTCAATCCAACAGGAGGCAATTGATATCGTGAATATGCTTAGAGATCGAGCTGGGCTAGAAGCGTTCAGTGCCTCTGATTTTGCGAGTGCTGATGAATTGATTGCTACCATTTTAGATGAGCGTAGAAAAGAGTTGGCTTTTGAGGGGCATCGTCGTATGGATCTATTGCGAAATGGTGAATCTATAATCAATGGCCTGATGCCTGGTGATGATCAGACTGTCATGCCTATACCTATAATAGAGATAGATCAAAATTCTTCTTTACCTCAAAATCCTGG
>CAZVLN010000101.1:0-4085 GCA_964627995.1 uncultured Saprospiraceae bacterium
GCAAACTGCCTGGGGCTATATGTGCTATAATAATGGCACCGCTACGCGGTTCGGGGTTCAGTTTGATTTCGCTCACCTCGACACTTCGACTTCGCTCAGCCCGGCGCTTCGCTCGGTGAGCAGGGAGTTCTATGAAAGACTAGCCAAGAATAAAAAATATCGTGTCCATAGAACTCGCATCGATTCCCACTATTTCTGTCTACCAAGATGCCCCCGCTACGCGGTTCGGGGGGGTGGACTCATTTGTCTTTCAATAATTTTCTCAAATCCTAACAATATAACTACTAAATTTAATATCTACACAAGCCCGAAGGGCTTGAATGTGTGTAGCCCCGAGCGAAAGCTCGGGGTTATGAGCCAAAGAAAATTCCAACCCTGAAGGGGTTGAATAAAAAATAAAATTGAACCCCTGCAGGGTTCTATATAGGACGCAAATTCTTACCCCGGGCTGTCGCCCGGGGCTACCCAAATTGAACCCCTACCGGGGTTCATAACATCTCCAAACACAGCCGATCGAAATTGAACACGTAGTAGTACAGCAAACTGCCTGGGGCTATATGTGCTATAATAATGGCACCGCTACGCGGTTCGGGAATCCGTATGGTCTACAAAATCAAAATAAATTAATGTTGAGCCAGCGTCTCACCCAAAAAGACCATACACTCCTAAGCCCTGAAAGGGCGCAGTAGAAACAGGGTGCCCTCGCCCTCCGAAGCCATAGGTGGGTTGTGCCCACCACCAATGTGCGGGCCAAACATCTTTCACCCGCCCAAAAATTACGTGTCATGGCCTTTTGGGCGGCCCTCGCGGCCGTCCAAAGGCCTATTTGTAGAGACGCAATGCATTGCGTCTCTACCCAAGAATCGATTCCGTCCGATATTTATTCCTGTATTTCGACACGCCCAAAAGATACAAAATTCACAATATCCCCTCACGACCCGCCCCTGTAGAGACGTTGCAGGGCAACGTCTCATTCGAAATCCCGCCAAAGGCAACGGGCAACGTCTCATTCCCCAATAGCACCAAGAAAAATCCGATTTAGAGGTAAGGTACAACCTGCCTCATTTACACTTAGTGCACCAGCCATAGTCGAAGCCATGATTGATTAACTAAAAATGACAGTTATAGCCCAAATAAACGGATGAAATAAAATACTGACTGGCATTTCCATATCTACCTTCTCTTATATATTGGGCATTGTTCAATTGTGTGAATAATGAATGCCGGGGGCTGAGATAATATTGAAATTGGAGAGAAAGCTCTATAGATGTTTCAGATATGATGTGAGATGGGATGTTTTCGTTTTCATCAGGCCAAATGATATTTTCCTTCCTTCTATGCGTAGGCCCCGCTCCCAAACGCAATAAAGCACTTCGTTTGCTATTTCGAAATAGATCATAAAAAACGCCGGCCTGAAATCTAGGTTCACCTGTACTTCCGATGTCAACACTCGAATACGCGCTCCAGCGATCGGCAAACTGCCGTTCATATCGTAGCTGCAGATTCAGGGGAGCTGCTGATGGCCCCGAATAAATACCCACACCCAATGTATTTTTCTTATGTTTTACAACCGGTGATTCCTCCTACCCGTGCAAAAAACAAGTGAATGCTACAATACAAAAGAAAGCAAGTATATTTCTCATTCTAATCCCTTATTCTTTTATAAATTTTTCGCGGAGGATTCGTCCTTTTCTCGTTTCTGCTTCTAAGATGTATATGCCGGCAGCCAGGCTGTGGACTTGTAATTGATGACCATTAACTTCTATTGGCATTGCTTTTCCCATCATGTCATATACTTGTGCCTGTATAATTCGGTCATCTTTCATACTTATATTGACTATATCCTTCACGGGATTGGGGTAAAGTATCACTTCATTTTTCTGAACTGGCTCTTCCACACTTAAAGTGATCGGACGCAGCTGAATGACGAAGCCTTCGGGTGGGTAGGTGGTTATTGCCTCAGATTCCTCTTCTGTCAATTCTAAATTATCGTATGGCCCTTTCAGGGCAACTCTTTTTTCCACTATAAATGAATCCCAGTCTAGTTTTTCTAGATCAAAATAAGGCCCTGCTAGAGAATTAACTGCTCCTTCAAAACTGTAAAATCCCACACCGGGAACATAATTTGGGGAATTCTCCAAATTACTTGGGCCGTAATGCACTTCCAGCCTTCCATCTTCATAAATTCGCTGTTGAAAATTCACATGACTATCAAACTCAGCAATGGAAGTATCCCCTGCCAACCGATTTTTTACAAATTCGAGAACTAAAACCTTTATTCCATTATCATCTATTGTAGCAAACCTCACATCAGATTCAATATTAACTGTATCTGTTACGAAGTCGTAATTATAACCGTGCCAGTTAAGTCCTAAAGATACCTCTTGGTCTAAGGTATTGCAAATAGACGAAAAAGTGCAGATCAGAGAATTATACTCTTCACCATATAGGGGCAAACTAAAACCTAAATCGAATTGATACTCCCACCTTCTGTCTCCCCTTGTTTCCTTTTGCATGGATGTATAGGTTTGTAAGGGCTGATATTCTCTTTCAAAGGTGGCAAATTCATAGCCGTGAAGGCTTTGGGCATTCAATAGCCCACCTTGAATCATTAAAAAAGTAATAAAGCACCACTGCAAATATTGCAGCGGTGCTTTAATACCTGTATTTTTATTCTTTTGAATATTCATACTTATTGATTTAATCGCAGCATTGAAAGTCTAATGTTTCATTGTTCCACTCTACAGTGATACCACTTTTCTTCTTTTTGAAAGAACCTAAAACAGGCGTATTATCGCAATGTGCAGCGCCTCCCCATCCATATGAGGGTGGAAAAGGGTCCACTTTAGCACTTAGATAATTTGAGTATTTTCTTCTAGTTTTTTCCTCTGAATAATTATTGCTTCCAGAACACTCAAAATCGCCCCTTTCGGCATCAATTTTAACTTCCAAGAAAGCTTTATGTTGTTTCCAGGTAGTTGGGCCACTCGACCAATGTTTTGGGTAGCATTCTGCTTTTTCGTAATGGCCAGTATAATCCTTGTAATTGAAAACTCTAAAACTCATTCCTTGACCTGAATTATCTCTCCAATGGTAAGGCGTACTTCTAAAACCATAATCACAAGCGGTTGTAACGCCATCTTCATACTCTAATGTGACTATTTCAACATCATTTGTAATGCAATCTGAAATTGATCGAGCATGAATATACCGAATACCTGATCCTTGAAATGGAACTGTAAAAGAAAAATTACCATCTACATTATAGTCATCGCACCAAATGCTTGCTGGCCCCCAATCCCCGCGAAACGATGGATAATTTGGATCAGGCGTATTACAAATACTTACAGTTCCTGAGCCATCATTAAACCCCCAGAAACCTTTGCAGTTTCCCCATACCTCAACATTATCACAATCCTTAACTCGAATGTTTATTGCGCATCCGCACCAGTTGGCGATATCCTCTCCAAAAGCACCTCTATCAGCAATATCTACCCAATAGGTATTGGATGGTATCTGACTCACACTTATCTCGTCACCTTTTGTCAAAGCTCTTAAAGCAGTTTTCGATGTGGCATCATTGGGGTCAGACATTAAAATTCTCTCATTATTGACTACAGTGTACATGGCATTACCTACAACAAATTCAAAGTGCTCATTGACTATCGCTGCCAATACAGTATTCGACAAAAAGGGTTGGTATCGATTGTTTGGATCTGAGAACTCATCGTAAAGCAGCTTGTAAAAAACATTCTCAAACGTATCTGACTCGGTGACGCTGTATGAAAGCATTGCCTCAACAAAAAGTGAATCATCTGTATCCGAAAGGTTTGATAATTCTTCGTAGAATGTGAAAAAATGAGTGGAATCTGTAAACTCCAGTACATCATTATTTAAAGTTGGCGGCGTAGCACTTAAAGGGCTGACGGAACTCCTCAAAGTGACCTCTCGATTTTCATTGGCTTCATTTATTGGATCCAATGATTCACTAAAATCTTCAGAACACGCAAACATACCTAACAGGAAAACAGCCAATGTTGCGAGCTTTAATGATTTTAATCTAAGTTGGGAAGTTGGGAAGTTGG
>CAZVLN010000102.1:0-4024 GCA_964627995.1 uncultured Saprospiraceae bacterium
CATCTGAAAATGGCTTCTTTTTTCGTCTCCCCATAGACGGCAAAAATACAAAATAAATGCGCGCGGGTGCATCCCTGGGGTAAAGTCTGAAAGTGGGAGAAGCAAAGGATTTAAGATTTTCTCAGGGGCACTAAGGGTCAATGATAATGAGGTTCCTTTGAAGAATTAACGCTTATAAGGCCTTTCAGTTCGACAATCGACCCAGTGCTCTGGCTAATCATAAAACAGCTTTCTTTTCGAAGCGGTCTCGGAATTACTTAGCTACGGGATTAGTATAAAACGCTAAGGGGCACTGTTGAGGCGAAATTGCAACCGTATAAAATATGAGCGATCGCGCTGGACAAGTTGTTGGTTACCTGCGTTACTGTGAGCACCCTGCTGAGATCCGGCTGTTCCAACTTGAGTTTGATTCAAGGCGTTTTTCACACCCATGCCGGCGGTTATTCGATCCCTTGCGAAAGCATATTGCGCAGATATATTGAGTAAGTGAAAACCCTCAATAAACCCTTCGAGTAACTCATCATTTTCGTCCAAAAAGAACTGCGTTTGTCTGCCAAAGAATCGGTGCATAATATCAATGCGGATGGGTTTATATACGGGTAGCGGAAAATTCAAGTTGTTCCTAGCTTCCCAAACGGGAGTGGATCTTCGAGTTGCTGTTCCTGATACGGTATTCGATTGACGCATGTATGAACCCGAGGTTTGAAGACGATAGGCCCCTTTCTTTTGTATGGTAAAGCTCACATTCACTCCCTGACTTTTGAATTCATCAACATTGAAATACGTAAATTCTAAGGGTTGGAACTGAGCCAGAGAGATCCGGTCTTCAAGCGCATTAAAAAAATAATTCCCCTCTACGGTAGCTTGATGCCCCCAGAATATTTCTCGGCGATGAGTCAAGCTCACATCTATGTTATGACTCGTTTCTGCCCGAAGATCCGGATTTCCAATGATGAAATGGTTGACGTCGATAAACTCAATGAATAGTTCTCGAAGGGAAGGCGCCCGAAAGCCGCGGCCATAGCTAGCGCGGACAGTCCAGTTTTTATCCGGGGTATACTTTATATTAAATCCTGGAATGAGCGGACTGCTGTAGCGGTTATTATAATTGTATCGGAATTGTCCCTGGACAACCCAGGCTTCAGAGAGCTGGTACCGAAGACTGAGCCAGCTGGCTAGATGTAACATCTCCGCTTCATTTGCTGGAGCGCTAAGCGTGTCGACGATGCGGTCTCCTTTCGCTCGATCGAAAAGTAATTCACCCCCCCACTGACCCTGGAACTGGCCGGAAGGGCTAAAGTTCCATTTCGTGCGGTGTAAAATGCTTGAAAATTGGTTCGAATCCAAAGGCGTGAAATTATCCTCGTAGCTATCGGCTTCCAAATCAAAGCGATGATTTTCTCGCGTTCGAAAAAATTGATTCCAGGCGGTAACCGACTCAATCTGTCCGAGTTTCCCTAAATTAGAGTGTAAGCGAAATCTATGATCCTGGCGCATGGTAAAAAATCGCTGGTCAATAGCGTAGGGCATGAATGCCAACCGTCGCTTTTCTCCATATCGCCATAGGTCTTCTGTAAATCGCTGAAACCCGTATTCAAAACGGCTGTGGGTACTCCAGCGAAATGCTAGTGTTCCACCAAACCCCAACTGTGTTTTGGGCGACCAGGGAATTCGTCTTTGTGAAATTTCCTCTCCGTTGTCCAATTCTACTTTATCAAAAATACGGAGGCTATCTACAGGCGCGGGCATCCAGTCGAAATAATTGCCATTGAGACGAAGAAGCCAGCGCTCACTCTGAATGCCGGCCGTAAGTTGCGTTTGATTCAGTCTTTGACTCTCCAGGTGTTGCTGTATTTCAAGATCTAACTTCGAAGTTTGTCTTGATTTCGTAATGATATTGATAACCCCGCCGGAGGCTTGACTTCCGTATTGAGCTGAAAGGGCCCCCTTTATAATTTCTATCCGTTCTACATTGGCACTTGGGATTTGGCTGAGGTCAATCCCACCATCCAGGCGGCCCACTACAGGGACTCCGTCAATCAGGATTAGGATATTTTCGCGACCAATACCCTGAATACTGGCGGTTTGTCCTAAAATGGGGTCAATCGTGATGTTTAAATTGAGCTCATTTTGTAAAATTTCCGAAAGATTAAGCTGTCCGCGGGTGCGAATTTCTCCTTCAGAAATAGTGTGTACCCTGTGGACGGATTCCGATTTGAGCGTGGGGCCATATTCAGCGGTGACCACTACAGAATCCAAATCGTACAAAGAAAAGATTGAAGAATCCACCTTCTCTGTAGATTGGCTCTGTGCTTGCACATTTATTATAGCTAAGCATCCAAGGAAAATCCAACAACTTTTTGTCCAAAAACACATAATCCTTAAATTAAAGAACGACAAATGGAATTACGCCGCTTTTCCCACCACGAAGCCAACGCAAATAGTAGGTCCCCGGATTTTTTGGTGCTTGTATTTTAGGTGAATCTCCCGGTAGAAGCGTTATTTTTTCTGTGTGTACTACCTTCCCATGGGCTGAAACAATTTCAATTTGATACGAACCGATGGACTGCTGAGACCTAAGGGTGAAGCCCTGACTGTATACGGGGTTGGGGTAGAGGGTCAATGGGTGCTTTTCTATTTCTACACCTTGAAAGGAACTCGTCATGCCTACATTTTCAGCGCGGATGGTTAGGCTTCCGGTAGAGGATCCTTCAAAGTCAATAAATTGAAGCTGCCAAACTTCTCCGTTCTCTCGCTCAATAAAATAAACCAGGTCCTCAAAAACAGTCCATGTAAATGTCATGATACTAAAATCCTTCCAGTCATGGCCTACAATGCTAGGCGTATCACTTAGTTCGGACTCGTAATCGCTCCATTCGACAGTTGCGGGATCAACCTTATCGGCTTTTGCAGCCTTAATCTCAGGATGTAAAAGAGCACCCGCCACCACATATTGAAGTATGTTGCCCGAGCCATCATCCAATGGAGTTGTATAACGGGTAAACCAAAGATCCCAGGGTTCTGCAGCGAAATCGTGGACGCTATTATTTACAAGAGAAATAAAAGCATAGGGTCCTACATAGTCTGCTTTACGGATTTCAATATCAGTAGAATGTGATGTACCCAATGGGGCTACCTGGATATTGAAATTCCCAGAGGCTAGCGATTCCACGAAAATTTTATGATAGGCCCCATCACGTAGCCGGATCACAAAGATGCGATTACCGCTGACGGCGTGTGTCACCGGATCATACCTTCCCCACCCTAAATCAAAAGGGTCGCCCGTATTTCTCACAATATTAAATGCGCCTTGCCCGGCATGGCTTTCATCATTATAAATACGCTCCATATTTGCTGTATCGACGGCCGAAAAATCCATGGAGCCGGTGATATACAACTCCACTTCAGCCTGGGGATTACTCATGGAGGAGGAAACACCCTCGTTAACATAAATGCTGGCACTTCCAGCTGCCGTTGATACATATATATCATAGGAACTGTGAGAAATAGTCTGAGTTTCCTCAGTTTTTAGATTATAAAAGACCTGGTCTTGATAGCCGGGTCCGTAGCTCAAAATGTTGAATTGAGCGATTGCGGGTAAACAAAGCGCCGCAAAGAAAAGGGTAATTATTGGTTTCATATTGAATTGTTTAGAATTATTCTAAATAGTTGACATGCAGCAAATTTAATTCCCCGATCTCAAATTTCCAAGCCTATTTAGATTAAATAAAAATAAAGAACCTTCTTGACATTTATCTTGCAGAATGTAGGTCTTTC
Organism: uncultured Saprospiraceae bacterium; assembly: GCA_964627995.1. Lineage (GTDB taxonomy): Bacteria > Bacteroidota > Bacteroidia > Chitinophagales > Saprospiraceae > JAWLFI01. The sequence continues at coordinate 3,778 of CAZVLN010000102.1, forward strand.
ATCTGATGCGTTTTTTTTACGATCGCCTTTTGATCGTTAGTTTTCAGGATTGTTTTTATTCCGTGTCTGAACCACTGACATTGCCCTCCGAAGCCTTGCTCTGCCCTACGTAGCTTTAGCGAAGGAGGGGCTAGGAGGTGTTCATGGGATTAAAGGATTACCATGATTAGAGAGTGGGCCCTTGAGAAAGAGCGGTTTTTTATTGTTCTTTTGGTGTTATGTTGTTTCTGTAGGGTTTCTGAATCAC
>CAZVLN010000103.1:0-3994 GCA_964627995.1 uncultured Saprospiraceae bacterium
CGCCGACCGGCGGAGAAGGACCGATAGCCGTGGATAGCCCGACCCCGCGGATATCCGCGGGGATTCCCCCAAAAAATAATAACAGCGATAAAAATCAAATCTGAACTTATGGCATGGGGTAACCATTCCCCGACAAATTTGTATATTATGAAGGAAAGCGTGTCAGGAAAGGTGCGCCGATACACACTTAACATATGGATTTAAAAATAACACAAGCGCAATGGTCGCAAATGCAGGCCTATTTTCACAGTGGACAAACGCGCGATATCAGCCAGCGTAAAGCCACCTTAAAAAAATTGAAGCAAACCATTGTCGATCATGAGGATGCTATTTGTGCCGCTTTGGAGCACGATTTGGGGAAAAATAAGGTAGAGGCTTTCCTCAGTGAGGTATCGGTCGTGTATACCGAATTGGATCATACGCTGTCTCACCTGAAGGAGTGGGCAGCGCCCCATCGCCAACCGACACCGCTTGTCGTGCAACCTGGGAATAGTTATGTCGTGAAAGAGCCGAAGGGGGTCGTGCTCGTGATAGCGCCCTGGAATTATCCTTTTCAGCTACTCATGGCGCCAGTGATCGCAGCGGTGGCAGCCGGAAATGGGGTTGTAGCTAAACCCGCTCATGAGTCAGCTCAAACCGCTCAGATACTTGAGAAAATATTGACTGCTGTCTGTAACCCGGATCATTTGCGCGTGATTCAGGGGAACGGTGCTGAGGTCGTTCCTCCAATTATCGAAGCGTATCCCTTCGATCATATATTTTTTACGGGAAGCCCGGCAGTAGGCCGATCTATTATGCGTCAGGCAGCCACACATCTATCACCGGTCACGCTGGAATTGGGTGGGAAAAGTCCGGGGATTGTAGATCGGGATGTGAATATAAAAGTTGCGGCAAGGCGACTGACGCACGGGAAGTTTATCAATGCCGGGCAGACCTGTATTGCACCCGATCATTTATGGGTGCATGAGTCTATTGAGGAGGAGTTTTTGGCTGAAGTGAAAAATGCGATTGCAAATTTTTATGGACCGGACCCGCAGCAATCAGCGGATTATGGCCGGATCATCCATGATGGTCGCATGTCAAAATTGATAGAGCTCTTAGAGGGTTCGGAGATCCTCCACGGGGGTGCATTTGATGCAGAGAGTCGATATATGGAACCCACACTAGTGCGTATCAAGGATTTGGAAGCGCCCGTTATGCAGGAGGAGATATTTGGTCCGATTTGGCCGGTTTTGTCCTGGTCAGATGAAGAAGACTTACTATCTGGTTTGCGAAGAAATGCGCATCCTTTGGCTTGTTACATCTTTACGGGGCGTTCTTCATTTTCCGATCGCTTGATTCGCGAATTCTCATTTGGTGGTGGCTGTGTGAATAATACGTTGATGCATCTGGTCAACCCCGACTTGCCCTTTGGTGGAGTGAAGACAAGTGGAATGGGGGCCTATCACGGTCAGCGGGGCTTTGATACTTTTTCGCACGAAAAGAGCATACTGGATTCAGGCACCTGGGTAGACCCACCGGTGCGGTATCCGCCTTATAAAGAAAGCTGGGTGCCCTGGATTCGGAAACTGATCTAAAAATTATAGCTCAAGCGGAAGACCCAGTTGCGGCCTTGCTCGGGCAGGTTTAGCAGGCGGTATCGGCTTAGGTGTCGGAGATAGGGTGTATTAAAAGCATTTTGTAATTCTACATCCCATCTGAGGTAAGAATCTGGATGGAGTTTCCAAATCAAATGAGCCTGAAAACGGAATAGATTGTATCCGGGCGTGGTGCGTTCATTGCGGTCGACTCGATTTTGAGCGGCCGCCCAGCGGTGTTCCACCATCAAAGCACCACTTAGGGTTCGATCCTGAGGTTCATACTCATATCGGACAGCGTGCAAATAGGAGGCCGGCGGTGTAAAAGGTAAATATCTATCCTCTGAAAGATTTAAGCTGTAGACGTATTCAAAGCCCGATCGATAGTGGAAAGGGCCCCATATTTCCTGGTCCCATTGCAGTTCTACACCTGCAAATAGCGCATCGTCTTGATTGTATTGAAACAGTTGTCCCGCCTCAGGCAATCTGGAAAAGCGAGCGGTCGGCCGCAGATAGATGTAATTTCGAAAATAGTTAGCATAGGTATTGAGCTCAATTCGGGTGTGCGCATTTGAATAAATAGAGGAAAGGTCCAGCTGCCAGCCCGTCTCAGAGGTTAAATCCGGATTTCCCTGCTCGTGTCGGAAGGTGCCGTGGTGAACGCCATTCGAGACTGTTTCATTGGGGTAGGGGATGCGAAAACTGCGAGCCATATTGGCTTTGAAATCCCAGGGTCCTGCCGGATCGTAATGTGCGCCGAGAGCTAAGGAGTAATTGCTGAATGGCGTATTTGTTTGAATTGCAGTCAGTGAGTCTATTATAATTTCATTACTGTTGTAAATGAGCTGGGTGTAGGGCTGAGTTTCATTTCTCCCATAGTCAAAACGGGCTCCTCCATTGAGCGTCCAGTTCGGGCCTATTGTCCGTTCACCAATGAGATAGAGTCCGGAACGGAAGGTTTGGTAGTTGGGTAAAAGGAACTCAAAGCCTCTGCGCTGGTGATCTTGCCATTGCACGTTTCCGCCAAGAATCCATTTTTGATCGGAGGTAGCTTGCCATTCGTAGTGGGCGTTGGCACTCCAGGTGCGAAGCAGCAGTCCCAGGCCCAGGGTTTCGTTAGGATCAAGTTCGGACGAACGAACAGAGTGAAACTCGGGCCGGCTATGTTCCTGTCGGTCATTTTCCTGATAGCCAAAATTGAATACCAAATGGTGCTCATTAAAGAAAAAGGTTTGGTTGAGAATCCATTTTTCATGTCTCACATCCTGATAGGGAACTTCAATATTTCGCGCATCGCCATCGGGCTGGAGGGTATACGAGCGCGGAATACCTATAGCGCCGGAAAATATGCCCGCTAGCAGGTGGTACCGACTGTATTTGAGTCGGGTCACGCTGTTTTTACCTTTATAGCCAGCCACTAAGTTTACATTATTCTCGCGTCCCGCTGTGTTTTTCACCTGGCCATCGAATAAAGGCAGGGTGAAACCATTATAGGTGAAGGAATCTGAGGGAACGAAGAAATCACCAAAATTTTGGTGAGAGTATCGGGTGGAGAAAAAGAAATTGCGATACTGGCCTTGAAGTTGAGCTGATCCGGCCCATTGATTATTATTCGTTTTGCCTTGTGTCAGAACAGAGCCATGTATTTGGTTGGGCTCGGGAATATCTTGCTGGGCAATATTGATAACACCACCCATGGCATCCGATCCATATTGCAGTGCAGAAGGACCTTTTATGATTTCTACGCGATCTACGTCGAAGGGGTCTATTTCGAGGCCGTGATCATTGCCCCATTGTTGCCCTTCTTGCTTAATGCCATTTTGATTGACCAGGATGCGGTTCCCGTAAAGCCCTCGGATGACCGGTTTGGCGATTCCGGTACCCACATTAATAGCGGAGATTCCGGGAAGTACATCGAGCGCCTGCGCAAAGGTGCCATCTCCGCGCTCTTTAAAAAAATCAGCATCCAAATGGTAGGTGGGCAGAGATACTTCTTGTTTTGCATGCTCTGAAAATATTTCGACGGCATCCAGGGAATAGCTTTCTTCCTGCAAAACGATTTCAACGGGGTCCTCAACCGTTTCTATCAGGATACGTTCCGTTCGAAAACCGACAAAAGATACGGAGATGGTAAAGGGAAGTTCATTGACATTCAGTTTAAAAAATCCATCTGACTCGCTAACTGTTCCCATGTCCGTTCCGGCCACCTGAACTTGAGCACCGGGCAGCGGAGTTTTCGATGCATCCAAGACATAGCCTTCTAATTGCTGGCCCCAAATCAGCTTTGGAAGCAAGCAAACGGAAAGTAAAAGACCCAATAATATGTGACTAAAGTGCGTCATTTGGGAAACAATTCGTATTTTTGCAACGTTGTTGCATTAGCTAATCAGTACAAATGTATGAATTTCATCAAACTC
>CAZVLN010000104.1:0-3963 GCA_964627995.1 uncultured Saprospiraceae bacterium
AGCTTCGTCGGTCGAGGAAGTATAAAGTAGGGACGGCTTCAACTATTTTTTATAGTATTCGGGCGTCCCGCACCCACTACCACCTGCGGTGGTGAGCGGGCACTGCGCTACGTTTCGGGGCTCTCTATTCGCTCGGCCCTTCGTCCGTCCCCAATTTCTTGGGAACGGACTCGGTCTTCCTCCCTCCGGTCGTCACCCCGCCACATCGCTGACGCGGAGCAATAGCATCTTTACTTTGAAGGTTGTGGAGTTGACAGGTGCTCGGATATTAGTGTGTGTATTCTTTCTCGAGTGGCCGTTTCCGACAAGTCTTCTTCTACATAGGTATCGCCTAGCTCAAACAAACGAGCAAATAGTTTACCTTCCGGCCTAACAACCTCAATTTTGAAGGTACTGTGGTTTTGATATACTTTATTCCACTCTGCCCGTACGTGGCTCCAATATTCGTGGTAGGTATCCCAATAATCAAGGGCAGCTTGACAATCATTTTTACTTCTTTGGATAAATTCCTCGTGGCCTTTTTCGTAAGCGATTGTTTTATCGATTTGACCTTCGCGCAGTACCTTTTTATTGTCCTGTTCAAACATCCAGCCCGAATCTGTGATTTCGATATGACTGCGGCGATGGACGACATTATAATCACTTCTTTTGGTAAATTCTCTGCGGGGAAGAGGGGAGTCGCCTTCGCCCTGCCAGTAAGAGCGTTCGGCTGCATGCACCCACTGGCCGCTGCCTGAGTACCGAGGCCCATCATCTACCTGATATACTTTTTGGGTCCACATTCGCTCCCCCATAGGAGCTTGTGTCTGCGTCCACCAGTTGTCTGCGCTGTAGCTCAACTCTTTTTTTGCGTTGAGAATCCAGTCCTGACGCCAGTGTTTGATGACCATGGTGTCATTTATTACAAGAAGGTGCTGAAGAGAGATGAAGTCGGGATCATTTTGAATTACTTTGACGTACTCCACACCTTCGGCATGATAAGGCTTGGACCCTATTGTATCCAGCGGAAATATTTCCGCGAAGTCGAAAATGAGGGTATGACAGCCTTCCATCGATAAAATCGCTTCGCGGTCGGCTTCGAGTAAAGGAGATTGGCCTTGGATGGTAGCGGTAGCCCATATAGAGCACATTAGGAGGAGATAGTTTTTGATCATGATAAATTTGGTTTAAGTTGTCCGCCTCAAATATAAGCTATTTAGATTAAATAAAAATAAGGAATTGTTAGTTTTTTATAAATTTAGAGCTTTTGTTATTTCTATTGCTGAGCGAAGGTTAGAGTTTTAGATTTTCGGTGAATCTGTTGTATATTTACTTGAAACCCTACACCTATGCGAACCTTGTACGTTCTTCTTTTCTCTTTACTTTTCACTCTTGTTGCTCAAGCGCAGCCGTCTACTGTCCTCGTTGAGGACGAGTGGGGTGATATTTTTGTTCCCCGGATTTTAGGTCTTGAATTTGTCGAAGACCAGGCTATTGCGGTGAGTCAGGATGGGATTTTGTATCGAATTGATCGGACTCAAACACCTTACACACGTATGGACTTTTTAGATCTAACGGATGTTGTAGGCAACACTGGTGGAGAGCGTGGATTACTGGGGCTTGCTTTTCATCCCGATTTTCCGAATACCCCTAAATTTTATGTAAATTATACGCGGGATAATCCATTGACGACAGTCATTTCGGAGTGGGAGCTAAATCCGGCTACCTGGGTAGTTGACCTAAATTCGGAGCGCGTGTTATTGACTTACGAGCAACCCTTCGCCAATCACAATGGCGGTCATATTGCTTTTGGCCCGAATGGATATTTATACATCAGTAGTGGAGATGGTGGTTCTGCTGGGGATCCCATGAATAATGCCCAGGATACTTCGAACTTACTGGGAAAAATATTGAGAATCGACGTAGATGGATCAGGTAGTGGATTGGAGTATAGCATCCCAGTTGACAATCCTTTTCTAGGTGGAGCTGGCCGCAATGAGATCTATGCCTGGGGCATTCGAAATGCCTGGCAATTCAGTTTTGACCGGGAGATCGGTGAGCTATGGGCAGCGGATGTGGGGCAAAATGCCTGGGAGTGCATTCACGTGATATTTAATGGAAAAAATTACGGATGGCGTATTCTTGAGGGTTCCCATTGTTATAGTCCATCTATAGGTTGCGACTCTACAGGATTGGAATTGCCGGTTTTTGAATATAATCACAGTCAGGGTGACCGTTCCATAACGGGCGGTTATATGTACCGCGGACAAAAGCAGCCCTTGCTCTACCGAAAGTATTTGTACGGAGATTTTGTTTCAGGCCGAATTTGGGCGTTGGAGGTAACACCGGATGCCTTGCAGGTAGTCTCGAATGTCGAGCTGATGAATACAAGTATTAATGTGTCCGCCTTTGCTGAGGATGATGAGGGTGAAGTTTATGTGCTGACTTACGGATCTGGCGGTGTCCGAAGATTGATAGCAGAGCCGCCTGCTCCGAGCTGGACCGCTGAGGTCGATACATTATATCGAGAAGACCAAATCCGATGGACAGCTGAGGGTGCAGAAGTGGATGATTTCACTCTGGAGATTAGTCGGGATTCTATGTTTACCGACATGGTTTTTGATGGCAGGGTAACAGACACCTTTTTCCATCCCGGTGTTGAGTTTGCTGATCTAGAAATAGGTCTTTATTACGCCCGCCTTCGAGCTGAGAATCCGGCCGGACAGGGCGAGCTGAGTGAAGTTTCTGCCTGGTACTATGCTGATGAGGCCACGAGCGTACTTTCCTTCTTCTCAGCTGAGGATGTGTTGCTTTACCCTAATCCCGCTTCTGATGTAATACATGTAGAATGGCCGAAGGACTTTTCAGTAAGCCAGTACATCATACGAGATGCCCGCGGCCAAAACGTCCTGGAGGGAAGTGGAGATTTCACAGTCGGTCAATTTCGTTTGGATGTAGGGTCTTTACCTGCAGGTTCTTATGCACTAGGGTTAATGGGGCCGGAGGGCCGAGCCCTTTGGCGGATGTTTGTGGTGCAGTAAGGGGAAGGATAAAGTAGAAAGTAGAAAGTAGAAAGTAGAAAGTAGAAAGTAGAAAGTAGAAAGGCATTTTGCCTGTAGATGGGCCCTGTCGATCTCCATCAGTCTCATGGATAAAATTAGTCCTCATCCCAGTTTGCCGGGTTGTTTTTGATGTATTCTGTAATGCGGAGATAGGCGGTGGTGTTTCGGATGATGCGGTCGTGGTAGTTGCGTTGCCAGACATCATAGACCTTGGTATTATTTCGCATCCATTTTGTAACCCCAATTTTAAAACCCCGAACTATGGATCCTACCGTTTTTGAGGTTCCCCGGGGTCTTTGAGGGGGCGAAATATTTTTCGTCCGATTTCCCGGCAGGTGATTTGATAATTTTTGTTGATTGGTTTTGGATGGTTTGGTTTGATCATTATCGGTATTCTGCCTGGTTTGGTTAGCGGGCGAATGGTGATTCGCCCTCCCAGGTTTGATTTCTATAATCCCGTGTATATGGTTAGGCATCACAACAAATTCATGTAGTTCTACCTGGCTAAAGTGTTTTGGTATATTTTTCCAACATGTTTCCGCCGTCTTCCCTGCCGCATTCAACCGCATTTCCCCCTCCACGACCTTTCCAAAAAGATGGGCGCGCTTGTGACAGCAAATGGTTATAAAATACAAGCCGGGCTGACTGTAATCGTACCCTTTGAGTCGAATGCTTTGTCTGTTGGGAAGGTGGGACATAGATAATGGTTATCGGTAACGGGCGAATGATGATTCGCCCGTTACTAAATTTTTCTACGTGATTAAAATACGTAATTATTTCATTTCGGTCAACCGCGAGGGTTTTCCCTACAAAATGGGAATAATATATAAAATCCTGATTGTGCCGTTTTCCCTTTATCCTTTGCAACTTTAACCTTTAACCTTGCCCACTTTAACCTTTAACCTTGCCCACTTTAACCTTT
>CAZVLN010000105.1:0-3902 GCA_964627995.1 uncultured Saprospiraceae bacterium
CGTTCGAAATCTTCTTGCGAAAAGGGTCTATTGTACATAGTCGCCAATTCTTTCTTTAATGCAAGGCTATTTTTCCGATGGGTTTCGCTTAGGTAGCGCATCTTTGTATTTTTATGTGAGGGCATCTCCAGAAATATAATTTATGAAAAAGAGGATTTTATTTTTTGACAAAACAAACTTCATTCAAATCTAGTTGAGCGCTACTTACGATAATTTTATGGCATTCGAACCACAGACCGCTTTCCTATTATATTACCCTCGTTTTCCAGGGTGATGAAATACATGCCAGCAGCTGGAGGTAATTGGATCTGCAGTTGATTGCTGCCCTGAGTAGGATAATTTTGTAATTGTTCCCCTAGGGTATTGTATATCCCTACGCTAAGTTCCGGAAGAGGTTCACTCCATCGAATGGTCAAAAAACCAGTGCTTGGGTTTGGAAATGCATCGAATTGCTCTAATGATAACGCGTTCGCTGTAGTAATCAATTTACCCTCACAAAGGCAATCAACACCAATCGAGTCCATTTCAGTCTGGGGGTTGCCATCATCGCAAGACGCCCCAATTTGGTTTTGGTCTTCACAGAAAAAAGTAAAATCACCTTTCCAGGGCAATCGATCATTTTCAGATAGAAAAACTTGCGCTCCTGAAGTACACCAAGATTTGAGTGCTTCCGGAAAGCAACCGCTTAGGTCATTATCGTAAGCAGAAAAAAACGTCAATTCCAAATCTCCTAATAAGGGCGGAATCTCACCAGTCAATGTGTTAAACGAAAGATCTAAGGTCCTCAGATTACTCAATTGACTGAGCGTACCGGGAATAGACCCATTAAATGCATTAGAACGAAGACCCAGGTTTACGAGATTTTCCAGGTTTCCAAATGTTTCAGGAATTTCTCCACTTAAAGAGTTGGACAAAACATCAAAAGACCGAAGATTATTCAAATTACCTAAAGAAGCCGGAAGAGAGCCACTTAAATCGTTACTTCGTAATAGAATAGTCCGTAGCGTTCCAATATTACCCCATGAGGCAGGAATAGCACCCTCAAAATTGTTTCCCGAAAAAAATATGTTTTCCAAAATACAATTCGCACCGGCCTCCGGGAGTGGTCCTGAGAACTCATTATTAGAAAAAGAAAGGTCGGTTAAGGCGGGGTGATTGAATAGTGACTCCGGGATTGGACCTGATAATTGATTTTCAATTAATCTAAGTTCCTTTATAGCTTGCATCTGAGGTATACTATCCATAAACCCCAAATATTCAATCGAATTGTCCCTGACATTAAATACTGAAAGAAGACTCAGGTTGGCTACCGATGCAGGTATGGTGTCTACCAAATTATTGGCGCGTAAATCGATTTCTGTCACACAGCCTTCCGGTGTCGCTCGAATTCCATACCAGGACCCAATATCTGTACCCGGCTCTAACCATTGACTCTCACCCCATGGGTACGAGTCTTCCAACCATTCTTCACCCTTGGTAGCATGATACAGCTCTACTAAAATCAAACTATCTCTCTCGGGGTCACAATCAATCATGGATCCACGACAGCTGCAGTCTGCCCATATAGTGTCCACAAAGGACTCGGGGTCTCCATCATCACAAATTGCTCCAACTTCATCTACCTGATTGCAAAAGTTATCCCAGTAAGAACCTTTCCAAGGCATTTTAGGATTGCCAAATAAGGAAAGCTCCACCTGCCCGCACAACACGCTCAATTCTTCAGGAATACAGCCTTCAAGATTATTTGAACTCAGGGAAATGGACTTGAGATTGGATTGAGAGAAATTCGAAAATTCAGGGGGGATAGGGCCAGATAATTCATTTCGGTCTAGTTCCAGCAGCGACAAATGGGTCAGAGAGGAGAGGGAGGCAGGTATAGGCCCAGTTAACTGGTTCCCCCATAATCTTAACTCCTCAAGTTTTTCACATTGACTTAGGGCATCGGGAATTTGCCCGTCAAGTTGATTCGCATATAACCATAAATCATTGAGATTTTCTAAATTTCCAATGGAAGAAGGGATAGGCCCCTCCAAATTATTATAAAACAGCCAAATAGTTTCCAGATTTTCCATATCCCCTATCCACTCTGGTATAGCTCCACTGAAATCGCAGTCGCCTAAATGCAGGAATTTGAGCCTAGAGAAACTCGCTATCTCAGAAGGGATAGGCCCATCTAAGTTGTTGTAACCTAAACTTAATATTTCGAGTTTAGTAAGTTGTTGAAGCAACTCCCATCTCGGGTTAGATATATTATTATCTAGTATACTTAGAAACTTTAACTCTTTTAGGTGTACGATGCTATCGGGAATTGAAATACCTCGGTTAAAGGACGCAGATAATACTTCCAGATTTCTTAATTGGCCTAATTTATTATTGAAAGGGTTTAATTCTAAAGCATTAAGAGATAATAAGCGGAGATTTACTAAATCAAATATATCATCAGGAATAGATGAAAAAGAATTGTAATCAATAGACAAATACTCTAAATGAGAAAGCCGACTTATTTCCTCTGGCAAAGGACCGGAAAAGTCATTACGATCAATATTGAGAAACCGAAGCACCCCATTTGTTGGCAGATCCGAGGGAAAGGAACCTGACAAAGCGTTGGAATGCAAGTCCAAAGTATCAAGCTGGGGTAAATTCATGATATCTGAGGAGAGCACTCCCTGAAGTTCATTTTCCCCTAATCGCAGGGTTTGAAGACTTTCTAGTTGGGCTAAATCCATAGAAAGTTGACCTTGCAAATTATTGGAATCTAATATCAGGCTGGTCACGCAGCCATCTGCATTCGTGGTAACTCCGTACCACGCATCAATAGGTTGTCCAGGCACTAACCAATGCGTATTTTCAATCCATTCGACGCCATTAGTTTGCTGAAAAAATGCTGCTAAGGCTATACTATCGCGCTGCGTGTCGCAATTACTTTGCCCAAATAATGAGAAAGCAACCATGGACATAAGGAACATTATATACTTCATCATTTAACATGTTTTAAACAAACTTAAATTTCGTTTTGCAAACTGAAAATGATATTACTCATCCTCTTAAATGTTTGTAATCATCTATTTGAAAACCTATGCTATCATCTAATCCATAGTGAAAGGGGGGGAGACGACAGGAGGCATTAGTCAATGTATGCCATCTACTTTTGTGCGGTGGAGATATGGAACGGAACAGATTATAGAACGTATTGAACTCATCAAACTTCTAAATCAAAGAGAAAGTAAAAACGTGGTGCTCAAAAAAAATTGATTTTGAATTCAACTGGCAAGAATAAGATCAAAAAAATTAATTTTTTCCTTTTCACTATATTTAGCCATTCAAGCATTCCAATATGAGGTATCCCATTAATCAAGTTCACAAGGTTTTAGCCCACATTCAAAAATGGCTCCCTTGTCTAATCGCCTTAATAGCCGTTCAGTTTTCCATGAATCTATCCGCCCAATCTGATAGTTTTCCAACAAACTGGGAAGGAGACTGGATCGGCACCCTCGAGATCTACGCGCAAAATAAAAAACGTCAGGAGGTTCCCATGCAAATATCTATACAAGCTATAGACTCCAATCGGTGGCAGTATCTGACAATATACAGTCCCTCTAAAAACCCACTTGAAAAAGCATATGAGCTACAAGCTGTCGCTCCGGATCTGGGGCAGTATGTTATTGATGAAAAGAACGGCATTATTATCGATGCTCAGTACCAGGGAGATTGCTTGTACAGCGCCTTTGAAGTGATGGGTAATTATTTGCAAAGTCGAATGTGTTACCTTGGCCACGAACTGCATTACGAGATCACCAGCGGACCGGCATCACCCAAGAAAACTACGGGAGATACCATCATAGGATCAGATACCATTCCTCCGGTGCAGGTATTCTCCAGACCATCCGTCCAGCGGGCGATTT
>CAZVLN010000106.1:0-3818 GCA_964627995.1 uncultured Saprospiraceae bacterium
GGCGCCCATTCATTGAGTTGATACTTAGCTGTTTTTCCTTCCCCGGTAAAAAAGAGGAGGGGACTTGAAAGTGCGGTTTGATAGCAATCGCGTTTTTCCATTTGATCCAGCGACTTAAATTTAAATGGATTCAGGCCGATTGGCGATACGGTTTTAGTAAAGACATTATTATTGTACCAGGAAGGTAGAAAACGCGGGCGGGCGGGTCGATTAGCATGAAAGGGCGTCTGATCGGGTATCGGATACCCCTCAGGTACCGTAGATAGGGCCGCTTGATATTCGGTTCCCGGACGTTCGTGGAGAACGGTGACAGGCAGCGACCATCGAATGGCTAGAAAGACTTCTAGAGCTGCTAAGCCAATGAAAAGATAAGCGGTCCAGGAGCCCGCAAAGCGGATGACAGAAAGATACGCCAGTGAGAAGGCAGCGACGGAACAAGCAGCCAAAGTGAAGAGTGCTGGCGGCTCCATAAAATCCGAATCCTGAAAACGCAGGTCTCCCTTAAATACATCCCAGATGGTTCCGAGCTCTTCTGGACTCCAACTGAGTTGAAAGGGTAGTAGGGAAAATAGGGCAAAGATTAAAATTGCTGCTACGGGCAGCAGTAGCAAACTACCTGAATTATTTCTAGATAGGATTTGATCGATACCAAATCCGGAAAGAAGAAAAAGAGCCATCATCCAGAAGGAACGGAAGACGGAAGGAAATCGAAAGGTATCCATAAACGGAAGATAGTATAGCCATTTTCGAATAGGTGTATGCTCACCGAAAGCCGCCAGAAGGCATACAATTCCTAAAACAAAAATACTCCACAGTAATACCCGGTTTTTATCGCTGCGCCAGGCCCATGGTATCATGAGAAATGGTAAGAGCCCAATATATCCGTTAAGCATGGATTTATCAGCACCAAAAAGATTTGGCGGTGCAGTAACCGGGAGTGGGTGTATGATAGAAACAAGGGCTGAAGGCGGGAAAGGACCGAATAAGGCATCCTCAAGGGAGATTCCATCGCTGCGAATCATTTTTTCAGCTCCTTCCAAAATGGAATACAAGTAGGGTCCAATAATTACGAGTAGAGCGGCAGCGAATAGAAGGCTGAAGAGCAGCAAGTTCCTGACTTTGTTTCCGTTTCCACTTTTAAATAAGTGGTATATCCGAATGAGTATGGTAGCGCCGAGCAGATAACAACAAATGATGTAGAAGGCCGGATATCCTCCGGTGATAAGGAAGGACATGGTGAAAGCCAATAAAATACTATTTCGAAAGCTGGGTTGTTGAATAAAAGAGTAACTGGCCACGATTACCCATGGCAACCAACTCATAGCGATAACATAGGTGAAGTGCTGGGCGTTTCCTAAAAATACGCCGTTACCCTGATAAAAAAGGGCTACGATTAAAGCGGCTGTCCATGAAACCTTAAACTTTCGCAGTGCGAATAGTATTCCGATGCTTCCCCAGAGCACATGCCCCCACCACTCATAATGCAGGCTATAAATATCGTAATCTGTTATCCAGGCTATAATCCATGTGGGCGCATACCAGGCGCCGCTCTGGGGATCAGCAAAGAAGGGAAAGCCATAGTGTTGCCAGGGTTGCCACAAAGGCCAGATATCGTTAGACAAACAATCACTTAGAAAAAAGCGATATTGGAAAAACTGATCCATCATATCGTATTTCATACAATGCTCCAATTCTAAAAGAGGAGCATAGCAAATAGCAGATATGATAGTCAAGGTAACCAAAGAAAGGTAGAGCCCTTTTCTCAGTTGGAGATGTGCTAGGACTGCTTTTTTAATGCGCATACTGCCTGGCTAGTTATTGCTGAAGAGCAGTTATATAATTTTCAACAACATCGATTTTACAGCCTGCTTGTTTCATGGAGTCCAGCGCCTGATTTCGATCTCCGGGTTGCGCTTCAACTGCCCGTGTAGCATCTGACAATAGAGTAACTTTAAAATCGCGCTTTAAAGCATCCAGCACGGTAGATTTTACGCAATAGTCCGTGGTGAGTCCGACCACCACCAGGTGATTTACATCCTTTTTCCTAAAATAGGTAGCAAGATTAAGGTTTGTCGCTTCAAAAGCGGAGTAACCGTCATCCTTATTTTCCGTTCCTTTTAATACTACTTTATCAATCTGGTCGGTTTGAAGTTCAGGGTGGAACTCAGCACCTGCCGTATTTTTCACACAGTGTACCGGCCATTTTTCAAAGTGAATGGTATCTGCCGGATGCCAATCCTTTGAAGCGACAACAAGGTCAAAATATGGAATGAGTTGATTGATCAATGGCACAACCTCGTGTCCTCCATCTACACCTAGTGCTCCACCCGGGCAGAAGTCATTTTGAACATCGACAATCAATAAGGCTCTCATAATTTCTTTTGATCTATTAATTCTTGCTTTAAGGTAAATAATTGCTTTGAAATGCCCACCTTATAAACATGTGGATTTTCAAAGCGCCTATATTCAGGCGCCAGCTTTGTCAATTGCTGTTCTGCATATTCTTTAATGTCTGCTATTTTACGTTTCGGTGATATGCGCCGTCCCTCTTTGATTTGGAAGTGGCGAAGAGGTTCTTTTCTGAATTCCTCAACAGAGGTGTTCATAGAGGGATGTATGGGATGATATAGCGTTGAAATACGGTTTTCATTACTCAGCAATACCCCATCCATTCTGAAATCACCATTGGAATGAAAAAATCGATATACTTCTTTGCGCCCCGGCAGCGTCACCTTCTCAATATTTTCACTTATTTTAAGACTGGGGTTTCCATCGACGGAAGCTAACTTATAAACCCCATCCAGGGCAGCATCGGCTTGTCCGGTGGCTAATTCTGTACCCACTCCATAGCCGTCGATTTTCGCTCCCTGCTGGTTCAGACTTCGGATGAGATATTCGCTAAGCTGGTTGGAGGCATAGATTTTTACCTCCGGATGGCCGGCCTCATCCAACATTTTTCGGGCTTTTCGACTCAGGTAGGCCAAATCACCGCTGTCCAGGCGAATTCCGTGAAGCTGTTGGCCCCGGCTTTGCAGTATATCAGCCATTTCGATGGCATGAGGTACTCCGGATTGAAGGGTATTATAGGTATCTACCAATAAAATGGATCGATCGGGAAAGTGATCTATAAATACTTGAAAGGCTTCTTTTTCGGTCGAAAAACTTTGTATCCAGCTATGGGCTTGAGTGCCGCTGATGGGGATGCCATAGGTTTTTCCGGCATGTACATTGGATGTGGAATCGAAACCACCAATATAGGCCGATCGACTCGCATCCATACCGCCCCAGCCTTGACTGCGGCGCAGTCCAAATTCCATGAGCGTTTTGCTGCCCGCCACCTCACGAATGCGACTGGCTTTGGTTGCGATGAGAGAACTAAAATTTAGCCGATTTAAGATTAGCGTCTCCGCCCATTGACATTCGAGCAAGGAGCCTTCTACGCTAAGCACAGGTGCAGTGGGAAAAATGACTTCGCCTTCCCTGGCAGAAATGAGGTCTCCCTTAAAGCGAAACGTTTTGAGATAATTGATAAAGTCTTTTTGGAAGCCCTGCTCGAGCAGATAATCGCAACTATCCCTGTCAAACGGCTGTGGGTGCAAGAGCAGACGCAAGGCTTCTTCCAGTCCGGAGAAGATTACATACCCTCCATTAAACGGGTTTTTTCGAAAAAAGTAATCAAAGGTTGCACGTTCTTTATGTCGACCAGACAAAAAGTAGCCCTGTGCCATGGTGAGTTGGTAGAGGTCGGTCCAAAGGCCGGGGCGGAAGGAGTGGTTCATGGATCATACGTTAAATGATGAGTTATTTATATCCAAAAA
>CAZVLN010000107.1:0-3685 GCA_964627995.1 uncultured Saprospiraceae bacterium
TCGCGGCAATAGATGCCCCTATGGCAATCAAAACGCTGATAACTAAAAGAGTTTTTCTTTGGGTAAATACCATGCGGTCTTTTTATCTATTTCATCATCAATAATGCGATGCGGCAGGTAAGTGACTTTAAGATACGAAGTATTTTGAAAGTGTAGTCTTCGCGCTACAACTCGTTTAACTTCAGCCAAAGGACGAGGGGAATGATCAAAAGTTTAAAAAATTGCTGGTTGCTTAGTCAGCCGTGTTGTAAAAGTTACCAAGGCTGATTTTTAAACTAGGACTTATTTCGAAAAAGCTAAAAATTAAGTTTATTTCGAACTTTTTGTATTTATTTAATTAGTGTCACCTCTCCGGTATATTGTCTTAGCTCTCCGTTCTGACATTCAATTTCGATTAAGTAAACATAAACGCCTAAACTTGCATTTTTCCCATTCATTATACCATTCCACCAATTGGCCATTGAATTAAATTCTATATTTTTTTGCTCATAAACTAATTCTCCCCACCGATCGAAAATCATGTAATTTAATATTTGAATATCTGCCTCTCGGTTTTTGAATACTTGAAAGCGGTCATTGATTCCATCGCCATTTGGTGAAAAAACATTGGGAATATAGATGTTTTTTTCAACCGCACATGACTGATTGAATGCCGGATCCGTCGGCTCAAGGCATTCGCCGCATTCGTCAATCTCAGCCGTTCCATTCGGTACTCCTGCACAGTCTGCGCATGACTGATTGAATGCCGGATCCGTCGGCTCAAGGCATTCGCCGCATTCGTCAATCTGAGCCGTTCCGTTCGGCACTCCTGCACAGTCGACAGTATTGATAGAAGATAACGCGCATACTGCGTCAATATCAGCGCCCGGTGTTCCTCCTGAGCATCCTGCATTTCCCGCATCAATTATTTCTACGGCATCAAATTGTAGTTCCCCTTCTTGGAATCCAGAAATGACAGCGTCTATATCCAAGCTTGATGTTGCACCAGCAATACGCCCAAACTCATAATAGCCATCCGCATCCGCATCAGGAATTCCAAAACTTTGCAATTGGTTTTCGGTAAAGGCGTTAGCAGGTTTCAATTCTAAATCACATGGCTCGACCAAAAGTCCTATTTCAAAAACCCAAAGGTCAGGGGCAGAATTGCCTGAATTCGTTAATATGTTATTTATAAAACCAAGTTTTATTGATCCACCTTCCCCTAAAAATACAAGTTCTGGCTCATCATCCCCCGTTTGCACCCAGTCACTTACTCCAAGAGCACCCATGGGCTCTGGGTCAGCAAGGGGGCATCCGGGAATATATTCAATAAGCGTATCTGCAAAGCTTGTTCCTTCAGTACATGTGGAACAACCATCATTGGGCAAGATTGAACAATCTGGATCAAAACAGTCAATTAACCCATCACCGTCATTATCTATTCCGTCTCCGCAAAGAATTGCAGTATTTTCTTGACTAAAAAGCGGTAAACAAAACAATAAACTTAGTATATAAATCGCAATATTTTCCATTTAGACTTTTTTTACTTCGTGAAATCTATTGCTAATTTACTCAATAGAATTACAGAGGAGGAATTTCCGCATTAATAGAGCATTTCTTGAAGCATGTTGGGGTGCATGGGTGACAAGTTATACTAGGCTAATCCACTCCGACAATAACAAGAATATTTAAATTATAGACTGTCCAAAGAATCGTAAGTCTTCACAGCGGAACGCGGTATAAAAAGGACCAGCCCGGCGGCTTTTTGACTTTCCGGAGCGCACACCGTGCGATCCAGTCCCGCCTACGAACGACAGTGCGTACGGCGGGGTTGGCCGCTCAAAAAGGGATATGAAAAATTGTGGGCGTGCAAGGCGGGTCCGCCCCCTACTTCTGGACAGTATTAGCGAAACCAAATTGACAAAGCACCCCACCATGAGCGGCACGCGGGATTAGGGTGTGGTTTTTCAATGCTGAACCATAAGCTTCTTCGTTATTGCTCCAACCCTCGATTGTACCGTCAGTAAATACATACCCGGACTCAAATCATCCAATTGTATGATGTGCTCATTTTTACTTGTTTGCACAATCTGCCCCATCTGATTTTTTATATGCACGGTGAAATCGGATGGATAGTTTCCCGGGTCAATGCGCACATAGGAATTTGCGGGATTGGGATAAACTTTCGCCTGTAATTCTTCAGGAAAGCGCTGGCTAGTTGTAGACACATTAGAATAGTCCACTTCACAGATCAGTTGAGTAATATGAACGATTACGAGTTTCCCGTCAAAATCGGTGGGGAAGTCCTGGTTAGAACTCGTTGAATTAAGTTCTAAAATGTAAGGAATGGTGTCAGTTGAATATCTGGGCAGCGTCTGGTTCGATCCCGGTGGAATAGAAACCGTATCACCGGATTGATCAAGGAAAAACAAGTTAGCATAATTATCAAAGTTCCCTAAATGGTCTTCCCTGAGCGTCAATAATAATAGAAAATAATTGCCGCCGGGTGTTTGTGGCGATGGCGGAATGTCATATACAGAAACGATGTCGTAATCATCGCAATTGACTTGTCCATTCGAGTGCACAAAAAAGGTTAGTACCAAACAAGAAATCCAAAGTATAATTTTCATTCTTTTACAATTCATTGCAGCCGTTTTCTAAAGCCAAAAAAGGCACACATGTGTTGTGCACCGGAATTTTATGTACGCACCTTGGAGGTTCCATTCAAGCTGAGACTCCAACACTTGGCCAACAAGCGATCAATCTTGCCTATCTCAGAAGAACCATGCTAGTATTCCAATATAAAAAGAATCCTCGACACATTACATGTTGACAGCTACTCGCCCCCCCAATCAGAAGAGGCTTAGGTGGCATCAAAGGCTGAAAAAGAATGCTTCCGACTATAGATCGGACAACACGAATAGGAGTCGTTCCCTCCTACGTCTCCGTTTCGTCTATGGACTTCAGACAACTCATTATCGCAGGGATAGGTATACTTTTTTGGGTTTGGGCGCTCCCCTCGAGGCGTCCGCCGTGGGCGTACCCCTCGGGGGCGTTATGCTCCAGGCTCCTCCGCCAGCCGGCGGATCGGTACTCGCTGCGCTCGCACTCCCGGCTTCGCCGAGACCTTGCGCAGCACTAGCGCACTTTTCTTGAAGTAGAGGGGTGCTCGAGTACCAAGTTATATTGCGCTTTCCCCCTCAAAAACAAGAATATTTAAATTATAGACTGTCAAAAGAATAGTAAGTCTTCACATGCAAAAGAAATGTTTTGCTTGGACTTGCTCCAGCCATCTAATCCAATGCAACCTCCGTAAGTTTTTTCTTGAAAAGATAGTCTTTTTCGTTAAATCTTTCATTCGTGTTCTTATAATAACCTTCGTAAAAAGTCAAAAGGTTATTTTCTCTCGTATACGAAATCTGTCTTAAGGTGTCGTCGGAAAAATGATACCCAGTTGAGCAAATAGTCTTAATATTCAATAAATCTTTATCTACAACTTTTCCCAGCCAATATTCTTCTCCATATCCGCCCCCTTCTCCATGTGTAGTTAATCCCAAAATATATTCAGAGTCCTCAAAACGCAATACTTCTTTGGGCAAAACTCTGGAATATTTTGAGGTCATTAGGTTTTTGAAATAACCATCAAATTCAAGGCTGTCAGAATAAATTATCCAGCGAGTTAGTACTGAAGTCTCTAATTCTAAAT
>CAZVLN010000108.1:0-2283 GCA_964627995.1 uncultured Saprospiraceae bacterium
TCTCATTTTATCAGACATATACAACACATAGCTGCAGGTATATCTGTTTTTTTTGCGGTATACCTCCGATTATAATAATCATGACCGAGGCTTTTAGTCTCTTGTATTTTTCTCCTGTCTATAGGCGTAATCTCAGTCATACGGCTGCTTTTAGGCCGCGGTAATACCCCGATATGCCGTAAATTCATGCCGGCCGCTACTAAGTCTGTGGTAAAACGAGTGCACTGCCTTTCTGCAGATATCGGAGGTCTGAAGATTCTTGTCCGTGTCATCATCGGAAGTCGGTATAATAATTATATAGGGTTAAGATACGGGTTTTTTACTATTCTTCCTGACTGCCGATGCATCGCGCTGCCTGTATTACTCCGCTGCAGGATGCCATGCGCGAGTGCATAATGTTCTGCATGGGGATGATACTGAAGAAAGGCGGGCAGGATGGGAAACGGAATTCCAAAACGAAATTCAGTTGATATTCGCTCTGCCGTAAGCTTCTATCCGAGGGTTTGCGATAGTGCTGTGGAGGGGGCCGCCTGAGGCGGACCGGGGTTTCATTGTCTGTCTTTCCTTTCCCCAAAACGATCATAGTAAACAGGAACAGCCGGATTTTGAAAGGTAGCTGTCCGCCGCCGGTAGGCCGAAGTGACGACCGGAGGGAGGAAGACCGAGTACGCCGGCAGGCGTGCGAAGGGCCGAGCGAATAGAGAGCCCCGGAACATAACGCCCCGAGGTGTCCGCCGCATGGAGGACCCTCGAGGGATCGCCCCAAAAAAAATGATAAAAACACAGTTCATCCCTTTGATTCGACGGTTCATCGCATTACGAGCTGTATCTTTAGCGTATAACTGCCATCTTGCTTTCATTATTAACCATAGAAAATGTCAGATATGAAAACGAAACTATTTTTTACGCTTACACTGGTCTTGGGATTTTGGGGTTTGCAGGCTCAATCGGGGACGACGCTAGATGTGCACATTACAAATTTTGAGTCTAATGAGGGTAAGGTATATGTCGCCTTGTATGATTCCGAGGGGAATTGGTTGCAAACCAGATATAAAGGTGAAATAGCCGGTATTGAGAATCAGGCGGCAAAAGTGCAATTTCGTGAAGTGCCAGCCGGTGTTTACGGAATTTCTTTATTTCAGGATGTAAATGGAAATGAAGCGCTCGACACCAATCTTTTTGGAATTCCTAAAGAACCTACTGCTTGTTCCCGAAATGCGATAGGACGATTCGGTCCCCCACAATGGGAAGATGCGAAATTTGAAGTAAAAGACCAGCCGATCAGTCTTGAAATCCAGTTTTAATCCACCTCAATAAAAAAAACAAACCATGAAAATATCAATTTCTATCTTGTTTCTATTGCTTACGGTTTCTTTCACGCATGCCCAATCGTATGAAAAGTCGATGGAGCAGGCCTTTGACCTTTGGGATGAGAATAAAAATGAACAGGCTATCGCTTTATTTCAACGTATTTCACATGCTGAAACCGAAAAATGGCTTCCCGCCTATTATGCCGCCAATGTTGACATTGTGCAAGCCTTTAATAAAAGCCAATCGGAAAACATACAGGCATACTTGGAGCGGGCCAAGGAAAACCTGTCGCTAGCGAAAGATCGTTCGCCGGATAATAGTGAGATTACAACTCTAGAGGGTTTATTGTACACCGGCTATGTTACCGCTGACCCCGCTACTTACGGAATGCGATATTCCGGAAAAATTATTACTTTGCACGAAAAGGCGATTGAGCAAAACCCCGAGAACCCGCGCGCTCACATGAATTTGATCGAATACGAAATGGGCTACGCTCAATTTATGGGTGAAGATATGACTATGCAATGTGACCTAATGAAAAAGGTGCTTCCCCTTTTCGATAAGGTGGAGGACACAGAGCCATTTGCCCCAAAATATGGAAAGGAACGCGCCTTACAAATTGTAAAAAACTGTAATGAGTCAAAATAGTCTCAGCCAGATCTTATTTCGGGAGCAGTTTAAGCAACAGCTCGGGTCTGCCCTGAAAACGGTTCTCATCCTGACAATCGTTACCTCAACGATCTCCGTTCTACTCAACTCGGAGTTTGTATGGGAAGATATTAAGAACTGGGCTCTTTATTGCACCTATTACGGCTTCGTCCTCAGTATGGTCAATGGAATGGTCATCGACGGCCTGGATCATTATTATCCCTGGGAGCAAAATGCCAAAAAGCGCGCATTGTATGGGGTGCTGGGGCAGATCGTATTTAGCTTACTCACGATCTTCATTTTGAACATCATTTTGTGGGTTTT
>CAZVLN010000108.1:2383-3544 GCA_964627995.1 uncultured Saprospiraceae bacterium
CAGGGGCAAACCACAAGTTCTGTTCGAGAAGAGCTGGAAATTGCTGAAAGCTATATTGGATTGTATAAGAGTCGATTTGAAGATGCCCTTTACTATGAGGTGAATGTTTCCGATGCAGATCTGGAAGCCGATCTGCCCTCTATGAGTTTGCAATTGCTTATTGAAAATGCGATCAAACACAATGCGTTCGATAAAGAACACCCCTTGGAGATCAAAATTTATACGGAAGAGGGGCATATTGTGATTTGGAACACCAAGCGACGAAAGGAACTCATCGAAAATAGCACCAGAAAGAGTTTGAAAAATATTCGTTCGAGATATACCCTTTTAGGAAAAGACAGCTTTTCAGTAGAAGACCAAACCGACGCATTTACGGTAAAGCTGCCTTTGATAAGAGAAACAAACACAAAACAATAAGATAAGCATGAAAGCTGCTCTATTAGAGGATGAGGGTGTAGCGCTCCGCAGGCTCAAAAAAATGCTGGAGGACCACAATGTAGACGTTATCGCTGAAGCACATTCGCTACAAGCCTTTTCTGATTTAGGTCCATTGCATGCCGAGGTAGAGGTGTACTTTTTGGATATTCATTTGACAGATGGAAATGTATTTGATTATCTGAGTCGACATCCGCTCAAAAAGCCGATCATATTCACCACAGCCTACGACCAGTATGCGCTTCAGGCTTTTAAGCAGTACAGCATTGATTATTTGCTTAAACCCTTTAGTCGTAAAGACATTGCAGCGGCCTTGCACAAATACGAAGAGCATTTTAAAGACCAGGCTCAGCCCCTGGAAGAGATTATCCAGCACTTTCAGCAGCCCCGGAAAAGCTATCGGCAACGCATCCGCATTAAAATTGGTGATAAGTTTCAAAGTATCCCCGTTGATCAGATTCATTTGATCTACAGCGAGCAAAAAATGACGATGCTGCGAACAGCAGATGGACGCTCGTATCCGGTAGACGCCACATTGAGCACACTGGCCGATGAGATTGATCCTCAGCACTTTTTTCAGGTCAATCGGGGCATGATCGTCCATTTTGACGCTATTCAGGAAGTCAACATCTACAGCAATAGCCGACTCAAGGTGGGGGTTGAACAATGGGATGGGGAGCCCATTATCGTCGCGCGTGACCGCGTGAGTGATTTTAAAGATTGGTT
>CAZVLN010000109.1:0-3482 GCA_964627995.1 uncultured Saprospiraceae bacterium
AAATCTTTCTCTCTCCTCTTTTCCTTACCTTCCTACAGTTCAAAGAACTTTCAAAACCAAACACATTTGTTTGATTACGTTTTGTTTTTTTATTGCCTTTCTTTCAAAGCGAGTGCAAAGATAGGTAATGATTTTTTCATGCGCAATACTTTCTTCAAAAAAATTGCAAAAAAATATCCCAACGCCTACCCTACGCCTCATCTTTTCCCTGACATTGTTGAAAAGGACTAAAAATTAAGATTTCGAATTTCTCTTATTTAGACTTGGCTAAACTTTATTTATATTTGTATCAAAATAATAGTTATGATTAGACTTGTCCTGCCCGATGGCCTTCGAAGGGTAAATACAGCCAGCTTGAGCCTTATCTTCTTTTTTGCGCTCTCTGGAATATCCAGTCTTCATGGACAAGCCAACTCTTGGAAAGGCCAGGTAGAAATGGATAACAAACCAGCTCCGTTTGTAACAATCTTCTTACCAGAATACCAGCGGGGCATCACAACAGATGCCGAGGGATATTTTACAATCAGTAATATCCCTGCCGATACGCTCATCATCCAGTTGGATTATCTGGGAGCAGAATCTAAAACAGATACGCTGATTCGAACCGAGCTCGGTTCCGATAAAGCTTCAATCCAACTCACTCCTCGAACAGATGTCCTAGAACAAGTCACAGTAATTGACCAACAGACGGGTATTCAATCTCCAACACCTTTCCTCGTTTCCCGCATTTCAATGCGGGAACTTGAGTTTTCGGGTGCTGCAGGGGGTATAATGGAAGCTCTTCAACAAGATCCGGCGATCAGCGCCGCAGAGTTAGGACCTGGCATTGTTAAACCTTTTATTCGGGGGCTGGGCTTTAGTCGTGTTGTTACACTCTTCCAGGGAAATAAACTCGAGAATCATCAGTGGGGTGCAGACCACGGACTGGGTATAAACGCGCTCGGAATAGGCAATGTTGATGTAATTAAAGGTCCCGCTTCCTTGCTTTATGGCTCTGGGGCCATAGGGGGAGTTTTGCTCATGCAGGATGACCAACAACTATGGCAGGACGACCGATGGCGTGGCGAAATGGGTATGACACTACATAGTAATAGTCTGGGAGTACGTCCTACATTACGAATGGGGCGATCTTTCTCCACCGGTCTATTCGTAGGAGCCGACGCGGCCTACAGTTCCCATGCGGATTATTTATCGGGTGATGGGCGGACTATAGGTAACTCCCGATTTTCAAACCGAACCTTGCGGCTTCACGGCGGATTTCAGGGAAAGCACTTTACACACCGCTTGTCATATACCTTTTTGAACCAAAAACTCGGGATCATTGAAGATAGTGAGTTGCAGGAGAGCCTGGCCACCACGCGAAATGACAGAAGCCGTTTGCTACCTTTCCAAGAAGTTATAGATCACATTATATCATATAATATGAAGTGGGTGCAAAATGACTGGATAAGCCATGTGCACTTTTCACACCATATCAACAGAAGAACAGAAATTGAAGACTCTTTTGAAGAGGTTGATTTAGGCCTCATACAACACCACACCTTTTATACCGGACGCCTCTCACGGAATATCGGAAAGGGCTGGCAGCACACGCTGGGTATCCAGGGCTCAAGAATTGATAATCGGAACATGCCTGATGCTTTAGAAATATTGATTCCTGATGCATTGAGTTGGGAACATGGGTTGTTCTATCTCGCGGGCTTGGAGCGAGCTAACTATTTCTTTCAAGGGGGTATGCGATATGATTCCAGAAATGTGACCGCCGATGCATCTGCTCCTCATTTAATTGATTATGGCTTTATTTTACCGGGTGATCCGGAAAATCGAATGCTGACCACTTCTTTTGATGGGTGGACCGGAAGTTTAGGAATGACTCGATTCGATGCCTACGGCGGTAGTTTTCGTATCAACCTCTCTACTGGTTATCGCGCGCCGGACTTAGCTGAACTTTTCTCCAATGGACCCCATCCGGGTACAAATCGATTCGAAGTCGGAAACGCAAATTTTGAACGAGAACAAAGTTTTCAGATCGATATGAATTATGGAATGAAGGGGCGAAGGTGGAATTTTCAGGTTTCGGGCTACTCCAATTGGATAGAGCACTTCACCTTTTTTAAAAGTACGGGTGCAATTCGCCCTGAGGATGGCCTAACCATTTGGTCTTTCGAACAGGCCCCGGCGCTGTTATACGGATTCGAAGCTCAAGGTTCTCATTCTTTTCTTTCTCGTCAGAATTTAACTGTTGAGATGTCAGCTGCCCTGTTTCGGGGTCAGCGCCGGGATGTGGAGGAAAACCTAACTTTCATTCCTCAGGATAACGTGCGACTCGGCGGAAGTTACTCCCCTACTGGCCTAGAAAGACTAAGCATTTCAACCTATTGGACGGGCTTTGCTCGACAGAACCGACCGGGTTTTGAAGAGGAGGCAACGGATGCTTATGGCCTGTGGGATGCCCATTTAAAGTATAAGTGGTCCTGGAATCATCAATCACTGTCTCTGGGGCTGAGTGGATTCAATCTGCTTGATGCCCGATATGTGCCACACATGTCTATTTTACGTGCATTCGAAATTCCCAATAGAGGTCGAAACCTCGTTCTCAATATTAAATATGGATTTTAAAATATTTAAGTCTAACAGAAAAATCCTTATGTAATCAAAGAAATACAGCGCACTGCATGCGGATATCTATATTCGGCGGGCTGAGATGTGCGGAAATGCCTGCCGCCTGGGCTGCTTTAATATTCTCCGGCTTATCATCAAAAAAAAGAGCGGAGTCAGCGGAAATTCCAGCTCGCTCGAGTAGTTCGTTATAGATCTCAGGCTGAGGCTTTCTGCTTCTGGCATGGTGACTATACAAGGCGTAATCCACGATATCATCAAAGGAGTTGATTTGGCGGTGATCTTGCAGAAATTGATTCACCCATCCCAAATGGAGTTCATTTGTGTTGCTTAATATGTAAACACCATAAGATTTGCGCAGTTGATTGATTAAATCTAATCGGTGCTGTGGAATATCTAATAGCATGGCATTCCAGGCCTGAATCAGTTGTTCCTCTGGAAGGTCTGGAGGCATATGCAATAGAACTTCGTTCAAAAATTCTGACGTTTGAATAAACCCTTGTTCATACGCATGAATTGCTGTTAGTAAAACAGAGGGTACTCTAGCTGTGGCTGGTCCTTTTAAATATTTACTCAACGCCTGAAACGTACGTGCTTCATCGATGTCCACAATGACATTCCCGAGATCAAAGATGATATTTTGTGGTTTCCCTGCCATGGTATTGGATTATGACATAAATTTACATAAATTTGCGACGCTCAGGGCCCATAGCTCAGTTGGTTAGAGCACCTGACTCATAATCAGGTGGTCCCAGGTTCGAGCCCTGGTGGGCCCACAACAACATTCAAAGAACCCTTGCAATCGCTGGATTGTGAGGGTTTTTTGGTTTTGGTTAGATAGTTGGGTGTCACTGCGGGTGTCA
>CAZVLN010000110.1:0-3419 GCA_964627995.1 uncultured Saprospiraceae bacterium
GACCATAAACAAGACGTGAAATCGAGCAACTCCCGCGTTGTTTTTTCCCATTCCCCATTTTCCGTATCTTCCCTTTATGCTGACCTCAGTAGAAAGGAACTGGTACTATCCTAAGTCCGGGCATCAGCGCGTACTAAAATTACGTGGTGACGCCCAACAGATTTTCGTCAATGGCGAATTTTCAGGGGGTTCTTCCGGTTTTTGGGACTATACGATGTATGTGAATCCGTATATGGTCGTGCGTCCGGAGGGCCATTATACGAAACACATTTATGTGAATAGCGAGCGGATTGCTTCAAAAATTGGGAATCCGGAAAACTTTGGAGCAGGAGATCCAACGGGACAGGGGGATGCAGTAGGCCGAAAAATCAAAATGGAAGAAGTGGTAGAAGAGAATTACAATGAATTATTTGGAAGTGTTCCGGAGATAGAGCCAGCCGCAGAAGAACAACTCGGCATGAGCTCCGGCAGCTCAGAGCCCGAACTCAACAGCTACTGGTTTACCTCCGATCACCTGGGATCGTCGGCTTTTGTGACCGATGGGAGCGGGTTGGCGATTCAGCACTTAGAGTACATGGCGTTCGGCGAGGTATTTGTCGATCAGCGGCGCACGGGCTTTGGCACGCCCTATAAGTTTAATGCGAAAGAGCTAGATTGTGAATCGGGGTATTATTATTACAGTGCCCGCTACTACGATCCACGGATGGCTCGATTTTTATCAGTCGATCCGCTGGCGGGGGAGATGCCGGAATGGGGTAGCTACACTTACACCTTCAATAATCCACTGAGATATATCGATCCGACGGGGATGGGGCCGGAGGATTGTCCAAATTGTCCAAAAAATGATGAGAGGTATGATTATTTCCGAGAGTCAAAAGCAAATTATGATTTTTTGGGAAATGATCAGGTCGCTAATAAGGATAATGGTGAAATTGAAGCAATAGGACCATTAGCCACCGTGTCAGCCCCTGAAATTGGTTATATAGAACAAGCCTGGAATTCAAACCTTGTTCGTTCGGTAGTCCCAGATTATATTTCAATTGATTTAGGTAAAGTTGATCTTGATGCTTTTATTGGCATGTCTATAGGTAGCAAGTCATTTACAATTCTTACAAGAGGAGACGACATAGGATTGTATTACACGCCAAATATAGCAGGTGGAATAAGTCCTGGAATTAATGGAAATGTGAGCTTAGGTATAGGTGGGGGCTATTATACAGGTCACCCATCTAATTTGAAATACAATTATTTGTCAGGTGGATCAATTGACATCTCTGGAGATTTTGGGCTAGGTCTTAATGCAGGGTCAGGAATTACTATATCACCCATTAGGGAGTCTGGAAATGCCTTAATTGGAGGAACATTTAATTTTGGACTAGGTGGAGGTGCAAAAGTAAGCGCTAAATATCAATATCAATGGTCTTTCCCACTAATTCGAAGGTAATATATGCAGAATAATAAACTATACAGATTAATCTTTCTGCTTCTTACAGTGGGCATTGTATTTTTAATTATTAAGTATGACTGGTATTTGAGAAAGAAAAGTTTTTACAATCAGGAAATTGAGAGTAATGTTTGTGATATAAATATTGATCTTTTTGGACGTGGTAGTAGTAAAATTATTTTATGTAATGAAATAGATTTTATATTTGGACGTAATGAGGGAATAGAAGTAAATGATTCAATATATAAAGAAGCTAACACTTATTTTTTTCAAATTTTTAAGAAAGATAGCCTAGGTGATTACAAGCTTTTTAAAACTAAACACTTTTACAAAAACATTGAATTTTGAACTATGATAAAAAGCTACCTTCCTTCTTTTGTTTTTTTAGTTCTATTATGTTTAAGCTGCAACTTTAATAGAAGTTATGTGAATGAAGATGGAGTGAAGGAAGAAGCAATGAAAGTTGTAGATTCCTTTTATTATCATATAGAATATAAAGAATGGGAGAAAACTTACAGATATCTTTCCAAGGAGTTCTTAATTCACTCATCAGAACTCGATTTAAAGAAGATATTAGAAAGGAATTATGAAGAATATGGCGATTATTATGCGAGATTTATAGATGAATGGAGTTCACTTAGAACAGTGTCTAATGGGCAAGAAATTGTAGAATGTGTATTTTTAATCAAAGCGCAGTATAAAAACGGAGAATGCATTGAAAAAATGGGTCTGTTGAAAGAGGATGGGGAATACAAGGTGTTAAGTTATTTTATACAAGTTCGACATTAATTAGCAATGTTGTAAATTGGAGATGAAGGGATTGTTCAAATAACTGTGTCTGGGTTAATAAAAATTGTTTTTCAAGGTCAAAAATTGGATATCTGCTATAGGGTTTTTTAAAATATTTTTGAGGTACTTGGGTAAATACTAAAACTTCCCCAAAAGATACTACAAGGTAAGTATTCCAAATCTGTTACTTATTCTGAAATCATGGGTAGCTCAGAATGCAGGTCGCAGGGTAGGGGATGGTACTTAAAGTCGCCATTAATAAATGTGTCCCTTGATGGGAACCTTCTTTGTTGACTGAACCGTTATATTTGAAAGGTCATATTTTTTGCTAAAATCGCCTGACATGAATGTCGAACTAATAAAAAAGCGTCTTTTTCTTCGAATTGAACAAGCGGACGAAAAGCTTCTGCGCGTGCTAGACAATCTCTCGGAAAAGCTTTTTGATGAATATCACGATGACGTAGGAAAAGAAATGAGTGATGATGAGATCATGGCTTTACCTGCTCCTCCCTGGGCTAAGCCACTTACTCAACGTGAGTCTATCGCTGATCTTAGAGAAGCATTAGCAGAATATGAGCGCGGTGAGTATGTTTCTTTGGAGGAGCTTGACAAAGAAGCTGAGGATGGTAGGTGAAACCTTTACAGTGATTTTCACTCGTAAAGCACAAGACCGCCGCCAAAAAATCATTGATTTTGAAACTCGGAGGGTATCCATACTTCACGCCCTAAAAATAGATCGGGAAATACGTCGGTCGGCTCGCAAACTCATGCAATTGCCTGAAATCTGTCCACCACTTCCTAATACTGAAGAAATCGAACCACGCATTCGATATGTTTAAGCGTTCTCTTGCAAGGTGGTTTTCACTGTTTTTAAGAAAGTGAGCGAAGTCGTTGTTTTGACAATTAGGAATGATGCAGAAGATACGGACGAAGTGCTCCGAGACCTTAAATAAGTCTGTTTCCACCCCTAAGGAATTAGATACGATTACTTTTCAAAAACTGTAATCCGCCTCGATAATGGGGCGATTTAGTGTCTTGATTCTCGAAACTGCTCATCAATTGGATTTCCCAATTCCCCAACATTCCGTAACTTTCCAGCATGGCACTTCCTTTGAAAATAAGATGGGCTTCCATAGAGAAGAGTTTCACTGATTGCGCATTTGTGGCGGGAGTAAATCCAGCAGAG
>CAZVLN010000111.1:0-3180 GCA_964627995.1 uncultured Saprospiraceae bacterium
AAAACTATTTTTAAAACTGACTATATTTATGTATGTCTCAGATGAAGGATTTGGATATAAAATAACTAAGTCTGAGGAATTTTCAATATTTCTAGATTTATCTTTCTATCTGAGGAAGAGCGATATGCAGAAAGCATGTAGCCCCCTGGTCCAAAAGCATTCCCAAATATAGTCTCGTAAGTGTCTCCAGGAAAACCAACGAATCGGTAGGCTGGAAAACCATTACAAGACTCAGGTATAGGGTATAAATTGTCGCATGGGCACACAAATCTCCTTTCTTCTCCCTCTCCTCCAGATACTTGCCTAAAATATCTCTTTAATGAAGTTGTCCCATCCGAATGAGTAACATTAATCCAATCATTTGAACCATTGTTAAATGACTGTTGTAAGCTTGCTAGATTTGAGCCCATGAAGAAATATTCTCCTTTGTTGTTTATACAGATTTTAAATCTAAGAGCAAGATTGAAAGTGTGACTCTAAACTTCTAAAGCTATTTATTGCAGACATTACATCACTTGAAGATAATCCGGGAAAATAGGTGTCAAGATTTCCTTCTTCTTCATAAAATAAAAAGTTACTAAAATCAATGGTTACGATTTGAAGACACCTCTCATAACTGATATCATAGTCCCCATTATTGGGGTTTACATAGGCTATAGAACCTGGACATTCTTTGTGATCATTCAACCAACCAGAGCAAACTACTATTGTGCAGCCATCTTTATCTACATAAGTTCCTTCATAACTTCCGCGATCCCAATCTATGTCTATTAAATCTAAAGTACAACTGCAAAAGATAACCTCATCGCAGAAATTAGCTCCAGCAAGATCAATATGAGCCAATGCACCTGCAGCTGCCCCTGCATTCGGATGATTTTCAGCAAAAAGTCTGAAGTGAGCAATACTTGTTTTGATTTTATTACATCTTGTTGTCACACGAACTTTATCTTCAGTATTATTAGAAGGAGGTATACAATCAAACGAGTACTTACACTTTCTTAAGCTTTCACGATTCATATTTCTTGGGATAGTAGTCGTTGTCCCAACAAGTTGATCCCCGCAAAATTTGTTCCACACACAAGCATTTATTTGACTATCATAGAAGCTATATTCATATCGCACTTCTTGAAACTCTAAATCGATTGTAAATTCATGAATACATCCATTATCAAAGACAATTTGAATATGTACTTTATTGCTGATGATTTCTTGTGTAGACAGCTTGTGTAAAAAGGTTGCATTAGTTCCTTGCCCTTCATATATGGGATTTGGGCTATTGTTTAGATAAATACCGTAAACTATATTTTCAAATCTAGGTAATCTAAAATTGATGTAAGGCGAACTTGATTGTCCTGGTTCTGGATCACAATTCACCCCTTGGTCATGAATATAAGTTCGTTCTAAATACAATTCCGTTTGTTCTTGGCATCCTGGAACGTAAATCTCCAAGTAAGTTTTTCCGGTGCAATTGTAATCAAACTCAAGATCATACCAACCTGAAGGTAAATTTTGAAAATTACCTATTTCCGATTCATATGTTGATCCTGAAGGACGATGTTCGGCGTGGACCGTAAAGTCTGGGGGTAAATTTAATCCGTCAAAATTAAAAGTTATTGCACCGTCAGAATTGCCAGTTAAATCTGGAGTGATAATGTAATTCCACGACGTCTCTGGTTCAGGAGGAAAACCTAAAGTATTCTGACACTGATAAGCTTCTGGATTTTCCCCATTATTATTGGCTACAACAAATCTCAAATATACCAGATTTAATAAGGCAATTACCTCTTTCCCCCTCATCGTCTAAATTATAAAAGTTGTACCGATAATCGCCTGAGGGTAAATGTTGAACTGAAAATTGAGATCCAGAAAAACTTCCCATAGGATAGCCAGCACTATTGTCTATTCTGATTAAATATAGGTATAAATCAGTCTCAGTATTATTATTAAAAATAACCGCCCCATCATCATTTGAAAGGCAATCCGAAACATGCTCAATTTTATCTATTGATATAGTTTGATCAAGATTTCGAATTCCATAGGAAAAATCTCGAACACAGCCACTTGAATTTTCAACTTGCAAGCTGTATATCCCTACTCCCAGGTTTGAAATTTCGTGAATTGTAGAGCCATTGCTCCATAGGTAGGTATAGTCTGATATTGTACCTACATTGGTTTCATAAATCAAAGATGCATCGTTGTCACAACTTACGAAATCTTTACTTGCAATGATTTGCCCATCAATTGGAGGTGCACTATATTGAACATCAAAATTGCCAATAGAAGAGCATCCGGATTGATCAGAAACAGTAACGCTAAAAGATCCTGGGGAAAGATTCCATCGAGACCGACCTATATATCCATCATCCCACTTAACTTTAAAAGGAGGGACTCTGCCAGCAGGCTTAATAAGGGGGACTGTGAAGTCAAACAATCCATCATAACAGTCGGGATCAATGACATATGAAGCAGAAGGTTTGATCATATTATTATCGCAAGATCCCACATAAAAACATTCCGTGTGCGGTTCACATAAATCACTTGTTATGGTGACGCAATACATTCCTGGATAATTTATGCTGCGAAGGCTTTGAGAAGTTCCAACAATAAAACCATTCGGATTTCTCCATTCGAACGTTGGAGGTTGCGAAGGAATATTTCCATTCTGATCTAGATAAAGAAAATCATTAAGAATAATTTTACCACTATCTGGAAACCCCTGATAAACACCTGTAACAGAAGAGTTATAATTTATAGTGGCTTTCTTTTCCCCAATTGTTGTACTATCGATTCCATCACATGTAGAGTTGAAAAAGACTTCTACTTCATATAGACCCGGAGGTACGCTGTTAATAGTATAGTTTAAGATCCCGGTTGAGCCATCTGTATCTTTTTGGTAGAAAAAATCGTTATCCACCCCTTCACAAGATATGGTAACTACATCATCCCAAGCAACGGATGCATCCTCCACTGCCTCCACCAAAATAGAGCCGCTCCCTTTACCCTGGCAACTAGGATTAGAGGTGAGAGTGATTTGTACGGATTGTGCAGATAATCCGACGGAAAATAAAAAAACAGTAAGGTATAGAAGTATTTTCATCATAATTGATTTAAATTAGAGAGAGGCAATAAGGTTCGTATATTTAATATCGACAAAATCATACCTCAATCTTTAGATGTATG
>CAZVLN010000112.1:0-3177 GCA_964627995.1 uncultured Saprospiraceae bacterium
TCTTCGCTGATTTTATGTTTTTTTCTCTATTCAATTTTTTAATTATGGATAACGGAGCCGCCCGTCCGTTGATCGTTTATGCCGACCGAAGGGAGGCATGAACGATCAACGGTTTCGGCATAAACGCAGGTGGGGCGCACAGCCCCACTTGCCGTTTTATGCTGTGTTATGTCCAGTTCATTCTTCTTTTCACCATGTGTATCCTACAGTCAAATCAAAGCGCAACGGATTGTGCCATTCCCACTTTTGGCCCGTTCGTGGATCTTGAATAATCCTGTTGAAAATTATCTTGTCAATCTTTTGAAAGTTGGCCACTCTTGAATGGATACCTATCATCCATTTGCTGATCCGATAATTCACCCCAAGCCTCAATTGGATATCATCCAACTCAAATGTAGGTTCCGTATAAGAAAAACCTTCCCTGGACCACTCCGTGTTTCCAACACTTCTAAATACAAGAAAGTAGGATGCTAATTCCCCTGAAATTAACCAATGGTTTCCTAATTCGTAGAAAGCTGTTAAAGATAGTGGTGTGAGGACCTTTTTATATCTATTCAAAACCTGTATATCAGAGGTCGTAGAACCGGAAACTAAGGTTGTATGATCAAACGGCCTATGAAATGTTGCGTTTTCATAACTTACTCCTAGTCCCAGAAAACTGCTGAATCTCCTCTGTTGCCAGACCTTCCTTTTGATCCTCAAGCCAGTATGATAGGTACCCCAATATTCTGGACTTTTTGCTAGTAATCTAGATCTCAGTAAGTCGTCAAAACTACCACCATAGTTAAACAGTCTTTTGTCATGCGCTTCTATTCCTGTACTCATATCTACCAGCCAATTACCGATACGATCATATTGACAATAAACAACTGTCTGAATGAGGAATAAAACGCAAACAGTTAAGATCGCCTTTTTCATAGCTTTATTATTTTTTCGTGAAGAATTGTCCCATTCACATTCAATCGGAGAACGTAAAGTCCGGATGGCAAATCAGCCATTTTCACTTTGAAGTGCTGGGAGTACTCTTCAATGGTTCTTATTACTTTTCCATTTGTAAAAATCAAGCTGGCTGCTATTCTTGTCCCAGGTTTACAGTCCGAACATACGATCTCAATAAACTCATTAGCCGGATTCGGAAAAATATTTACACCGAGGTCAGGTTCAGCTGATTTTAGGTCTGAGCTTCTAAATTCAAATCCTCCTCCATCACCGTCGCAACGAACTACTTCTACATAAATGACGGAACTACTGCTTCCACATGCATTGGACACGGTAAGTAGTAGTTGGTGATAGCCTAACTGATTTCCGATTATAGGGAATGGAACATTGGGTGTTGGGTTATTCGTTGATAGATAAATTTTGGGGGATAAAGACTGTAAGTGGTAATCCGTGGCACCCGGTGATTCCGGAATTACCATTTCTTCAAACTGGTTTATACAGATGACTGGATATTGTATATTTGTGGTCACTTGAGGTTGTCCCACCCAGAAAGAATGTTCTATTTCAGCATCCTCACAGTCTTCAGATGCCAAAATAAATCGAATGGTTGCAGCGCCACTGGCATTGTCATTTGATGCTATAGAAGCAGTTCCACCAATCCCATTAGTGGGGGAGCTAAACAAATTCGGTGGTTCAACCTCCCAAGCTACATTTTTGACACATGGCATATTATTGTTTATCAATGTGAATATTTCCGGTGAGGAAGAACATAGAAGCTCTGGGCCATCGATGAAAGGATGATCCATACAATCAATTGTATTGGGGTTTTCGGAAGAACCCAACCAATCTCTTAGTCTTGAGTCTGGCGTATTATTACCATCCCAAGATAAATTGAGTGTTCCACCTCTTCCAACCAATTCCTCATTATCACAACTCCATGGCTTAATCCCGCCAATCTGAGTACCAATAATTCTTCTTTCCTGATTAAACCATCCGCAACCAGATGACCCGTTCTCATAAATACCAAAGTCATTTGTGCCCGCTTCGTTAAAGATTGAAATATATGAGTGGCCTGCTGGTATAAAAAATGGATTCGATCCTCCGAACTGAATACCATCATTTTCAATGGCAGGGTTTTCATCAAATGAAATCTTCTTGACATCTCCAAGTGGATGGTGAATCAAAGTTATCTCGTCAGGGATTATATCACGGCGATCCCACCCTGAAAAGGAAATTCTATCTTCAGGCCTAATATCCTGAATCAACTCGAGTAAACTAAAATCGGTGTCCTCCCAATTTGACCGCAACTCAGCCCCCATGTAAGTAACCCATTGGGTAGGAGGAGAGGCTCCGTTTTCACACTCAGGCGTTTGCCAGTTAAATGCAAATAAATAGTCATCTAAATCTCCATCTGCGCAGTGATTTGCTGTAAGTACATATGAATTCAAATCACAGCAATCATTGTTAACAAGACTTCCTGAACAAGGACCTTCTTCATCAGTAATTATTCTACACACAGAGTTAATTTGGCAATCCCATCCATCTCCTTCTTCACATGCTACATTAACGTTGCAGTCATCTGAAATTCCAAACGTACCTGAGAAACTACTAGGGGAATTTACAATACCATAACCATATGAGCTGATATGAATACTAGGTATATTATGAGTTGGAACAAAAATGGAGATTTCGACCATACTTCCACTAATGTAATCTGATCTAAATGCTCCATTAATAAAGTCATCTGACGAGATAGGGCCTACAATGAATCGAGATTCTTGGTTATAAATAAACATCACAGAATTTTCAGGAAGATAGGTGTTTTCAAAACGTATACTCATTGATTGAGCACCCTCACTTACTAATGCCATATTCCAAATCAAATAGTTACTCCTTTGGATTATCTTTCCATTATCAATTGAAATATTCGTTTCCTGATTAATACTGATTCTTGGAAGTAATCGGCCTTCCTGCTGATCTTGTTCGAGTACTGCTTCAACATCCACGGATGGGGCGTCGACGATTGGAACCTCTTCGTCAGGATTATACCACGGGATGTACTTCTCGATATTGTCGTCGGGAGATAGTACTCTTGTAATGACTTGACTGTGGGATATTGATAGACTTGTCAATACTACCAATCCTACAAGGAGGATATTTTTTAATGTTTGAAATTTTGTTTTCATGACTTTACCGTTTTTTGATTAAAAAATGCTTTAATCATGTCCGTAATTGGAC
>CAZVLN010000113.1:0-3116 GCA_964627995.1 uncultured Saprospiraceae bacterium
TTGGGTCAGCGACTCGGTAAATGTCGGTGTCGGCACGCAAACCATTACTCAAGTCGTCCCGAAAGATTCCATCGTCACAGAGCTTGAATTTGAAGGTATGGGCACCTCGACCGCCTGGGTACGGCTGGAAGCTAAAAGCGCTGATCAGACCACTGTGAGCTGGGGCTTGTATTCCGAGTTTCCCTTCTTTGCACGGCCTATGCTCCTCTTTGTAGATTTCGAAGAAGCCATTGCAAAAGATTACGACAAGGGCCTGGCTGATCTTAAAGAATGGGTAGAGTCTGAGCCAGGAAACCCTCTGGCGACCTATGACGTCAAATCCATCACGCTTCCCCAACAAAATTACATCGTCCAATCCGATACTGTTTCGTTTCAGGATATGTCATCCCATTTTGACCGGGTGGGCGCAGCTATTCACGGAGGCATGCAATCCGGAAGCATTTCCGCCACCGGCACCTTAGTGGGCTTATATTATAATTGGGATGCCGAAACCATGAGTAGTTATATGGCTATCGGAGTCCCCACCGATCAAACTACAGCGCCGGCAAATTTTGAGCTGATTACACTGAAGGAACAGCCCGCCCTGCAAATCGATTATTATGGCCCCTATGAGGGCACCGGATCCGCCCATAACTATATGGAGCAGTATGCCAACAAAGAGGGACTGACCCTGAGTGCTCCGGCGATCGAGCGCTACGTCACCGATCCGACCAAGGAGCCGGATACCACCAAGTGGCTCACCGAGGTCATTTATCCCCTTCAAACTTCAGAAACCGGAATCTGATGCCGTAAATTTCAAGGAGAAAAATCTTCTTTATGTTTTAAGGAGTTCCGGGCAAAGTCGAAGAGCAAAAGACATGATTCGGAAAAGTTTCTCAAATCGGCGAAACGAATTCGTTCCCTTATTGAAGAACACGAAGGAGGCTAAGTGTAGACAGGCTATTTGATTGAAACGAATCCGCATAGCTCTGTCTCTACGTTAAAATTTGCATATTAAGGGATTCTTGTTCTAGCCCAAAACTTGCACACGGCCAAAAAGCGTTATATATTTGCAATTCGCTCAAAAGGTCGGGTGGCCGAGTGGCTAGGCAGTGGTCTGCAAAACCATGTACGGCGGTTCGAATCCGCTCCCGACCTCAACTAATTCACATAACCTATTGACGCACAAGGACTTAAGCCTTGTGCGTTTTTTGTCGTGGACAGAAGAGTGGACAGAAGTGGCTAAAACTTCAATGTATGTTCCCTATCATTCCATCTGTTCATAGTGTTTCTATTTTACTTATCAGATTCCCATATTAAATGGTGCCGCCATACCCACCCTTTATCCTATTTAGATACGCTACACATTCATGTCCCTGACTTGACACCCCTAGTCAACTGATTGAATTAAAAGAAACCTATGCGCGTAGCGATTAGTTGATCGAGATGCGTTCCTGCATGGTCTTTTTTTCCTACTTTATTACTACCTATTGAAGTTATTCAAAGACTGAGAGTTTAACCAGTAGGCTATGGGTTGCCAATAGCCCGCATTTATAAGGTTGAGATTTTGTTTGCTGGGTAGATCGGGAAAAGAGCTGTGCAATTTTCTTTAGGGAAATAGCACGGGTAGATA
Organism: uncultured Saprospiraceae bacterium; assembly: GCA_964627995.1. Classification (GTDB taxonomy): domain Bacteria; phylum Bacteroidota; class Bacteroidia; order Chitinophagales; family Saprospiraceae; genus JAWLFI01. The sequence goes on from CAZVLN010000113.1 coordinate 1,613, forward strand.
CCGTACATTGAATTGGTGTGAACATAAGTCAACCCCTGTTAATTTTTTCCATTGACTTGATTCTTTTTTTATTTTCAACTTGCCGATGGAAAAGATCATCTGATATGTATTATTTCCTAATCGTAAAACACCCAGGTATTATATTGAATCAGCCTCATTCAATAATAATGCTCTTATGATTCATAAATATAATATATGAGTATGAAACATCATATTAATCAGCTATGCTAAAAACGTGCCTTATTTTTTTCGGAAACTAAATCCTGTATCTTTTATGTAAAGATTAATTACGATATGAAGAAGACAATTCGCAAAAAATACTCCATAATTCGTAAAACCCCTTTGGCCTATACCCTCACCAAATAAAGTACAAATGAAAAATTTTAAATGTTATATAACTGGTGAAGAACTCACAAAAGCCAACAGTAGAGATGAACATATTATACAAAGCTCATTGGGAGGAAAGTTAAAGTCTCCGAGATTAATTACCTCTGATTTAAACGACCATTTTGGCAAGACAATAGATAAGGCACTTGCAGAGTCAATACCACTGGGGCCAATTCTAGGAATTAAAACTGACAGAGGAGGGAAAAGCGACCTTGGTGGTAGTTCTGATTCAGGACATAATTATTCTCTTCTGTTTGGCAAACAAGAGGCTATAAGAAAACCTCATCGACCTGAAGATTTTGTTGACGAGAATGGAACTCCTTGGAAAATTCAACATGGAAGCAAAGAGTTTATCGAACAACTTTATAAACAAAAAAGAGCTGAGTATAGTGATCTTAGCGATGAAGAGTTCTCTAAAAAATGCAAGATTGTACCCAACAAAGAGGAACTGTTAGAATTTTATCCTAGAGAGTCATTTCATCCAATTTCTGGACTTGATCAGTGTAGAGCTGTAGCTAAAATTGCTGCAAACTATTATGTATTCAAAAGATACAACCCTACCTACTTAAGCCAAATAGTTCCTTTTATAGAGTTGGGTATCACACCTCTTTCAAGAAGGGTAAGGAACGAAACAATGATTTCAAACTATTATGATATAAGACTTGAAAATTTAGGAGTCAAATCCGATGAGATATCACATGTCATTTATTTAGAAGGCAATCCTTACGAAGGTCTTCTATTCTCATATATAGAGCTATATAATACTTATTGCATGATGATCCTATTGAACGATAGATACACTGGCAAAAAATTTACCGATTATTATAAGCAAAACTTAATTACTAATAAAGAAACTAGTACCCCTCCAGATCTTGACATTGATTACTTAGAAATTAGAAGACTATATTTTGATAAAAGTGAGGAGGTATTTCAAGGTTTCAAAAATAGAGCTGAGAGAACCTTAGGTGTTAAAGGTATACAGTTGGTAACAAAACAAAAAGAACCAACTTAAGTATATGAATAAAACTACTTATCGAGTAGGCTTCTTGCTTTTACTTCTCCACATAAGTCACCTCACACTCCCTGCACTTCCGTTTCTTCTGATCGTATTCTGCCA
>CAZVLN010000114.1:0-3097 GCA_964627995.1 uncultured Saprospiraceae bacterium
CGGACACCTCGGGGTCGGGCCCCTCCGGGGTGCCGTCCTCTCATCGACGCAGTCTTTGCGCCGATGAATCGGACCTGCCGTCGGCAGCCCTCCGTACCCCTCACGCTTGCGGCCTCCGGCCACTGATTTCGTAAACGATTAGGTCCCATTTTTTATACATCAGTCGATAGTCCCGCTATAAATTTTCAAAAAAATGACCATTCTGTCAGTTGCAATCCACCATATCTCATTATATTGAATGAGTAACTAAACCTCCGACTCATGCGTGCTTCCAAATCTCCCATCCAAAAATTACTTGTTGCCAATCGCGGCGAAATCGCTATTCGAATTTTCAGGGCTGCTTCAGAATTGAAAATTCGAACTGTTGCGATCTTCACCTATGAGGATAGGTTTTCATTGCACAGGTATAAGGCAGATGAAGCCTATATGATTGGCGAAAAGGATGACCCTATTGCTCCTTATTTAGATTTAAATGGAATTTTGGAATTAGCTCGAAGCATTGGCGTCGATGCCATTCATCCGGGATATGGCTTTTTATCAGAGAACGTGGAATTCGTTAAAGCCTGTGAACGAGAAGATATTGCCTTCATTGGCCCAAGATCTGACTCAATGCTAAATCTCGGGGACAAAATTAAAGCCAAAAAGCTAGCAGAAAGTCTAAATGTTCCAACGATTCCCGGAAAAGAAATACATCTTAATGAGCTAGATGACCTGGAAGTAATCGCTAATGAAATGGGTTACCCCATTATGATTAAAGCTGCATCTGGGGGCGGTGGTCGAGGTATGCGTGTGGTTCATAATGCCACAGAACTTAAAGGTGCAGTAAAAGAGGCTTCAGCTGAAGCTCAATCTGCCTTTGGCGATAATACCGTTTTTATTGAAAAATTTTTGGTTGAGCCGCGCCATATTGAAGTTCAAATTTTAGGTGATCAACATGGCAATATTGTTCATCTTCTCGAGCGGGACTGCTCTGTACAACGACGATTCCAAAAAGTGGTTGAAATTGCTCCAGCCAGCCGTCTATCTGATAATACTAAAAAGCAACTGCATGATTATTCACTGACTTTAGCTAAGGGTGTCAATTATGTCAATGCGGGAACTGTTGAGTTCTTAGTGGACAAAAGTGAGAACATCTACTTTATTGAGGTCAACCCGCGACTCCAGGTTGAGCATACAGTCACAGAGGAAATTACAGGAATAGATATTGTTCGATCACAAATTTTAGTCGCAATGGGGCATCCGCTTCACGATAACCCAATCAATATTCCCAAACAAAATGATATTCGTGCCAATGGCATGTCTATGCAATGCCGAATAACTACAGAGAATCCAGAGGATAATTTTCGACCAGATTATGGGACTATAATAGCTTATCGGTCTGCCTCTGGATTTGGTATTCGGTTAGATGCGGGGAGTGCCTTCGCGGGTGCCACTATTTCGCCTTTTTTTGATAGCCTTCTTGTAAAAGTGACTTCTCGCGGGAGAAACATGGAGGAAGTGGCGGCGCGTCTGCATCGAGCACTTCGAGAATTTCGAGTAAGAGGAGTAAAGACAAATATTGGGTTTTTATTAAACTTATTGTCAAATCCGGATTTTCTTGCTCTCAATACTCATGTCCAATTTGTAGAACAGCATCCTGAACTTTTAGAATTACCAAGGCGTAGAGATCGTGGAACCAAATTGCTTCGATATTTAGGAGATACCATCGTCAACGGCAATCCCGACTTACCTAAATCTAGCACATTGCCTAAAATAAGGGAGCCTCAAATTCCTTCTGTAGCTTCCGGGCTTAGTTTGCCGGAGGGAAGCCGGGATCGATTAAAGAAATTAGGTCGAGAGAAATTTATCAATCAATTAAAAGCAAATAAGTCGGTCCAATTTACAGATACCACTTTCCGCGATGCCCACCAATCGCTGATTGCTACCCGGATGCGAACATATGATATGTTACAAATTGCCCACTCTTATGCTTATCATCATGGAGGAGATCTATTTTCAATTGAGATGTGGGGTGGTGCAACCTTTGATGTAAGCATGCGATTTCTAAGGGAAGATCCGTGGCAGCGTCTCATTCAATTGCGTTCTGCTATGCCTAACGTTTTGTTTCAAATGCTAATTCGCGCCTCTAATGCTGTTGGCTATTCTGCATACCCTGATAATTTGGTAATGAAATTTATCGATCAGGCGGCTGATGATGGAATTGACGTGTTTAGGGTATTTGACTCCCTAAATTGGGTGGAAGCTATGAAGCCTAGCATTCAACATATAGATAAAAACACCTCTGCAATTGCTGAGGCCGCTATTTGCTTTTCTGGGGATTTCACGAACTCAGATGAGAAAAAGTTTACTCTACAATATTACCTGGATTTAGCTAAAAGACTTCAGGATAGTGGTGCACATATGATTTCTATTAAGGATATGGCTGGCCTATTGAAACCCTATGCGGCAGAAGAGCTCATTCCAGCATTAAAAGAGGCGGTTGAATTGCCGATTCATCTGCATACACATGACACGGCTTCCATTCAGAGTGCAACCTACCTCAAAGCCATTGAGTCGGGCGTCGATGTCATAGATGTGGCCAATAGTGCGTTATCAGGTTTGACATCCCAGCCAAACTTTAATTCTATTGTGGCAATGCTTGAGAATACGTCGTCATCTACCCAAATAGATCTCAGCTCGCTCAATAAATTCTCTGTTTATTGGGAAGCGATTCGGGAGATTTATGCGCCCTTTGAAACAGAATTGAAAGCGGGCTCAGCTGAGATTTATGAGCATGAAATTCCAGGAGGACAATATTCAAATCTTAGACCGCAAGCTCGAGGACTTGGCCTGGAGGATCAATTTGAAACGATAAAGAAAAACTATAAAACAGTTAATGATCTACTTGGGGGTATTGTTAAGGTAACTCCGAGTTCAAAAGTAGTAGGGGATATGGCAATGTTCATGACCTCTAATAAACTTAGTGGAAAAGATATTTTGGAAAAGGGAGATGAGCTTTCTTTTCCCGATTCGATGAAGGCTTTGATGCGTGGAGACCTGGGACAAACCCCAGGCGGTTTTCCCGAGAACATTCAAAAACTCGTTTTGAAGGATGAAA
>CAZVLN010000115.1:0-3096 GCA_964627995.1 uncultured Saprospiraceae bacterium
TCGGCACGCCGTACAAGTTTAATGCGAAGGAGCTGGACTGTGAATCGGGGTATTATTATTACAGTGCCCGCTACTACGATCCACGGATGGCTCGGTTTTTATCAGTCGATCCGTTAGCGGGGGAGATGCCGGAATGGGGTAGCTACACTTACACCTTCAATAATCCACTGAAATATATCGATCCTACGGGGATGGGGCCGGAGGATTGTCCAAATTGTCCAAAAAATGATGAGAGGTATGATTATTTCCGAGAGTCAAAAGCAAATTATGATTTTTTGGGAAATGATCAGGTCGCTAATAAGGATAATGGTGAAATTGAAGCAATAGGACCATTAGCCACCGTGTCAGCCCCTGAAATTGGTTATATAGAACAAGCCTGGAATTCAAACCTTGTTCGTTCGGTAGTCCCAGATTATATTTCAATAGACTTGGGCAATATTGATATTGGATCTGTTTTAGGCATGTCAATTTCTACAAAGTCCTTCACCTTCATTACAAGAGGTGATGATGTAGGATTATATTATACCCCTAGCTTAGGGGGTGGTCTTTCAGCTGGAATAAATGCGAGTTATGATTTATTTTTAGGAGGTGGTTATTATACAGGCCACCCGAATGATTTTAAATACCAATATTTGCAAGGTGGGGCATACGATTTTTCTGGAAAAGGTGGATTTTTAGGACATCTTGGAGGTGGGGTAAATGTTTCACAACCACTTCCAAACAGAAACTATATAATTGGAGGCTATTTTGGGGGAGGTGTAGGAGCTGGGGTAAATAGTAGTGTAAAATATAAGCACTCATTAGTTTTTCCCATTTTAAATAGATAAGGAGATGAATTTTAATAAGTTAGGCTTGGGGCTTTTTTTGCTTTTCATTTTTCTTATAGCTGGGACATGGTTAAATAGGGATATTTTGGATCAGACATTTTATAATTCGAAGGTTGAAGGAGTAATTATAGACAGCAAGTTTGATTTTTTCGGAAGAGGCACAAGAAAATATCAATTATCAGATGGTACTTCTTTCATTTTCGCAGATAAAGTTTTGATGATTGGAGATTCCGTTTTTAAAGAAAAAAATACTTTTTATTTCAAGGTCTATAAAGCAGACTCAATTGGCAACTACCAGTTTCATGAATCAAAATATTATTATAATGCGCCTCATGACTAAAATTGTTCGATGTAACGACCCCCTAATAGATCGGACACGATTACCCTTCAAAAACTGTAATCCGCCTCGATAATGGGGCGACAGAGTTTCTCTCATCTAGTAACCGCCCATCCACCTGAGTGCCAAATTCCTCAAAAATTCCGTAATTTCCCTCCATGGTACTTGCTTCCAAAATAAATTGGGCACGCCTCCAGAAGGGGTTCACCGATTGCGCATCTGGCACGGAAGAAGATGCCGCAGCGGAACAACTCGGCATGAGTACAGGCAGCAAAGAGCCCGAACTCAACAGCTACTGGTTCACCTCCGATCACCTGGGATCGTCGGCATTCATCACCGATGGGAGCGGGGTGGCGATTCAGCACTTAGAGTATATGGCCTTCGGCGAAGTCTTTGTCGATCAGCGCCGCACGGGCTTTGGCACGCCCTATAAGTTCAATGCGAAGGAGCTGGACTGCGAGTCGGGGTATTACTATTATAGTGCGAGGTACTACGATCCACGGATGGCGCGGTTTCTGAGCGTCGATCCGCTGGCGGGGGAGATGCCGGAATGGGGTAGCTACACCTACACCTTTGACAATCCCATCCGGCTTGTGGACCCGACGGGGATGTCGCCGGAGGATTGTCCTACCTGTCCCGGTAATGCAGATGATGGAGATACTCATTTTTGGGGTGGGTCTCGTTTTACTTACGATAACGGGTCATGGGGTGCCGATTTACCAGAACTTACTCTTACGGCTAGCAAGCCTGATAAAGTGTCAGGTGATTTTTCTTCTTCTTCAGATAATAATTTTGGAGGTGGCTTTTGGGATTGGTTTTCTAATTTATTTAGTTCTGGTTCAACCCAATCAGGTACTGATGATGGGATAGAAGGGTTAGGGAGAGGAGGTTCTTGGAATACACCTGAAGGTGGAGCAGATAGAATCTTTGATTATACCAACTTCCCGGGCACCAACATACCAATTGCATCTACTGTTATGATGAAAGGTTTAAGAAATATGAATTCAGATGTATATCATGCCATGAATATATGGACCAGTCAAGCTGATGCTGTATCCACTGGTCTGAAAACTTGGGAAATGTTGGAGAATGCTCAAAGTAATATTAAGTTTAGAGGTGTAAATGTGACTGACACTCAATATATTCAAGATGGACACTTGTTGATTAGGTATAAAGTAAAAAGCCGCATCAATTCTTATGGGAATGGTGGTATGGCAAAAGGTACTATCATAGACACCCCCTTCATATTGAAATAATAAGCATGAAAAAATACATGAATATAATTTTTGTTCTTTTATTGTTGAACTCGTGTGAAAACTCAAATAGGACTGTCGAAAAAGTTTCTAAAAGCCTATATGTAGCTAAGATAGATGACTCTACCGAAGTGTTTATTAATTTTTTTGATAAAAATCAAAGTAACAACATACATTCCCTAAACCATTTGACAATAAGAAATACGGATTCCGTTTTTCGTTACTACTCATTTTACCCAAGTGGAATCATTGCTGCAAAGGATTTTTATTCCTCTCAAAAAGAAAAAACAGACTTTTATCGGTTTAAACCTAATGGGACTTTGGACTATCGAGCTGAAAGAAGCAAGGATTTTAATAGGGACGGTATTTCTGCAAAATATAAATCAGAGACTATCAGAGAAGGTTTAGCCAAAAAGGGGCAATTTTATTTTATTAAGCGAGCTGATACCATAGATTTAGCTACTCCGCGGGATTTTTCTTTGGCAAGGTTGAAGGCAGACACCTTTGCTTATAGTATTTCCAACGACCTTAAAGATTTCAAACAATTAGGCTTTAGTCCGAATAGGTTGCGGCTGGTATTTCTAAATGCTCAAAAAGATCTAGACATTCAGGCTAATTATAACCTTGAAACAAATAGAACTATTACAGATACGGTTAGTCTTGGGAAATTTGAGAAAGG
>CAZVLN010000116.1:0-1323 GCA_964627995.1 uncultured Saprospiraceae bacterium
ATTTACTGCTCCTATTTTGCCTCTAGACCGATAAGTTGAAGCTTACGCCTTCCCGAGGCGGTCGGTCAGGCGGTGAGCCTTACTCTGTGTGTGCGTCTGGATTTCCTTTCCGGGTAATCCATTTCCTGGTAAATGCCATTTGCGTGTCGGAATGCGTTAAAAAGTCGCGGTAGGATTGCGACACCTCCCAATCGGGCATGATTCCCCGGCTGTAGATCTGATCGGTTTTCTCGGGGACATCTTGTTCTAAATTTACAATGGAAAAAGTGATTTCTATTTTGGATTTTGGCAGGATGTATGTCATTGCGGTGTGTCCATTGTGACCATAGTATCCGCCCATAGTTTCCTCTCCAATGGTCATCGTGTTTTCATTGCCGGCCACCATAGCGGCAAACAGGCTCCCAGCTGAAGCTACGGCCGGGCTGATCAACAAATAGATTTGTCCTGTAAATGCATTTTTGTTAGGCTTTCTGATTTGATGGTCCGGACTGTTGCTATCCTGATAATATCGCCCCGCCTTTTCGAGCGGGAATGCTTTTTGAAACTTTTTGTTGTATTTGCCGACAAAGAGCGGGCGAAAAAATGGGGGCAGCCAGGAGTCAATATGCCGTACCAGGGGAATTTTCTCAAATTGAATCCAGGCTTCTTTATTCTCCTGAAAATTTCGTTGCGTTAAATAGGAATAGGTTATTAGGTCGTTTGGGTCTGTTCCACCACCATTTTGCCGCACATCTACTATTAAATTCCGCGTATTATTTTCTTTAATATTTCGGAAGATGCTATCCAGAAAGCGGGCGTATGTTTTGTGCTCCGTGGATGTTTCATTGCCCATGTCAAAGGCATGAATGGTAAGTAATCCGGTAGATGGGCTAAGCTGGTTGTATTTATACTTTTGATTTTCTTTTAAGTCCGCATAATAGATTTGATCAAAGGGTCTTGAATGCCGGCTGTTAAAGTTGCGGTAGTAATCGGAATAGCTTACACTTTCCAGAGTGTCGATTTTGACGAGCGCTGAATTTGCGGGGCGATATTTTACCCGGAAGTTTTTCTTGCGACCGTACTGCCATCTGAAGTATTTTGAAAAATGAGTTCGTATCCCGATTCGTTTTCCGGTGGTGTTTGTGCCGTCGGTGCTGTAATATTTATACAGGTGCTGTGTGATCTCTGTGATTGGGATTTGATTTATAGACAAGATCTTTGCTCCTACAGGAAGCTTTCCGCCTTTGAAGTTAATTCGCCAGCTTCCGTCTATCCATTTGATGGGATAGGGGAAATAGCCCCAGGTTTCTTTTCGCAGGCTATTCCTGTATTTGGAGGGTAAAT
>CAZVLN010000116.1:1423-3041 GCA_964627995.1 uncultured Saprospiraceae bacterium
GATTAGAAGTGTGAGCCGTAATTTTATCATTCCATTGGTTTCGATTTGGAGTTTCCCGGTGGTTAAGGATAGCTTTTTATGGGGTTTTACCAATTCACTTTTGTCCCTTTAAAATCGGATTAATCGCCAGCAAACTCAGTCCAGGCACTTAGTCCTGTTGTGGCTCTTGCGTATGGGGTGTTTTAGCCAGTTTTTCTCTGTATTTTTTCTCTAAGGTTTTTGCAAAGGCGACTTTGTCATACCGCAATGATTCGATTTCCGGCCCATTTACAATGGTCGGATGGATCTCTCTAAGGTGCTCATCACTCCAGCTTGCCAGTTCCACAAGTATCGGCGTTAAAGTCAGACCCTTTTCGGTTAAGAGGTATAGATTGGTCTTTTTATTATTCGGCCGTTTAGTTTTAATGATAATGCCCAATTCCTCAAGCAGCTTGAGTCTGCTGGAAAGAATGTTCGTCGCAATCGCTTCCTCACTTTCCGTAAAGTCCTTAAAGGTTTGCTTGCCTTCCACGAGCATCTGCTTTACGATAACCAATATCCACTTATCACCTAAAATATCAAGGGCTGAAGTAAAGGGACAATTGCATCTGAAATCTGGTTGCATACGTTCAGGTTTGTTAATTTTTACTTACAATATGAAAGTTTTTTGACCTAATGCTTGCATATTGCAAGTGTTTTTATACTTTTGCTTTCGAAACAAAAGTAATCATTAACTAACAAAAGGGCAAAATCCATGAGAAAAGCAATCATTTTTCTGGGTGTGGCAGGACTTCTCGCCTTCTGCACCTTAGCAAATGCACAATCGATCAACAATGATAATCCATTAAATCCTTCAACCATGAGTCAGAAAGAAACCGTAGGCACTTTTTTAGGTGCTGTGATGAAAAACGACCCGGAAACGATGCGGGAAGTTGCTAATGCCGATTACATTCAGCACAATCCGTATATTCCAACCGGCTTGGAACCCTTTATTCAAATGTTGCCGGTGCTAAAGGAGAACGGAACAACTGCCGAAAATATTCGGATGTTTCAGGACGGTAATTATGTCTTTATGCATAATATCTGGAGAAATGCGAAGCCATTTGGAGCGGATGAAATGGTATCCTTTGATATCATTCGATTAGATGAAAACGGCAAAGTAGCTGAGCATTGGGACGCCATGACCCCTTTGGTGAAAGAAACGGCAAGTGGAAGAACGCAAACGGATGGACCGACAACCGCCAAAGATCTGGACAAGACAGAAGCCAATAAATCCTTGGCCAAAGCCCTTGTTGAAGATGTTTTAATGGGCAAAAACCCAGAAAAAATTACCGACTATATCAGTTCTGAACAATACGACCAACACAATCCTGATATCAAAGATGGATTGACGGGAATTGTAGAAGCGGTGGAATACCTCACTTCCAAAAATAATATGTTTCAATATACGACCATTCATAAGGTGTTAGGCGAGGGAAATTTTGTGCTGACTGTTAGTGAAGGCAGGTGGAATGGCACGACGAATGCTTTTTATGATCTATTTCGCATTGAAAATGGGAAAGTCGTAGAGCATTGGGATGTTATTCAAGCTGTCCCGACTGAAGGCTTAGCGAATGATAATGGAATGTTTGGGTTTTAA
>CAZVLN010000117.1:0-2890 GCA_964627995.1 uncultured Saprospiraceae bacterium
ACCAATATCGACACCCATCGCTGAATCATATACGCACAATTTTCTAACTCAAATATACGATATTGATCTACAGATGAAAACTCGTCTTTCCCGTGGAAGAATACTTGTTTATGTTTTAGGACCCTCTTAATTAGTTTTTAGGGCGTGCCCCCTCTTCCGCCAGCCGGCGGATTCGGGGTCGGGCTATGCAGGGGTTCCGTCCTCGAGATCGCCAAAGGCGATCCTCGGGACCCCGCCAGCCGGCGGGCCCTTTCTATCCCTCACGCGAACCCCGATGCCGCTTGTTATACCAATTAGTATTATAAAAACACAAATACTCAGCAGGAGCCTCCAATGCCAGTAGGCTTAAGTAAGAGAATCGCGTCTAAGGCCCTCCTCAACTTTTTTCTCACCCTTTATTGATTTAGCCTTGAGCTCCTTGACGACCGTTTTATAATTATAAACATGGACTTCATATCCAATATCAATAATATCACCAATTAATGGAAGCAAACCAATAAGATAATCGAGAATAATACGTCCAATCAAAACCAAATGGACTCGAAGCGGAAGCTGGAATGTCCTCGCGCTCCATACCCAATAGATTGCAGCCAAAAAGGAAATGGTATCTCCGACGCCGGGCAATAAGCCCAAAATGCCATCAAGCCCCCATCGACGATTTTTGAGGAAAGGAATTCGATAGGCAAAATCCATCACACGACTGAATGTGTACAACCGGTTCAATCGTTTTTGTTCGGACTTGCTGAGAAATGATAATTCGACTTTTTCCATCGATCTGGCGTCTTCTTTGTGTTATAGAACGAAAAAATTACTACTTTCAAGGTGCAAAGCAAAAATATATATTCATATGCAAAATCGATTATTTCTTTTATTTCTCAGCATTTTCTTTCTTTTTACATCCCTGAGTGCCCAGGAGGGTATGTGGATCCCCAGCTTGCTTTCCGGTCAGAATGAGGCCGAAATGCAGGACATGGGAATGGAAATGACGGCTGAGGATATCTATGCCGTAAACCAAAGTAGTCTAAAAGACGCCATTGTTCACTTTGGTGGATTTTGTACTGGGGAAGTTATATCAGATCAAGGGCTTTTACTCACGAATCATCACTGCGGCTACCGGCAGATTCAATCTCACTCCAGCCTGGAAAACAACTTGCTCGAAGAGGGATTTTGGGCGAAATCCCATGCCGATGAAATACCCAATCCGGGCCTTTTTGCTCGCTTTATTCGCGAAATACAAGATGTTACACCTCTGATTCTCAATGGTGTGACGGAATCCATGAACGAAGAGGAGCGGCAAGAAAAAATTAGGACAAATATTGAAAACGTAAAAAGCCAGTTTGAGCTTGGTCCTTTTGAGTCTATGGATATAAAGGCCTATTATAAAGGCAACCAGTTTTACGCTTTGCGCTCTGTTCGATACGATGATGTGCGCCTCGTCGGTGCCCCTCCTTCGAGCATTGGAAAATTTGGAGCCGATACGGATAATTGGGTTTGGCCCAGGCATACCGGTGACTTTGCTCTTTTTCGCATTTACGCCGGACCTGATAATGAACCCGCTGCTTACAGCGAAGAGAATGTACCTTTCACTCCAAAACACTCGCTTCCTATTTCACTGGACGGAGTGGATGAGGGGGATTTTACACTCATATTTGGTTTTCCCGGAAGTACAGATGAATATCTGCCCGCCATTGCCATTCAGCAGCTGGTGGAAGAAATCAATCCCGCACGTATTGAAGTGCGCGATCGCGCGCTGAAGGTAATGGATGAAGCCATGCGTAACGATCCTGAAGTGAAAATTCAGTATGCTTCAAAGTTTGCAAGTATTGCTAACTACTGGAAAAAATGGAAAGGAGAGAACCTGGGCCTCACACGCACAAATGCGATTGCTCAAAAAAGATCTGAAGAAGAAGCTTTCGAGAAAGCCTTGCGAATGGATAATGATGCATTAAAGATGTATGGAGGAACGCTATTGGAATTAGAAACCAATTATAAGCAATCTCTTCACTTACGTAAAGGCGATGCAATTTATGGAGAAATTATACAACGCAATGTAGATGGACTCCGAATGGCAGGATTTGTAGGCCGACTCCTGCAGTTTTACGAGCAAGGAGGGGCAGAAGCTTTTACAAACTTTGGGCAGCGATTAACACCTTTCATGGAAAACATGTATAAGAACTATAATATGGATGTTGATCGCAAATTAGCGGTCACTTTGATGAAAGCCTATTATGAGTTGATGGATGAGGAGTTTGTTCCCAAAGTTTTGTCTTCTAACATTGAGGGAATAGATAACTTTATGGAGCAGTATTACAAGCTTTCAAAGATTCCAGATCAAAGTGTTTTGGATGTGATTAAAAATATGGAACCCGAAGAAGCTGTTGAGATATTGAAAAATGATCCGCTTGTTCAATTAATAGAGGACTTCAGTACACTGTATCGGTCCGAGATACTTAGCCCATTGGCTAAAGTGGAAGCAGAACGTGATAGCTTGATGCGCCACTATATGGCCGCTCAGCTTTTAGTGGCTGATGAGGATGCGCGCATTTTTCCTGATGCTAATAGTACATTACGTGTAGGTTACGGTCAGGTAAACGGATATTACCCTCAAGACGGTGTGAAATATTTGCATCAAACGTATTTAGAGGGTGTGATGGAAAAATACGTCCCCGGAGATTATGAATTTGATGTTCCTGAGCGTTTAATAGATCTATTTGAAACTAAAGATTACGGTCCCTATGCTGAAAACGGGAAAATGCCGGTTTGTTTTATCGGATCAAATCACACAACGGGGGGCAATAGTGGAAGTCCGGCCATTGACGCCCACGGAAATTTAATTGGATTAAACTTCGATCGTGTGTGGGAAGGCACCATGAGTGATTATTCCTATGAT
>CAZVLN010000118.1:0-2769 GCA_964627995.1 uncultured Saprospiraceae bacterium
CCTGTAGATGCCTATGCCGAGTTACGGTACTTTTATGGTGATCCGAATGATTTAGAGCTAGAGGATTGTTCTTTAGTATTTGATGCCAGTGTACAAGGGTATAAGGTTATTGTAGATAAAGCTTATGTATCTAGTGAACTAGAAAATGGTGTATTTACGGCAAAAGTAACGGAGCGTCGCACAGCCTACGGTAGTTTTCTTGGTTTTCTGGATTTCTCAGTTTTACATGGTGTAGACGATAATGGGCAACTGGATGGCCTGAGTCCTATGGATCAATTATCAATTAATACTCAAGGCCCTTCGATCTGCGAAGAAGACTTTGATGTTCAAGACTTGATAGATGAAGGCGTTATTTTAGATCCCAATGATCCTCAATTAAGTAATTTAGGAATCAGTAATTTTGGAACATTTACAGTCGAGCAAGATGTTACGCTTGGAACATCGATTGATGATATCGAGGTATCTTTAAGTGAAGGCTGTGAAATTATTGTGAAAGATGGAGTAACACTCGAAATATTAGGTGCCGACTTCGTGGCTTGCAATAAAATGTGGAAGGGTATATATGTTGAAGAAGGTGGTCATGTAATAATGGAAAACTCAACACTTACGGGAGCGGAATACGGAATAGAATTTGAGCGTGGTGCTGAATTGACATTGGAAAGTAATAACTTCCGCAATAATTTTGTGCACTTAAAAGGCATCCCTGATAACAGTGTATCAATAAATCCTACCAATACAATATTCCATACCTTTTCAAACAATCTATTTACCAGTGAGGATAATGGACGGTATGACGGTTCGGGGGTTCTTCCGGCACCTTATTCAGGTCAAACCACTAGCATAGAAGCTGGACCTTTTGCAGGTATGGTTCTCGGAGATAATAATTTATTAACTGGAAATTGCGGTCCAATATCTCTTTTATTTCAATTTGATTCCAATGGTAGATTCAGAGGTGGCAATGTGTTTGATCGATTAGCAAATGGTATACTAAATCGAAATGATGGCTCGAGCTTAATTTTACAGGGTTGTAAATTCAGCAAGATCAATTCGAATTTTGCAGCGGGCTATGCTGAAGCAGGGTATGGAGTTCGCCATGATGCGTTTATTTCCTCTTTACAGATTCAGAAAACGCCCAACTGGCCTAATCCCAGTAGTCCCAATACGTTTGAAAATGTAGACATTGGAGTCTTTTCGAGTATTAGTAGTATATTGAGTATTGAAGGCCAAGTGATGGATACAGTTCGCCTGGGTATTCAATCTTCTAGAACTGTGCTAGGATTAAAAATCGATGATAATGAAATTTCTTCAACAGAGACAGCCATCAATGTGGCAAATACAAATTTGAACCGCGGATTTCCGTTCCTTATAACAACTGATTTTTCCATTTCGGATAATGTGGTGTCCATGACAGAGGAAAATGACAATGGTTCTCCCGTAGGTATTGGGGGTATTATTTTGAGCAATGTAATTGGCGCCAAGGGCAGCCGCGTGAATGATAATTCGATTCAGGTCGATTATGGTGAAAATGGCTTAACTCTCTTATCTGTGGAAAATATGCAGGTAAAGGAAAACACGATTTCCGATGATGGGAATGTAAATACTTTTACCGCATTGCATGCTGCCGGAGGTATGAATTTATTCATCAGTTGTAACCAATTAAGTTCTCAATATACTGGAACATCGGGTCAGTCGGGGGATACACATGGTTTACGAATCGGAAATGTAGTTCAATCAGTAATCAACTGTAATGTAATCTCGGATGCAGAGCGGGGGATTCGGGTATTTGGGAATTGCAGCGGCACGCAGATCCGAGGTAATACCTTGGATGAGCACCTCATGGGTGTGGAGTATGGCTATAATACACCACTGGCCAATTATGCGAATACGGGTCGCCAGGAATACAATGGCAATCAGTGGCTCAGCAGCTACGATCCCGTCCAGGGCGAATTTGGGGCGAAGCATAATGATGGTAGATCATATCTACTTTCCCGCTTCATCGTCAATGATACCGAAGGGGCAGTATTTACCACCGTCAGCTCGCCCTCGGATTTTGTCGAAAACAGATCTGACGAAAGTAACTTTAGCTGTTCTAGTTTCTCTTCTTGCGGCAGTTCTTCGGGTTTAGTAGCAACGGGCTGGGAAGCTCTGGATTCGTTGGCTATGAAGCACGATTCTATAGGATCAGATGATTTACTGCTGGAACAGTTTCGCGACTTGCAATGGCAGGTGTATCGCCGAATGCAGGAAGGCAACTTAAACAACAACAGTAGTTTTGCAAGCACCGCTTCCAATTTAGGTCTCACTACCTTATATCAGGATCGTCAAAATTTGTTGGATATTACCTTATTGGATACCCTGGAGACGGTGACCTTTGGTCAGGTGGATCTTGATACCGTCGGGCAGGATTATCTCTGGGCGGTAGACCAAGAGGTACTGGATTGGTATGAAATAATGCAGACGGATTTGGATCAATGGAGCACTGCCGGATCTGAAAATATATTCATGAATACGCTTTCTCAAGGATTTTCTACCCTGCAGAGTGTCTGGGAAGGGAAAGCCCCCTATGCTGATAGCGCGGTTTTGGATGAGTGTATTCCCTACGGTGGACAGGGTTGGTACTTAGTCAATAGTTTATTGCCCCCTGAGGATCGAAATCTGGGCTTTGACTTAAATTGCGCGGACTATCGTTTTTCAGAAGTTGAGGAGCAGGTTTCTACTTTTAGTGTGTATCCCAACCCAAGTAGTGGGCAGTTAAGCATAGAAGGCACC
>CAZVLN010000119.1:0-2766 GCA_964627995.1 uncultured Saprospiraceae bacterium
GAGCCGCCTTATCAGGAAATGAAATGAGAGTTAGAAAGTACTATTGGGATTTGTGTTTAATCTGCATTATCGCGATTGAGTATAACTATATGGCAGGTTCGAATTCCCAGCCTGAGATAGCGAACTCAATATATAAGAAATAAAACACTATGAATTGAACCTACTTTTTGATGTAAGATGGGGGCCTACGTGCGTAGCTTTTCAATCCTGAGTAGGGAAAGCCTTTCAACCATTCACTTGAATCCCCGAAAAGTATTGCGCTTCTCAGTGTTCAGCAAAATATAGGACACGGCAAAATCAAGAAAATCTTAATTTATAGTTGATTGGAATTGAATCGGAATGGCATTGAATGCATTGTGTGGCCCTCCTAACTCTTAAGACTGCCTTATCCGAGTGCATCGGTTCTCTTAAAAAAGTGTCGCGAAGGAGAAAGGGTAGACTCAATAAATACAAGCGCTTGTATTTGCGGTAGCGATGGGAAGGGAGCCACGCCTTAGGCGGTGGCTGTCCCGAGATTCGCCGCAGGCGAACTCGGGGACGGAACCCCTGGACGCAGCGCCGCGAGATGTCCGCCGGGTAGGTGGACATCTCGCGGACCGCCCAAAAATTAATTCTGGCTAAAAGTGAAGAGCTACTCTACATCCGTTGACTCTGAGGGCTCGGAGGTAGGAGGTGTTTGCTTCTTGGCCAAATACTCGGGAAGTGAAAGTCCAGCCTGATCCATAAAATCGCTAAGTGGAGGAATGGACTTAAACATACCATTAACAAATCCACTGAGGTTACTTCCATCGCCGCCGTCGAAAACCGTTACTTTATCAAACTTGATTTTCTGAATGGCTTCTGCTTGAATTCGCGCGAGTTCTTCAATTTTATCGACCATCAGTAAGCCAACAGCTGCCTGAGTATCACTATTTGCAGCTTTTACAATCTCTGCAAACCCCTGGGCCTGAGCGTCGAGCACTTTACGAACTCCTTCTGCTTCAGCGTTATAACTAAATAGTATTGCATCGGCTTCACCTTGTGCGATTTTACGCTGGCTCTCAGCTTCGGCTTCAGCTTCGAGAATGCGTTTTTCCTTTTCGATTTGAGCCTGTACGACCTCTTCTGCCCGTCTGGCTTCCAATTCGCGTTCTGCTTTGGCAAGTTCTGCTTCTTTTTGGGCAATATATGCCTCTCGCGCCGCCTGAGCTTTTGCGGTTTCTTCTGCCACTGAGGCTTTCTTAGTGGCTTCGGCTTGCCGTTCCCGTCGTTCAGCGTCTGAATCTGCAATTTCAATATCTGCCAGGTTCTTTCCTTTTATCGCGTTCGACTGGGCTTTCGCTTCACCAATTTCAGCCATAGAGTTCTCATCGGCTACGGATGTCCTCATTTCACGGTCAGCTTTCGCTTGTCCGATCGCTCCTTTTCTCTCTTCATCGGCTACTTCGATTTTTGCCGCGTTAATGGCTTCCGCAGATGCTTTTTTACCCAATGCCTGAATGTAGCCGGAATCATCCTGAATGTCAGTTACATTAACATTAATGAGAGTCAAACCAATTTTCTTCAGCTCAGTTTCTACATTATTCATAACAGAACTCAAAAATTTATCCCGGTCAGCGTTGATTTCCTCAATGTCCATGGTGGCAACAACGAGCCTGAGTTGACCAAAAATAATATCCTTTGCTATATCCTTAATCTCAGCTTCAGACTTCCCAAGAAGACGCTCAGCAGCCGTTTGCATAGTACCCTCATGATTGGAAATCGCAATGGTAAATCTAGATGGTACATTCACGCGAATATTTTGCTTACTCAATGCATTTTCCAAATTCACATCAATATTGATGGGTGACAAATCCATATATTGGTAATCCTGCAATACCGGAATGATAAAAGCAGCGCCCCCATGAATACATTTTGCGCTTCCCTTTCCTGTATTTCCATATATAACTAAGACCTTATCGGAAGGACACCTTTTATATCTTGAAATGAAAAATAAAAGGAGTAAAACAAACAAGACGACAATGAGGAATGCAGGTAAGAAGATCGAACTTGTATTTCCCAACCAGCCGCTGGATTGCGCGTAGATGGGAGTATTTAAAACTAAACTTGAGAATACAAGTAAATATGCGCTATACAGTTTCTTCATAAGGTTGAGTTTGGATTTTCAATAGGGGTCGCACAACGACATATTCTTTGTTGTAATCTACGACTTGGATTTTTTCTTTATAAGGTAATGCGTGCCCATTTTCAGATATGGCATCTATTTCGCGTTCTTTTCCATGCATGGAGATCATCACTCTACCGATTCCCTCATCAGGAATAGGGACATAGACATACCCCTCTTCGCCCTGTGTCTGCTGCATAAGCCAGTTCCCAGACTCTTGACGACTCCACAAAAAGCGCAAAGCGGCCGACATGAGAAACACAGCAAGTAATCCCGCCATAATCCCTAAAGCCACAGAATAGATCCATGTCATCGGGCTATTCATGGCAACCGCTCGAATCGTCCATGCGGATACGGCGATGAAAATTAAAATGGATTTTATCAAACCCAGTCCACCACTATCGACATCAGCATCAAAGTCAGTATCTCCGCCTACGATAATGGATAATAGCAATAAAATAACAACGATGGAGGCTGCTATTGCTCCAATCCAAAATAAATAAGGTAAGTAATATTCCATGTATAGTGGTTCATCAAATAAACTCAAAAGGGGGCGGATTAGTTCCCGGGATTTGTTTTTTAGCTTTTGGCTTTTGGCTTTTGGCTTTTGGCTTTTGGCTTTT
>CAZVLN010000120.1:0-2703 GCA_964627995.1 uncultured Saprospiraceae bacterium
AAGGGCGCCGAGTAAAACGAAGGCGGTCCCGAGGAACGCCGCAGGCGTCCTCGAGGACGGAACCCCTGGACGACCCGACCCGCAAAGCCCACTGTGAAAGGTCCATCAATTCAAATTGTATACCATGTTTCCTCGATTTCTACTGTGCTATAATCGAACCCCTTTGAGGGCTTTGGAGGGTTGCGGCTAAAATAAGATTTGTAAAAGAAGTGTTAATATGTCGTTAAATAGGGCAATGGCAGGCACAAAAGTGATTCTAGAGCAGTTATATCTGTGAACTAAAAAGAAATACTATGAAAATGAATTTGCTTTGGTCAGCCATTATTGCCATCGTCGCTTCGACATGCACCTTTTATGGTTTATCCTATTGGACCTCCTCCGATAGCGGTGCTGAGGTGAAAATTCAAAAGTTGGATCAAGTGCCCGCCCAACAGGCTTTATACCAAATCGACCCGGATGGAGATCTCGTTCCGGTGGACTTCGAGAAAACAGCAAAGGAAGTCATGCCGGCTACGGTATACATCCAATCTAAAATTCGTCAGGAGCGGCCTCAAATGCAAAATATGGATCCCTTTCGACGGTTTTTTGAGCGAGATATCTCACCATTTTTTGAGCAGCGGCGTCAACAGCCGCGGGAACCTCAGTACGGCATGGGATCAGGTTCGGGCGTAATTATTAATGAGCAAGGATATATTGTTACTAATCATCACGTGGTCGATCAGGCGGAGGAAATTGAAGTGACCCTGAGTGACAATCGAAAATTTAAGGCGCGATTAGTGGGCTCCGATGAAACCACGGATTTAGCCCTATTGGAAATTGATGCGGAAAACTTGACGGCCTTGCCATTGGTTAATTCGGATCAGGTGAATGTCGGTCAGTGGGTGATGGCTGTGGGCAACCCCTTTAATCTGACGGCCACTGTGACCGCAGGTATCGTGAGTGCTACGGCACGAAATATCAATATCAATCGCAACAAATTTGCTATTGAGTCATTTATTCAAACCGATGCGGCCATTAATCGCGGAAACAGTGGAGGGGCGCTTGTAAATCTACAGGGCGGATTAATTGGAATTAATACCGCTTTGATGAGTCCCACCGGAACGTATTCCGGCTATGGATTTGCCATTCCTGCAAATATAGTCAGCAAGGTCGTTGAAGATATTTTAGAGTTTGGATCTGTCCAGCGCGGTTATTTGGGCGTTCAAATTCGCGACGTGGATGGCGCAATGGCGCGTGAGCTCGGTTTGGACCGGCCAGAAGGGGTTTATATTGATAGTGTGATGAGTGGGAGTGCGGCCGCCGATGCCGGATTATTGTCCGAAGATGTGGTAGTAGCGGTAGATGATGCAGAAGTGTTGACTACCCCTGAGCTTCAAGAGCGTGTAGCACGCTATCGACCCGGTGATGAAATTCAATTGGAAGTACTGCGAGATGGCCAGCGCTTAGAATTGCCCGTCACACTAAAAAGCGCCTATGACGAGAACAGCATAGCAGCGGTAAGTTCTCCGGAGCTTTCTAAGTTGGGAATCGAAATTCGAGATTTGACGGAGGAAGAGAAAGAACAATTGAACCTCGAAGGTGGCGCCGTTATCGAAAATATTCGCGGAGGAATCATTCGCAATAATACACAAATGGCAGAGGGTTTTGTCGTGATGAGTATGAATCAAAGCGCTATACGATCTGCAGAAGACTTAAAGAAGAAATTGGAGACTACGCACGGTGGTATATTGGTAGAAGGTCGATATCTTGACCGACCCGGCCAGTATTACTATGGTTTTGGTTTGGATAGCTAGCGACAGCTGCGCAGACGCACTTGCGTGTGCGGAGGTTTCGTAGTTATCTTTTTTGGTTTTGTACGTGCGGGAATGTCAGGAGCATTTCCGCGAAAACATCCCTCCAACCATGGGATGGTAGGCACTTATCGAATTCGGTAGGTGCCTATTTTTATTTCCACTTGATGTTACAGCCTGCACTGGGCCGCTGTTCCTCCTCCGGAATTTGACGTCCTTCCAGCAAAGCATCAAAAGCTGCTTTTAGGTCTTTTCCTGTAATCGGCTCATCGTTTCCGGGTCGCGAGGCATCAAATTGCCCCCGGTAAACCAGTTGCATGTTTTCATCAAACAAAAATAAATCGGGGGTGCACTCGGCTTTATAGGCTTTGGCTACCTCTTGCGTTTCGTCGTAGAGATAAGGAAAGTCAAAATTTAACTCTTCCGCCCGCTCTTTCATTTTATCCGGATGATCTGCCGGATAGTTTTCTACATCATTCGAGGATATAGCGATGGTAGCGATTCCTTGTTCATCATATGCTGAAACCAGATCTACAAAAGCCTCTTGAATATGGATCACATACGGGCAATGATTACAAATAAACGCAACTAAGGTGCCTTTCGGTCCGCGCAAATCATTTAGGCTGCGCTTTTTTCCTTTTACCACATCCAGTAATTTAAAGTCTGGGGCGTGGGTGCCCAGCTCCAACATTGAGCTCTCGGTTAATGACATCTGCTGTAATTTTTCGTGTGGGGCAAAATTACCATTTTTTCGGTAGGTAGCTAAATGAGATGAGAGGCGAAGTGTTTTTGGCTAGTGTTGTTGACGGGGAGAAAAGTCCATCCGAAAGTTTTGCAGAAAATTACCTTTTGCACCGTAGACTTTAGTGCCGCTTTAGCGGTAGACAGCAAGAACGGAGAGGCTTTATTCTCG
>CAZVLN010000121.1:0-2659 GCA_964627995.1 uncultured Saprospiraceae bacterium
TGCGCCAACCTCAGCTCCAATAGCAGAAATATTGAAATTCAGCAACTTATGCCTCTGGACTTTTTACATTTCGAAGTGGAACGCGTAGAGTCAGGAGCTGCCCTCCAATGGAGCATTGCAAATCCGGTCAATGTATCTCATTTTGTGGTACAACGCCTAGACCCCAAAACATCCGAATTCATCGGCTTTGCGGAAACGGACTTTGTAGATGGCGTTAACACCTATTCTGAAATCGATCCCAATATCCAGCCGGGCGAAACCTATTTTTATCGCATTCAATCCGTCGATCACGATGGCTATTCACAGCTATCACCGGTTCGGTGGATGCGCACAGCCGCTTCCTCTGATCTTGTCATCTTTCCCAATCCCACACGAAATTATTTCCGTATTCAAGGAGCCTGGGATAAGGTCGAGCAGATGCGGGTGTACGATATGCTAGGCCGCATCGTACATGAGCAAAATAATCTCAACTCAAATCGCATCTCCACAACAGAATGGCCTGCCGGAATGTATAAAATTGAGTTGTTCTCAGGAGGCAAAAGCATCCACTTGCCCCTTGTCATTCAGTAAAGACAAACCCAGAGGTTAGTGAGAAGAATACACCGCCGGCTAATACCGCTGAACTTATTGGCTTTCAAGTTGTCCTATTAGCACTACAAGACTACATGAGGGTTAGAACGGTTTTGATTTTAATCAGGTAAGTCCACACTCATGCTAAAAAAGACAATCAATAGTGCCTTTTCATTTCTTTTTAATGATCCGTTAAAAACGAAATTAGAGAGCATCACACTTTATGTGGCTTCCATTGGATTCCTCCTTCATTTGATAGGGGTGTTTTTATGGTCCTACGGTTGGATATCTGTACCCGAAAAAGTACAGCATTTTTTAGCCAACCCCATTTCTGCAATTTATACACCCTTCTCTTTTATTCTTGTTTTCGAGGTGTATTTATTGATTTTTTATCTGCCGAGGTCCTTTTCTATTTCCATAGCCAAGCAATATGAAATCGTATCCCTGATTCTCATTCGGCGAATTTTTAAAGATATTTCAAACCTGGGTTGGGATGAGATGAATATCATGACAGCAGCGAATTTAAACTTACTCTATGATATCGGGGGCTTTCTATTTTTATTTTTTCTCATTTTCCTA
Organism: uncultured Saprospiraceae bacterium; assembly: GCA_964627995.1. GTDB lineage: Bacteria > Bacteroidota > Bacteroidia > Chitinophagales > Saprospiraceae > JAWLFI01. The sequence continues at coordinate 1,150 of CAZVLN010000121.1, forward strand.
TTCCGCTATTTATTGATTAACCGAAAAAGCAGAACCGTCACGCCAAACATTGAGGGATTTATTCTTTTCAAAAAATCCCTGTGCATCGCATTAGTTCCTATCTTAATCACCTTGTCGATATACAGCTTCGGCAATTGGGTCAGCGAACTCAACCAGCTCAAACTCGGCCTTATCACCTCAATTAAAGACTTCAACGATATCTTCTATCACGAATTCTTTGCCGCACTCATCATTGTTGATGTATTTATTTTGATCGCATCCTTTCGCTACACCGATCGCTACAGCCTACTCATTCGAAATACCGGCTTCGTCATCACCACCATATTGATTCGCCTATCCTTTTCCGCCCACGGCATCGGTAATATATTATTGCTGGTCGGCGGCGTCCTCTTCGGTGTTGTCATCCTGTATTTATTTTCACTGTACGACAAAATAGACCGCGGCGACCATACCAAAGAGAGTTACGCCTATCTTTAGATTTTATCTTTTCTGTTTTTGAGGGCGATCCCATTTCTCCGCTGTCAGCGGAGAAATGGGCGCTATGTCCAGGGGCTCTCTATTCGCTCGGCCCTCCGCTGCGCTCCGGTCTTCCTCCCTTTGGTCGTCACCCCTTACCAGCGCTATCGCAGCAAGGCATAGCCAGCATTTCAGTTTTAGCTTATCTTCTTAACGGCCAAAAGCCATTAGCATATTTTTGTTGGTTGTTTCCCGGGAATCGTTTACCGTTGGTACTAAAAGTATAATCAGGGGTTTTGAATTAATATGTATTTTGTTTAGAATTTTAAAAAGTAAGTTATGAGTTACAAGTATGGTTTTGAAAGGTTGAATGTATGGCAAGACACACGAGTTTTTGTTAAAGATATTTATAAATTGACTGCGGGATTTCCATCATCTGAGTAATTTGGCTTGATAAATCAAATGCGCAGGTGTGCGATTTCCATTTCGTCAAATAATCTACCTGTGAAATAAATTTAAATCTCGTGGACGAATTCATCTATTCCTACATTTTAGAAAGTGAAAATCACGGTAAAAAGTATGTTAGGTATACTAAACATTTAAATTTACGATTTGAGCAGCATCAAAATGGAGAAATAAAATCAATAAAAGATAGAAGACCTTTGAAGCTTTTTTATTTTGAGGCTTGTCATTGCCAGGCTGATGCATTAAAAAGGGAGAAGTACTTTAAAACGCATTATGGGAAGATGCTTTTAAAAAATAGACTCAAATCGTATTTCACAGGTTAAAGAAGGCTCTGGTAGAAAAACGGCTAAGGATCAGGCTCATTTCTATTCTATTGCCTATTCTAGCTGTCTGGAACTAGTCAGTCAGTTAATTCTTTCATGTGATCTAGAATTCATGGATGCTCAAACCCTGGCAGAGCTTAGAGAACGGATTGAATACATATCCAATCGTTTATATGCTCTGCGAAACAAGCAAAAAAAGTAAAATTTATTAATGCCTTAATTTTTTTATTACCCCCAAATCGTGACACAACATTGCCGGCAAACAG
>CAZVLN010000122.1:0-2628 GCA_964627995.1 uncultured Saprospiraceae bacterium
TGGGATATTTCATATCTTTTGATGAATTTGGATGGCCTGTTGGTTTGGGTATGATCTTTCCCGGTCCCGATTGTAAATTGTACGTATCGCCGGGATCAGGTACCAATAATTTACACGTGATTTTATCTCCTGACAAAAAAGGTATGAATTGTGAATTTATAGAGCGAGCGATTGAATTACCCTCCAGAATGCCTCATCACCTGCCCAATATTCCGCAATATCGGTATCTCAACGGATGCGACAGCACCATTCACTATCCCTTTACGACCAGTACGAATCCACTCTCCGGACGCAATCAAAAGCGGATGGACATCTATCCCAATCCCGTATCGAGCGAGATGCATCTCATTTTTCCCAGAGTAGAGCAAGAAAAACAGTTGATTCTGATCAACACAGATGGCCAAAAGGTAATGGATATCCATTTGACCAGAGGATTTAATGAGACGAGCGTGGATGTGTCGTCCATCCCCCCGGGCGTCTATTGGATTATGGATCCGCAGGGCGTATTGGAGACGATCAGAATGGTGAAAATGTGAAATGTCCGAAGAATAGGTGGCAAGCCAACGACTATTATCTGTGTGCATCATCCCAATTGCAATTTTCCACTATTTCACCGCAGACCATAGTGCCGCTTTAGCGGTAATCGCGAATCTTGATGAGCCCTTGGCGTTAGGGCGCAGAGAATTTACTTTTGTTTCTATTTGGTTTCTGCGAGTTTTAATTATTTACACCGCCGAAGTACCGAAGGAGAAGATACCCGTCCAGAAAAGGGGTTCCTCAACGTCTCACTTTAACCTTCCTTGACCGACGAAGCTGCAAAGGAGCGTACATTGACCAGCGAAGCATTGAAAAAGCGTAGTTTGTGGCGGTAACTTTAACCTTTGAGGCCTCATGATATGGGTTGACAGCTTATCACCATTTATCACTTTTTGTGAATAACTTTTCGATTAAAAAATCGCTGGTGATGTTATCTTCATCCTGTCAGAGTCAAGCGGAGGCAGGCTCTGCTGGGGAGCAACCTGCCAAGGAATAACTCTGTGCGGCCGGAATGCCAGACAGTGTGTCCTCACTTTTTACAATGGGGATATGCTGTCTTTTATAATTTATTCCAGTTGCCCTATGCCTCATAAAACCCTCCTTCTCAAGGTGCGCGTTTTATTTTCTCGGTCATATAGCGTCATTTTTGGAGCGTTAGGATGGTTGGTCCATTTTTCTTCAAAATCTGACGGGCTTAACCAACCTAATGCCTCTTGCTTTCTCTCGTTATTGTAAACATACAATATTTCATCAATTTTTTTAGATAAGCGCGTTGGATTGATATCTTGAACCGTCGGTAGAAAGTGGTTTTTTATGAGCCCATTACGTTGTTCAGCGAAACCGTTTTCTAAGCAATTATCTGCTACACTGACTTGTATTTGATGATCCAACATTGAACCTAAATAAAGGTCTGAAAAATACTGTGAGCCACCATCTGTATGATGTATACAGTTTTTGAGGTTTGTTATTCCTCGCAACTCAGTCCATCGCAGAAAAGCCTTGTGAGCATCAATAGCTCTCATTCTTTTTCCTAAATGCCATCCTGTAATGCGTGCGCTAAATACATCCGTCAATAAAAATAAGTAATAGAGCTCTGCAGAAAAATACACATAAGTTAAATCGCCCACGATCAACTGATTAGTGGCGTCAATGACCAACCCGGGGGTAAGATTATTGTATTCCCTGCTACGTGCACAGGACTTAGTAGTTACCAAGCGAGTTTTGTATGGAGCTAATGCCCACCCCTGTTGACTCATCAGGCGCTCAAACTTGTTGACACCTATCTTGCAAATTTGCTTGATTTGCAGATTGTAATACAAGGAACGCGATCCAGCTCGACGGTCTTTCCCTAAACGGTAATTATCAATCTCTTGCTTGATATGAGCCATCATCTTATTATTCTCTTCTTGCCGGGCCAGCGCTTGGGAATAGCCCTGCCGAGTTATACCCTCGCGCCGGTAAAACCGCTCCATTACTATTTTGTGCTCAGCTTTACTTTCCCGCAACATGGTTAAGAGTTGGATTCGGTTTTTTTTTCAAAATCAGAGCCTAGTTGCTCTTTGGCAATATCCAAAAGCTTGCGAGCACGAATCAACTCAATTTGTTGCTCACCAAATAGCCTTTGAAGCGATTTATACTCTTTTTCAATCAAACGTAGGCGATCAAAGTCCTTTGAACTCCCCACGTAGGTGGTCTTGTTTTCACGATCTAATTTTCCATACTTCTTGACCCACCTATGGACATTTTGGTAGTTGACATCATATCGACGTGCTATGTCAGCTTGCGTGGCTTCACCTTTTTCAATGAGTTCTACTTGTTCCTTGCGAAATGCCTCGGTAAATCGGCGATGCATACGTTCTTGTTTTGTCATCTTATGCTTCATCTTATCTCAAATTATGAAAAGTTATTCACATAAAAGTTGTCAACGTATATCATGAGACAGCACTTGGATTGCTTTAACCTTTAACCTTGGAAACCTCACCCCCCTAATCCTTCCGATCCGTATCCATCCAAATCGTTAGGGGCCCATCATTTATCAACTCCACTTCCATCATGGCACCAAAGCGGCCTCCGGAAATGCGCCCGGGCAGG
>CAZVLN010000123.1:0-2610 GCA_964627995.1 uncultured Saprospiraceae bacterium
TCATATGGTTAGCCTGCGCGCTTTGCATACCATTTAATCTTGCACACCGGCAACAGTCATCACCGTTTAGCATGAAAAAGTGTGTATCTAATCCGTGTAATCCTAAAAATCTGTGTAGTACCGCTAAAGCGCCACTAAAGTCATTGATTCTGAACCCAACAGGAACAACACCACTCAAAAAAACGAATAAAAACCGTTCCTTCTCAAGATTCCCGTCTCTAATCAAAGAAATCAATTCATCAGATTAATCAACGGTTCAGACCATTGGGCCGGCACGCAGGTCGGTACCACCTCGATGCGGAATGGCATTGTTGAGAAACGATATTATTGCCAGGGATCCCGGATCAAGTCCGGGATGAGGAGTCTTTTTAGTTTGTTTGGGGTATATTTTAAAAAGTAAAAAAACGGTTTTCGAGGAGGAGATCCCGGATCAAGTCGTACCGCCTTGGACCTTCTTTGACCGACGAAGCCTATGGCGTAGTCGGTTGACCTTCTCACCAGCCCGGTTCTAACACCTCGACCTCATGTCGCCCGAGGCGTACGAGATCAGATTTTTCTAGTTTTTTTAGCAGGCGGGAGATTACCTCGCGGGAAGTGCCCAGTTCGTTCGCTATATCTTGATGGCTTACATCGAGGGTGGTGGTTTTTAGTTGGGATACTTTGGCTCGCAAATAGGATAATAGGCGCTCATCCATATTTTTAAAGGCGATGTCATCAATCGCGCGCAACATCTCCTGAAATCGATTTTGGTAGGTCAGAGCAACAAATTCTTTCCATTGACTAAATTCGCGGGTCCAGTCGTTGTGAGACCTTAAAGGCACCGTAATCAAAGTTGTATCTTCTTCCGCTACAGCACGGATTTCACTAGGCAAATTGGCATTGCAGCAGGTCAGAGATAATGCACAGGTCTCGCCCGGATTGAGGTAATACAAAAACACTTCCTTGCCATCGCGATCCGGTCGCAGCACTTTGATACTTCCCTTTACAATAATCGGAACGGAATTCATATACTGTCCGGGCTTCATTAGCTCCTCACCGGCCTCAATATGCTGAAGCTGACCTTTCTCAGCAATGGCTTCCAATAGCCGCAGATCGGCTATCGCTGGTATCATGTCTCGCAAAGTCTCTACTGTCAATATCATATGATCTGTCTCATTTTGAACTCTTAGGACTAAAATACACAAAACCAGCTGAAAGTTTACAGTCTGCCACCTAAGATCTAAAACCTCTTCCTTCTTGTGACTTATGTCACAAAGAATTAATAAATTTTGTTGTAAATTAATGAAAATTAAAGACGAAAGGTATGGCACATCATCAAATTCTCATTATCGGAGGTGGAACGGGCGGCATCATGACAGCAGCTCAATTGAAACGTAAAAATTCCAAATTGGATATCGCTATTATTGAGCCCTCAGATAAGCATTATTATCAGCCGGCCTGGACATTGGTGGGTGCAGGCACCTATGACTATCAAGATACCATACGCGAAGAGAAACGCTACATTCCCAAAGGTGTGAAATGGATCAAGGACTGGGTTACAAGTGTTGAGCCTAAAGATCACGCCTTAGAAACCAAAAGTAACGGTCAGATCACCTATGATTATTTGGTGGTTTCGCCCGGTCTGGTTAATAAGCTGGATGCTATCGAAGGCCTGAAAGAAACTCTGGGTAAAAATGGGGTCTGTAGTGTATATACTGACCCTGATTATGTGTGGGAGACCCTCAAAAAAACGAAGAAAGGCCAGGCTGTTTTCACTCAACCGGCCGGAGCATTTAAGTGTGGTGGCGCTCCACAGAAGATCATGTATCTTTCTGAGCATCACTTCCGCAAGAAAGGTGTTCGAGATGATGTCAATGTCGTCTTTGCCACACCGGGCTCTGTTATCTTTGGCGTGAAAGATTTTAAAGAAACGCTGGATAAAATCATAGAGGAACGCGACATTTTCTTCAAGCCCTTCCATAAGCCCGTTTCTATTGATGGTGCTAATAAAACTATCACATTTGAGATTACCGACCCCGAAAAGGCGGCTCTGGAAGTTGATGACAGTCTGAACGAGAAAAAAATTGATGGAAACCACCTTGTCTTGCCATTCGATATGCTGCACACCGCACCTCCGCAGCAAGCACCTGAATTTTTGCGCGAGTCTGACCTGGTCCATAAAGAAGGACCAATGAAAGGCTTTGGAGAGGTTGATATTCACAGTTTACAGCACAAAACCTACCCCCATGTATTCATCATTGGTGATTCGGCCGGGCTACCTACTGCTAAAACGGGTGCGGCCATCCGTAAACAGGCGCCGGTAGTAGTCGAAAATATTCTGGAGCTTATGGCTCATGAAAAGCTGTCAGATGCCCGGTACGAAGGCTACTCGAGCTGCCCTCTCGTCACCGGCTACGGATCTATGGTGCTGGCCGAATTCAAATACGATAATGTACGTGACAGTGATCCCCTCATATCCACTTTTTTTGACACGGCCAAAGAGCAGTACAGCATGTGGATTTTGAAAAAATATGGTCTTCCGTTTTTATACTGGAATTTCATGTTGCGCGGTCGACTGTGATTGGTTTGGGACGATTTCCGGTTGTTCTGTGTAGGGACAAGGCATACGTA
>CAZVLN010000124.1:0-2533 GCA_964627995.1 uncultured Saprospiraceae bacterium
AACTTACTTATATCCGTACCAAAAGTACTGAATATATACTGAATCCGTATATAACCAGCACCTTTGGGTGACGTTTATTTCCTGAGCTTGTTCTTTATAAGGCGTCATATGGCGATTGAATATTTTGTATATTTTTAGTGCTCACATGCGTCTAAACCTCTGTCGTCCGGCTGCTTTTATACCTCAATAATTGCTGAATATACCGGAAGTCTGTACCGAAATCCAGCAAAGGGTCGCAAAACAATGCCTGAGCCCATGTAAGGCAAGCTTTTTTCTTATTTTCATCTTTGCCACGGCTTGTTTGAATACAATTTGCACATTTTTCGGCTAGGGGCGCCTCGCTTTTGCCCCTCAAATACCAAGTTCTCCGGAGGATATCCTTTAGAATAGGCTCGCAGGAGCTCTAAAAGCGTTTTAGGCAAAAGAACGATGCGATCTTTTCGACACTTTCCCTTTCTTGTGAAAATGAGTCCACGGCGGGAATCAATGTCTGTCGGCCGGAGCTTCAACAGCTCCTCGCTTCCGAGTCCACACCCGTAGGTTAAATTTAACCCCAATTATTCATCAACTTTACATGACAGATGGAATGTAAAATTATAATGCACTATAAATCAAACACTTAACATGGGGCTAACTCTCGAACTTGAGTGATTTTTCAAAATAACACAAGGTGGATGATAAGCTCTGATTCTCACTTTTGAGTGTAATTGTACTCAAATATAATAGAGCGAAAGCTTCGGCCCAAAGGGCGGAAAAGGCATGCATTTTACAAGTTAAATATTAAAAATGAATTGCACATTCCTTCTAAATATTAAAAAATACGAGGTCGCTCAAGTCGCTACCTACTTATTTTAATGGTCACACCACCGACAGCGAATGCCGGACTAGCGATGCGCAGCCGTCCCGCTGCGCCCTAGGCGTGCGGGAGTCCGAATCCCGAGGATCGCGGCAAGCGATCTCGAGGAAGAAGGACCGAGTGACGCTCCGGAATCCTGAGGATCGTCGAAGGCGACCTCGAGGATGGAGGAGGATAACGGAACGAGTGGCGAAGCGTAGCGACCCTCTTGGCTTCGAGGTCCGGCAAAGCCAAGAGGGAAGGCCCCAAAAACAGATCTATCCATAGCAATTCATAGCTTTTGACCATACAAAAAACGTAGGCGATGCATATACCGAAACGGCTGTGGGTATCGTTACAAATTTAAGTCTAAATCAACGATGATCATGAAGAACATACATCTGGATATTTTGCTATTCCTGCTGCTGGCAGCCATGGCTTACCATCCGCTGTCGGCGCAGGTCAAATATGAAACGGAAGCGCAGATTGAAAAGGGGGAGGTACCCCAAAGAGCGCGCCAATTTATAGCTCGGATCCAGCCGACAAAAAGCGAAAGTTGGTATAGGGAACAGAATCAAGATGGGGTGGCCATTGAGGTGAAACTCAAAAAATGGGGCGATCGGTACAGCATAAAATTTTCGGAAAACGGTGAGCTACAGGATGTGGAAAAGGAGATCAAATGGAAAGAGATTCCCAGGGACGTGCGCGAGGAGATGGAGGAGGTGTGGAGCGAGAGCTATGACCGTCATCGGGTCGAAAAAATACAGTTGCACTTCGAAGATGATGATGAACGGCTGCTGGACTATTTGCAAAGTGGGGATCTGGAGGAATTGGGAAATGATTATACTTACGAGATAGAGGTTCGAGTGAAAAAGGAGAGCGAGTACGGCTTGTACGAATTTGTATTTGACGATGATGGCGAAGAGAAACAGCGCCGGCTTATCGTGACGCGTCGGACGGATAATATGGAGTTTTGAGAAAAGGAATACTGATACTACTGCTGTGTGTTTTTGGCGGCACGGCTTATAGTCAGCGGCCGGTGCGCACGGGTGCACTGCCGGGGATTAATATGAGCCTTCCGATCAATCCGCTTTGGAAAATGCAGTTCAATGCGGAGCATCGGGCCATACTACTGCCGGAATGGAGACAAAATGCACCCCAACCGGATTGGGGGTATAGGGCGGAACGTCTGGATCTTACCATTTTTGCCTCGCGGCGGTACCGCATCGACCAGTCCTTTGCCGGTGGATATATGCTCCGGTTTATTGAGCAGGACCTGGTTCATCGATTACGTCAGCAGTGGACACGGGTATTCCGGGAGCGGTCTTTTCGATGGTCGTACCGCATGGCTGCCGATCAAACGTTTTTTCCCGACGATGCCGCTGTTTATCGTTGGCGTCATCGCCTGACGATTGAGGTTCCGCTATCCGGGCAAAATGTGGATCCCCGAGAATTTTATGTCAAGGCCAATAATGAATACCTCTTTATTTTTAGTGACGTGAGCCCCCAGCTAGAAAGTCGCTGGATCCCTCTTTTGGGTTACACTTTCAGTGATCGCAATAAAATCGAAACGGGCCTGGACTACCGTCGCACGGGGCGAGAGGGTGCGGATGCGCTGCATAATTTTTGGTGGACGGTGCAGTGGTATGTGTCGTTGTAGGAGGTAGAGATAAAGGTCGAAGGTGAAAGGTGAAAGGT
>CAZVLN010000125.1:0-2477 GCA_964627995.1 uncultured Saprospiraceae bacterium
TAAAGGTTAAAGGCTAAAGGCTAAAAGGCACTGCTGGTAGATAGATCGGGAGCGAGATTGTCTAGATTTTTAATTTTAATTTTTAGGGCGTCACCCCGTCCTCGAGAGCGCTTTGCGCTTCTCGGGCCGTGGTCGCTACGGTCGCCCGCTATCGGCTAACCGGCGGTGCCGGCATCTCCCCGCTACACGCCCGCCTCTGGGCGGCCGCGAATCGGGGCCGGGCTCCCATCGCTGACGCGGGGCGGAGAGAAATAATAAGAGATATTTTTTGCTTTTTTCCCAACTATCGATGAAGTTCTCGTCTGACTCTAGTGCAAATGTAAAGCTTCTTTATCTTCTGAGTGGATCTAAGAATTAGCTTGTATACCTTTTATTCTTGTATATTCAGAGTATACGGAGTATATTTGTATACATGAATGCAGAAATACTAGCAACAGCAGTACAAAGAATAGATGGTTTACATAATATTCAATGTAGAATTGAAAAGCAAGACTTATTCTTCCGGGGCTTTAGGGTTGACGCACAGATACAATTAAAAATTGATCAAGAAGAAATTTTGCTCAATGCTGAAGTAAAAAGCAAGATCGTTCCAGCACAAATTCCAAAGTTAGTCAGTCTACAAGAGGAAATAGAGTCATTAATCGTTATAGCTCATTATATAACGCCTCGAGCTAAAGAAATGCTCATCAATGAGCAAATTCCGTATGCTGACACTGCTGGAAATATATTTCTAAATAAAAGAACGATATACATCTATATCGAAAATAAAAAGCCAAATCTCGACAAGGTTGAAAGTAAAGGTCGGGCATTTACTCCGGCAGGACTAAAAGTCGTATATCAGTTTTTACTCTATCCAGAGTACATCAACAAACCCTATAGGTTTATTGGAGAAAGAGCAAGAGTAACAATTCGAACGGTGGGTAAGACATTAGAGGGATTAGTAAAAGAGAAGTATGTTCTTAAAGAGAATAAAAATACCTACCACTATACCGATCGCGAGGAACTTTTTCAAAGCTGGGTTACAGCTTACAATAAAAAACTAAGACCCAAACTAAGCAGGAGAAGGTTTAGATGGAGGGATAAAACAGTGAGTTGGCAAAATATAAATCTCCCTGAAAACACACTATGGGGAGGGGCTGCCGCAGCAGAATTACTTACTAATTACTTGATAGCCGATCAATGGACGGTGTATACGAAGTTTGATTTTATTGAAATTATGGAAAAACTTCAACTGATCCCGGATAAAAAGGGCGATATCGAGGTTGTCAAAAGCTTTTGGAATGAAACGAGTGAAGAGATAAATAATCCAAAAGAGAATATGGTGAACCCCATTCTCGTGTATGCAGACCTGATTGAAGACGCAAATTTTAGATACGTTGAAGCGGCAAAAATAATTTACAACGAGTATGTTAAAAACAACGTATGAATCATTGGCTGTAGAAGGCTTAAAAAAACCGTTCGAGGAAATTGCAAGGGTATGTAAAAATCATGGAATAAATTTTTTCATTGTAGGAGCTATTGCCCGTAATATTTGGTTTGCAGCCAATGATGAAAGACCTACCGGTACAAAAGATATTGATTTTGGAGTATTTGTAGCAGATGTTGATACTTACAATGAATTAAGGGAAACACTAATAAATGGTTACCAATATACCCCCAAGAAAGGAAATGCATTTTGCCTAATAACTCCCGAAGGCATACAAATAGATTTACTTCCATTTGGTGCGATAGAACGAGAAGAGGAAGTGAGTGTAGAAGGGGTTGGCTTGACAACTGTAAATCTGGATGGGTTTAAGGAGGTTTTTGAACGTGGCACAGTTGACGTGAAAATCGGTGAGGAGGTCTATAAGTCTTGTTCCATTCCGGGAGTGGTAATTCTTAAAATGATAGCATATGATGATCGACCAGATAGGAGAGGAAAGGATGTAGAAGATATTGCAGCTATTTGTCAGCATTACCCTACAATAGAGGATGATACTATCTGGATAAATCATTCAGACCTTTACGACGATGAGTTAGAACATTTTGATGTGGGGATGATTGTTCTGGGAAGAGAAATGAGTAAGATGATTGCGGGGAATGAAAAGCTCAGAGGCAGAGTTGAAAAAATATTGAATGAAGCGATAGATCTCAAATCTGAATTTATATCCATCATGATCAAAGATCCAGTAAAAGAAACCATAGATGACAAGCGTAAAATTCTGAGAAATATTTTGAGAGGATTATTGGAAAATGATTCTTAGAGTCATTTCATTAACAGAAGAGAGTGATACCTTATATTCTCGAGCTATTTCACTAACTGTACTTATGTTTTGTTCGATCTCTTTAACCTTCTTTTTGCGAAAGCTCTCACTAAAGTAACGATTTTGTCGTCTACGTCTTTGATTAAATTCTTCTCTTTTTGGCATTTTTAGGTGGTTTTATACCCCGAAAAACGGTAAACTTATTTCAGTGTGGGACAGGTCAAAGGTCAAAGG
>CAZVLN010000126.1:0-2447 GCA_964627995.1 uncultured Saprospiraceae bacterium
ACTAACAAAGAAAAAAGAAGCAAAAAAGAAAACTCTAGTAATAGTAGTCTTTTTTCACTATTTTCCTCTAATGCAAACCTAAAGGCTGTGTAGGGGGAGGTCCGCCCAGCGGACCGAAGATCCCGGCCGTGATGCCGGAGATGCGCTCGGCGCAGCTTCGGCATCATGGGCGGCAGCCGAGTGAGGCGGCCGAAGTCCCGAGCAACGCCTTCGGCGATCTCGAGGACAGAGGCCGGGCGCCCCGGTGAACATCTCACCGGTAAATTATACCTTAGCGATATACCCTTAAAGTTTAACCTATATTGAAAATGAGATGCAAATGTACTTTTGCCATAGAAATAGATAATTAATCAATTAAAAATATCGAAAAAAATAAAACACTCCCTATTATGACAAAACTATGACAGTAGTTCTTTCTTTCTTTCTTTCTTTCTTTCCTTCTTTCTTTCTTGTGATCATTGTTATCTAAACTTTTTAAGTGTGAAAAAAGTTGTTTTAATTTTAGTGACTTGTATTAGTTGTATTTTTTCCCTTCTTAGTTGTCAGGAAGATCCAATAACTGAGGTGGCCGAAGAATCGCCAGCTGTTGAATTTGAAGCTCTGGGAGAGATGCCTTCTGGATGTGATTCCCTCATTTCAGCTAGTAATCCAAATAACTCATATGATTATATTGGAGAAGATCACAATAATGCTTTAATATATGCAGCAGATAACATGACAACTATTACAACTGCTGGCGACTCTCTGTTTAACTTGATCATTGAATATATTGAAAACCAGGGTGTATCTCTTTCATATCAGATACATCTTGATACAACTACTCAAAAAGATTTTGACGAGTTTGTTTCACTTGATACGAATGAACTAGGTGCGGGTATGTCAATATCGAATTATCGAACATCTTATATACCAAGTTCTGATACAGTTTTTAATAATTTCTTATCTAGCGTACACGATATTATCGAAGGCGCAACAGACGAGCAAGAAGCCATCGATGATCTTATTAGTTTTGAATCAGAAATTAAAGCTGATAATTTGACTTATTCATCAGACGAAAAAACCATTATAATGGCTTCGCTTTCTGTATTGCGTCATTCAATTAAATATTGGACGGAGGCTGAACTTTTAGAATGTCATCCTTATCATGGTTTTGTTACTTCTTCTGATGACGATTTAAATAATAGAGAAGCTAGTTTGAGGCTTGATTTCTTTGAACTCCTTGTTGACTATTTAGTTATGAATGATTGCTTATATTGGGGAGGGTTAGGTGCTAGTAATGTAGGCGAAGCGATAGATAATTGCCTTCCAAGCGGTATATATGCTTCAGTTAGGGCATATGACCGTATATTCCCTCCTGGTCCAAGATAAATCAAATACGAATTGAAATACATTTTCAACTTAGAATCAAATACAATTTAGGCATGAATCACATCATCTTCACCTTCCTCTTTTTAATGGGAACTACGCTAATGGCCCAAACCAATTTTGAAGGCGTGATTATTTATCATAGAAAGCCCAGTCCATCGTCTACGATGAAAAAACAAATGCAGTTTAATTCCGGGGGTGTGAATGGAGTGGAGAAAGTGTTCTTTAAGGGAAGCCGGATGAAAAGAGAGCGGGAATTTTATGGATCGGATACAGTAATCGTAGATGTTAGTTATTATGATTTTGACAGATATCCCAATTCAGCTTTCGGAAGCTATAATGGAGGAGAGATCAAAAAGAAGAACATTTCATCTACTGAAGAAGCTAATGTGATTCAGGACGTGTCTCAGCGGCAAAATATATTGGGGTTTGATTGTTATAAAGCCACAATTACTCAAGAATCAGGTAGTACCGAGAAATATCTTTCAACAGAATTTTATTATTCGCTCCCAGATGATTCCCGTTTTAATGGGTTTATAGTATCACATTTACATGATTTCATTCCTTTAAAAAGAATAGAGAGGTACAAAAATCCCTTTACGGATGACGTTCTCAATATTGAAATTGAAGCTGTTTTGGTTTTCCCAACGGATTTGCCGGACTCGATCTTTGAATTCGATGCAGATGAGGTGATCGAAACTGCGGGTGGGACGCAGAAATAGCATTAAAACTTGATGATGACCTGGTCCTTTATAAGAGCGATACCTTTAATAAATAAGGAAATTCAATCAAAGTGGGATGAAGTATGATTTGTCACTATTATTGTTTTGTACTCTATGCTGATTGGGAACTTGCAAAACCTGTTAAGATACTGGCCTACGCCGGCTCAGTTTTTGTTTTAAAGTCACCTGTGGCGAGAAATGTTTGTCCAGCGCGCATACTGAAATCCCATCTATCCACCGAAATACCGCGGAACTTGGTTCCATAAGATAAGGACTAAAAAAAATGGTCCGACAATTAAAACCATATCGAAATCGCAGGTCTATAGATCATCTCACCGCTTAACCTCCCAAGAAACAGCG
>CAZVLN010000127.1:0-2428 GCA_964627995.1 uncultured Saprospiraceae bacterium
CAAAGATGCCCCTCCCGTAACTGGTGCCAATAATGCACCTACAATAGTAAAAATTTCATCCCCATCCGGATCCACCATACTCACGGGATTATTGCCCATGGAGTTGTAGGGGGTGAGGTGGAGAGTTTTTCGGCTTTTTGGAAAGGGAGACGTTGCCCGCTGCCTGCGGCAGGACTCCGAACAAGACGTTGCATGCAACGTCCCTACAACGCTTCTCCGGGTGCAACGTCTCTGCAGGCTTGCGCGCTGGTCTGATTTTGCCGTTTCCGGTATTTGATCGCGTTTTTTAAGGCGCTTGGTGTACAACTTTTTGCACTTTATAAAGATAGGGATTTTTTGGCTTGGTGTCATTCCTTTGCATCAGCAAAGCTATGACATGGAATAGATTTTAAAGATAACAGTTTCCTATACTTTTAATGCTTTCATTAACCCATGCTCTGGATTGGACAGTGGTGAATCGCAAGAGTGATTTTATTTTGGAGTATCACCATATTATTATTCAATAAATCTCGTCACACTATCAGGCTTCGGACTAAACTGGCGAAATCTCATCGTGTCATAGAGGTCATTGTCGAAAACAATTGTCGTATCATTGAGTATCTCACCTGTATAGGTATAGACTGGGTAGGGGTCACAGCCCGAAGAGCTCACCCATTTTTCATATACGATCTCTCTACTTATCACCTCAAAAACACCCCAATTATATACTAAATTGTAACTTTCATTTAGACGATTGCTTCGCAAGTGCCCCTCTAGTTCTAAAAACCCACCTTCCAAACCATATCCACCAAAGACTACTCCATTTCTATTGATCACGATGAATCGTGTCACATTATTCTGTTTATTATAAAAATAACCGTTTGTTTTCAAACCAAAGCCTAAATAATCTCTTCGTTCAAAAGAAAAGCTATCTCTTCCATCCTTATCACAACATGAAGGAAAAAAAGTAATACACATTCCAATAATCAGTAAAATTGCATTTTTCATTATTATCTTCTTACCAATTGTGAAATTCGCTTCCATAATCCGTTCCTATCATTAAGCGATTGAGACCTGAGAGTTTTCTAAACCAAGGTTGTGGTTTTAAAGCTCCATGGGCAAAGCGATTTTGAAATGTATGTCTTATACCCTCACTATTCCATCCGACTCTTAAATTTTTGTATCCAATTGACAAAATCCCCTCTCTGTACTTGTCTGCTTCTGGATTTCCAACAACTTGATATGGATATCCATCTTCTTCCAAGTTGTTATCATAGTCCCTGTACCCTGTAAAAATATTCAAATTCAAACTAAAATCGCCCCAGCCTAAACTTGCAGAACTAGAACGATAAGAATCTCCTCCATCGCCAAGACCGATTAAGTGCCAGGGGTGTCCATCATTCTCATAGGATAGTTTGAAATTTCCTATATTCGTATACAATCCTCCTATTCGTTGGGAGGTTTCTCCCGCAAAATCTCCAAAGTAGGTGGATCTTACAAAGGCTCCCCACTTTTCGTTTCCGTATCCGACACCAACTCCCGCATAAAAGTTACCACCAGTGGTATTTGTTCCATAATTGTTCGAATATATATTCACCCCCGCATAAGCCTCAATAACCTTATGATTGCAAATACCCAATCTTGCACCACCCTCAACTCCAAACATGATCCCATCAGTTCCTCCTCTAAATTTTGGTGAAACTCCAACTGAACCAAAATTCCCTAAATTGAAATCTGCGGGATTCACTTCAGATACTAATCCGTTAATAGTATTGAGGACTAAATCAGTAAGGAATTGATCAAAATTATCATAACCTCCAAATGCAGCATTTACAAAGGTTCCAACTACATTGGCTACCACTTCAATTCCAGTAAAAAAATCCCCATCCGGATCCACCATACTCACGGGATTATTGCCCATGGAGTTGTAGGGGGTGAGGGGGTAGAATTTTTCTGCTTTGGGATCAACCTGTAGCCATCTCCCTTTTCCACACCAGCACTTTCCAATGGAAAGTGTGGTGACTCCGCTGGTGCTCCTCATGCTGCGAGGCAGCATTGCGGGGCGACCGCTCCGTTTCACTTCGGGCACGAGTCACAACGTGACTCGCACGCCCTCGTTCACCAGAGTCTAACGTCCTGTAATGTGCTAAGCCCATTTCCATGATGGGGAAGTGCTCAAGCCCGAAGTCGCTATCGCGATTCGTGGCTTAGGTCGCGCTTTGGTCGCGAGTGCGCTCCCAGTCGCGCCTTGAATGCCGTTATATGTCTTTCGATCTGCTGGCGGGTCGGCAGCATACTGCGCGTCGGTTTCCATGGGGTAGCCGAAGGGGTAGCCATTCTGTCAAATCTACTGCCTAGAAGCTACGTGCAACTTTTTGCACGGAATAAAGATAAGGAATTTCGATCAAATGCTCAGAGGTACTGCCTAGTGTTTGCCACTGTGCTCTTG
>CAZVLN010000128.1:0-2373 GCA_964627995.1 uncultured Saprospiraceae bacterium
TGGGCATCTCGTTCACTCTTATGCGTGAGGGGTAGAAGCGATATGGCGCGTCACATCACGGCTTTTGAGCCGGGACTTTGGGCACGATGGCCGGTCTTAGGCGCGGAGGTGACGAAAGAAACCCCACGCCGCCTTAGACCGGTCCGTGGCTGTGATCGCCATACAAGCGGATGACCCGACCCCGCGCAGTTTCATTCAACTAATTGCATAGGCTCCTACACCCTCGGATCCTATGTTTGGCCTGGCTTCCGTGCATCTGTGCGGGGGCACGCCCAAAGCCTTTTACAATAAATAATAGATAGTGATTTAGCGCTTTTTGCGATTCCCTCTGCCCTGCTTATTTGACTTGTTTTTCTTTCGATTGGCAAAATATTCCTGGCGGCGGCGATTCTTTTCCTTTTCAAATTCTTTTTTCTCCGCTGGTGTCATGGGCTTGTCGGTCTGAGGAAAAGGGTGGTCGGTCACTCGGTCAATCTTCTGATCGATGAGTTTTTCGATATCCCGGATATATGCATTTTCTTCCGGCTCGGAGATAGAGATGGAAACGCCTTCTTCGCCCGCACGGCCGCAACGTCCTATGCGATGCACGTAGGTTTCGGGCTCATTTGGAATATCGTAATTGATGACGTACCCCAACTTGTCGATGTCAATCCCGCGCGCGGCGATATCCGTAGCGACCAGAACACGAGTTTGGCCGTCCTTAAACCTATTCAAAGCTTTTTGCCGCTGATTTTGACTGCGGTCACCGTGAATAGTAGAGGCTTCTATTTTGTTTTTGCTCAAATTCCGGGCAATGCGATTGGCGCCGTGTTTGGTTCTGGAAAAAAGCAAGACCTGATCCATTTTCGGATCTTTCAGAATATGAAACAGCAGGTCCATCTTGGTATTTTTATTCGTAAAGTAAACATATTGCTGCACCGTTTCTGCCGTCGATGAGACAGGGTTTACCGCTACCCTTTTGGGGTTCGTGAGGATCTCATCAGAAAGGCTGACGATATTTTTCGGCATGGTGGCGGAAAAAAACAAGGTTTGTCTTTTATTGGGTAATTGTGCAATAATGCGCTTGACATCGTGAATAAAGCCCATGTCCAACATTCGATCAGCTTCATCCAGCACGAAATACCGTACATCACGTAAAGAAATGAACCCCTGATTCATAAGGTCCAACAAGCGACCAGGCGTAGCCACTAAAATGTCTACCCCTTTTTTCAGGGCCTGTGTTTGTTTGTTTTGATTGACGCCCCCAAAGATCACTGTGTTTTTGATCGGTGTGTATTTGGCATAATCCGTGATACTCTCACCGATTTGGATGGCTAACTCCCGTGTTGGGGTAACAATGAGCGAAGCGATGGGCCTGCGGTTGTTTGAGCCTTTTATGTCTTGGGTCATCTGCTGAATAATCGGAATAGCAAAAGCGGCTGTTTTTCCTGTTCCGGTTTGGGCACTAGCCAACAGGTCCCGACCGGCTAATCCCGGCGGTATGGCTTGTTCCTGAATCGAGGTGGGTTCGGTATAGTTTTGATCTTTGAGCGCCTTTAAAATGGGCTCGATCAACTGGAGTTCCTTAAATTTCATAGGTAGTTCGCGTTCGGTTTTTCGTAATAAGCTGCAAAGTACGGTTTTAATATGCCTTATGATACATTAAAGCACAATAATGGAAGAGCCGAACGATATGTGGGTTTTAACGAATATTAAGTGTGGCCGGGGTCATTACCATTAAATAAGCTGTGAATTATAGTTTCGCTTCAGGTTTCAGGATTCCGGGGAACACAGTATGCGGAAGGGCTATAGACAGTCCACTTATAGCGCCAATTATCAGGGGTGATGGAGTCGGTCTTTTGTTTTTTGATGAATGCACGGCACCAATTTTTTAATTCTCATCCTTTTTTTTATTGCCCAAGAGCCGTCAATGGTTTGGTCTGCGCACGGAAACTATACTTTTTATAGAGTGTTCTGGCAGGGCCTCTACCTAAGAGCATATTCTTACATCTATCGCCCTGCTCGCCGAGCGGAGTCAAGTCTAGCATAGTTGAAAGATTGAACCAAGCGGAGCTGTGCCTTAGCTATGGTGCTGAAGAGCAATGAAGAGCCATTTGACTGGGTCTATAGCGGAGGTATTGGTCATGACAGAAGTCCATACAACCCGTTTAATCCTATGGCCAACTGAAACCTGAAAAAAGATAATAAGTTTGAGAAAACTATCGTCACACCCTCTTCTTATCGAAGGTGTTAAAAATGACAATTTTTTGATGTAGTACCCCCTCTTTGCATGCAATTTCAAGATTACAAGTCTCGTTTTTGATAAAATTTTTTATAAACCATTTAATCACACACACTATGAACAAATGTATTCTTTTTGTTTCCTTGCTTTTT
>CAZVLN010000129.1:0-2363 GCA_964627995.1 uncultured Saprospiraceae bacterium
ATCGTGTCTTAATCCTTAGAGGGCTGAAACAATTAGGGGGCCGTTACAGAAACCTCAATAGGTCAATGAAGGCCGCAGATCTTTTTTCCATCATTTTTGATTCAAATCTCACCTTGCCACCCTCTTGATTTAATAGTTCATTTTTCAATTAAATTGTAAGGATATTTTTGTTTAGTGGTTTTATTCAAATCACATTGAAATTTGAGTGATCATAATCAACCAATAAACATCAGCACTACCATTAATAATAACGGACTAAAAACAAATGCCAGAGACAGAAAACCTTTTAACTTCCACTCATATGAGGAATCATCTCCTGAGCTAAATTCATCTTCTAACGACTCTGGATCAGAGGGAAGAGCGAATGATTGAAAGATCAATATTAAAATAATTAAAATAATTAAAATCCACCAATTTTCAAAAAGAATGCTAAATTTATAATAATTGATCAAAAAAATATCCATTGAAACAAAAATTGCCATAGCATTAGCAGCAATAGCATTGCTTGAGTTCAACTTGGCAAGTCTTTTATGTCCTTGCCAAGCATTAAGGTGGTGAAGGTAGAGACGATAATATATATAGCGATACATTCTTATAAATCTACCCATTACTTTATTTCACCTTCTTATTGTGAACTAAGATACCATTTGCAAAAAAGTTATTGTTTTTTTTCACATTGGCCAATGTATACATTTCAACTATATCATCCGTTTGTATTATAGTCTTTATAGTCCTCTTGAGTAGCCTACCACCTAAATCATCGACAACATAAACCGAATCGCCTTCTTTAAGGCTTTTTACTTTTAATTCTAGATGCTTTTCAGCGTAATTTTTATCAAAGACTGCCCAACCTTTCCCCTCAACATAGAGGGGGTGATGCCTTGTGGTGTGAATCTCATCAACGCCTTCAACTTTGACAACTATCTTTCGATGCATTGTCGCTCGTGAAATTTCTATAACCTCATCCTTTTCAACTTCCATTTTGTCAATATTTACACTCAATATCTTGTCTCCCCTCCTAATTTCTTCAATGGGCTTCTTCTTCCCATTGGCTAAGGAAATTAATGTGCCAGCGGTAAAACATTTGTTTGGCGAATACTCGATCCGCTCAACTGGTTTCATTTCAGGATTCAAAAGTAAAGAGGCATGTAAACCTGCACCAACACCAATACCAATGGGTCCTCCGGCCACCATTGCTGAGTTTGCTATAGCTTCAAGTGCCGCTTTGTTTCTTGCTTGGTTGTCATTTACCATAGATGCCTCAAAATACTGAATTCCATTAATCACTACACTTCCAACTCCAGGCAACTTAGTTGCCATAGATGAGTATGCACTTAAATTGGGCATATTTTTTAAATAACCTGCAATATCAAACATTTTTTCACGTACACTATTCACAAAACCAACTATGCTTAATGCTTGGTTCACTTTACTCAGTGAATTATCATTGTTATTTATTCTGCCACCAGTAACTGTAGCTACCTTAAGAACATTCTCATCTGTACTATTATGGTCAAAACTTCTATCAGAATTATAATTAGTTTGGAGGCCATTATCACTAACAGTAGCAAAACCATCTCCTAAATAAACCTCTCCTTCCTTTGTAGTAGCCTGCGAAGTCGCCTTCTCGTCCCAATAAATACCTCTCGAGGCACCATAAACCCAGTCATCCGTCTCCTCCGCCCGCATCCCCGTGGGGTCAATATATCGGAGTGGGTTGTTGTGGACATAATGGTATGGTGTCCAACTTGGAAAGTCACCTGCCAGCGGATCCACACCCAAAAACCTCGCCATCCGAGGATCGTAGTAGCGGGCACTGTAATAATAATACCCCGATTCACAGTCCAGCTCCTTCGCATTGAACTTATACGGCGTGCCGAAGCCGGTGCGCCGCTGATCGACGAAGACCTCGCCGAAGGCCATATACTCGAGGTGTTGGATAGCCACCCCGCTTCCATTGGTCACAAATGCGGACGATCCCAAGTGATCAGAAGTGAACCAGTAGCTGTTGTGTTCGGGCTCTGTGCTGCCGGAGCTCATGCCGAGCTCCTGTTCCGCGGCCTGTTCGATCTCAGGAACGTTTCCGAACAATTCATTGAAATTCTCTTCTACCACTTCTTCCATTTTGATTTTTCGGCCTACTGCATCCCCCTGTCCCGTTGGATCTCCTGCTCCAAAGTCCTCCGGATTCCCAATTTTGGAAGCAATCCGCTCGCTATTCACATAGATGTGTTTCGTATAATGGCCCTCCGGACGCACGACCATATACGGATTCACATACATCGTATAGTCCCAAAAACCGGAAGAACCCCCTGAAAATTCGCCGTTGACGAAAATCTGCTGGGCGTCTCCACGTAATTTTA
>CAZVLN010000130.1:0-2351 GCA_964627995.1 uncultured Saprospiraceae bacterium
AATTACAACTCTGATAAAAGTTTTGACCATAATAGCACAGATGATAATTCACTTCCTGAAGAAAAAGTCGTTGGTTCGCGTGGCATTAGCGGTAAGGATTTGGCTGCCGCATCTTCAGATGGTGTTGGTGGATTAGGAGTAGGTATGTAAGTACAGGGTGGATCAATGCGATTAACCAATGGATCTGCGAATGGAAATTCACTTGCTTTTAAATACTATAAATCTGGCTGGACAGGAGGAAGTCGAGCAAGGATTACAACTTATCAATTAGGAACTGCAGGGAAATTGGTAGGTAGGGCTGGATCAGCAGGTACCATAATTGTTGGAGGTGTAGACATAATAAGCAATGCACGGAGTGAAGGAGGATTTGGAACATATACTCAGCAAGCTACAGGTAGAACGGCAGGTTCATTATTAGGTGGCTATGGAGGCGCAGCAGGAGGTGCTGCAATTGGAGCATGTTTTGGTGGTTTTGGTGCTATTCCTGGTGGTATTATTGGAGGCCTTTTGGGAGGGTATGGTGGTTCTAAGGCAGGAGAAGGAACCGTTAAATATATCCAAAATAGGCCATAGTGATGAAGTATTTATTCTATTACATATGGCTTGGATTGACAAAGACCCATCCTTGGTTTTCTAAGTCTTTCATTCCTATGTTTTGGCTGCTTATGAGAATGGGATGGAAAACGGAAAAGGATTTTCAAGAGTGGAAAAAGAATTATAGTAGAGCCATGCTTGAATTTCCGGGAGGAATAAATGATTGGTTTGCCTATGGTGCGTTAGTTGGGTGTCTTATTACACCCATTATAGTATTGCTAATATTGTTTGATTTAGAGGTAGGTTACTTTGAGGAAGAGTGGAAACTATATGCTTTGTTTACAGCAGTAGCAGTTTCCTGCTACTACTGGATATACTTCAAAAACAAAGATTGGTTAAAAAAACGAATTAGTAAAGTGAGCAAGAGATATAGTCTAAAATAAAATCAAAGGCTCTGAGAAATCAGGGGCTTTTACTTCTCATGCGGGTTGATCAGGGTCAAACCATCGATGTTTTTAAAGTCGCCGACGTTTCTGGTAAACAGGGTGAGATCATAAGTCAGCGCAGTAGCTGCAATAATGGCATCCGGCAACTTGATTTTGTGCGCCTTGCGTATCTCGGCTGTTTTAAGCTTAATGTCCTTTTCCAATTCAAAGACCAGCGTGTCATTGATGAAATCATGAAGAATTTCTACATCCTTGTCGGTAGGCGTTTTCCAGCATAAAAGCTCAATCTCTGTGACCACCGAAATAGCCGGGTCGGAATCCTCCAAAACCTCATCTATGAACTTTTCAGCTGGAGGTGGAAACTGCTGTTGAAGGTAGTAAATAGCGGTGTTGGTATCCCAGAGGTGTTTTATTCCCATTCGCTGCGCAACTCGTTTAGTTGTTGGTCAATTTCACTTAAAGGCTGCTTGGACATGGCCCCTTTGTATTTAGTCCAGTCTGTTGCATACGATTCCTTTCTCGCCCCGTCTTTCCTTAGCCGGATGAGCTTCAATCCCTCCAAATCCCGCAGAAGCCTCAGGGCTTTTTCGTTGATAATATCTATTGTGATGGTGCGCATACTTTTTATCATTTAGAAGCAAAAGTCTGTTCAGTCCAAACATTCTGCTATATCCCATCTGTAAGAGATAATCACTATTTTAGTTTTGCCTATCTAAATATACCTTATAAACAATAATAATCAAAATCAAGTTCATTTTGCAAATGAAAACAAAGACTTTACTTTCCCAACGTATTTATTCTTGAAACACCCTCTATCCGATCGGATTCGGCTTTTTCTCCAGAGGGGATTGAGCTCCTAGCAATGTAGTTGTGTAAAGGGTGTCCTCCCCCAGCAATTTTCCTGGAGTTTCGCATCTTCCCATCATGTTTTTTGGGAAAAAAGCAGATGCGTCAGCATTATCCCGAATTATTTGAATCGGAGAAAATCCATACAATTCCGGTGAAGATATTCCGAATGGAGGTCTGTTTGAGGGTAGAGACGCGATGCATCGCGTCTCTACAGGTTCCAGAAACAAATTTGGTCCTCAATCAAAAAATTTGGGATTCGTCATGCGCGGGTTTACATCGGCAGTCACAACCAGTGCCCGTAAATTAGGTCTAAAATTTGGCTGGCAGCCCCGCTACCACGACCACATCATCCGTGACGAAAAATCGTATCATCGGATTAGAAATTATATCAAAAACAATCCGAAAAATTGGGAGGAGGATAGCGAACACCCAAAAAATCGGGGTTCAGACGAATCGACTCGCTAATTGACCATAAACAAGACGTGAAATCGAGCAACTCCCGCGTTGTTTTTTCCCATTCCC
>CAZVLN010000131.1:0-2327 GCA_964627995.1 uncultured Saprospiraceae bacterium
GAGGACCCTAAGTGATCAGAAGTAAACCAGTAGCTGTTGAGTTCGGGCTCTGTACTGCCGGAGCTCATGCCCAGCTCCTCTGCTGCAGCCGCTTCAACGAGAGCTACGCAATCAGTGAATCCATTCTGGAGGCGTGTACGTTTTATTTTGGAAGCAAGTACCATGTAGGGAAATTACGAAATTTTTTGAGGAACTGGGGAATCCGGTAGATGTGTAGAATTACGTTATTTTGGGACTGTCCGAAAATAACGTAAGTCTACATGGGCAGCAAAAAATGGTGTAACGATAGTACGAACTGAACCTGGCAAGCCCATGCAAAATGGGTTTATAGAGAGATTTAACAGAACGTTCAGAGAGGATATTCTGGATGCTTTTATATTTAGAAGTATTCAGCAGTTTAATGTTATTGCGGAAAAGTGGAGGCAGGATTATAATCATACGCATCCACACGGCTCATTGGATGGAAAAAGTCCAAAAGCATACGGAAAACGATCGGAAAATTTAAAGGGGGTACCCCCTTTAAAACAAGAATATTTAAATTATAGACTGTCCAAAGAATCGTAAGTCTTCAGGGCTTACCAGCTCAAAGAAATACCCCAAAACCCTAAGAATCGTTCGGGTTTATGATGAAAAAACGGATCAGTACCTTATCCTATTGACCAACCATTTATCTTGGACAGCAGACACAGTTTCACAGCTGTATAAGGCCAGATGGGACATTGAAGTGTTTTTCAAGCACATCAAACAGCTATTTCGGGTCAAGACATTTGTGGTGACAAGTCCGAATGCAGTAAGAATCCAAATGTGGTGCGCAATGATTGCAATGTTGCTGCTCAGCTACCTTAAGCAAAAGCGAAATACCCCTGAAGATTATCCAATCTGATCACATTCATTAGAACCAACCTATTCGTCAAAATTGATCTGTGGAAATGGGTCAACAAGCCGACGCATGAAAACCAAAATCTACCGCCTCCACCGTCCTTATTTGAATAATGGTAGACTTGAACTTCAAATACGCCACTCAGAACTCATATCTTGTTGAAAATGAGAGCCGATCTCTATGTCTAAAATTTATTTTGGACAGGTGTGATACTCGGATTATATTATCGAGCTCCATAGTCAATCTTTATCGATTATAGGTTTTCTAATTAAAACTTCACAACTGGATTCAGAAGTCTGTGTATCAATTTCACTGATATTAAACAAAACCAATGAATCGTCCAACGTAAATGAGTACTTTTTCTTAAATCTCAGTTCACTAACAAAGAAGTCATTAACAACATTTTCTAGAGAATTAATTGATATTTGGACATGATATTGAAATGAATCAAGGTTAGTATGCCTCATATCGAAAACAAATTTTTGTCCATCGTATCCAATTTCAGGCTTCAATGTGCAAGAAGATAGTTCCCCCCCCTTATATTCTTTTTCATAGATCAATTCCTTATTTTCATAAAAGTAATATTTTTTTAAATCGTCATTGTCATGATGAAAAGTCTGAACGCTATCGTATACCCCGCCTTTATAATACCCTTTCAAAAATATACTATCTCCACAAACACATTTAAAAAAACCGCTATATAACCCGTGCTCTTTGCTTCCCTTACAATTAAGATAAATAGTATCTGAATTAACTTTTGGATCGTAAAACCCCATTGAAAATTCAGTTTTATCTTCACTTAATTCGTTGCAAGAGAAAAGACAATAGCAAGATACAATTATCACAATAGAAATAATATATTTATTTTCTTTTATCATTTTAATTCAATTTTAGTCTCCAAAAACTTCAACATTCCCATCTTCATCTATAACTCTCATAAAAGGCTTTTCATATTCATAATTATTAGTGTCAATTGGAGTAAACCACTGAGTATCTTGACTTTCATTGGTCCTAATTTTCCAAGTATGATTTTCTTCAACTCCTTTTTTATCAAAATCTTCACCATTAAAAAGGTGTTCTAAAGCAACATTATATAAAGATGCCTTAGTAAAATCCTCTACAGGTTTATAATCATCTGCCTTCGGTAAGTCGGGATCCGAACCAATTTTATCTTTAGAAGTCAAATTATAACCTTCTCCAATTTTATCTTTTGAACTCTCACCCGCCAATTGATCCTTCAGCTTTCCAATCGCATAAAGAAATCCATTCGGCACTTCTTTCAGTGAATTTACCATATATTCCAATTTGTTTTTATCATCTCCGCCATCTGGGGGATCCTCCGGCCCCATCCCCGTCGGATCAATATATTTCAGTGGATTATTGAAGGTGTAAGTGTAGCTACCCCATTCCGGCATCTCCCCCGCCAGCGGATCGACACCCAAAAACC
>CAZVLN010000132.1:0-2285 GCA_964627995.1 uncultured Saprospiraceae bacterium
AGGTGTTGGGCTTTTTTTATTGCCCCGCCCTGGGCTCCGATCGGGAAGCAGGGGACGCAGGAGAGATTTTTGCCTTCGCTCGCTCTCGGCTCGGCCCGGGCTGCAGGATAGTTAAAGATGGAAGTTGGTTTTAGTTCAGGGTGTTTCCAGCCTTCGGTTGCGCTCAGTTTGGCAAGCTCATTACAAGCAGGGTACCGCTCCGCTTGGCTCGGCACTTCGACTTCGCTAAGTGCGGCGCTCCGCTCGCCACAACGCGCCACATCGCGCCACATCGCGCTAAATCGCACCAGCCTGCACCACCGCGAAACGCCTTGCGGGCCGCAAGTTGACTAATCCGAATTCTTAATTTTTAGATTATACACGTCACCCGAAAGAATTTTTAAAGGTGCATGATCAGTTACAGTAAGTTTGAAATTGGCGGAGGGTAAATTCGCACGGCCCCGCTAAAGCAGGGCAAGCCGTGCGAATCTACCCTTATCGAGCGCATGATTGAATCCGATATAGTCATTGCTTGGGAATACTGAAGGCACCCATAATTGATGCTTTGTTTTGATGCGAGAAATACCTGGTTTAATCTTACTGTTGACTATTACTCAAATCGAATGTAGAGTTCGTTTTGATTGTATAAGTCTTTTTAAATATCAACGGTGTAATAAGTGCCAGGTCAGTCACGTTTGTTATCTTATAATATTTTTCCAAGAAAAGGAATCAAGGTATTAAATGCCCAGCATGGAGTCAATGACAAAAATATGGCATTTATTCTTCCTTTCTTTCTTTAAGAATTGTTCATTAAACTTTTAATATGAAAAACCGTATTTTCTTATTAGTTCCATTAGTTCTTTTATTCTTGACCCTTTCACTTCAAAGTTGCGAGGAAGAAAGAGTGGTAACGGAAGGGATGAATCAAGAAACCGTTAAGGATCCATCTCAAGTATATAATATGTATTCGGACCAATTTATTCCTGCGACGCCTGAGGATAAAAGCGCATCAAATTCATTTTCCTCATTTTCATCGGTTGGTCTTGCCAACAAAGAAGGAAAGATCTTATCCAAGATAATTGACACAAAACTTTCTGCTTTGGGAAGCCATTGGCAAAAGCATAATGAGGTCTTTTCAGCCTTTAAAAAGGGACGGTTTAATTTTTATACCTACGATAATGGAATGGAGTTATTGGTAATAGAAACTTCCGTAGATGGCGGAAAAGACCGTCTCTTTTTTATCTGTCCTAATAATTCAAATGAAAAAGGAAATGATGATCCTCCTGTAATACGAGTAAATTGTAAGGGGCACTGTGTGGAAGAAATTCAAGATTGCACTGAAATGGCTAATGTCCTTACTGGAATTGTTGTGTGTACCTGCCAATCGGATGATTGTTATATGGAATTTACAAGGCTGTAAATAGGATTAGAGCATTCTCTTGGGCGTCGAAATCTAAGAATCATAATTTGGATGTCAAGCCCAATTGGATGCTGTTACTGCGTCAGAGTATGTGGGAGAGTAGGTCGCCGCCCCTCTTTAAAACAAAAAGCTCAATGCCGAAAGGTGTTGGGCTTTTTTTATGTGCTGCCTTTGGTTCCGCTTGGCTCAGGTTCGTTCGACAGGTTTTCCGCGTCGCATCGCTCTCCTCGCCGCATTACATTGCATTGAATTACACTGCATCTAATCGATATAGGTTGAAGAATGGATAAATAACAGTGTCCTCAGTTTGAATTTAGGTGTCGGGAAAGCTGTTTATTAAATTTCCCCCCGGACAAAACGCGTTTTGAAGGCCTTTTTATGGCAAATAGCATTAGTTTCTTTGTTTGACATTCTTTTTTTACTAACCTTTACGCAGCATATATTTTTATTCTCTCATCCCAATCATGCCATATGGAACTCAAAAAGGCCAAAGTAGACGGCAAAAACATTAGTCCCTTACTGCCTAAGGACGTTAAAAACTACCTGATCGATATTGATGGCACTATCTGTGAGGATATTCCCAATGAAGAGCCCGAGCGCATGTTAACGGCGGAACTATATCCGGATGCGCTACACACGATCAACAAATGGTATGATGCCGGACATTATATTTGCTTTTTCACTTCGCGAACGGAAGAGCATCGAGACTATACAGAGACCTGGCTGAAAAAGCATGGGTTTAAGTATCACGGCCTGCTAATGGGCAAACCGCGCGGGGGGAACTACCACTGGATCGACAATCACCTGGTGCGCGCGACCCGATACAAAGGTAAGTTCACGGACCTGGTGGATAAAAAGGTGACGATACAGGTGTTTGAGGAGTAAG
>CAZVLN010000133.1:0-2277 GCA_964627995.1 uncultured Saprospiraceae bacterium
TGGTCGATATGCTAATTACGATGATATAAAGTATTGATATTTAATATCTTGAAAAAATTCGGTTGATTGGGCTTCGGGCGAGGCATGTCCGCTAATGCGCGGGCTAAACGTTTAAACTTAATTAAGTATTCTATGCTTTAATCCTAAGGAGATGAAAAGTTGCATTTAAGTTTTTTGGGCAACCATTAGGAAAATGGGAAATAGTTTAGTTTCACCGTTTTCATTTATCTCTTGTTCCATTTTGTAGGCTGTGGAAAAATTAATTTTTGTAAAGCCCAGTTCCTCCGCCAAACTTGCTAACTGTTTTCGATCAAAACCTTTATGAACGTCATCAACATCATGACCATGAAAGGAGCCATCTTCTTTATCAAGATCAGCTAGACAAAGGTATCCACCAGGATTTAGCAACTCATAAAATTTGTTGAGGATTAGTCGTGTATCTGGAATGTGGTGGAGAGTCATCATAGTATAAACTAAATCAAAACGCTTGTCGGGTAACGGATCGCTTGTCAGATCAAGTTTGACTGATTTCATATCATCAGCTGACCTCGTTCTTATTTTGTCCCGCAGGACTTCTAGCATTCCTGTCGAACTATCAGCTAAAGTGATGGGGCCTATTTTTTTCCGGAGTTCGAAACTAAGCTGCCCAGTTCCACAGCCATACTCGAAAGCAGACATGTTGTTAGAAAGTGGGACCTGTGAACTAATAACATTCGCAATACTTCTTGCGCGTTCTTGACTTTCAGGAGTATCCCAATCTTTGGCTTCTTCATCAAATCGTGACATAACGTAAAGGTTAAACTAAATTTTGGGTGGGATATCTATAAATGGAATTAATATGCTTCAATCTGCTACTGGTTTGCAAAACGGCAAACGGCCCAGCGTTTAAAGGGCGAGTCTGGTTGTTATTATTAAGTTACGAAAAGCATTCGAGTCCGTTTGAAACACCTTGATATAGGGCCGGCTTTAATGATAGAATTCCATTAAAAATTGTTCTTTATCAAAGTCAGTAAAAAGCTGTTCAGAATATAAGACTTCACTGTTTTCAGGATATTTCTGTTTTACTTTTTCAAAAGCTTCTTTGGCAGCATCTTTATCTTCAGTAAAATGGAGTAAGAATGCTTTACTTACTTTTGAGTTTACCACAAAACGATCTTTTTCTATTCGTTGATTGTAAGCTTTCGAAGCTTTTTGGAACCATTCTTGAGCAGTTTCATTTTCTCCTCTTTTCGAATAAATAAATCCAAGAAATGATAACCCTTCTGCGAAATCAGGATTAATAGTAATAGATTTCCTTAGAACTTCAATTGCCTCGTCCTCACGTCCAATGGTTAGTAAAACATTGACTTTGTTTGAATAAAACCGAACTTGATTTGGCTCTAATTCAATTGCTTTTTCAAGTTCGGTCAAGGAGACTTCCAAAGAGTCAGAATTATTAATCGTCCCAAGGTTAAAATCTTGAAAACGCTCCATAGCCGAATGGCTAAGTTCAACAGCGCGAGGGTTAACTGAATTTGATTCCTCTTTGGATATTTTTTCTGAATCACAGGCTGACGCAAGTAAAAGAAAAAGTATAAAAATGTAATTGCTCTTCATATCAGTTTTGAGACCCTATAAAATATAATTATACGATTCTGAAAACCTGTATAAACTTGTTAAATAATAGTTTGGAATGCCATTAAAGGCAAGTATGAACGGATTATGGTTAAATAAAGCACCGGGCGGTTACATAAAAAGGGTCAAATAAAAATACCCCAGATAAACCAGAATACCCTTCTAAAAATACAGGCGGGTTCGTCTATAGATAGTAAAAGACAAACGCTCCCTAGTTGCCCCGGCAGCCCACCATACCATCAACACATCCTCCGGTGAGGACTACTCGATGAAGTTAAATAGCACATCGCAATAAGAATGCAGCTTGATGAACCTTCGAAATAAGGAATATGGTAAAGATTGATTTGCTCCTGTAACAAACAAACGCAAGACGTCGTAACATACATCGCTGCCCGATTATAAATCAATTAAATGATCTCAACATGTATATCAAGTTTTTTAGTGATTACCTATCCTTGGCCCTGCTACTGGGTGCACTCCTAACTTTTCAGGCATGTAGCAGCAGTGGCGATACAGAAGAAAATACAGAAGATGAAATACCGGTTATCCCGGTGGAAGTATCCCATGTAAGCAGGGGCGACATCTCAGCTTACTACTCAAACACAGCTACACTGGATGCTGAGCAGGAAGCCACAGTGGTTTCCAAAGTTCGCGGCATCATAG
>CAZVLN010000134.1:0-2261 GCA_964627995.1 uncultured Saprospiraceae bacterium
TTAATCGATGATACCTCGGTAAGCGCCTCCAAAGTCTCAATGGTTTCGTTCAAATAATCCTCATCGCGATTATCCGATACAAACTCTATGAGTTTTTTAATTAGTGGTAACCTCATGGACTAAGTCTTTCAATACATCAAATTTGTTCGTCTGCACCTGATTGACGCGCTTTCCATCTTTGAAAGTGGCAAATGTGGGCAGATTATCAACATTCGCTAATTTTCTAGAATCGGGATGCTTTTCCGCATCCACCATGATAAAGGTGGCTCCATCATGTTCTCGAGCTAGTTTTTTGAATTTAGGCTTCATGATGCGGCAATTCCCGCACCATCCTGCTGAATATTGAACGATTACTGTTCCTTCACTATCAACAACTTCCTGTAAGTTATCTTTTTCTAATTCTGTAAGCATATTTTATGATTTGCAATTATGATTGTAAAATGGTGAGCCTATTCGATTAGACTCACCCTTAATGTGTTTCGCTGGATTAGGTGTTAGTTGGCACTTAGATAAGCGGCTACTCCTTTGGAGTTAGCTTCCATCGCTTCTTTTCCATCTTCCCAGTTGGCCGGGCAAACTTCACCTTTTACTTGAAAGTGGGTATAGGCATCGAGAATGCGCAAGTATTCTTGTACATTCCGTCCTAAGGGCATATGATTGATTCCTTCGTGGAATACTAATCCGTCCTCATCAATGAGGTAAGTAGCGCGATAGGTAACATTATCACCATCTACGATTTCGGTACCCGTTTCTTCGTCGATGCGGGCATTTGTCGTGTCCAAAATGCCTAGTGTTCGCGCTAAGTTTCGATTGCTATCCGCTAAAAGATTGTAGGTTACACCCTCAATACCACCATTGTCTTTCGCGGTACTCAACCAGGCGAAATGTACTTCCGGCGTATCGCAAGATGCACCGATCACAATGGTATCTCGTTTTTCAAACTCAGGAAGTGCCTCCTGGAAAGCATGCAATTCCGTCGGACATACAAAAGTAAAGTCCTTAGGATACCAGAATAATAAAATCTTTTTATTGGCTTTCTTAGCCTCTTCCAGCACGTTGATCTGAATGGTATCACCCATTTCATTCATCGCATTAACAGTGATGTTGGGGAATTTCTTTCCTGTATAACTCATATATAATTCTCTTTTATGTTCACGCGTATAACTATACAAGCCCTAAAAAGTTGTCCCTAAATCAGCCTGGGGGTCAGAACTACAAACCTCCTCTCCGTACGATACCACCGGCCCATTCGTGCAGTACCAAATTTTATTTGGTTATCGAAAAAGACATAATAAATCGCATCCTTTTTAGGGCGAAAATTGGAATTCATACCATCTGAAAAATAATTTCCTTTATGACGTTTTATTGACGGGGAGGGAGGTGATCGCGAAAAAGAGTTTGAGGGTTTTAGGGTTCGCGCTTGGAATTTGAAAACGGGCTGAGCCTCTGTGCGATAATCATGCCACCGCTACAAACTTTTGGAAACTCGCTATCTGCATTTGCGTAAAAGAACAAAAAACTATAACTTTAGAGTGGTTTTATATTTATTATTATTTAAATTTTTAGTTATGCGTTCTTTATTTATTTGTATTAGCCTTATGATTTCGCTTGTCTCCATCTCGATAGCACAACCTCCAAAACCATTTTCGAAACCGGTGATGAGTATTGAACCAACTCTGGTCAGTGAAAAGCAACTTGCACTAGAAGATATTCATAGAAAGCAACAACGCCTGGGATTTTCTAAATGGGTACTTCAAAAGGTGAAGAAGACGGTTAGAGGATTGGAAGCAACCATCTCACGCAGAAAAACAAAGCTTTTCCAAAAAATTTTACCGCCCGTCGTAAAAGTCATTTCTCAACCCGGGTGGAGTGCGGTTCCTTTCAAGGCTGCGGAAGAAGAGGAATCGGAAGGTTTATCTGTAGGTGCCTGGGCCCTGATTACCTTCCTTGCAAGTCTGCTATTTTTA
The DNA here is from genome assembly GCA_964627995.1 of uncultured Saprospiraceae bacterium. Taxonomy (GTDB): domain Bacteria; phylum Bacteroidota; class Bacteroidia; order Chitinophagales; family Saprospiraceae; genus JAWLFI01. Next base: position 1,968 of record CAZVLN010000134.1, read on the forward strand.
CCCCTTAGTCCGGGCTTCGGTCTACTCACTCTACTCGTTTCGTTTATTTTATCTATGGTAGGTACCGTTCGTGATAAACAGGGTCTGGCCATTTTAATTCTGGTTTTGAGTAGCATCACGTTTCTATTCGTCTTGATTCTGGCACTGTTTGATGCTTTGCTAGTTGTTTTTTTCTTTGGGTTATAATCGCCAACCGTAAGAACCAAATGAAGTCTACCATTAGGGTGCCGGTTATCGATCGAAAGGGGCTTAAGCCAGCTGCGTTATCATCATATCACCGCCACACGGTTCGGA
>CAZVLN010000135.1:0-2251 GCA_964627995.1 uncultured Saprospiraceae bacterium
TGGGACAGTTATTTGGAGGTACTGCGGCTTGCGATGGAACAAATGATAATGACGAGTATGACTACTATGGTCGCTTTGATGTGTCGTGGGATGCGGGGGCGGATGCACAAACGCGCTTGAAAGACTGGCTGGATCCCCTTCAATCTCAAGTTGAAACGCTATCCTCCTTTCCCTCATTCGATATCCCCGATCGCGATTTGAGCCTGGAGATTCTAGTGAATGCCGACCCGCCTTCAAGTTTGTGCGATGAAGTTGAGGAAGTAGATATATCAGTTCGTGTCAGAAATAGAGGTCGCGAGCCATTCGATTCCGTGTTGGTTGTTTGGTCCTTGGATGCACTGAATTTTGATTCTATTTTTTACAACACAATTATAGATTCTGGTCAAACCGTTCTCTTGGTCGATAGCGTTGTCCCTTTTGTCGATTCCACGACGCTGATGGCAACCTTAACGTATACAGATGGAGAAATAGATTCTATTCCTGAAAATAATCAAGACACTATCACCTTTACTTCTCCATTCCCTGTTGTACCAACAGTATCAATAGATACATTAATACTTGCCATACGCACCGATAGGTATCCAAGAGAAACAACTTGGGAGGTTGTTAATGAGAGCGGTGATGTTTTGATCACCGGAGGTCCCTACGTCGATCAAAGCACCCTGTATGAAGAAAAGATAGCGATAGAAAACGCTGGCTGTTTCACACTGAATGTTTTCGATTCGGCCTCAGATGGAATGTGCTGCCTTTATGGAGAAGGTAACTTCGTGTTGTTTTCTCCGGATGGTGACACATTGGCCCTCGGTGCAGAATTTACAAATGTGGCAAGCTTGAATTTTAAGGCACAATCTATCGGGTTTGATGCCGCTTTAGAGATAAAGGCGCAGCCTGCAGAGGGCCAGTTTTGTTATGATTTAGAAACATTAGATGTGGAAGTTCAGGCGAAAAACTTAGGGGATTCCACATTGAGAAATATGAGTATAATGTGGTCGATCGATGGTCAGGTTGTGGATACGGTCATCATTAATGAAATGTTAGCTGGTGATAGCGCTTTTGTGACTCGGACTGAGATGCCTGTCTCATCAGACTTTCAAGCTGAAATCATAGAGTTTGATGAAGATGAGGTTGAAGATAATAATACTGCTACTTATTTACACGGTGAAGTCTTTTTAGGTGACTCCCTGGAAGGAGATATTTTGGTAGTTGAAGTTTTGACTGATAATTATCCAGAAGAGACGCGCTGGGAGCTACTTGACCTTTCAGGGCAGGTGCAAGCATCTAATTTGGTTTATGATCAGGCGAGTACTTTGTATCTAGATACCATTTTGTTAGACCCGAATGAGTGCTATGAATTTATTATTTACGATGAAGATTGTAACGGTATTTTTGGCCCGGGCAAATACACTTTATTGAATATAGCAGGTGATGTGATGACGAGTGGTAGAGCCTTTCAATGTTCAGAAACAGTTTCTTTTCACAGTGCCCCCTTAGTTAGCAGTCTACCGGAAGTTCAATCAAAGGAATTTACATTATTTCCCAATCCTGCTGCTCATTTTGCCCGGATTAAGCCAGTAAACAAAGTCCAGGAAGTGAGCGTATATAATCTTCACGGGCAGCTGGTCAGGGAAACCACTTCTGCGGAAATGGATGTAAGTTTTCTCCCCTCTGGAGTATATTTTTTACATGTCACGAGCGTAGACGGATCTCAAGAAGTACTTAAATTGATAAAGCAATAAACGAAAGAGCGAGAATAGGGCTGATTTTATCAGTTCTATTTCTTTTGGACGAAAAGTTAACCATCAACACAATCCGCAGGAACCACCCCTTGCGGCCGCCCGCAATGATAAAACAAACCCATCTTTGCATAATCAACGGGCATGGGCAAGCCTTGCCCCTACAGAATTATTTGATGACACATTGGGTGATATTATTGGGGCATATAAATCATAGGTAGCCAATGCATGCCTAAAATCATTTAAATTAAAACATACGCGAAAAGGAATCAACCCAGCGTCTATTCCACCAATGGGTAAAATCTGGCAACGCAACTATTACGATCACATCATCCGTAACACCACGGCTTATTTGCGCATTTCCGAATACATCAAAAACAACCCGGCAAATTGGGAAGCGGACGAATTTTATAAATCAGACTGATAGAAATCGAAAGCACCCGTGTAAGGGCCAAACATCTTTCACTCACCCCCTGCGTTGGTCTATAGAGAGGCGATGCACCACCTCACCTTCCCCC
>CAZVLN010000136.1:0-2251 GCA_964627995.1 uncultured Saprospiraceae bacterium
GCAATTCTGTTTATTTGGAAGTAACGGGACGAAATGACTTTTCCTCTACCCTGCCTGAGGCGAACCGATCGTTTTTCTATCCCTCTACTAGCTTAGCTTGGGTGTTTTCTGAAAACGTAAATATTCCAGGTCTTTCGTTTGGTAAATTACGCGCCTCCTGGGCACAAGTGGGTAAAGATGCACCTCCCTACGCTATAGGAGAGTATTATCGTTTAGGATCTAATTTTCCTTTCGGTGATGTCACTGGATTCGGAAATACAAATGTTATAGGCGATGCAGATTTGAGACCTGAGATTACGACTTCCATCGAGTTTGGAGCCGATTTGCGATTTTTCAATAACCGATTAGCTTTCGACGTGACTTACTTTAACCAGTTATCGGAAGACTTAATCTTATCTGTTCCTATTTCCAATACAACGGGCTTCTCCAGATATTTAACAAATGCTGGATCCGTCAGAAATGTAGGATGGGAAATTTTAGCATCAGCTACTCCTTACCAAAAAGGAAACTTTTCGTGGGATGTTACAGCCAACTGGTCTACTTATGAAGGCCGGGTTGAATCTATACGAGAAGGTATTGAAGAAGTTGAGTTTTTCAATCCTTTTTACATTGTAAATAAGATTGAAGAAGGCGGAAACATTGGTGACCTATACGGTCGTCCATTGGAGCGCGATGATGCTGGAAACGTGTTACTTAATGATGCAGGATTTCCTTTTGTTCGTACGGATACCATTTCCAGAGTGGGTAATGCTATTCCGGATTGGGTTGCAGGTATTACAAATACCTTCAATTATAAAAATTGGTCTGCATCTGTTCTCATCGAATACCGAAAAGGAGGCGATTTGTACGATATGGGCATGCGTAATGCGATCCGTAATGGTGTGCATCCATGGACTGTAAATCGCTATGAACTAGCAACTTTTGATGGTGTAACTGCAGATGGTGAAATGAACCAACAAGAGGTGGAAATTAACGGTGAGACTTTATACAGAGTTTTTGGTGGTGTGAATACATCCTCGGATGTGATTTTACAGGATGCGTCCTGGATTCGATTGCGCCGAGTGAGTGTAAGCTATAGCTTGCCGCAATCGTGGCTAAATCGTATTTCAGATGGAAAAATCCAGGGAGCAAGTCTAGCTTTTGCAGGCAACAACCTTTGGGTTAATACCCCATTCGTAGGTTTCGACCCTGAAACCAATTACTTGGGTTCTGGTAGTAATGTCCTTGGTTTTACCGGACTACAAACACCGCAGACTCGACAGTATGACTTCACACTTCGCGTAACATTCTAAAAAAAGAAAACAATGAGAAATATACTATTACTTTTTGTCGGTGTGTTCTTTCTGAGTTGTTCAGATTACCTGGACATCAACGAAGATCCAAACCGACTCCGAGATGTACAACTTTCGTCACTGCTCCCCAATGTGGCTGAGCGGACGAGCAACAATTATTATTCTGCTAGTTTAACTACTAGCCAGGCCTGTTATCAGATAGGCTCCTATTTTCAGCACTTTCAGGAATTTACGCTGGCTGGGACATGGTCCGGGACTTATTTATCTGGACTGAAAAATGGCGATGACTTAGTAAATCGAGCTCAAGAAGAGAATAGCCCATATTACGCCGGTGTAGGCCGCGTATTAATGGCTGTCAATTTAGGGCTTATTACAGATTGCTGGGAAGACGCCCCTTTTTCTGATGCCCTGGCCGGCACAGCTAACGTGACGCCTATATTTGACTCGCAAGAACAGCTCTATGGAAGCATCATGGACCTATTAGATCAGGCGATTCTTGATTTGCAGGCCGAAGAGTCGATTTTTGCGCCCGGGAATGATGATTTGATCTATGGTGGAGATATCGACAAGTGGCTTCGTGCTGCTCATGCGCTTAAGGCAAGATATGCTCTACATATTTTAGACAAACCATCAACTACCGCCAGCGATGTATTAAATGCAGTAGATCAGGGATTTACTTCTAATGATGACGATTTACAGTTGGTGTACAATGCCATACGTCGAAATCCATATCACACGGATATCGCGTTGGGTAATAACACGGGTAACTTCACAGTAACACACAGTAATTACTTCATTGATCTATTAAAAGAAGGATTTACAGATCTACCCGATCCGCGTCTTCCTCTTTTAGCTGATCCTGGCTTAAGCGATGAGTTTGTTGGTATAACCGATTATGATGACAGCGCAGATCCAAATACCGTTGATTTTTCAGAATCGACCTGGCATTCTACGGAGCA
>CAZVLN010000137.1:0-2246 GCA_964627995.1 uncultured Saprospiraceae bacterium
CCAGTCGATGAGTGGTCAGATTCAGCCAATCTATAGGCATGTTATCCAAAACCTCCTCAATATAATGTAGCATTTTACTTACGTTCATAATTTTCACCTTTTTCAGCGGTCGCGAATATACTAATTCGGTTTTTGTAACAAGGGAACGATGGCGATTTGTTGAATGGTACCGAAGCTATTTATCGCTTCCCAGAGGAATACAAATGCACATCTTTCTTGTACCGGCATCTTATTTAAGTAAGGATTTGGGCGCTCCCTCGAGGTGTCCGCCCCAGGGCGGACACCTCGGGGCGTTATGTTCCGGGCTCGCTATTCGCTCGGCCCCTCCTTTGTCGGGTCGCCGCCGTTGGCGGCCCCTTCACATCACTAGCGCAAAAGACTGCTGTGCGGGATACCGCTTGGAGGAGTGCTCCTGGGGAAGCCCTGAAAGCCATACTTGGCAACTTAATCCGATATCCTCTATGAAGAATATGATTTTTCTTATAACCTGCCGATCTTTCGGGGCCAATGCGCTTGGCCTTCCCGCTTCTTTCTCTTTACTTTTGGCTTGATCCAATCCGTCATGCGCGCTGTCGCACACCGCCGGACCACAGCACACGGAGTGCGCTGTGGAACCTCATTGAATACTATTCCTCGCTTTAACATTCTCGCGGACGCTTTTTACCGCTTCATGCTTTTATCGAGGGTCTGACAACCTCTACTTTTCTATTCCGTCTCTGCATAATTGAACTCTCCGCCTATTTTATTTCATCTGCGATACCCACGATCGCAATTCCGCTCGTCGCGCCGCATATCACTGGTGATGGGTTCGATCTCACTCTCTTGTTCTTTTTTGCCTTCGAATTTCAATTCTGGATACTTTTTTTTATAATCGCTGCTCCGGCGCCCCAGTCCCGCATAAGAGCTTCGCCCTTTTGTTGGCCGCTCTAACGAGGCGCTATTTTTTACATTTCGCAAGTTATGTTATTCAAAAATATCTTCATTTTTTATCTATTCCTTTTTCCTGTGCGCCATTATTTGCGCAGTAAAAAAAGCCAAACTTATCCTATTTGTCGTAAGCCTGCCGATTTCCTGCTCCGTTCTTTCAAGGCGGCCGCTAAGTTGGCGCATATGCCTGAAAGGGCGATATATTATTCCCCAACCACAACTCCTCAAAATCACCCGAATATAATACCGCTAAAGCGGCACTGGCGTCATTGCAATCTCTGTAATTATTGAAATCCACGATAATCTGTGAAATCGGTGATTCAGAAACCCAAAATAAACTAAAGCAACACCATAAGAACAATCAAAAAACCGTATACCTTTGAAGATCACCGTCTCTCAAACCGATCATCTTTTGATCCTGTAAACTATGTTCCGTAGAATGTTACATATTGAACGAAGCTGGCCCTTCGTCTTTACCAGGTTCTCTCAGGGATTTTTGCGCTACCGGGCTCTGTCTTACCCGTTGGGGAAAAGTATCTACGATGTAGGTTTTTGCGATAGCGCTGTGGAAGGGCCCGCGCCTCGGCGCGGGCGTGCGACTCCCAAATTTTTTGGGGGAGTACCGAACGAAGGAGGAGCCTGAAACATAGCGCCGACCCCAATTTTTTGGGGCGGATCGCCCGCATTATTATTAATTCATATTAAACAGCAGAAGGGGTGCCATAGGTGACTTCGGGGAGCTGCTCAATCTCTTCCTGTGAAAAGATGCGGGACTTGATGACGAAACGAACGCCCAGCGGAATCTCTAAACTGAAACTGGAGCCGCGTCCGGAGGTGATGTCCAGGGTGAGCTGGGTGTGTTTCCAATATTCGTACTGTTCTTTGGACATGAAAAAGGGGCAGCCGTATACCTCACCCATATAAGCATCATTATCGCTGATGAGAAACTCGCCCTCGGTAAAACACATGGGGGACGAGCCGTCGCAGCAGCCGCCGCTCTGGTGAAACATCAAGGGGCCGTGCTCGTCGCGCAGCTGATCGATGACTTTTTGGGCTTCTTCACTGACTAAAACGCGTGTGATCATAAGTTGGAAGTTTATAATTAAAAAAACGCGAGACGAAATAGTTTCGCCTCGCGTGTAATATATCGTCTACGGTCCACTAAAAGAATCCGAGCGCATCCTTGCTGTAAGAGATGAGCATGTTCTTGTTTTGACGGTAGTGGCCGAGCATCATTTTGTGATTCTCGCGACCAATTCCGGACTTTTTGTAGCCTCCAAAGGGGGCGTGGGCCGGATAGTCGTGGTAGCAGTTGACCC
>CAZVLN010000138.1:0-2198 GCA_964627995.1 uncultured Saprospiraceae bacterium
ACTATAGGTTATGTACAGTCTTTAGAAATGAATGTAGACTACAGTAAAGTAACCATCGACTCCGTGGGCCGGGGCGACGTGAATGCTGACTACAGCACGGTAAAGATAGGAGCAATCGACCGATTAGACTATAATGGCGATTACGGTGCCCTTCGGGTAAGTCAGGCAAAGGACTTAGAAGCGAATGCAGATTATATAGATCTGGAAATAGGGAAGATTTACGGTAGATTTTTCTACAATGGTGACTATGGTTCCATGGATGTACAGACCCTAATGCCCGGATTTGAAAAAGTAGAAGTCAAATCCGATTATGTTTCTGTGCACCTGGGAGTCCATCCGGACGCGGCCTTCCGAATTCAAGGCGAAGAGTCATATACCGGAGTCGCTATGGATAAAGAAATTGGATTTCGCGAGGATGAAGCCGAGGGAATGTCATCGAGCTTTTCAGGTTTTTATTTGCATCCCAAAGCGGTCTCACTGATCGAAGTAAAGATGTCGTATGGTAAACTAAAAGTTGACCTTTCGGAGTAAAGCATCAATTGAAGTTGAACAGGGGCAAGGAAAAGGATGGGTAAAATATGTTTTGCCCGGATCTCATTAAGGTGAATAGGGATTGTCAAGAACAGTGAGTCAGCAGAGAACATCCATTCTTAATTTCGGCTTAAAACAGCCAAAGGGTAATCATTTAATAGGTCGCGAATCTATCAATGACACTTAAAATAATCAAACGGCTCCAAACAATCCAAACACTTATACAGCGCTTTGCAGGGCGTAGACCCATATTGCGAACTCACCTCGGTATTGTGCGATCCGCAATGCGGACATTCTACATCCGGCTCTTCCCCTAATAATGCTGCCTGACGTTTTTTGGTGGTCGGCGGAGCGATACCGTATTCCTTCAACTTTCATATGCCTTACTATTTCATACATTTTTTACTTCAGGCAGAAGAAGTCGAAGTAATGAATTGATTGCAGGCACATTCCTTACACCAACATATTAATGAGGAAAGAACCGGAACTGATTAGGTATCGTCAACTATTTTGCAACAACCTATGAGCAAAACGAAACCTCTTGGTTAGTTTGAATATAGTTTTTGTGCATTAAGCAAGCTCTGCTTCCCTGACTTCAGATTATTGGGAAATAATTTCCTTTGTATTCATAGAGAGCCGGAACTGCAATATTATTGAGATGATACTATATTTGGGTTAAAAAATCGGATAGGACATTTCCAAAAAGGAGCCTATCTATTTCCATAGCTTTCTGGTTTTTCGATTTTGGACATTAAGCCATCTATATGCTCAAAAAGGTGTGGTTTAATAGGGTTCCACATGGGATCAAGTAAAAAATCAATACCTTCTCGCCTGGCTAGCTTTGCAGCAGGTACAAAATCACTATCACCAGAAATAAGGATGATTTGTTCAACTTGCTTTTTCAAAGTAATGGATGCAATGTCCAATCCAATTTTTATATCTACCCTTTTTTGGATAAAATCAAAAAAGACATCATCTTCATTTAAGTCGTCTACATTGATAACTCCCTTTAATAGTTTTTTTGTTTTCACAGGGTTAAGTATCCAACGCTTCCGATCTTCAAGCACTCCTAAACGCAAGGCAACCTTCCGTTTCTTTTTTAGTTCTTCAAAAAAATCGATTTGAAACTTAAATTGATCTGTTTTTGAAAAATCTATCGACTTACCACTAATGGGGTTATGTTGCTTCTTTTTATATGGTAAACAATCGTAATAAAAAATACGATATAAATCCATTTGTTTATTTCCTTGTTTCAAATGCCGGTAGCACATTTGGCATAAGTCAGTTGCAGTTCGAACCGGATTTAAAGTTCTTATTTTTTTTATGGAACGATATCTTTTGAGGAAAAAAGCTCCGTCAACTAAGATGGCCGTTTTGTTATTCATAATTTGTTATAAAAAAAAAGCTCAAGGGGCGGCAAACTCTCTATTCAATAGAGAAAATGAGTTTACGTTGCCATGAGCACTATAGTTCAAATATACTAATTTATATTTAATCTTGAAACTAATTTAAAGATTACTAAATTGATATGGGAGAGTTGGAATAGCTTTTTTTAGATCAAGAATAAAGCTATTGTAGATTTCCTGTTTACGAAGTTATAAAGAATCATCGGCTATCAATGACACTTAAAATAATCAAACGGCTCCAAACAATCCAAACACTTATAC
>CAZVLN010000139.1:0-2161 GCA_964627995.1 uncultured Saprospiraceae bacterium
ATACCCCGAAAAACGGTAAACTTATTTCAGTGTGGGACAGGTCAAAGGTCAAAGGGAAAGTTAAAAGTTAAAAGGCACTGCAGGTAGGTAGATCGGGAGCGAGATTGTCTAGATTTTTTATTTTAATTTTAGGGCGTCACCCCGTCCTCGAGAGCGCTTTGCGCTCGTCGGGCCGCGGTCGCTACGGTCGCCCGCTATCGGCTAACCGGCGGTGCCGGCATCTCCCTGCTTCCACGGCGCCTTTGGGCGCCAGGTAAGCAGGGCCGGGCTCCCATCGCTGACACGGGGTGCATTACTTACAATCTTAGCCCACATTGTTTATATATGCTACGATAAACAGAAATTATCCAAAATGACTAGAAGTTCGGAATGACTCCTCTTTATCCGTAATTATATAAAAGAGTTGTCAGAGGTTCATTTAGGAGTGTTTTTACGAAATCATTCGTAACTTTCCCATTGGATGTATGAATAGCCGTCCCCGTAATGCGTTTCATGAAAGAAATCAAGCACTCCAATGATATCGATTTTCAGAAAAACCAGAAAAAAAATGGCAGAAGAAAATAGACTGTTTAAGTACATGTGATATGCCATTGGAGAGATAGTGCTCGTAGTCGCAGGTATCCTTATTGCACTTCAAATCAACAACTGGAATGAAGAAAACAAGCAAAAGCACGAATTGAATGATATTCTACAAAGCATTGCGAATGGCATCGAGTCCGATTTAAGAGAGCTAAATTTGTTAATATCGGCTCGAGAAAATATTACGACCAAGACGGATTCTATTTTTAAAAAATATATCACTTCAGATAAATCGGCTTTAAATATAGAGGAAGCGAGCTATATCAATTTTGCGTTTAACAATATTTTAAACACGGTACACTTGAATACCAATATGAGTGCCTTTGAGTCTCTAAAAAACTCAACCTATTTTGGGAAGATTCAGGGCACTGACCTAGCTCTACTATTAAATACCTACTACAAGACGGCAGAGAGAATAAGAAGCATAGAGAATGAACACAACCAATCCGTTAAGAACTTGGAACAAGCGTGGCGCTCTGAGTTCAGAAATAATTGGAGACGTCTTTTTTTGGATCCATGGACAGCGGGTGATTTTGCTATTGTAGGCCCTCGTTTTTTAGAAATCGCGTGAGACCCTCATACCATATCGTTATGGTTTCGTGGCTCCGCGGAAGGAGGACTTGTTAAGGTATACCAGGAACAAGTCCTGATGGGTACAAAGCTTGTGGAAATGATTAGAAACTCGAAAACAAAATTTGATCAGCAGACGGAGCTTGAATTTAGTGGCATATTATTCACATTTGGTGAAGCTGATATTATTAGTGTTCTTATCAATGGTGAGGTATCGACCGGATTTGACGTAAGATATGCGGCATCAGGCCTCTTTCCGACATATGTTTCTCAAGAAAATGACTACTTGGTTGTTGAATACCCGGCGAATAGGTACGATTGGGCTTCCGCCTATTTTGCGGTGAATGCCCTCAAGGGGAGAGTTGACGACATGGATTTGTCTGACTATTCAAAGATAGTTGTAGAAATGAAAGCTGAAACGGAGGGTGCGTCATTTGAAATAGGCATGAAGGATATTAATGATCCTCCCGATGGTTCTGAAACGAGAATAAAAACTGAACTTACGGATGAATGGAAGATATATGAATTTGAGACCAGAAAATTTGTCACCGCTGATTTGGAGAGAATAACAGTTCTTCTCGCATTCGTTTTTGAAGGACCCATCGCACGAAAAATTCATATAAGAACCGTGCAGCTAAAGTAAATGGCATTATTGATAGACGCAGTGACAAGCAGCACGGCCTAATGGTCTACTGTGTCCTACCGAAGTAGCTTTATATAAAATTGAACAAATAGGACGATAAAAGTAAAATTGGGTTCTCATCAAGGATAGGTCGCGTCATCTGTTTTACTATACGGAAGAAGTCAGTAATCTTAAATAGATTACTATTTGGAAACGAGGTGTCTTCATCAGGAATAAAACTTGCATAGGGTGAAAAAGCGTTATATATTTGTTCTTCCCTAAAAAGGTCGGGTGGCCGAGTGGCTAGGCAGTGGTCTGCAAAACCATGTACGGCGGTTCGAATCCGCTCCCGACCTCAACTAATTATTCGCCTCACTGCTTAGTAGCAGC
>CAZVLN010000140.1:0-2084 GCA_964627995.1 uncultured Saprospiraceae bacterium
GGCAAAAAGTATATGAAGTGAAAGACCCCGAATATATTAATCAAAGAAGAAAGCAGGTCGGACTGGGGCCCATACAAGACTACGTAAAGCGCTGGGGCATCGAGTGGACAGTAGAACAAAAAGAGAAATAGGCAGATACCGAGTGGTGGCCCCAAAAACTTCACATTGCAAATTACCGGTATGCTGGAGCGATAAAACAGCAAAAAAGTGCTACATTTCTGACGATGAAAACAATAACTCTAATACTTAGCCGCCTTCAATGGAGTAGGACCGTTTGGGGGGGTCGTCTTGGCATGGCGATTCATACCATCGAGTCGGCATAAGATGTACTGAAACTTAGCCCAATGAATCGCTGTAAATGAAATACCTAATCCCTCTTACCCTGCTAATCTTTGGGGGGTGTAGCAAAAAAGTCCTACCCAAACAAACGCTGTCCCCGTATGAACTTAACAATAGCTATGAATTTAAGGGGGATGAACTGAGTATTGAATTAGCCAACACCCTGCGATGTCCCATGAGAATATGGGTGCAATCAAATGATGAAAAAATTAGGGCGCACTTCAAGAAAAATAATCCCATTACCCTCGGTCCGCTTGAAGACACGCTGATTACTCTTCAAATCCAAAACGTGAAGGTGAACGAAGTCCATTTTGCCTCTCGGTTTGGAGATATTACCGACACCGTAAATAACAGAAAAGTAGAGTTACCATTCCCAAAAAGTAAAAGCTATTCATTAATACAGGGCAATAACTCTTCACCGACACATAATACTGACTGGTCTCGATATGCCTTTGATTTCAACTTAAATCTAGGTGATACCATATGCGCTGCAACTCAAGGCTTTGTAGTTGGAGTGGTTGAAAATTACAAGTTTGGAGGGAGTCAGAAAAAATGGAGGAATTTTGCAAACCAAATCACCGTGTACGATCCGGAAACCGCACTCTTTACCCAATATGTCCACCTTGATTACAAAGGCAGCCTGGTAGAAGTAGGAGATCGTGTGGAGATAGGTCAATGCATAGGAATATCTGGCATGACGGGATTTACGAATATTGAGCACCTACATTTTAATTGCCTTAAGCCCAACCATTCTGAGGACGGACTTATTTCAATTCCGGTAGACAGTATTGGGCCCTATAATGTTTCAGCACTAAAAAGAAACCAACTCGTAACAAATTTAATAGCGAATACCCAACACAATTCGCACAGTAACAACTCAACAAAAAAGCAGTGAATAAAAGAAAGGTATATTTTTACGGCGCACTAGCAGTGACTTTAAGCGTACTTATGCTTCTAGTTTCCGGGTCTTCTATACTCACCACAGTATGGGATGGTAACAAATCGGTGCCCCTGGGCACGCCTATAACCTGGCTGGGAATGATTTCATTGCCACTAACAATTTATTGGGGGGTTAAAGAACTAAGAAAACCCATGCGCAATTTCAATAAAGTTCTCTCCGGATTTCTAAAGTTTATCATCGTTTTGGGATTACTTTGGGTTCCCATATCTTATCTGCTCGCGGGTAATCTTTCCTTCTCATTTTCGGAAAAAGAAACATTCCAGGGGGGACAAATTGCCATGAAGTGGTTTTGGGCGTTAAGCTATGCTATTCCAATTGGAACTATTTTGACAATAACTATATATTGGGTTTCATTAGTCGTTCGAAAAAACCCGAGAGGTTGCCAACAATGATTTAAAATAAGGGTATTATGTCTGGCTACTTCCGAAAGAAATCGACGCGTAGGATCTGAATATACTTCCATGTAGCGCATGAATATGCCCGGTGGAGGACGGGGTTCTGGTCACCTCCCTGACCGCAGAAAATCAAGACATCACTATCGAAATAGAGTCTATCGAGTATTTATAGTGTCAGTGTATCTACTGTTTTCCTTACTGTTTAACGTCTATTGAAAATTAGATCTTGAAAAGATGTATCGGTATAGGGAAAATTACAATTCCTATAAATGAACACCCAGAACAGCTGTCGGACAACCGGGCTGGATGTTCAATAAAACAGGTATATCGTGACTTAAAACCCAAACATTCCATTATCATTCGCTAAGCCTTCAGTCGGGACAGCTTGA
>CAZVLN010000141.1:0-1994 GCA_964627995.1 uncultured Saprospiraceae bacterium
TTCCAGAATAGAGGATATTGTAGATAGTTAAAATACATTCTTAAAAAGGATTGCAAAACTTATTCTTTGAGTCCAGCATAACGAAAAGAGAGAAAAAAAGCTCAACTAATCTGAGCTAAGAATAGTAAGAAGACAGTCTGATAGAACAGGTCATATTACAGGTTTCCCAATAATGAAATCAAGGAATCACGATAGTCTGCTTGAGTATTGTTCAGGCATTGAAAAAAACAAAAGGTGCAGTAAAGCACACTATTTTGATCATTAGCTAGTTATTTGTATAAAACACACCCGAAAGTGCAGTAATCCGCACTATCTAATTGTTTTTGTAAAATGGTTGTGTATATTTACACTTAAAAGGGCGCTACAATGCACTTTGAAAGTATCATACAACAGTTAAAAGCAAGGCGAGTAGCCCTTCAAGTAACGCAAGTCATGCTCGCAGATTTGTCGGGTGTGTCGTTGCGTGCGCTTAAACAATTTGAAAGCGGCAAAGGGAACCCCACACTCGATACACTTTCAAAGTTGGCTGATGCGCTCGGTATGGAAGTGAATTTACAAGTAAAAACACCAAAACGTAACACATGAGACAGGCGAAGGTGATTTATAAAAATGAATGGGCAGGAACGCTTAGTCAAAATAATGATGGAGGCTTCGAGTTTTGTTATAAGGAGTTCTGGGTGAATGATGTTAGTAAACTTCCAGTGAGTTTGACACTTCCGAAACAAAAGGAACCATTCCGTTCTGAGTACTTGTTTCCTTTCTTCCATAACATGTTGCCCGAAGGCACTAATAAGCAAATGGTGTGCTATAATTTAAAAATAGACGAGGATGATTATTTTGGTATTTTGATGGCTACGGCGAAATCAGACGCAATAGGAGCAGTTCGGATCCTAAAAATGGAGGAATCATGAAAATGCCAGCAATCCAATATTGTCCAGGCACTCTTTCAGAAGGACATGATACATACAGTCGGACTGCGCTTAAGCGCATTTTTGATGGTAAAAAAGTGAGTCATATTCTACCTTACGCGGCGCCAAATTCAGATGAAGAAGCAGATGAGCTTTTTGTAAACAATCTTAAGGGTTTTTCAATATCGGGTGTTCAGAAAAAATTTTCGGTTTTATTAGAAAAAAATGAACTTCGACTCACCCATGAAGGAGAGCAAGGGACGCATATATTAAAACCTATTCCGGGAGTAGGTAAGAGTCCCGAGCAAATGCCGGCTAATGAGCATTTGACCATGCAAATTGCCAGACAGGTATTTGGCATAGAAACAGCTGAAAATGCACTTATCTTTTTTGAAAATGGAGCCCCGGCATATATCACGAAACGGTTTGATGTCCGTGACGATGGGGCGAAGTGGGCCCAGGAAGATTTTGCTTCTTTGGCTGGATTGACACCACAAACCCATGGTGAAAATTATAAGTATAAAGCGAATTATTTAGAATTGTTTCATTTGCTAAAAAAGTATGTACCCGCTTATAAAGTAGAGTCGCCAAAGCTATTAAAGTTGATTATATTCAATTATTTGATGTCCAACGGAGATGCACATTTCAAGAATTTTTCCTTAATCGAAATGTCCTTTGGTGACTTTAAATTAAGCCCTGCCTATGATTTATTGAATACTCGGGTGCATATTGAGGATCGAGCTTTTGCACTGAATGAAGGGCTACTCCCGCCCAAAGAGACCAGAGGAAAAATAAGAGAACAATTTATCAAACTCGGAGAAAAAGCAGGAGTTCCTATTAAGGTAATCCATAAAACAATCATAGAATTAACAAACAATCAAGATAAAGTACAGCAGCTGATTTCGCGTTCTTTTTTGTCAGAAAAAAAGAAACGAAATTATGAGCAAGCCTACTTAACACGGGTAAATAAATTGTCAAGAACATGAACTACGAATATTAAGAAGACAGTCTGATAGAACAAGCCACACAAGATGTGCTGGAAGAGTTGGGCTGGGAGGTAGTAACGGCCTGGAGGAAAGAAACCTT
>CAZVLN010000142.1:0-1906 GCA_964627995.1 uncultured Saprospiraceae bacterium
TAATGATGTTTATCAACAGACGAATATAGTTAAAATTGATAAGGAACTTAATGGTATAAAAAATGACTTTCGTACTGTCAGGGCGTTTGGACCACCGGGTTTCAATGATTGTCAGGATTTACAAATAACTAAAGAAGGTGATCTGATATACGGACACCATTTCATGGATAATATTGGTGCAGGTGGTGAAGGAGGCTTGCAAATAATGTTAATTGACACCTTTTTTAATAAGATTGATTCATTTGAAGTTCAACTAGAAAACTCTGAGATTTCTAGGCTTTTGGCAAGTAAGGAAGGAGCTATTTACTTTAACTCAAAGAACCATCCAGTGCCAAGTAATAATTTCCCTTCTAAGGGGAGAATTAATAAACTCAATTCCACTTTAGATACACTATTGTGGAGTTTAGAGTTGCCATTCGATAATTTTACTAATAGTCGCAAATATGATATTTTCGATTTTATTCAGGCAGATAATGGGGATATAATTGCCTGTGGCTCAGTTTGGGACCTTGGGCACGGATCAAGTACACCAGATGCCACTTTTCACGGCTTTGTTACAAGGGTAACCCAAAATGGAGAGTTTAGTTGGCTTAGGATGTTCCGTCTCCCGAATTCTAACCCAATAATTCCAGCAAATAGATTTGGAAAATATATGCAGGGTGGTCTTTATAGTATGTTAGAGTTGGATGATGGACGGATTGTTTTAGGTGGTACTGCCAGCGCCACTCACATTCAATGGAATAGACTTTTAGTTGAGGGCGATACTCTCACTTATAATTGGATACTGACAGTAGATGCAAATGGTTGCATTGAGGGGGAAGAATGTCAGGAGGTTATAACGTTGGACGGAGAGATAATTAACTCTATATCCGGGTCTTTAGTGGATCATGATAACCAATGGAATGAAGCGTCCTATGGAATTGTCTTTGGAGAGGTGGAAAGTCGGCGATATACCTTCGACTCCGATAGCTCATTCCGGAATGGGAATTGGTACACGGAGCTGCTGATATCATCGGATGAAGTGGGGAGCGCATGGACCGGTACCGACCAATATTTCAGGATGTCGGGTAGTCAGGTGTACGAACTTATCGATGATACGGATTATCTGCTGTATGACTTTGCATTAAATGTGGGTGACACTTTTACGGTGGAACCGGCAGGTTCATGGTCCTGGTCAAGGGATCTTGTCGTTACTACTGTTGACTCGATTGTTTTGATGGACCAAACAAAAAGAAAACGATTGATTTTTTCTTGTATGGATGGCACTGGCGAGATTGTGTGGGTGGAAGGTATTGGTGACCTGAGGGGCTTGTTGTCAGTGAAGAGTAGCTGTATTTTTGATATTAACGAGAGTTTGTTGTGTTTTTCAGAACAGGGAGAAGTGCTCTACCAGAATTCATCGGCACCGGATTGCTGGGAGACGACAAGTACTGAGTATATAGAGCGCAAAAAGGTCAATATTCATCCCAATCCAACGAGCGACAACCTTAATATATCGGGCATGAATCACACCGAGGCTATCCGATACACGATCTATTCTGCGGCTGGTGTAAAAATGGATGTCGGTGAAATTAGAGGCAACAACATTCCTGTCCACACACTATCTCCGGGCGTGTATGTGCTTGAATTCCATACGGAATATCAAAAGGTTACTAAACGATTCGTAAAGGTGGACTGATTCATCCTTTCTCCCTATTCTTACCAAATGATGCCCATTTCGGAAGTTTTCGACCTATTGGTTTTTATCATCCCGAGCCTTGTCGCCTCGGGGGTCTTTATGGTTGTATTCGTAGTCGCGGAAAATGTGGAGATGGTGTAGAGACCTTGCACCCGTAGAAACGCACAGCGCTTCTGAGTCCTGCTGAAAGCAGCGGGCAATGTCCCTGGCACATTCCCCGCGGAAGCG
>CAZVLN010000143.1:0-1879 GCA_964627995.1 uncultured Saprospiraceae bacterium
GTTCGAATCCGCTCCCGACCTCAACTAATTATTCGCCTCACTGCTTAGTAGCAGCGAGGCGTTTTTGTTTTTAGATTCTTATTTTTTTCGGTCAGCCAATTTCCAAGCTAAAGGCAGGGTTATGCTAATAGATTTATCCCAACTCCATCGGCACATCCATGAGCAGAACCCGGGCATCTGACGTGGCTTTTACGGCAATGGAATCGGTGTTCCAGATGCCCATGCCATCGCGGGGCTCCAGCGATTGGCCCTCAATTTCTACTTGTCCGTCCAGGATAAAGGCATATACCCCATTTCCTTCTTTTCGGATTGTATATTCGGTAGAGGTACCTTTTTGAAATTTACCCATGTGGAACCAGGCATCCTGATTGATCCAAACGCCCTGGTCGTCTGTACTCGGAGATAAGACCTGGTAAAACTCATTTTCTTTCGCAATATCTTTGATAGATATTTGATCGTATCTGGGCGTTACGTTCCGGCGGTTGGGAAATAGCCAAATTTGAAGGAACTTCACCTCCTTGTCTTTATTTTTATTGTACTCTGAATGCGTAACGCCCGTTCCGGCGCTCATGACCTGAACATCACCTTCTTTGATGACGGCTACATTTCCCATGCTATCCTTGTGCTCTAAGTCTCCTTCCAGGGGTATGGATATAATTTCCATGTTGTCGTGAGGGTGAGTACCGAAGCCTCTACCTGCCATGACGCGGTCATCATTTAATACTCGGAGCACCCCAAAATGCATTCTTTCGGGATTGTGGTAATTGGCAAAACTGAAGGTGTGGTGAGAATCTAACCAACCGTGATTGGCATGTCCTCTCGTATTTGCTTTGTGAATTACGGTATTCATGGTCTTTACTTCTTTATTGGGTAAGTGGTTAAATCCAACCTGATCCATTAACTTATCGTAAGTTGATTCTTCACGGGCACTATTCCGCCCTTTTAAAACATGAGGCGCTACGGCTCCGAGCGCACCCGTGATCAATGCCGACTTTAGAAATTTTTTTCTGTTCATTTCTTTTGCTTTAAATAGTTGTACCTACAAGTAAATAAAAAATGGCGGAGGATGTTTACACCCTCCGCCTAATCTTAGGTTTAATTTGTACTTTTTGGTAATTGAAGGGGATAAATGACCTCGGTGAGCCACTTGGTGGTATCCGGCTCCTTGGTCGGATCGGTCACGTAGCGCTCGATCGCCGGAGCACTCAGGGTCAGTCCATCTTTGTTGGCATACTGCTCCATATAATTATGGGCGGGTCCAGTCCCTTCATAGGGGCCATAATAATCGATTTGCAAGGCGGGCTGCTCCTCTAAGGTGATCAACTCGAAACTTTCCGGGGCTGTAGTTTGATCTGTAGGTACGCCAATGGCCATATGGCTTTTCATGGTTTCTGTATCCCAATTGTAATACATACCCACCAGAGTTCCGGTGGCGGAAATGCTTCCGGATTGCATGCCTCCGTGAATAGCTGCTCCCACCTTGTCAAAATGGGCTGACATATCCTGAAAGGAGATAGTATCGGACTGAACGACATAGTTTTGCCGGGGAAAAGTGATAGATCGAACGTCATAGGTTTTTTGGGTGTTGATTTTATCAGATTCTACCCATTCTTTAAGTTCAGCCAGGCCCTTGTCGTAATCTCTTGTAATGGCTTCTTCTAAATCCATAAACAGAAGCGCAGGCCGCGCCAAAAAGGGAAACTCGGAATATAATCCCCAGCTCACAGTGGTCTGATCAGCGCTATTGGCTTCCAGTCGCACCCAGGAGGTCGAGGTGCCCATCCCTTCAAATTCGCGCTCTGTAATGATACTATCCTTCGGAATGACTTGAGTAATGGTTTGCGTGCCGACACCGACATTTACCGAGTCGCTGACCCAA
>CAZVLN010000144.1:0-1795 GCA_964627995.1 uncultured Saprospiraceae bacterium
AGGCAGGAGTGCGAGCGCAGCTCGTACCGATAGCCTGGACCGTAGCGACCCGAAGTCCTCGAGAGCGCCACGCGCTCCTCGGGACGAAGGGTAGGCCCCAAATCATGATGATTAAAAAAACGATTGACCATCTCTTATTTATTGTATGACTCTGTAGTCTCCACACCTAAAATAGAACAGAAAAAGTGGTCTTAGAAGCCTAATTTGTTACTAACTGTTGACATATATAGAACAAATCTCCCTTTCATTTGACCTTTTGTTCCTCACTTCGTTTACATTACAGTGATGAAGTTACAACTTATGCGGTTTTTCCTGTTTGGTCTGCTTTTTTTTGTGATAAACAATGCGGCTCAGGGTCAGTGCGGTTGTACCAATTGCCCTGAAAACATGCCCAACCTGGGAGCGACAGTCTCTACGATCACAATCAGCGGGGCAACAAATGGAACGTTAGGCCAAAACGGCCAAGACTTACGCGCTGTATCTCTCAATCTAGAGCATGATGATATTGGTGACTTAGATATATCTCTAGTCTCGCCCAGTGGGGCAACAATTGACCTTTCAACCAACTCCGGGGCAACCACAAGTGGATTAAGTTCAGAATTTGATATCTGTTTTCTCGCCTGTGCCGAGTCCGTGGATCCCGACCCGGGTTTTCCTGAAATATTTGATAGTGGGGCTGGATATGAGGCGAACCAGCTTTACACGGGTTCGTACTACCCGGCCGACAATTCGCTTTGCTTTGAAGACTTAACAGGAGATGTCAATGGCGATTGGCGATTAGAAATCTTCGATTCTGATGTTGGCGGCGGTGGAACGCTTCTCGGATGGGAGTTGGAATTTTATGATAATGACGGAACCGGCTGTCAAGAGGCTTGTGCATCTGACCCTTGTTTAGCAGATGGAGGAGATATAAATGGGGATGTGGATACTTTATTTGAAGGTGATCCGGCTCTTGACCGCAGTCTCCCCCCGACCTACCCCGGTGCAGAGCCCGACCCGGCTGAATACGGATATACTTATGTAATTACTGACGAGGAAACGGATGTTATACTTGCTTACGACGAGGATGCAGATCTAACCTCTTTTGACCCGGGCACCTATATCATATGTGGGCTATCCTATTTACTCGACGATTTCGATGAAATTCCTGACCCGAATGGTTCATATACGCTTTCCGATTTGCAGAACGACATCGATGAGCCGCTTTTCTGTGCAGACCTCTCGGAGAATTGTGAAACAATTACCATATTACCCCTTCCCAGTAATTCTTGTGCATGCACAAACTGCGAATTGGATTTGCCTTTTCAAGGTTCAGCAACAGCGGAAATTGAAATCGCAGGGGCCACCAATCCAACTTTAGGATCTAATGGGCAAGGTTTACGCGCGGTAAGAGTTTTCATGGTCCATGATGCTATCGAAGAATTAGATATAAACCTGATTGCACCTAATGGTTCTAGTGTGGGCCTTTCCTTAGAGACGGGCTTAAGTGTCGGAGACAATATCACATTTGACATTTGCTTTCTCGACTGCAGTGAATCCCCCGCTCCAGATCCGGGATTCCCAGAAATATTTGATAGCAATGCAGGCTATGAGGAGAATGAAACATATACCGGCTCTTATTTCCCCGCAGATGGATGCTTTAGTGATCTTGATGGTTCTTCAGTAAATGGAACCTGGCGCTTAGAGTTTATCGATGGTGTGTTCGGAGATGGTGGGACTTTATTTGATTGGGAGTTAGAGTTTTACGATAACGATGGTACAAATTGCACGGTAGCCTGTGAGCCCTCCTGCCTGG
>CAZVLN010000145.1:0-1758 GCA_964627995.1 uncultured Saprospiraceae bacterium
GGGGAGCCCTTCCCTCGAATAAATTTATAAGCCTATGACTAAAAAAGACCCTTTAGGTGCGGATTGTTTAGGAACCATTGCCTGTGGAAATCGAAATGAAGTGCATGATTATAATAAAGTGAATTCGGAAACTTTAAGACCTGGGAACTCTTATTTTAGTCTTTTTTGTTGTAGCATAGATAAAAGTCATCAAAATGAATGAAAATGAAATTTTAAATATTGTAAATAACTACTCTATAGCAGATAGGATTCGATTCATTGAAGCTGTCGTTCAGAAAATTAGAGAAGAAGAGCTCGGATTGTTGCCGATCAGAGTAGGTTATTCAGGGGAAAACCTCCTGGAGTTTGCCGGAATATGGAATGAAGAATCTGCCATACAGATGGAAAAAGCGGTGGAAGAAAGCAGAAAAATAGACCTGAATGAGTGGTAAGTTTATTGACTCTAATATTGTCATAGGTTTATTTAGAAATGATCAGCGGGCAATAAATGCATTAAGGAAAATCTCTATCGTTTACATGCCAGTGATTGTGTTGGGAGAGTTGTTTTATGGTGCAAATGTATCTGATCAGACGGCGCTGCGTATAAATCAAATTCAGGATTTTCAAAAGAATGTGAGACTGTTGTCATGTGATGAAAAAACAGCGGAGAATTATGGGAAAATAAAATCTCAATTAAAAAAAGCAGGTACGCCCTTTCCAGAAAATGATATTTGGATAGCCGCATTAGCTAAACAGCATAGTTTACCCCTGTTGACAAACGATAAACATTTTCTTCAAGTGAAAAGCATACAAAAAGAAAGCCTGAGCTAAATCTATCTACCTATGTATGGACATAACAGGTTTTCGAAAGTACTGGTTTAGCTCGTTACCCATATACAACAATTCTTTTTTCGGTCTCCAAAAAGCCGCGCGTATACTTAGATACGTCTCATACGCAGGTCCCGAAATATATACCCCTTTCCTTTTATCCTTAAAATAGACGAACTCCGGCTTAAGTGCCACACGTCTCATTGGATGGAAATGGAAAAAGTCCAAAAGCAAACGGAAAACGAGAGGGAAATTTAAAGAGGATACTCCATTTAAAACAAGAATATTTAAATCATAAACTGGCCAAAGAATCGTAAGTCTTCAGAAATGCTTCAACCATCATATCCTCACAACTCCCCGTATCAGCTTGGTATGACATTATTGGGAAAACACCATTGCTGATGCGCTCTTGGACAGAATAGTCAATTCTTCACATCGAATAAACCTCAAGGGTGAATCCCTCAGAAAAGGAATGATTAAAAATGATTAATAAGAAAAAATCGTATTATTGACTTTGACTTCTCAAAGTGGCACAATTAATCCGAAAAGACTGGCATGGTCACTCCGAAATAGCCATTTATACAGTATGACCCAGGTCTTGCAGCACTTCGATAAGAAGGTGACTGCTAATAATAGAGTGGAACAGAAATTCCGGTAGCACAAAGGCGGACAAATATTTTCATGTTCAACCCCTCGGCATAGGTTGATTACAGGGGCTGAAAGTAAAAATATTTGTCTTTACGGAAAGAAAAAGCTGAAATTCTTGGTTTTTAACATAATAGGGGCTGGGGGCGAGCGAAGGCAAAATTTCAATAATAATATTTCACTGTTCTTGCTACCAGCACCGGACGACCGGTTCCCATCGCTGACTAGGAGGCATCCATTCCTATTTCCTTTTACTTAGGAAACAGAAAGCTGGCATCCTTTAAATCAGAGCAATAATCAGTCAAT
>CAZVLN010000146.1:0-1728 GCA_964627995.1 uncultured Saprospiraceae bacterium
GTCTCAGCTTGCTCGTGGGAGCCTCGATATTGGTGGGCCTCATGGACGGCCTCGGTCTCGCCATGTTCCTACCACTGCTAGAGTTTATCGCCGAAGGGAAGACAGCCGCGACTGGCGACTCCATGGGGAACCTGGCCTTTATTTTGGACGGTATTGAAGGCATGGGCCTAGAGCTGACCCTGACCGTCGTTCTGCTCAGCATGCTCAGCTTTTTTGTATTGAAAGGATTAGCCACTTTTGGGGTAGGGTATCTTAACGTCATTTACCAGCAATACTTCATCCGGAAGATACGCGTGGAAAATATTCATGCACTAACGAA
Source organism: uncultured Saprospiraceae bacterium (assembly GCA_964627995.1). Lineage (GTDB taxonomy): Bacteria > Bacteroidota > Bacteroidia > Chitinophagales > Saprospiraceae > JAWLFI01. The sequence continues at coordinate 320 of CAZVLN010000146.1, forward strand.
TTACAGCTACCATGCTTTCGTGACAGCTGATGCGGGCAATATTCAAAATACGCTGAGTGGGGAAGTGGGACGCGTTGTGCAGGGCTTTAATCGTTTTGCAAACTTATTGAGGCAAAGCGTCTTACTGCTAACCTACGCCACCCTCGCCTTCCTCGCCAATCCCGAATTTGCGATTTTTGTGGTCATAGGAGGTGGACTCTCTCACTTCCTTTTTACCGTATTATATAAACGCACCAAGGCTTTGTCCAAGAAACTCGTGCGTTCCAATAGCGACTTTCAGGGCCTATTGATACAAGAAGTGGCCTTTTTCAAATACCTGAAAGCTACGGGCAGCATCCGGACCTATGCCCAAAACCTGATCCAAAAGGTCTACGAGATCGAAGATCGGGTGCGCAAGATGGGCGTGCTCAATGCTATAATGGCTGGGGTACGAGAACCCCTTATGATTGGCATTGTAGTATTAGTCATTCTGGCTCAAGTGAAACTCATGGGTGGCCAACTGAGTACGGTTCTTCTTTCCCTGCTGTTTTTTTATCGGGGGCTAACGGCTCTGATGGGTGTACAAACCAGTTATAATCAGTTTCTATCTTTTTCAGGGTCAATTGATAATATGCGCGCCTTTGTGGACGAACTCCAGCAGAACCGAGAAAAGGAGGGGAATTATGTGCAGCAGCAAGTGAGTGGCCGGATGCAAATTCAAAACGTATCCTTCTCCTATTTACCGGAAGCACCGATTTTACAAAATATAAATTTGGATATTCGGCCCAAGGAGACCTTGGCCTTAGTGGGAGAGAGCGGAGCGGGAAAAAGCACACTGATGAATTTGATGAGTGGTTTGTTGAGGCCTGTAGAAGGTCAGATCGTCGTCGACGGCACCTCTTTGGCCGAGTGGAACCTAACCGCTCTGCAGTCCCGCATCGGTTACATCACGCAGGAGCCCGTGATTTTTGACGATACCGTCTTTCACAATGTGACGTTTTGGTCGGATAGGAGCGCCGCAACAGAAGATCAAGTTTGGGCGGCTTTAGAACGCGCCAGCATCGCGGATTTTGTCCGCGACTTACCCGAGGGGCTTGATACCCGCCTGGGGCAAAATGGCATCAGTCTGAGCGGCGGACAGAAGCAACGCATATCAATTGCCCGGGAACTCTATAAAGACGTGGATTTTTTATTTATGGATGAAGCGACTTCCGCCCTGGATAGCGAGACCGAAAGTGCTATTCAGCAACAGATCGACCGATTGCAGGGAAAATATACTATTGTGATCATTGCCCACCGACTCAGTACCATTCGGAATGCCGATCGGGTGGTCGTCCTGAAAGACGGACACATCGAACAAGTCGGAAGCTATGCTGACCTGGTTCAGCAATCCGTTTCTTTTAGCAAAATGGTGGAATTACAGGAAGTTT
>CAZVLN010000147.1:0-1648 GCA_964627995.1 uncultured Saprospiraceae bacterium
AATGACAGCTTGTTTTATTTTATCGCTCATAATGAGGGACGTTTTGAGGAAGAGGTGCTAAATGAATTATTTGCATTTGATTTAATCAGAGATACGATCGTAGAACTTTTACCTTTTGGAGATCAAGGCCATGGTATCGAAAAAAGTAAACTAATTCAATTGGGGCAAAAACTTATTCTACGAACAAAAAATGAAATTCATGAGTGGACAGGTCAAGAATTCAGTCCCATATTTACTTCCGAAATTAATTTACCTATCCTGTACCATCGGGAAAAATACTATTTCGTTCAAAGAGTTAATAGTGGGACCGTCTCCATTTATGAATGGAAAGATCAAGATCAGATTGTGCCTGTAGCAAAAAGAATTCCACACTATAACAACGGAAGTAACATTTTAAGTGTTTCTGATCAACTCCTATTCATCAACAGATATTTTGGAGCTTATGCAGTAGACCTAGAATCCGGCTCTCATGATACTTTATCGCCTTACGATATGGAAGTCCTTCACCGTGATGTCTATCCAGTTGGAAAATATATTGTCAGGGAATTGAGAGTGGTCGGAAGAGGGAACGAATTTTGGTCTTATCATCCTGAGACTAGGTCATGGGTACAACTCGAAACTGATGATATTCAGAGACCGGAAAATATCTCTGAAATTCCGAACCAGGCTGGAGAGTATATTTTAAGTATTGAATATAGTGGGCTCGGTGATTCTATAACGAGCACCTCCTTGCGCACAGGTAAACAGGAAGTACTTCTAAAAGATAACCAGGACATAAATTATTACTATAGATTTATTCCTTCCTGCGATGATAAAGTGATCATTTCTGCATCCAGTTTCCAAAATCAGACAAACAAGCTATATATAACAGATGGTACAAAGGAAGGAACTCGAGAAATCTTAGACCTCGATATTTCCAGATTTTACACTAGCTTTTACCGATTCGATGGAGACCTCATATTTTCAGCTATTGATACTGCTTATACCAAAGTCTTTCGACTTGGCTGTGAAGATGATCTTGTCGAAGAAGCACTGGACTTAAACCCCTTTGTTCCGCAAGACCAATTCAGTTTAGGCAATCAAATATATACACTCGGGTATAAATTGTTTCCGCAACAAAATCTAACTTTAAGCCGAAACTTAGGTAATCGAGTGGAAGAGTTACGGGTCTCTCCCTACGATAATTTAGCGGCCGACGATATAGATTACTTTGAAACTCTGGAATCAAAACCGAGAATATATTTTAGCGATTCACTTTTAGCAATTGCTGTAAGCCTGGATGAGAAGGGCGAAGAGCTATGGTCGGTGGGATTGTATGGACAATTGGATAGAATGACTGACTTGAATCAAGGTCCTTTTGATAGTGAGATTGATAATTTAGTCGCTTTTGGCGATTACCTTTATTTTACCGGCTATAAATATGGGGTAGGCAAGCAGGTTTGGAGAATGCCGTTTCCCAATACAGATTTCAATACAGATCATAATAACCTGGAACTTCTCATCGCTCCAAACCCTACCGATCAGTTCTTAACCATCTATGATATGCCATTGGAGAAAGGCGAAATTAGTATTTTCGATATGTCCGGCAAGCCGGTTTTTGAAGGAATAAAAAATGAAGGAACGCCCCAGTTCTCGCATAATATGCAAC
>CAZVLN010000148.1:0-1532 GCA_964627995.1 uncultured Saprospiraceae bacterium
GTATCCTGACAATCATTGATCCCCTCGAACTCATTCAAAGGCTAGGAACCAAATTTGGGTATTGCGATTTGTAAAGTCAGTTACTTGAAAAATATATGAGACCTTACAAACCAACAATTTGAATGCCCTTCGGCCCTAAGGGCGAAAAATGCAAGCATTTTTCGGGTTAAATCAGGAGGTGCAACCTAAATAACGCTTTATCTGCTGAGATAAGCCTGTACGGTCATTTCGATTCCTAATGAACTCAGACTATTATTAAAAATCTCTTGAGACGAATTATCAATAGAAATAGTCCTAGAAAAGTAATTTATCGTGGGTTCTAGCGCAATAGATCGGGATATGAATATAGAGTATCCAATTGCACCGCTAATGATGTACTGATTCAAAGATGAACCCGAATGGGACAATAGAATATCACTTTCCATTTGTAAAAAAAGATTCTTAACAGGATAGGCTCTTGCAAACAAGTTCAACTCAAATTGGTAGTGGCTATCCCGACTGCTTCTCGAGTGTCGATACCAATTAAAACCACTGCCCAAAACGAATCTATCCAAAAAGAAATAGCCCAGTCGGGGATTCAAACTAAAACTAGCATTTCCTTGGAACATATCAGCAAATGCGCTCCCTCCGACCATCATATTTCCCCTTTCCAATGGATTGATTTTTTCATCCCCCTCCGATATTTTTCTGCCCGGAAAATATCTTAAAATCAGCGCTGGGGTGAAGCTTGTCCTCCCCCCTTCAACAATAGTTCGGTTCAACCTAAAACTCGGCTCAAAAGCAAGATCATTCGTTGAAAATAAGGTAAAACCTGTCGCAATTGATAAAAGAAAATAACGATTATATCTGACATTTAGTGAACTCGGTTGATTAGAAAAAATAATAGCCGGATTTAAAGAAATAAAAAAAGGTGAGGTAAAATAATATCGTAGCTCAGGTTGAAGTACTCCAGTAGTTACGGTATTCGACAGGCTTGAATTTGATGCCCAGGCAGCTTGAATTCCAAGCATAAAATTATTCGCGACTGCATAGGAAAAACCTTTTTGAAAATAGGCGACATGCTCTCTCGTTTCCTCGATAAAAGTCATACCGCTAAATTCATAACTTTCAGAACTGGAGACAATCCTATATCCCACCGAATGAGGAGGATATAAATGTTCATTAATCGCCTCGGAATTATGTGAAAAAGAGCCGAATGACCATTCTCCAGACTTAATAAACGGTGATTGAGCGGCACTGGAGCTCAACAAAAAGGGCAGGAGAATACAGTTAAGAATTAAAACCTTCATAATTACAATTTACTACTTAAATTTATCACAATATAAAAATCATAAATATTCCTTTCGCTTTTGAAAGATTTTTCCGCTAGTAATTGCGCCGAGAAACATAGCTAAAAAATAGTAGGAAGACTCGATACGCTGCTATCCTATGGGGCGAAGATGTACCAACAAACGGGAATTGCTGCAAAGCAAAAAAAGGCTTCACGTAGCGCTACACTAAGGCATGATGAGCACCTCTCAATCTATTTTTCC